>LZME01000116.1 GCA_001673575.1 Mycolicibacter heraklionensis | reverse complement strand
GACGCCTGCACACCGGAGCGCGGACCGATGCGGTGCCATCCCGGTGTGAGGTCGGCGTCGGTCAGTCGCGCCTGGGCCTGCGCCCACACGGCGCGCAGTTCGTCGTCGTCGGCGCCGCGCACCTGCATCACCCGCAACGTCTCACCGCACAGCACGCGCGGATCGATGATCACGGTGTCGACGCGGTCGAGCTCTCGCAGGCTGCCCGGCCGCAGCACCACCGTGCCGTGCTGATCGGCCAGACCGCGGCCCAGGGTCGCGGCGAACGACTCGCGTGCGGTGCGGGTGGCCTTCGGTGCGGTCACCGCGGCGGCCGTGCCGGCCAGATCCGGATTCCGGGTCGCGGCGCCGATCACCCCAGCCCCGACGACTTGCGCCCAGGCGCTGCGGGTCAGGTGGCGCTCCACCGGACCCGGCGGCCGCGGCGCCGGCCGCTCCGGGACGGTCACCGGCGGATGATCGGCGTGCTGAGCGAGCTCCGGCTCGTGGCGGCGCCAGGCCCGTGCCTCGGCGCGTTCCTCCCCGGCGCGCATTGCCTCCACCGATAAGTCCACCGCCAGCGTGGTCGGCGCGGTGTTGAGGGTGTGCACGCCGGCGCTGGCCAGTGCCAGCAGCGTATCGGTTGCCTGCTTGCCGATGCGGTCCTCCAGCAGTCGGCGCACTCGCGGCTGGTAGTCGATGACGACGACGCCGGCTTCCAGGCCGAGCGGCAGGCCCGGCAGGCGCAGCAACCGGCCCACCGTCGCCGCGCCCAAGCCGGCGATGTTGGCCCCGACAGTCAAGGCGCGCAGCGTCTCTGTCATCCCGTCGCCGGGCAGGCTCACCGGGGCGTGGCCGTGGGATTCCGCCCGAATCCGATCCGTGCGGTACTGGCTTTCGGTGTCCGCCACCACCTGACACAGTTCACGCACTGAGACGACGCCGTCGGCGGTTGGGTCGAGCCCGACCACCAGGCGCGACAGCGGGTGGTTCAAGCGGACCGAAATCACCCCGGGCAGTGCACGGGCAGCGTCTAGGACGGCGGTCGCCAGCTCGTCAGCGGCGGGGCCGTCGAGGCCACGGATCTCCACCCAGGCCCGTCCCTCACCGCGGAAGCAGCGGCGGGACAGCACCGGGCCCCCGTCGCCGTTCGGCAGAATCGCGCCGGCTACCCCGGCAGCGGTCTGGACTGAGGCATCGATCAGCGCTGACGTCAGTTGGACACCGAAATTCGCTGCGCGCAGCGGCCATGAGCGGCGGACGGCACGCAGGGGAGAGTCTAAATTCACTCGGTACCCGACTAGTGGCGGGTACGGGTGCGAGTGCTGCTGGCGCCGCTGCGTGATTGGCGCGCCGCCGTCTTCTTCGGCTGCGCGCTGCGACGCGACGACGTCGACGAGCTCGCCGACTTCACCGGCTTGGTCGCCTTTGCCGGCGGCGCCGCCTTGAGCGGCCGCACTGACGCAGCGGGGGCCTTGGCCGGCGCCTTGCTGTCATCGGACCGGCTGGTCAGTTGCTTGAGCACCAGTGCGGTGCCGCCCACCGCGACCAGCACGGGCCACTCGACCAGTCCGGTCACGCCGAGGGCGCCCAGGGTCAGCGCGGCCGCGGGAGTCGAGTGGCTGCCGGTGCGCAGCCCACGCTGCACGCCGCCGGCCGCCCCTTTGACACCGCCGATTACCCCGTTGACTGCGGCCCCGCCGATCGCTCCGGCTGCCTCAGTTGTCATGGTGACCGCGCGGTTCGCCGCTCCGGCCACCTTTCTTACCGTCCCTGCGACGGCGTTCATGGGAATTCCCTGCCCTTCAAATGAGCAAATTGGATAATCCGCCTATCTTATGCGTGATTTCGAGATCGGTCCGAAATCCACACCGAATTCATAGAACTGCGGGTAAATCAGTCCCGGCGGATCTCGACCAGCACCGGGGCGTGGTCACTCGGTGACTTGCCCTTGCGCTCCTCGCGGACGATCTCGGCGTGCGCGACGCGAGTCGCCAGCGCGGGGGAGCCCAGGATGAAGTCGATGCGCATGCCCTGCTTCTTCGGGAACCGCAGCTGGGTGTAGTCCCAGTAGGTGTAGACGCCGGGGCCGGGCGTGAAGGGCCGCACCAGGTCGAGGAACTGCGCGTCGGCCATCGCCTGGAAGGCCAAGCGCTCCGGTTGCGAAACGTGCGTCGCGCCCTCGAAGAACTCCATGCTCCATACGTCGTCGTCCTGGGGAGCGATGTTCCAGTCGCCCACCAGCGCGATCGGCGCCGACGGATCGTCGCGCAACCACCCCTCGGCGGTATCGCGCAGCGCCGCAAGCCAATCCAGCTTGTAGGTGTAGTGCGGGTCGTTCAGGGCGCGACCATTGGGGACATACAGGCTCCATACCCGCACCCCGCCGCAGGTGGCGCCCAACGCGCGCGCCTCTACGGCGGGATCGGCGTCGGCCTTGGCCCACGCCGGCTGGCCGGGAAACCCGATCTCGATGTCGTCCAGGCCGACCCGCGACGCGATCGCCACGCCGTTCCACTGGTTCAGCCCGACATGGGCGACCTCGTAGCCCAATTCGTGAAACGGCAGCGCCGGAAACTGGGCGTCGGTGCACTTGGTCTCCTGCATGGCCAGCACGTCGACTTCGGCGCGCGCCAGCCAGTCGGTCACCCGGTCCACCCGAGAGCGGATGGAGTTGACGTTCCAGGTGGCCAGTCGCAGAGCAGTCACGCAGCCACCCTAAAGCTCGTTCGACGGCGCCGACCCGCTGCCTAGCAGCCGGGCATCGATATAGCGGCTGCGGTGCTGGCCTGTGAATCCGATCGCTTCGAAGAACTCGAAAACCCCGTCGGTGGTCGGCACCTGTGCGTAACCGCGGGTGGCACCGCGCTCGGCCCCCCAGGCCTGCAACGCGGCGCAGATCGCCCGCCCGTAGCCATGCCGGCCTCGGTCGGCGGCCACCCGAATCGCCGTCAGCCCCAGCCAGCGGGGCCCGTCCGGGCCCTCGGTGACCGCGCCACGCCCGACCGCCACCCCGGGAATCGAGGCGAAGATCACCTCGCCGTCGACCACCGCGGTCAACACCGCCACCGGCACGTCGTGACCGAACACCGCCAGCCAGCCGGTGTCGGGCTCGGCGGCCATCACCACGTCACCAGCGGACGTGCCGGCAGCGCCCAGGTCGCACACCAGGGTGCGGGTCTCGTATCGCGTCGGGACGTCCTCCGGCAGCCGCAGGAGTCGCTCGGGGACCGCCAGCGTCGCTGACAGATTCCGCTGCGCGTACCAGTCGATGATCGCCGGGATGGCGTTCGCGTGGGCAAACATGTCGAGGGGCACAGCCGAATTGGCCGCGAGGTCGGCGCCAGGGCCCGCCCGGAGCAACCAGCCGTCCAGCCACTGATACGCACTGCCCGGCCAGGCCAGCGCGGCGGCATGCTCGACGGAACGGATCGCCGAGTTCTTCACCGGCCGGTCGGTCAGCCGGCGCACGTACAGCACGTCGGCGTGCCGGCACTCGTGCACCACCCCGTCGGCCGAGCGGACCCGCACCAGCGGTCCGGTCTGCACCAGATGCCCGATCACATCGCCCATCGGCGGCTCGGAACCCGGGGCGCGCAGGTAGCGCAGACTCACCCGGACGCCGATCTCAGGGAGTTCGGGTGGTGGGGACATAAGGCTCGTCAGTGACCGAACGGATCGGGCACGTCACCCGGCATCCAGGACAGGTCGGGCACGCCCCAGCCGTTGGCCTTCACCGTCCGTTTCGCGGCGCGGGCGTTCCGGCCCACCAACATGTCCAGGTAGAGCAACCCATCGAGGTGGCCGGTCTCGTGCTGCAGCATTCGGGCGAACAGCCCGGTGCCCTCCAACGTGACCGGGTTGCCGTCGGCGTCCAACCCGGTGACCCGCGCCCACTGCGCCCGGCCGGTCGGAAACGATTCGCCGGGCACCGACAGGCAGCCTTCGTCGTCCTCTTCGGGGTCAGGCATGGTTTCGGGGCGTTCGGAGGTCTCCAGGACCGGGTTGACCACCACACCACGGCGCCGCGTGGTGGAGCGGCGGTCGTCGGCGCAGTCATAGACGAAGACCCGCAGCCCCACGCCAATCTGATTGGCGGCCAAGCCGACGCCGTTAGCGGCGTCCATTGTCTCGTACATCGAGGTGATCAGCTCACCGAGGTCAGCCGGCAACGAGCCGTCCTCGGCGACGGGCACCGGGCTGGTCGGGGTGTGCAGGACGGGATCGCCCACAATGCGGATGGGTAGGACGGCCATGACCGCAAATCTTAGGTGGGCGGTTTAGCGAGGCTCGACGGAGGAGAGGCGAAGCTGGAACCGCCCCATGGGCCGGGCGGTTTAGCGAGGCTCGACGGAGGAGAGGCGAAGCTGGAACCGCCGGGTTGATGGCCGGTGGGTGTCAAGTGCCACGGCCACGGCGACGCGCGGGGCGGGCTCCCGGCCCAACACAGCCTGCCGTGATTCAATATTCGCTCAGAACACGCCGCCGAAAACAACCGAACGTTTGCAGCGAGAGAACTTTCCGGAAGGGTCCAGGAATCGATATGGACGGCGCCATGGCGCAGGCGAATCGCTCAGGGGACGATTCGGAACCCGCAGACGGTCTGAGCCGTCGCGAACACGACATCCTGTCCTTCGAACGGGACTGGTGGAAGTACGCCGGCGCCAAGGAAGAGGCCATCAAGGAACGCTTCGCGCTGTCTGCGACCCGGTACTACCAGGTCCTCAACGCGCTCGTCGACCGGCCAGAGGCCCTGGCGGCCGACCCGATGCTGGTCAAGCGGCTGCGCAGGCTGCGGTCCAGTCGCCAGAAGGCGCGTGCCGCGCGCCGGCTCGGTTTCGACATCACCTGATTGCCTGACACCTTGATTGCTGGGCGTTTATAGGTCATGGCCCGCTCCTCGATACAGTGGGCGCAATGAACGACCACGTTCCTGACTCCTCTCGCCTCCCGCTGCGGGCGATGGTGATGGTGCTGCTGTTCTTGGGCACCGTCTTCCTGCTGGTCGGGTTTCAAGCCCTCGGATCGTCGAGCACCGACGACGACGCCGACCACTCGACGACCGCCAAGCCCGTCACCACGACCTCGGCACCGGCCAAACCCGAACGCCCGGCACACAAGTCCGACGTGCGGGTCTTCAACATCTCTGAACAGGCGGGGCTGGCCGGGCACACCGCCGACCGGCTGCGCGAGGCCGGCTGGAACGTGACCGAGATCGGGAACCTCGAACTGCCCGAGGTCACCCAGACCACCGTCTACTTCAGCGACGCCGAGGGCGAGCAGGACGCGGCTCATTCGGTGGCCCAGGTGCTGGGAGCCGCCGTCGAGCCGCGCATCCCAGACGTGGCCGAGCAACCACCGGGCGTCATCGTGGTGGTCGCGGGTTAAGCTCCTCGCATGGTCACAGGTCACCGCAGAGCTCTCACCGCCGTCTTCTTCGCCACCCCGGCCATGCTGCTGGCGGCGTGCAGTCCCAACCAGCTGCCTTCCGACGCGCCCGGCACCACGCCGGCCATCTGGACCGGGTCGGCGGCGCCGTCGGCCACCGAGTCCGAATCGGGTGGCTCGGGCGGCTCGGACAATCTCGTCGCGCACCTGACGACCCCCGACGGTGGCCAGGTCGCCACCGCGACGTTTGAGTTCAGCAAGGCCGGCGGCAAGGAGTTCGCCACCGTGACCGTGCGGACCACCAGTAGCGGGGTGCTGTCGCCCGGTTTCCACGGCCTGCACATCCACGCCGTCGGTAAGTGCGAAGCAGAGTCGGTGGCCCCCACCGGCGGCGCGCCCGGCGCCTTCCTGTCGGCCGGTGGACACTTCCAGGCGCCCGGCCACAACGAGCACCCGCAGAGTGGCGACCTGACGTCGCTGCAGGTGCGCTCCGACGGCACTGGGCTGTTGGTCACCACCACCGACTCGTTCACCAAAGCTGAACTGCTGGCCGGCGACGGGACCTCGATCATCGTCCACGCCGACGATGACAACTTCGCCAACATTCCGGCGGACCGCTACACCCAGGTCAACGGCACTCCCGGCCCGGACCAGACCACGCTGACCACCGGAGATGCCGGAAAGCGGATTGCGTGTGGTGTCATCGGCGCCGGATAGCCCGCCGAACTGGGCTTCCGCGAGATCGGAAGCCCGAATCGAGTTCGCTCGCAGCGCCCGCCCCACCATCGGCGTGGAATGGGAGCTGGCTCTTGTCGACGCCCAGACGCGTGATCTGAGCAACGAAGCCAGCGCGGTCTTGTCCGAGCTTGGCGAGAACCCGCGTGTACACAAGGAATTGCTGCGCAACACCGTCGAGCTTGTCACGGGTATCTGCGACAACACCGGCGAGGCCATCGAGGATCTGCGTCAGACGCTGACCACCACCCGGCCGATCGTGCACGCCCGGGGCATGGAGCTGTTCGGCGCGGGCACCCACCCGTTCGCGCGGTGGTCGGCACAGAAGCTGACCGACGCCCCGCGCTACGCCGAGCTGATCAAACGCACCCAGTGGTGGGGACGGCAGATGTTGATCTGGGGCGTGCACGTCCACGTCGGTGTCTCCTCGTCCTACAAGGTGATGCCGATCATCTCGTCGCTGCTGCAGCACTATCCGCACCTGCTGGCGTTGTCGGCGTCGTCGCCGTGGTGGGACGGCCACGACACTGGTTACGCCAGCAACCGGGCGATGATGTTTCAGCAGTTACCCACCGCGGGGCTGCCCTTCCAATTCCAGACTTGGGAAGAGTTCGAGGGTTTCGTATACGATCAGAAGAAGACCGGGATCATCGATCACACCAACGAGATTCGTTGGGACATCCGGCCGTCCCCACATCTGGGCACCATCGAAGTGCGGGTCTGTGACGGGGTGTCCAACCTGCGTGAGCTGGGCGCCCTGGTGGCGCTGACGCACTGCCTGATCGTCGATCTGGACCGACGGCTGGAAGCCGACGAATCCTTGCCCACCATGCCGCCCTGGCATGTGCAGGAGAACAAGTGGCGCGCGGCCCGCTACGGGTTGGACGCCGAGATCATCCTCGATGCCGACAGCAACGAGCGGCTGGTCACCGAGGACCTCGATGAGCTGCTCAACCGGCTGGAACCGGTCGCCGCGCGACTGCACTGCGCCAACGAGTTGGCCGCCGTCGCCGACATCTATCGCACGGGCGCGTCGTACCAGCGCCAGCGCCGGGTCGCCGAGGAACACGACGGCGATCTGCGTGCCGTGGTCGATGCACTGGTGGGCGAGCTCGATATCTCGTGATGGAACTGCCGATGTTCCCGCTGGAGTGGGTGTTGCTGCCCGGCGAGGAACTGTCGCTGCGGATCTTCGAGTTGCGCTACACGGTGTTGGTCGGCGACCTGATGCGCAGCGGCGACCCGCGTTTCGGGGTGGTGTTGATCGCTCGTGGCCGGGAGGTGGGCGGTGGTGAGCAGCGCAACGATATCGGCGCGATGGCCAGCATCACCCAGTGCACCGAACTCGGGGCAGGCCGGTACGCGTTGCGTTGTCTGACCGGGGAGCGGATCCGGGTGCGTGAATGGCTCGCCGACGATCCCTACCCGCGGGCGATCACCGAGGTGTGGCCCGACGAGCCGTCAGAATCGGTGACTGACAAGCAGTTCGGTGCGCTCGAGGACCGTATTGTCGCGCTGCACAAGCGAATGGCCCAAGCCCAGCGACGGTGGGTGATGCCGGGGCGCAACAGTCTGCTGGGGGGTCGACGGCTGCGCTCGCTGGATCCGGTGCAGCGGCTGTACTCGTTGGCCTGCCGGGTCCCGATGGGGGAGGCCGACCGCTACGCGGTGCTGGCGGCGCCGTCGCTGTCCGACCGCTTGGCGGCGTTGCACGAGGCGATCGAGACCGTTTCGGCGCGAGTCGAATTCGACATCCCTCGTTGACTCTGCGTCCAGGGCGGCAAAGTGCGAGTAGCTACCGCCCTGGACGCAGAGTCAATGCATCATTTCAGCATGCTGCCGGCATCGACGGTGACCGGAAGCCCGGTGATGTAACGGGATTCGTCTGAGGCCAGGAACAACACGGCGTTGCTGATGTCCACCGGCTCGACCCAGCCGATCGGCAGCGTGTGCATGAACTGCGCGACCGCCTTGAGGTCGTCGGGGCCGGGGTTCTCGAGGTCCGGCCGGAACAGTTTCATCGTCCCCTCGTTCATGAACATCGGCGTGTTCACGTTGGTGGGGTGCACCGAGTTGACCCGGATGGAATGTTGCCCGAGCTCGACGGCGAAGCTGCGCATCAGGCCGACGACGCCATGCTTGGCCGCGATGTAGTGGCCGGTGTGCGGGTAGGCCTTGAGGCCGCCTACCGAGCTGGTCAGAATGATCGAGCCGCCCTTTCCAGCTGAAAGTAGGTGTGGTACGCCAGCTTTCACCGTCTTCCACACGCCCGAGAGGTTGACGTCGATCATGTCGGTCCAGTCGGCTTCAGACGTCTTGTCCAGGGTCGCGCCGCCGTTGCCGATCCCGGCGTTGGCGACGATGATGTCCAGCCGGCCCAACTGTTCGACGCCGCTGTTCACCGCGGCCGCCAGCGCGTCGAAGTCACGTACGTCGACTTCGGCGCTGACGATGCGCCGGCCCAATCCCTTGACGAGGTCCACGGTTTGGGCCAGATCGTCGGGCGTCGACGGAGCGATGGGACTGTCGGCACTGATCGGGCCGCAGATGTCGACGGCGATGATGTCGGCGCCCTCCTGCGCAAGCCGTTCGGCGTGACTGCGGCCCTGGCCGCGTGCCGCACCGGTGATGAAGGCGACTTTGCCTTCGACTCTTCCGCTCATGTCCGCACCTCCGACAAATTGGTCGATCGATCAGCAACGGTGGCAACGGTGACACCAATCAGGTGGGGTTGTCAACAGTCGCCGCGGCGGCGCGGGTTAGGAGGCGGCGGGCGGCGGTGCCAACCGGCTCAGTTGCCGATCGATCAGTGCGCGCAGTTCGTCGTGCCCTTGGGTGACGCCGACGGCGCTCTCGTTGCACAGGTTGCGCGCGGTTTGGGCGATCAGGATCGAGATCGCGATCGGCGGGTATTCCTCCAGGTCGACGCCGTTGGCGCGCAGCGCCACCGTGACGGCTGCGGTCTCGATATCGCGCACTCGCTCGGCATAGGCCTTGAGTTCGGTCCGAATGGCCTTGCGGTGATTGGCCAGTGCCATGAACTCGGTATTTAGGCTGGTCATGCGGGTATCGCTATTGATCGTCCACAGTGTGCGCAGCGGATCGTCGTCGGTCAGGGCGGCGCGCATCCGGTCCAGCGCGACGTCGGCGCCGGCCCGCAGCACTTCGACGAACAGGTCATCCATGGTGGGGAAGTAGTAGTAGACCAGGGCTTGGCGCACGCCGGCCTCAGCGGCGACCCGCCGCGAAGTCGCGGCGGCATAGCCTTCGTCGCGCATCAATCGTGCCGTCGCCTCGATCAGGCGGCGTCGGGTGGCGTTGTCGGTCGATTTGGCTTTGCGCGGAGCCGCCATTCAGGCCGGCCCGGGGTTGCAATTGCTTGACCGTCCGGCGCCGCGCGTGGTAGGCATGACCCATTCTAGCAATTTGATCGATCGATCAGCGCGACGAGGTCGCGGGGCGAGCGAAGGGCGTATCGGGTGATGGTGGATCTCGCGGCGGTGGACTACTTCTCCGACCAAGCCGTCACCCAAGATCCCTACGATTACTACGAATACCTGCGTGCGTCTGGGCCGGTGTTCGCCGAGCCGCATCACGGCGTCGTTGCCGTCACCGGCTACGACGAGGTGCTCGCCGCCTTCAAAGACCATGACTCATTCTCTGCGGTGAATGCCATCGGCGGGCCGTTTCCCCCGCTGCCGTTCGAGCCCGAGGGCGACGACATCACCGAACAGATCGAGGCGCACCGGCACGAATTCCCGATCTTCGAGCACGTCGTGGTGATGGATCCGCCGGCGCACACCCGGGCCCGCTCGCTGCTGAGTGGGCTGCTGACCCCTAAGCGGCTGAAGGAGAACGAGGAGTTCATCTGGAAGCTGACCGATACGCAGCTCGACGAATTCATCGGGACGGGCCGCTGCGAGTTCCTGTTCGACTACGCCAAACCCTATGCAACCCTGGCCATCACCGATCTGCTCGGGGTCCCTGAGGAGGATCGCGCCGAGTTCCGCAGCGCGCTGGGTGCTGGGCATCAGGAGGGGCAACACGTCGGCTCCCTCGACGGCACACCGGTGGGGCTCAATCCCCTGCAATACCTCGATGAGAAGTTCAGCGGCTACCTCACCGAGCGGAGGCGGGAGCCTCGTGGTGACGTTCTCAGTACCCTGGCCGCCGCGACCTACCCCGACGGTTCCACGCCGGAACTGCTGGAGGTGGTTCGCCCGGCCACCTTCCTGTTCGGTGCCGGTCAGGAGACCGTCACCAAGCTGCTGGGGGCGGCGGTGCAAACCCTGGGTGATCAACCAGAGCTCCAGCAGACGCTGCGCGACAACCCCGCACTGATCCCGGCCTTCATTGAGGAGGCGCTGCGCATCCAGAGTCCCACCAAGATCGACTTTCGGCTCGCCCGTAAGACCACCACGCTGGGCGGGGTGCCGATCAAAGCCGGCACCGTGCTGATGCTGTGTCTGGGCGCGGCGAACCGGGATCCGCGTAAGTTCGCCAACCCCGACGAGTTCCGCCTGGATCGCAAGAACGTGCGTGAGCACATCGCTTTCGGTCGTGGCATCCACACCTGCGCCGGCGCTCCGCTGGCGCGGGTCGAGGGTCGCATCACGATTCACCGGATGCTGGACCGGATGCGCGACATCAGGATCAGCGAGGCCCATCACGGGCCCGCCGGACAGCGACGCTACTCCTACGAGCCCACCTTCCTGCTACGCGGGCTCACAGAGCTGCACATCGAATTCGACCCGGTGGGCTAGCCCTCTGCGGCCCACTCCTGCGTGACGCGCTGCTTCTGTTCGTCGATCACCTGCGTCAGCCGTGAGGCTTTCGCCCAGCCGTAATAGGCGCCGAAATGCAGTGCAACCTCGTCCATCTCGTCGAACGAGACGTCCCTGCTCTTCAGTGCGGCATAGACGTGGCTGAGGATCGGGTACGGCGCGTCCTGAAACGCCACACACGCCACGGTCACCAGACGCCGCTGTTTGCGGCCCAGCCCGGGTCGCAGCCACATCTCACCGAACACGAAATTCAGAATGCCCGCACCCGAATACGGGTCGTCTCGCACCGGCGCGAAGGGCAGACAGTTGACGTCGCGGAAGGCCTGCTCGCCGGTCTGCAATCGCGCCTCGGGGTCACTCGGCGTGGTCAGCGGCAGCAGTGGAGCCGCAGGAGGAACCGGCTCGCCTCGTTCGCCATGGATACGTGCCCATTGCTCGTCGACGATCATGTTGAACAGCGAGGCCTTGGGCCAGCCCGAATACACGGCGAAATGCAGGACGGTCTCTCGCATCTCCTCGATCGTCACGTCGCCGTTGATCAGGGCGGCGTAGATGTGGTCACGCAACGGCTGCTCGGTGTCGGCGGCCGCGACGCACGGCAGCGCGACGAACCACCGATCCCGGCGACTCAATCCTGGCCGTTGCCAAACCTGCGCGAACACGAAATCCAGCAGGGTCGCCGCCGCGGTCGTGGTGTCGGCGGGCACCGCCAGCTTCAGCAGCTCGGCGAAGGCGTGGGCACCGCGCCCCGCCTCACCGCAGGGTGACGCCGGCATCGACTTTGAATTCCAGCCCGGTCACGTGCCGGGACTCGTCGGAGACCAAGAACAGCACCGCGTTGCTGACATCGCGCGCCTCGGTCATCACGATCGGCAAGGCGTTGCTGAAGATCGGTGCCAGATCGGAGCGGGTTTCGGCCAGCAGCCCGTGCAGCCCGTCCGGGCGCATCCCGGTCTCCACCCCCGTGGGGTGCACGGTGTTGACCCGAACGTTCACTGCGGCAAGTTCATTGGCCAGCGCCCGGCTCATGCCGACGACACCGTGCTTGGACGCGGTATAGGGCGTGTGTAAAGGGCTGCCCTTCAGCCCGGCCACCGAGCTGATGTTGACCAGGCTGCCCCCGTGGGAAACCAGATGCGGCAGCGCCGCCGCACAGGTATTCCACGTGCCGATCAGGTTCACATCGACCACGGTGCGCCACTGTGCCGAGGTGGTGGTATCCCAGGTCCCCGCGGTGATCACGCCGGCATTGGCGATCGAGGCGTCCAGGCCGCCCAGCTGGGCGACACCCTCGGCTACTGCGGCGGCCAGGGCCGCGGCGTCGCGCACGTCCACGACGTGGCTGATGGCACGACGGCCATGCTGTCGCACCAAATCAGCGGTTTCGTCGAGATCTTCGATTGTGGCCAGCGGATAGTCGACCTCGGGCAGAGATGCGCAGACGTCGACCAGAATCAAGTCGGCGCCCTCCTCGGCCAGGCGCACCGCGTGGCTGCGCCCCATTCCCCGTGCGGCTCCGGTGACCAACACCCTCTTGCCGGTGACCCGCCCACTCATAGCTTGTTGCAGAACCCTGCGTCGACGGGCAGTGTCACCCCGGTGACGTACTTGCCGGCGTCGGACACCAGGTAGGCGATGGCGGCGCTGATGTCCTCGGGCTCGAGCAACTGCACCGGCAGTGGATTCTGCAGGTGTGGCCCGCCACCGGGATAGTTCTCGAGGAACTCGGTCATCGCCGGGTTGACCGCCATCATGGTGTTCACCCCGGTCGGGTGCACGCTGTTGACCCGAATACTGTGTGGGGCTAGAGCATTGGCAAGCGTGCGCATCAGACCAACGATGCCGTGCTTGGAGGCGGCGTAGCCAAGGCCGCCGCCTTGCATGCCGCCGAATCCGATCAGCCCGGCAGTCGAGCTGGTGAACACGATCGAGCCGCCGCGATTGCCGGCGATCAGGTGCCCAATCGCGGCCTTCGCGGTGTGGAACGCGCCGACGAGATTGACGTCGAGCACGTCGGTCCACAACTGCAGATCTTCGTCGTCGGTCAGCTCGCGAAACGCCATCGTCGCGATACCCGCGTTGACGCAGACGATGTCGAGGCGGCCGAAGTGCTCCACGCCGGCGTCCAGTACTGCCTTCAGCGCCGGATAGTCGCGGACGTCCGCAATTGAGGCGAGCATCTTGCCGCCTTCGGCTTCCACCAAGGCCACGGTCTCGTCGAGCTCTTCGGCCGAGCCCATCGGATAGCCGGTGGAAGAGATATCAGCACAGATATCGACCCCGATGATGTCGGCGCCCTCGGCGGCCAGTCGCACCGCATGACTGCGGCCCTGCCCTCGCGCCGCGCCGGTGATGAACGCAACCTGCCCATTCAGAGAACCCATGCGGCCTACGGTAACCTGGTTACTCATCGGCGGCAAGGGATGAGTAATGGACAGTGCGGAAGACCGGATCTTGGCCATCGTGGTCGAGATTCTGGAGACCGAGGGCTATGACGCGGTCCAGCTGCGTGAGGTCGCCCGGCGCGCCCGGATGTCGCTCGCGACCATCTACAAGCGCTATGCCACCCGCGACGAACTGATCCTGGCGGCGCTGGACACCTGGATGCAGCAGAACCGCTACTCGGGTATCGCGCCGCACGCACGCGAGCCCGGAGAATCTATCTATTCGGCGCTGATGAGCTTGTACCGCACCATTTTCGAGCCCTGGGAGCGGCATCCGGCGATGCTGACGGCTTACGTGCGAGCACGGTCGGCCCCCGGCGGCGACGCCTTGGTGCGCCGCGGCCTGGACGCGGTGGGACCCGCAATGCTGGCGGCAATGTCCGACGTCGACGAAACCTTCATCGCCGACCTGGACGTCATCATCTCCAACCTGGTGTACGGGTTGTCCGCACGGTTCGCCGCCGGCGAGATCGCCATCACCGACATACTGCCCAGCCTTGATCGAGCGGTGTACTGGCTCACCAGCGGATACGAGCAACAGCGCGGCCGCTAGCTGGTGGCGCCTCGACGTACGCTGACGCTATGGCCGACATCGAGTTCACCTCGGTCGCACCGATCATTCCCGTGCGAGACCTCGACGCTGCGCTGGACCGCTACCGCCGGCTCGGCTTCACCGTCAACCACTACGGCGGCCCGGCCCGATACGGATTCGCCGATCGCGGACCGGTTTCGTTGCACCTTTCCGAGTGGGCCGGTCATGATCCGCTGCGCACCGCTGCCAGCGTGTACTTCTATGTCGACGACGCCGACGCCCTCTACGCGCAATGGTCGGCGTCGGGCGTGCCGGGGCGCTTCGTCGAACCGGTCGACACCGACTACCAGCTCCGGGAATTCGCCTATATCGACCCCGAAGGCACCTTGCATCGGGTCGGCTCGTCACTGCCGGCGAAGGTCGTCAGCGCCAGCAGGGTGATCGCGGCGCCGGCGAAGCTGATCTTCGACTTCATCGCCGACCCGGCCCGGCAGCCGCGCTGGGACGGCAACGCGAATCTGGCCGAAGCCGCACCCGGTCAACGGGTTCATGCCGTCGGGGACGTTTTCACCATGACGCTGACCATGGGAACGGTCCGGGAGAACCACGTGGTGGAGTTCGAGGAGGGGCGCCGTATCGCCTGGCGCCCGGCGGCCCCCGGGTGTGCGCCGCCGGGCCACCTGTGGCGGTGGGAGCTCGAGCCGGTCGGGCCGGCGCGCACTCGAGTAACCCACACCTACGACTGGTCGGAGCTATCGGACCCGAATCGTCTCGCGCGCGCCCGGGCCACTACCGCGGACAAGCTCGCGGCCTCGTTGTCCCGGCTTGCCGCGTTGGTCGAGGTCTCCTGAACTCGACTGTTCCGAGCTCAGCGGTTGTCGGCGAACGAGCGCAGCGCGTCCACCTGTGCGGGATCCAGTGAGGGGCGGACGTTTTCGCGTGCCGCGGCGATGTCGGCCACGGTGACGTCGGCGGCGTCGATACTGCGCCGCATCGCCGTCAGGGCAGCTTCGCGCAGCAGCGCCACGCAGTCCGCGGCGCTGTAACCCTCCAGGTCCGCGGCCAGCGCGTCGAGGTCGACGTCGTCATGCAGCGGAACGGATTTGCCGGACACCCGCAGGATCTGCCGGCGCGCATCGGCATCCGGCGGTTCGACGAATACCAGCTTCTCCAGCCGGCCCGGGCGGGTCAGCGCCGGGTCGATCAGCTCGGGGCGGTTGGTGGCACCGACCACCACCACGTCGCGCAGCGGATTGACGCCGTCGAGCTCGGTGAGCAGCGCGGCCACCACCCGGTCGGTGACCCCGGAATCGAAGCTTTGCCCACGCCGCGGTGCCAGGGCGTCGATCTCGTCGAGGAACACCAGCGATGGCGCCGAGTCGCGGGCGCGCTGGAACAGGTCCCGCACCGCTCGTTCACTGCTGCCCACCCATTTGTCCATCAGCTCCGCGCCTTTGACCGAATGGACGCTGACGCGACCGGACCCGGCCAGGGCGCGCACCACGAAGGTCTTGCCGCAGCCGGGAGGGCCGTAGAGCAGCACCCCGTGCGGCGGATCGACACCCAGGCGGGTGAACGTGTCCGGGTGCTGCAACGGCCACAGCACCGCTTCGGTCAGTGCCTGCTTGGTGGCGACCATGTCGCCGACGTCGTCGAGGGTGACTGAGCCGACCGACACCTCCGCGGCCGCCGAGCGTGACAGCGGCCGGATCACGCTGAGCGCTCCGACCAGGTCTTCCTGGGTGAGCTTGGGTTCCTCATCGTTGTCGCTGGCCCGCGACGCCGCCCGCAGCGCCGCCTCGCGAACCAGTGCGGCCAGATCTGCGGCCACGAAACCCGGTGTGCGGTCGGCGATCTCACCCAGCGTCAGCTCCGCGGTGGGAACCGAGATGAGCAGGGTGGCCAGCAGTGCAGCCCGAGTCGCGCCGTCGGGCAGACTCAGCCGGATCTCGCGATCGCACAGTTCGGGCCCCCGCAGTCGGGGATCGACATGGTCTGGAAGCGCCGAGGTCGCGATGAACGCCACTCCCTCGGTGGCCACCACGCTGCGCAGTTCGGCGAGGATCAGGGTTGCGACCGGCTCCGACGGCTCCGGCAGCAGCGTGTCGACATCGGCGATCAACAGCACCCCGCCGCCGTCACAGACCTGCGTCGCCGCCGAACGCACTGCGGCCAGCCGCTCATCGGCGGCCAGCGCCCCGATCTCGGGTCCGTCCAACTCGATGAGCCGGCGGCCTTCGCACACCGCCCGGACCAGGGTCGTCTTACCCACCCCGGCCGGCCCGGACACCAGCACGCCGAGATTCGTTCCCGCACGCAGGGTTCTCAACAGCTGCGGTTCATCGAGCGCGAGTTTGAGCCACTCGGCGAGCTTGGCGGCTTGGGCCTCGCAGCCCTTGAGCTCGTCGATGGCGATGCGGGCCGGGACGGGCTGCTTGGCGATCGTCGTCACCGGGGTGGTGGGGGCGCTGCCAAAGGTGACCAGCGAGTTGGGCTGCACGCTGACCGGCCCGGCCGGATCCACGCCGGTGACCGTCAACAATTCCGAGGTCCAGCTGATACCGACTGCCGACGCCAATGCGGTGGTGGCCGCCGAGGTGGACGTGCCGGGCCCGAGGTCGCGCGGCAGCAGGGAGACCGCGTCGCCGACAGTCATCACCTTGCCCAGCAACGCCTGACGCAACGTGGTGGGCGACAACGTCTGGGAGGTCAGGGCTGACCCGCTCAGCGTCACCGACCGGGCGCCGTAGACGGTCACCGCGGCCACGACGACCTGCGTGCCGTCGCGTAAGCCGGCGTTGGACAGCGTCACGTCGTCGAGCAGCGCCACACCGGTTGGGGCCTCCGGTCCGGTCAGCCCCGCCACCGCCGACGTCGTGCGCGAACCGGTCAGCGAGACCGCATCCCACTCCCGGATGCCCAGGGCGGCAACGGCTTCGGGGTGCAATCGAACCACGCCTCGGCGGGCATCGACAGCAGAAGTGTTGAGTCGGGCGATCAGCGTCAGGTGCCGGGAGGTGTCGACCCGGCGGTCTTCTTCGCGCTCTTGCGTGGAACCCACCCGGCCATTATCGGCATAGCACCGGGCGGCCTCCCCGGTAACAGGCGGATCGCCGGCGAAGGTTTGAATAGAGCCATGCGGTCCGGCGTGCCGATTTCGATGATCTGTGCAATCACCCTGCTGACCGTTCCGGTCCCGGCCAGGGCCGACGGTGCGTCCCCGTTGTCCGACCTGGTGGACGCCGCCGCGCAGCGGCTGCAGGTTGCCGACGACGTGGCGGCGATCAAATGGCAGACCGGCGGCGCCATCGAGGACCCGGCTCGGGTCGGGCAGCAGCTGGCGAAACTGGCCGCTGAGGCCGCCGCGAAAGACCTCGCCCCCGACTACGTGCGGCGGATCTTCGCCGACCAGATCACTGCGACCGAAGCCGCCGAGCACTACCGGTTCGCTCAATGGAAGCTGGACCCGGCGGCGGCCCCGTCCACCGCGCCCGAACTGGCGGCCTCACGGGCGCGCATCGACGGCTTCAACCAGGTCATGCTGGCCCAGATCGGCCAGCGGTGGGAGTTGCTGCATTCACCGGATTGCGCCGGGGAACTCGGCGAGGCAATCCGAACCGTCAGCGACGCACGCCAGCTCGACGAGTTCTACCGGCGCGCGTTGGCATCGGCGACGCAGGACTACTGCGGCCGATAACCGCGCCGCTACCGACCCGGCTTGCGCAGCCGCAACCGGGCCATCGACTGCCCACTGGGCCGACGGATGCCCCGCCGCACGCCGGGACGGCGGCTCGGCTGCGCACGGCGGATCGCCCGCCGCGCGGCCCGGCGCTCCTTGGGGGCGTCTTCCCACGCCTCCGGGTGTGCGGCAACCCAGCGCTGGCTGCGGACCGAGAACGGAATGGTGCACAGGTAGGTCCCGATCAGCACCAGCACCAGTACGTAGGGGAACAGGAACGCCGCCGCGGCCACCAGCGCCAGCACCGCCAGCAGCACGGCGGCCAGGTGCGGCGGTACCGAGACGGCGTGCATCTTGCGCATCGGAATTCGGCTGACCAACAGCATCGACGTGCCCACCACCCAGATGCAGGTGAACCACTGCGACGTCCACCATCCGTCGCCGAACTCCAGCTTGGCGGCCAACAGGCCCATCAGTGTGATGGCACCGGCCGGGGCGGGCATACCGACGAAGAACTCCCGGGTGTAGGCCGGCAGGGTGGCGTCGTCGAGCAGGGTGTTGAACCGGGCCAGCCGCAGCACCACGCACACCGCATACAGCAGCACCACGATCCAGCCCGCCGGCTGCGTCGATAGCAGCGTCACATAGATCACCACCGCGGGAGCCACGCCGAAGTCGACGGCGTCGGCCAGCGAATCGATCTCGGCGCCCATCCGCGACTCCGCGTCCAGGATGCGTGCCACCCGGCCGTCCAGGCCGTCGAGGATGGCGGCGGCGGCGATCAGGGCCATCGCGAGGTGCGGCTGCCCATCCAGCGCGTACTTGATCGAGGTCAGTCCGGCGCAGATCGCCAGCACCGTCATGGAACTGGGCAGAATGTGCAGGCCCACCGGGCCCCGGCTGCGGGCCTGCTGGGCAGGAGTGGTCATGACAGGTCGGCCAGGACGGTCTCGCCGGCGACCATGCGCTGGCCGACGCCGACCAGCGGCTGCGTCCCGACCGGCAGGTAGACGTCGAGGCGTGAACCGAAGCGGATCAAGCCGTAGGTATCGCCGATCGCCAGATGATCCCCGGGCCGGGTTTCGCAGAGAATCCGCCGCGCCACCAGCCCGGCGACCTGCACGGCGATCACCTCGGCGCCGTCGGCGGTGCGGATCCGCACACTGTTGCGCTCGTTGGCTTCGGCGGCTTCGGCGCGGTCGGCGGACCCGAACCGGCCGGCCCGGTGCAGCACCTCGATCACCTCACCGCCGACCGGAGCCCGCTGCACGTGCGCGTCGAACACCGACATGAAGATGCTCACCCGCGGCAACGGCGTATCGGGGAGATCCAGCTCCGGTGGTGGCGGTGCCGAGTCGACCAGGCAGACCACGCCATCGGCGGGGGCCACCACCACACCGGGACGGGTCGGTGGCACCCGGTGTGGATGCCGGAAGAACCCGGCGCAGGCGCCCGCAGCCAGCAACCCGGCGCCGCGCAGCCAAGGCTGCTTGCGGCCCAGCAGCGCCACGCCCAGCGCACTGCCGACGAACGGCAGCCCGGCGCTGTGCATCGGCGGCACCGTCGAGCGCACTAGCTCGATCAGGTGCCGAAGACCGCCGGGATCATCTGCTGCGCGGGGGCGTCTGGCCATTGGGCCATCTTAGAAGCTGCCGTCTCTATGCGGCGGTCCCAGCTTCGGCTCTCCTTCGTCGAGCCTCGTGAACCGCCGTATCTACCCGGTGAGGTCCCAGACCTCTACCTCGGTGCCCACCGGCAGCTCGGTCACCTCGTCGGCGATGTCCAGGAGGCAGTTGGCCGAAGCCAGGTAGCGCAGATGGTGCGAAGCCGGCGGCCCATAGTTGGTGACCGTCCCGGTTTCGTAGTCGAGCAGCCCGCGCCGGAACTGCCGCTTGCCGGCCGGTGAGACCAGTTTCTCGCTCAGTACCGCGGTGCGGCGCGGGCGATCCGGCTTGGCCAGACCCATGGCGCGGCGCAGCGCGGGCCGGACGAAGACCTCGAAGGACACCTGGGCGCTGACCGGGTTGCCCGGCAGCGTGATGATGGCCGCTCCGGACCCAGGCGAGCCGACGCGGCCGATGCCCTGCGGCATCCCAGGCTGCATCGCCACCTTGACGAAGTGCACGCCCTGGTCGCCGTCGCGGCCGAAGACGTCCTTGACCACCTCGTAGGCGCCCGCGCTGACTCCGCCGCTGGTGATCACCAGATCCACCGCCCCGTCCCGTACGCCGTAGCGGTCGAGGGCGTCGGTGAACGCGGCAGTGTCGTCGGCGACCGTCACGGCGGCCACCACCTCTGCACCGGCGTCACGTACCGCGGCCGACAGCATCACCCCGTTGGACTCATAGATCTGGCCGGGTGCCAGCGGAGTGCCGGGTTTGATCAGTTCGGAACCGGTGGAGATCACCAGCACGCGTTGCCGGGGCCGCACCGTCAGCTCGGCCAGACCCAGCGCCGAGGCCAGGCCTGCCGCCGGCGCACTGACGGGTTGCCCCGCCCAGAGCACGGTGGCGCCCTCGGCGACATCGCCACCGGCCCGACGGATGTGGCGGCCCTTGGCGGTGGCGGCGTTGATCTGGACCACGTCGACGCCGCCGTCGGTGGCCTCGACGGGAATCACCCCGTCGGCGCCGTACGGGATCGGTGCCCCGGTCATGATCCGGTGTGCGGTGCCCGGTGTCAGCGTGGGAATATCGGTCCGTCCGGCCGGAATGTCTTCGGTAACAGGCAAACTCACCGGCGCTTCGGGTGTCGCATTGGCGATGTCGTCGGCGAGCACGGCATAGCCGTCCATCCCGGAGTTGTCGAAGACCGGCAGCGAGATCGGTGCGATCACGTCCGCGGCCAGTACCAGTCCCTCGGCATCGGCCAGTGCGACCGTGACCGGTGGTCGGGGCTGGATCAGGTCGGTGACGGCCCGTTGGTGCTCTTCGACGGATCGCATCCCGACAGTCTGACTCAGACCGGGAAGGTGATTCCTGTCAGCTCCTGCGAGACCGCCCATAACCGCTGCTGCAACTCGACTTCGTGCGCCTGCTTGCTGGCGTCCACCAGCTTGGGATATCCGCGCTGCTCACCGATGCCGCTCGGACCGTAGTACTGCCCACCAGTCACCTCTGGGTCGGTCGCGGCACGCAGCGTGGGCAACGCGCCCATCGCTGCGCTCTGCACGACCAGGGGCATCAGCAAGCGGTCCGCGGGACGCAGTAAGGGCGGCAGGTGCCGGTTCAGTTCGGTGTTGGCGGTGCCGGGGTGCGCGGCGACGGCGATGGTTGAGCGGCGTTTGGCGGCCAGTCGGCGCTGCAGTTCGTAGGTGAACATCAAGTTGGCCAGCTTGGACTGCCCATAGGCGGAGATCCGGTTGTAGCCGTGCTCCCACTGCAGGTCGTCGAAGTGGATCGCGGCCATGATGCGGTGCGCCATGCTGCTGACCGTCACCACGCGAGACCCCTTTACCCGCATCATCCGCGGCAGCAGCAGGCCGGTCAGCGCGAAGTGCCCCAGATGGTTGACACCGAACTGCAGCTCGAAGCCGTCGTCGGTGCGCTGTTTAGGGGTGTACATGACGCCGGCGTTGTTGATCAGCAGATCGATGCGGGAATGGGTGGTGCTTATGGCCTCGGCGGCTTCGCGGACCGACGCGAGCGAGCTGAGATCGAGTTCCTGTACCTCGACGCGTGCCTGCGGGCTGGCGCTGTGGATCCGTTTCGCCGCGGCGTCACCCTTCTCAAGGTCGCGCACCGCCAGCACCACCAACGCGCCGCGCCCGGCGAGTATCTCCGCGGTGTGATAACCGATTCCGGTGTTGGAGCCGGTGATTACCGCGACGCGGCCGGTTTGATCCGGCACGTCTTCCGCAGCCCACTTATCCCGGCTACTCATGTGACAAACGATACTCACGTGACGCATCGTGCGCCGGATGGTTTTTCGCCGGTCGTGCGGTCGACGGTGCGGCGGGGCTTGGGTCCTGACATCCTCTCCTACATGGCGCAGCACGCAGACGGGTCCCCGGCGATCAGCCTGGTCGATCCCACCAATCCGCCCAGCTCCCGAGCGCCGTTGGTCTGGGCACTGGTCGGTGCGGTGCCCTGGTTGTTTCTGGCGCTGTTGCAGGTGGGTTGGGCGATAGCCGACGAGCGGCTGGCCTGGCTGCACGGCGCTGCCCTCGCGGTGACCGCAGTGGGGCTGCTGGTGTCGGCGGTGATCGCGCCGCTGTGGCGCTACCGGGTACACCGGTGGGACGTCAGTGACCAGGCGGTCTACACCCGCACCGGGTGGTTGGTGCAGGAGCGCCGGATCGCGCCGATCTCGCGGGTCCAGACCGTCGACACCTACCGGGGCCCGGTGGACCGTCTGCTGGGGCTGGCCAATGTGCGGGTCACCACCGCCTCGTCGGCCGGCGCGGTGCACATCGTGGCACTGGATGCCGCCGTCGCCGACCGCATCGTGGCCCAACTGACCGACATCGCGGCGCTGGGTGTTGAGGACGCCACGTGAGTACCGCGGAGCCGGCCTGGCATCGGCTCAGCCCCCGGATGCTGCTGGTACACCCGTTGCACGAAGTGCTGCGCGAACTGCCGCTGCTGATCGCGGTGGTGGTGTTCGGTTCGGCGACCGATAACCGGCCCTGGGTGCTGGCGGTGGTGTCGGTGATCGCCGTGGTCGGTGTGACGCGCTGGTTCACCACCACCTACCGCATCGAGCCCGACCCCGAGACCGGCCAGGTCGAGCTGCGCTCCGGGCTGTTGCGCCGCAAGGTGCTCTCGGTGCCCCGCAACCGGATTCGCTCGGTGGAGACCGACGCCCGGCTGTTGCATCGGATGCTGGGACTGACGGTGTTGCGAGTCAGCACGGGTCAGCATGCCGCCGCGGATAGCGCCTTCGAGCTCAACGCGGTCGAGAGCAGCGAGGTCCCTCGACTGCGGGCGACGTTGCTGTCCCACACCGGGCAAACCGCGCAGGCTGCCACCGGATCGGCGCCCGCCCCAGCGACGGTGCTGGCGCGGTGGCGGCCGTCGTGGTTGCGCTACAGCCCGCTGAGCCTGTCCGGGCTGGTGATGGTCGGGGCCGCGGTGGGTGCGCTGTATCAGAGCGGAGTGTGGGCGGCGCTGGAGGATTCGCCGGTGAGCCGATCCTGGCTCGAGGCCACTGAGCAGTTCGGTGTCCAGCAGAGCCTGACGCTGATCGCTGCCCTGCTGGTGGTGGTCTCCATGCTGCTGGCGGTGCTGCGCTCGCTGGTGACGTACGGAAATCTGGTGTTGTCCCGCAGCTCTGGGGCGGGCGGTGACGTCCTGGCATTGAGCTACGGCCTGCTGCGGGTGCGCGAACACAACTACGACATGCGCCGGTTGCGCGGCGGAACGCTGCGCCGGCCGCTGCTGGTGCGGTTGTTCGGCGGCGCGCGGCTGGACGCGGCAATGACCGGGGTCAACAGGGAAGGTGAGTCGTCGATCCTGCTGCCGCCCTGCCCGCGGGCCACCGCGGAGGGTGTCTTGACCGGGTTGGTCGCCGACCCCGTGGTGGTCACCGGCCCGCTGCGCAAGCACGGTCCGGCGGCGGCCCGCCGACGCTGGACTCGGGCGCTGCTGCTGCCGGTGGCCGCCGGGGCCGGGCTGGGGATCGCGGCGGCGTTCGTTGAGCTACCGCAGTGGTGCTGGCCGGCCTGCGCGGCGATGATCCTGGGCGCCGCGCTGCTGGCCGTCGACCGGGTGCGCGCCCTGGGGCATCGCGTCGACGCGCACTGGCTGACGGCCCGCACCGGCAGTTGGGAGCAGCGCCGCTACTGCATCGAAACCGCCGGCATCGTCGGCTGGACCGTGCGCCAGAGCTGGTTTCAGCGCCGCGTCGGGGTGGCCACCCTGGTCGCGGCGACCGCCGCGGGCGTCAAGGCGTACCGGGTGATCGACGTGCCGGCCGAGTGGGCCTGGTCGGTGGCCGCACAGGCGTCCCCGTGGGTGGCGGGCAGCGCCTGGACTCGACAGGGCTGAACCTCGGCCGCACGTTTTCGTCGACTGTGCGGTTTGCTCGGCAATATTCAGCGAGTCGGCAACCAAACCGCACACTCGGCGGGACGGGGGCGGAACCAGACGGGCTACGACTCGCGATTGAGCTGCCGAATGGCGACGATCCGCGCCCGCAGCTGATCCGAGGTCGCGGCCGCCACCGGGGGGCCGCCGCAACGCCGGCGCAGCTCGTTATGAATCCAGCCATGTGGCTTGCCGAGGCGATGGTGGGCCGCCGACACCAGCGCGTTGAGTTCATGACGCAGTTCGCGCAGCTGCCCGTGGGTGGTCACCGGCACTGGAATCCCACCGTCGTTGACCGCCTTGGACCGCCGGTCCAGCTGTTCTTCCTGCCTGCGCCGCAACAGATCCCGCATCTGGTCGGCGTCGAGCAGCCCGGGGATGCCGAGGTAGTCGGCCTCCTCCTCGCTGCCGGCCGGGGTCGCGGTGCCGAACGAGGCGCCGTCGAAGATCACCTGGTCCAGCTCGGCGTCGGCCCCCAGCGACTCGAACTTGTTCTCCATCTCGGAGGGCTCGTCGCGCCGGCGCGCGGCCTCCTCGAACTCGTCGCGTTCGGATTCCCGGTGCGGCTTGCCCAACACGTGGTTGCGCTGCTGCTCCAGCTCGCTGGCCAGACCCAGCAGCGACGGCACCGACGGCAAGAAGATGCTGGCGGTCTCGCCGGGCCGCCGGGACCGCACGAACCGGCCGATCGCCTGCGCGAAGAACAACGGGGTAGAGGCACTGGTGGCGTAGACCCCGACCGCCAGCCGCGGCACGTCAACGCCCTCGGACACCATCCGCACCGCCACCAGCCACTTGCTGGTGGCCGCGGAGAACTGGGCGATCTTGTCCGACGCGCTGGGATCGTCGGAGAGCACCACGGTGGGTTCCTCGCCGGTGTGCCGTTTGAGCAGCACCGCGTAGGCGCGCGCCGCCTTCTGGTCGGTGGCGATGATCATGCCGCCCGCATCGGCCATGCCGCCCTCGCGCAGCTGGCGCAGCCGAGTGTCCGCGGCGGTGATCACCGCCGGCATCCATTCCCCGGCCGGGTCCAGCGCGGTGCGCCATGCCCGGGTGGTGTGCTCGGCGGTCAAAGGCTCGCCGAGTCGGGCCGCGTGCTCCTCCCCGGCGCTGTCGCGCCAGCGAGCCTCGCCCGAGTAGGCCATGAACACCACCGGGCGCACCACGCCGTCGGCCAGCGCGTCGGTGTAGCCGTAGCTGTCGTCGGCCACCGAGCGCAGGTGGCCGGCGCCGTCGGGTTCGTAGTTGACGAAGGGGATGGGGCTGTCGTCGCTGCGGAACGGGGTCCCGGTCAGCGCCAGCCGGCGGGTGGCGTCGTCGAATGCCTCGCGGATGCCGTCGCCCCAGCTTTTGGCGTCGCCGCCGTGGTGGATCTCGTCGAAGATCACCAGGGTTTTCGCGGCCTCGGTACGCACCCGGTGCCGGCTGGGGTGGCTGGCGACCTGCGCGTAGGTGACGACGACGCCGTGGTACTCCGAGCTGGTCTGCGAGTCGGAGTTGGAAAACCGGGGATCTAGCGCGATGCCGTGGGAGGCGGCGGCCGAGGCCCACTGCACCTTGAGGTGTTCGGTGGGCACCACGATGGTGATGCGCTCGACGGTGCGGTCGGCGAGCAGTTCGGCCACGATGCGCAGCGCGAACGTCGTCTTACCGGCGCCGGGGGTGGCCACCATCAGGAAATCTCGCGGCTTGGCTGTTAGATAGCGCACCAGAGCCCGGCGTTGCCAGCCCCGCAAAGCCCGGGTGCTGGGCGCTGCTTCAGCCCGCACCCGGTCTCCTATCTGATCGAGATGCAGTCTAGGGCAAGCCGATAGGATCGCTGGCGTGTCCACCCCGCGCGAGCCGGAATCCGTCCGTGTCGAGCGGCTTCGCGACGCGCAGGCCAAGGCCGTCGCACTGTTCGACGAGATCGAACGCCGCGGGATGGTCCGGCCCGGGGTCGGCGAGCGGCAGCTCTCTGATGAGATCCGGGATCTGGCCGCCGACATGTTCGGGGTGACGAGGCACTGGCATCGGCGGGTGGTGCGGGCAGGGGAGAACAGCCTGCTGCCGTTCCACGCCGATCCGCCCGACCGAGTCATGGCCGACGACGACATCGCCTACCTCGATCTGGGGCCGATCTTCGAGGAGTGGGAGGCCGATTTCGGTCGCACCTTCGTGCTCGGCGAAGACCCGGACAAGCTGGCGCTGCGCGACGCGCTACCTGGGGTGTGGCGCGCGGGTCGCGCCTTCTTCGAGGCACACGCCGAGATCACCGGCGCGCAGCTGTTCGACCACGTCGTCGGCCTGGCCCGGGACGCGGGCTTCGAGTTCGGCGCTCCCATCGCCGGGCACCTGCTCGGGGAGTTTCCGCACAAGAAGATCTCCGGTGACGACGCCCGGTTCTACGTCGCGCCCGGGTCCGACGCGCCGATGCGCCGAACCGACCCCACCGGCCGGGTCTGTCACTGGATCCTGGAGGTGCACCTGGTGAACCGGACCCGCGGGTTCGGCGGCTTCTACGAGCAGCTGCTCGACGTGGCGTGAGCCCCGGTCAGCTCCCCAATGACCGGACCTCTTGACCTTGCACTCTCCATAGGCGAGTGCTAAAAATGACGTTGGCACTCGCGACCAGCGAGTGCTAGGTCGGGACGGTGAGGCACAGGGCCGCACCTGCGGAGCACACCCACAGCCGTCCGTCGCGGGCACTGCACCCGGCCGACAAGACGTGCACCCCCTAACCGGAGGAATCACTTCGCAATGGCTAAGCAAATTGCGTATGACGAAGAGGCCCGTCGCGGCCTCGAGCGGGGCCTGAACGCCCTCGCCGACGCGGTCAAGGTGACGCTGGGCCCCAAGGGCCGCAACGTCGTCCTGGAGAAGAAGTGGGGCGCCCCCACGATCACCAACGATGGTGTGTCCATCGCCAAGGAGATCGAGCTGGAGGACCCGTACGAGAAGATCGGCGCCGAGCTGGTCAAAGAGGTCGCCAAGAAGACTGACGACGTCGCGGGTGACGGCACCACCACCGCCACCGTGCTGGCCCAGGCCCTGGTCAAGGAAGGCCTGCGCAACGTGGCCGCCGGCGCCAACCCGCTGGGTCTGAAGCGCGGCATCGAGAAGGCCGTGGAGAAGATCACGGAAGGTCTCCTCGCAACGGCCAAGGAGGTCGAGACCAAGGAGCAGATCGCGGCTACCGCCGGTATCTCCGCGGGCGACCAGACCATCGGTGACCTGATCGCCGAGGCCATGGACAAGGTCGGCAACGAAGGTGTCATCACCGTCGAGGAGTCGAACACCTTCGGGCTGCAGCTGGAGCTCACCGAGGGCATGCGCTTCGACAAGGGCTACATCTCGGGCTACTTCGTCACCGACGCCGAGCGTCAGGAAGCCGTCCTGGAGGACCCCTACATCCTGCTGGTCAGCTCCAAGATCTCGACCGTCAAGGACCTGCTGCCCTTGCTGGAGAAGGTCATCCAGTCCGGCAAGCCGCTGCTGATCATCGCCGAGGACGTCGAGGGCGAGGCCCTGTCGACCCTGGTCGTGAACAAGATCCGCGGCACCTTCAAGTCCGTTGCCGTCAAGGCTCCGGGCTTCGGTGACCGTCGCAAGGCGATGCTGCAGGACATGGCGATCCTCACCGGTGGCCAGGTCATCAGCGAAGAGGTCGGCCTGTCGCTGGAGAGCGCCGACGTCGCCCTGCTGGGCACCGCCCGCAAGGTCGTCATCACCAAGGATGAGACCACCATCGTCGAGGGCTCGGGTGACTCCGACGCCATCGCCGGTCGGGTGGCCCAGATCCGCGCCGAGATCGAGAACAGCGACTCCGACTACGACCGCGAGAAGCTGCAGGAGCGCCTGGCCAAGCTGGCCGGCGGCGTTGCGGTGATCAAGGCCGGGGCTGCCACCGAGGTGGAGCTCAAGGAGCGCAAGCACCGCATCGAGGACGCCGTGCGTAACGCCAAGGCCGCCGTCGAGGAGGGCATCGTCGCCGGTGGTGGCGTGGCGCTGCTGCAGGCCGCTCCGTCGCTCGACGAGCTCAAGCTCGAGGGTGACGAGGCGACCGGTGCCAACATCGTGCGTGTCGCGCTGTCGGCTCCGCTGAAGCAGATCGCCTTCAACGCGGGCCTGGAGCCCGGCGTTGTCGCCGAGAAGGTCACCAACTCCGCCTCGGGCACCGGCCTCAACGCCGCCTCTGGCGAGTACGAGGACCTGCTCAAGGCCGGCGTTGCCGACCCGGTGAAGGTGACCCGCTCGGCGCTGCAGAACGCGGCGTCCATCGCGGCACTGTTCCTGACCACCGAGGCCGTTGTCGCCGACAAGCCGGAGAAGGCGGCCGCACCCGCGGGCGACCCGACCGGTGGCATGGGCGGCATGGACTTCTAAGTCTGGTTGCACGAAAGAGCCCGGCTCCCCGCGGTGGGGGCCGGGCTTTTTCGTACCTGTGCCGCCCGTGCGCGAGGATGGGTGCATGGAGATCCTGCTGCTGGGCACCGGCAGCGCCGACGGCTGGCCGAATCCGTTCTGCTCCTGCGCGTCCTGCACCTCCTCGGCGACGCAGGTTCGCGGCCAGACCGCCGCGCTGGTCGACGATGTGCTGCTGCTGGACTGCGGCCCGGAGGCGCCGCGTGCGGCGGCGCGCTTCGGACGACCGCTGGCTTCGGTGCGCCACGCCCTGTTCACGCATGGCCACTGGGACCATGTCGGGCCGATGGCGCTGCTCATGCGGATGTGGGCCGGGGCCAGCGAGCCCCTGGATGTGGTCGGGCCGCCCAGCGCTATCGACCAGTGCCGGCACTGGGTCGGACCCGACGATCCAGTCCGATTCGTGACCGTGCGGGCCGGTGACCGGATTCGGCTCGGTGACTACGACGTGCGGGTGTTGGCCGCCGCCCACGGCGCCGACATAGGCGGTGACGCAGTGCTTTACGACCTGGCATCGGTTGGCGGCCGGATCTTGTGGGCCACCGATACCGGGCCGCTGTCCGAGGAGACAGACGCCGCGGTGGCCGGAGCCGGCTACGACGCGCTGTTTCTGGAGGAGACGTTCGGGACCTACACCGAGCACGGCACCGAACACCATGACCTGCCGGCGTTTGCGGCAACAGTGGCGCGGCTACGTGACTGTGGCGCCGTCACCGACACCACCGACGTCATCGCGGTACACCTGAGCCACCACAATCCTTCCGAGCCGGAATTGACTGCCGTACTGTCAGATTCAGGCGCCCGACCGGGGCGTGACGGTGAGGTGGTGCGAGTGGGTGCAGCAGGCGATGGTGCCACCCGCACCCTGGTGCTGGGCGGAGCGCGCTCCGGCAAGTCCGCCCACGCCGAGGCGCTACTGGCCGGAGAATCGACAGTGACGTATTTGGCCACCGGCGGAGTACGCGAGGGCGATCCGGAATGGGCAGAGCGGGTGCGGCTGCACCGAGCGCGGCGGCCCGACTCCTGGCGCACCGTCGAGACCACCGATGTCGCCGAGGAACTGCGGTCAGCGCCCCACGCCCTGCTGCTGGACTGCCTCGGCACCTGGCTCACCGCGCGGATGGATCTGCACCAGGTATGGGACGGCGGCGACGGATTGGACGCCGTCTCGGCCGATATTGACGAGCTGGTGTCGGCCTGGCAGGCCTGCCCGGCTCCGGTGGTGGCGGTGAGCAACGAGGTGGGCAGCGGGGTAGTCCCAGCCACCGCGTCGGGACGGCTGTTCCGCGACCTGCTGGGAGTGCTCAACGCGCGGATCGCCGGCGTCTCCGAGGAGGTCGTGCTGATGGTGGCCGGGCGACCGCTCAGGCTCCCTGCGGACTGACCTTGAGGTCGACGCAATCGCTGTAACAGGGTGTCTCGCCCGGTGATTCGGGCGTGGCGACCCGGATCAACACAGCACGGGTGGGGGAGATCGTCACAGCGGCCAGCTCACCGACATCGGACACCTGCGCCGTGCCGTCGACGATCACGGTGTAGCCGCCCGGAACCGGGGGTGGCCACATCACGGTCACCTCCGCGGTACGCGCCAGATTCGCCCGGCTGCGCCGACCGCCCAGCGCACCGATGTGCACGGTGTCGCCACGCAGCACCGGCATCACCGGCACCGGATGCGGACGATTCTCACCGTCGACGGTGATCAGGTAGGCGTAGTCGCGGCCCGCCAGCTTCTCGGTAAGTCGATCGAAATCCACAGGAGAACTCATGAATTCGACACTAAACCCGCTGGCTGTCAATCTGCCTTGAGCTGCACGCAGTCATGGGCGGTGCCGACCGCCCGCTGGGTGCCGGGTTCGAACACCGGCCGGTGCAGCAGCGCCTTGGTCGGGGTCACCAGCACCGGGCCGGCCGGATCCTCGGGAAGCTCGGCCTGGCCGTCGACGAGCAACGAGTATTCGCCGACGTCGCGGGCGGGCCAGACCAGGCTGACGGCGGTCCGGCTCGACAGGTTCGCCCGGCCGTGCGACCCCACCGGCCCGATGTTCAGCCGGGTGCCGTCGAAACTCGGGGTGATCGCGGTGGTGCGGACCCGGTAGTCGTCACCGACGGTGACCAAGAACGCGAACCGATAACCGCGCAGCAGCTCGGCCAGGCGCGCGAGGTCGACGGAGCGGGCCATGGTGTCCAGGATAGTGATCCGACAGGAGACACGTCCCAGTGTCGTGAGCCATGATGGCGTTATGGACTTTCGCTACCTGGGCAACTCCGGCCTGCAGATCTCCGAAATCACCTACGGCAACTGGCTCACCCATGGTTCACAGGTCGAAAACGACGTCGCCACCGCGTGCGTGCACGCCGCGCTCGATGCCGGAATCACCACCTTCGACACGGCCGACGTGTATGCGAACGGGCGCGCCGAGGAGGTGCTGGGCGCCGCGCTGAAGGGACGCCGGCGTGAATCGCTGGAGATCTTCACCAAGGTGTACTGGCCGGTCGGGCCGGCCCCGTTGGGCCGCAACGACACCGGCTTGTCCCGCAAGCACATGATGGAGGCCATCGACGGCTCGCTGCGCCGGCTGGGGACCGACTACGTCGACCTGTACCAAGCGCACCGCTATGACTCCTTCACCCCGCTGGAAGAGACCATGCAGGCCTTCGCCGACATCGTCCGGGCGGGCAAGGCGCTCTACATCGGTGTCAGCGAGTGGACCGCCGACCAGATCCGCCAAGCCCACGGAATGGCCCGCCAGCTCGGCATATCGCTGATCTCCAGCCAACCGCAGTACTCCATGCTGTGGCGGATCATCGAACCCGAGGTGGTCCCGACCTGCGCCGAACTCGGCCTGAGCCAGATCGTCTGGTCGCCGATGGCCCAGGGCGTGTTGTCCGGCAAATACCTGCCGGGCCAGCCGCCGCCGGCCGGGTCGCGGGCCACCGACGAGAAGGGCGGCGCGAACTTCATCAAACGGTTCATGACCGACGATGTGTTGACCCGGGTCCAGCAGCTGGCGCCGATCGCCGCGGAGCTGGACCTGACCACGGCGCAGTTGGCGATCGCCTGGGTGCTGCAGAACGACAACGTCGCCGCCGCCCTGGTCGGGGCGTCGCGCCCGGAACAGGTGACCGAGAACGTCAAGGCCGCCGGTGTGCGGATCCCCGAGGAACTGTTGGCGCGCATCGACCAGGTGCTGGGCGACGCGGTGACCAGCGACGCCGAACTGGTCGCGCGCTCCACTCCACCGAACCGGCTGATCTAAGGAGTCATACCCGGCACAGGAGCTGGCTGTGCAACAGGGCCAGCCAGCCGTCGGGGTGGGCAGCCCAGTCTCGCCAAGCCTGCGAAATCGCCTGCAGCTTCGGCTGATCGGCGGCACCACTGTCGAGCAGTTGCTCGGCGATGGCCGATTGCAGGATCCGGTCGGCCCACATGCCGCCCCAGTGCTCCCGCTCGGTAGGTGTGCCGTAACAGGTCGCGCTCGTCGTCGGGGTGATGTCGGTGAACCCGGCCGCATGCGCCCAGGCCAGCAGGTGCCGGCCCGCGTCGGGCTCGCCGCCGTTGGCTCGCGCGGCGTCACGGTAGAGCCGAAGCCAGTCGTCCAGCTCCGCCGACGCCGGATACCAGGTGAACGCCGCATAGTCGCTGTCGCGCACGGCCACCACCCCGCCGGGTTTGCACACCCGACGCATCTCGGTCAGCGCGGTCACCGGGTCGGCAACGTGCTGCAGTACCTGATGGGCATGTACCACGTCAAAACTGTTGTCGGGGAACTGCAAAGCGTGCACATCGGCAACCACGAAGTCGATGTTGTGCTGCCCTCGCTCGGCTGCGAAGGCGCGCGCCAGATCCAGTGCCTCGCCGACCGGCTCGATGGCGGTCACCCGTCCCGGCGCCACGAGGGCGGCCAGATCCGCCGTGATGGTTCCGGGTCCGCAGCCGACATCGAGTAGCTGCAAGCCCGGCGCCAGCGATCCCAGCAGATAGGGCGCGGAGTTCTCCGCCGTGCGGGTGCGGTGGGCGCGCAATACCGATTCGTGGTGGCCGTGGGTGTATTTGGGCTCTGCGGGCTCAGTCACAACTTCAGACGGTACGCCGGTGAACTTCGCGGACAGTCAGGCCGGCGCGGGTTGGCGGCCGCGCACCAGCTTGCCGGGCCGGGCCGCGGTCGGCTTGCCGTTCTCGGCGATGATCTCGCCGGAGACGATGGTCGCGACATAACCGTCGGCGGTCTGATCCAACCGGCGTCCACCGGCGGGGAGGTCATAGGTGACCACCGGCTTGTGCAGCCGCAGGTTCTGGTGGTCGATGACGTTGAGATCGGCCTTGTAGCCCACCTCGATGCGACCCCGATCGTCGAGTCCGGCGATCCGGGCCGGTGTGGACGTCAGTTCGCGGATCGCCGCCTCGATGCTGAGTCGTCCGGATGCGCGGTCGCGGGCCCAATGGGTCAGCACATAGGTGGGAAAGCTGGAGTCGCAGATCATTCCGTAGTGCGCGCCGCCGTCTCCCAAGCCCAGCACGACGTCGTCGCGCTGCATCAGAGCACCGACGGTGTCCAGTGAATTGTTCTCGAAATTGGCCAGTGCATCGAGCAGGATCGCGTGGCCGCCGTCGTCGAGCAGCCGGTCATAGACCTCCTCAATCGGGGAGACACCGCGTGCTCTGGCCCGTGCCGCAATGCTTTTCGATTGCTCCGGTTCGTAATCGGGGTCGTCACCGAGTGGGAAAGTCCACTCCCAGGACTGGGCCAGGTAGGCGAGCGGGTTGGTCGGAACGATCGTCGGACCATCGGACAGGATCCGTTGCCGCATCTCCGGTTTACGCATCTCGGCGACCCGTTCCGCCAGCGGCAGGCGAGCGATGTTCTGGTAGCTCGGGTACAGCACGAACGGGTGGATGCTCAGGTCCAGTCCGATCATCAGTCCGATCGGGCGGGGAAAGATCTGCGCGGTGATCGCGGCCCCGGCTCTGTTGGCCTTCTCCACCATGTCCATCGCGTCACGCCAGAGCCGTGCGCCGGCGTTGCCGATCAGCAAGCTGAACGTGACGGGCAGTCCTGCTTCGGTAGCCGCGTCGAAAACCTGTTGCAGGACAGGCTGGTAGGTGCCTTCGGGCAGATCCGGGACGAACTGGATCAGCCCACCCCCGCCGTCGGCCAGGCCGCGGCTGATCGCGAGGATCTCGGCGTAGGAGGCGTCATAGCTGGGGATCTGCGTGCCGGTCTTGGTGCGGTGGGTCATCAACCGTGACGACGAGAACCCCAGTGCGCCAGCCTCGGCGGCCTCTTGGGCCAGGCGGCGCATCTGTGCCAGATCTGCCGGGGTAGCCGGTTCGCGGTCCACACCGCGCTGGCCCATCACGTAAACACGCAGCGGTGAATGCGGCAGGAACGCTGCGACATCGATATCGCGCGGACGCTTGTCCACGGCGTCCATGAACTGCGGAAAGGTCTCCCAGGTCCACGGCAACCCGTCGGTCATCACCACGCCGGGAATGTCCTCGACGCCGGCCATCAGATCCACCAGCACGTCATGGTCGCCGATCCGGCACGGCGCGAAACCCACTCCGCAGTTGCCCATCAGGGCCGTCGTCACGCCATGCGCCGAGGAGGGATTGAGCCGATCAGACCAGATGGACTGTCCGTCGTAGTGCGTGTGCAGGTCGACGAATCCCGGTGTGACCAGCAGTCCGGTGGCGTCGATGACGTGGTGAGAATCGTCGGATACCTCGCCGATCTGGGTGATGACGCCGTCGCGGACCGCAACGTCGCCGACGTAGGGCCGCCCGCCCAGTCCGTCGACGATTGTGCCGTTGCGGACCACGACGTCGGGGCTCATCTCGTTAATCTACGACCCCGCGGTTCCTCATGCCAGGATGTATTCCGTGATCGACCACGTGGGCATCAACTGCACTGACTACGCCAAATCGCAGGAGTTTTACGACGCGGTGCTTGGCGTCCTGGGCTACACGCGGCAGCTGGATGTCGGTGTGGCTCTCGGCTACGGACGAGACGGAAAGCCGACGTTCTGGATCGCCGACGCGGGGGCGGGCGATGCGTCCGGCCCCAACCGCGAGGTCCACGTCGCGTTCAGCGCCGCTGACCCCGAGCAGGTGCAGGCGTTCTACGACACCGCCCTGCAACTGGGTGCCGAGTCGCTGCACGCCCCGCGGCTGTGGCCCGAGTACCACCCCGGCTATTTCGGCGCCTTCGTCCGCGATCCGGACGGCAACAACGTCGAGGCGGTCTGCCACCAGGCGTAGCGTCGGGCGGTATGACGGAGAACGACCCAAACGCCGCTCTGCAGGTGCTGCTCCGCGACGCTTTTACTCGGTTGATCGAGCACGCCGACGAACTGACCGACGGGCTCACCGATGAGGTGGCCGACTATCGGCCGACGGCGCAGGCCAACAGCATCGCCTGGCTGCTCTGGCACAGCGCGCGCGTGCAGGACATTCAGATTGCCCAGGTAGCCGGCGTCGAGCAGGTGTGGACCCGGGACGGCTGGGTGGATCGGTTCGGCCTGGACCTGCCGCGCGATGACAGTGGCTATGGGCATAGCCCCGACGATGTCGCCAAGGTTCATGCCCCGGCAGACCTGCTGGCCGGCTATTACCACGACGTGCATCAGCTGACTCTGGGCTACCTCGACGGCGTCACCGCCGACGAGCTGGCTCGGGTCGTCGACACCCATTGGGATCCGCCGGTGACGGCGGGGGTCCGGCTGGTCAGCATTATCGACGACTGCGCGCAGCATCTGGGGCAGGCCGCGTACCTGCGGGGCATAAAGAGCCAGGGTTCTCCCCAGACTTGACACGTGTCGAGGCCCGGTGCGATCCGGGTCACAGCTCGGACTAGCATGGCGCCATGACCGCCACCAACTCAGTTGCCGCCTTCACCGGCACCGGAACCGTGTTCAGCCCCGCCACCGGGGAGACTGCCGGCGAGGTCCAGTGGACCGACCCTGCTGACGTCGAAAAGATCGCGGCCGGGCTGCGCACCGCGCAACGGGAGTGGGAACACCGCGGCGCCAAGGGCCGGGCCAAGGCCCTGGCCCGTTTCGCCTTGTGGCTCGGCGACAACCGGGACGAGATCGAGAAGCTGCTGATCGCCGAGACCGGCAAGTCCAGCACCGACGCCGCGCAAGAGGTGCCCCTGCTGATCATGATCCTGTCGTACGTGATCAAGGTGATGGAGAAGGCGGTGGCCCCGGAGACCCGGCCGGCGCCGCTGCCGGTGATGAGCATCAAGAAGATCGCCATCCATTTCCGGCCTCGGCCGGTGGTCGGCGTGATCGCGCCGTGGAACTACCCGGTGGCCAACGCGCTGATGGATGCCATCGGCGCGTTGGCGGCCGGCTGCGCGGTGCTGCTGAAGCCGTCCGAGCAGACTCCGCTCACCGCGGAAGTGCTGCGCCAGGGCTGGCTGGCCTCCGGCGCCCCGGACGTCTTCGCGGTGGTGCAGGGTGCGCGCGAAGTGGCCGAAGCGGTGATCGACTCTAGCGACTACGTGCAGTTCACCGGCTCCACCGCCACCGGGCGCAAGGTCGCCGAGCGGGCCGCCAGCCGGCTGGTGCCGGTCAGCCTCGAACTCGGGGGCAAAGACCCGATGATCGTGTGCGAGGACGCCGACATCGATCTGGCCGCGCACGCCGCGGTGTGGGGCGCGATGTTCAACGCCGGGCAGACCTGCGTATCGGTCGAGCGGGTGTACGTGCTGGAGCCCGTCTATGACAAGTTCGTCGCCGCGGTCGTTCGCGATGTCGAGGCGCTACAGATGGGCACCGGCGAGGGCAAGCACTTCGGGGCGTTGATCAGCGACCAGCAACTCGCCATCACCGAGCGCCACGTCAAGGAAGCGGTGGCCGCCGGGGCGCGCGCATTGACCGGCGGGGAACGTGCAGGCGGTCCGGGCAGCTTCTACCCGCCCACCGTGCTGGTCGACGTCGACCACTCGATGGCCTGCATGACCGAGGAGACCTTCGGTCCGACCCTGCCGATCATGAAGGTCGCCAGCGTCGACGAGGCGATCCGACTCGCCAACGACAGCGCCTACGGGTTGAGCGCATCGGTGTTCTCTCGTGACGTTGCGCGGGCCAAAGACATTGCCCTGCAGCTGGACTGCGGAGCGGTGAACGTCAACGACGTGATCTCGAACCTGATGTGCACCACGGCGCCGATGGGTGGCTGGAAGACCTCGGGCATCGGAGCGCGCTTCGGCGGTGCGGACGGCATCCGCAAGTTCTGTCGGCAGGAGACCGTCGTCGTGCCGCGCACCAACGTCGGCGCGGGCGGAAACTTCTACCACAACTCGCTGAAGACGCTGGCCCGAACCAACCGGATGCTCACCAAGCTGGCGCTGGCGCGGCCGCGCCGCACCGCGAAATAGTGCGCGTCTTCACCGCGACGCTGTTCTGGCTGCTCGCCACCGCAACCCTTGCGGTGGCGCTGCCGACGGCGTGGGCGCAGTACAACCTCATCGATGCCGACGGGTACGCGCGGTTGGCGGCCCGTGCCGCGGCTCAACCGGCCCTACAAGACGCGGTGGCGGCTGAACTCAGCGCTCAGACGGTGCAGCTGATCCGGGGGAGCGGCTTCAACATCGACCCGTCGGAGGTACGGCAGGCGGCCCGCCAATACACCGCCGGGCCGTCGTTTCCGGCGCAGTTCGTCCGGGTCAACCGGGACGGGCACGCGTGGCTGCTCAACGTCGGCGATCCCGGTCCCTGGGAGATCGACGTGATACCGATGCTGCGGGACGACGCGTTCGCGTCGCTGTTGTCCGACTACCCCATTACGTTGCCCGCCTCGTTGACGGTGCCGCTGACCTCGACGTCCACCGAGGTGATGCGTCCCGGAGGGTTGCATCGACTCGCGGTATGGGGGCCGTTGCTCACCGTCGTACTGGGCGCGATGGCCGGACTGTGCGCGATCCTGACGCTGATCTCGGCACGTCACCGCGGCAGGGCCTTGGCGAGCCTGGGCGTTTCGGCGCTGCTGGTGGGCGCGGTCGGCTGGTCGGGTGTCGAAGTGGCGCGCCGCCTCCTTGACCAGGTGCTCCGCCAGGCGACCGGCGACATTCGCCGGATCGCCGATGCCCTGGCCGATGTGGCCGAAGGCAGCCTGCACCTGTGGCTCAATCTGACCCTGGCGACGGGGGCGGTGTTGGTGCTCGTCGGGGTGGGACTCGCGCTGGTCGGCGGCCTGCGCAAGTCCTGACTTCCAAGCCCGCGGCCGGGTGAACGGCGTTGTCAGCCTTGCTTGCCCAGCATCCGCCATAGGAATGAGAAGCTCAGCGCTGACTTGAACGCCGCCTGCGCGTTGTCGGCCGCGCCGCCGTGCCCGCCTTCGATGTTCTCGTAGTACCAGACCCGATGCCCGGCGTCCTGCAGTGCCGCTGTCATCTTGCGGGCATGCCCCGGGTGCACCCGGTCGTCTCGGGTGGAGGTGGTGATCAGCACCGGCGGGTAGTCGGCATCGGCCGAAATGTTCTGGTACGGCGAGTACTTACTGATGAAGTCCCACTCGTCGGGGTCGTCCGGGTCGCCGTACTCGGCCACCCAGGACGCTCCGGCGAGCAGCAGGTGGTAGCGGCGCATGTCCAGCAGTGGCACCTGGCACACCAGTGCGCCGAATAGATGTGGGTAAGCGGTGAGCATGATGCCCATCAGCAGCCCGCCATTGGAACCGCCCACCGCGCCGAGCTGCTCGACACGGGTGATGCCGCGGTCTACCAGATCGGTTGCCACCGCAGCGAAATCCTCCGCCACCAGGTGCCGTCCGGCGCGCATCGCCTGGGTGTGCCAGCCCGGCCCGTACTCGCCGCCGCCCCGGATGTTGGCCAGCACGTAGGTTCCGCCGCGCTCCAGCCACAGCCGGCCCAGCACGCCGTCATAACCCGGGGTGCGCGCCACCTCGAATCCGCCGTAGCCGCCCAGCAGTGTGGCGCCGGTGGCGTTTGCCGGGCGCACCACGAAGTACGGGATCGCGGTGCCGTCTTTGGAGGTGGCGAAGTACTGGCTGACGTCGAGGCCGTCGGCATCGAAGAACGCCGGAGCGGACTTGATCTCGGTCAGTGTCCCGTCCACGGGGCCGTGCAACAGTCGCGACGGGCGATCGAATCCGCTTGAGTCCAAGAAGATCTCGTCGCCGGTGTCGTCGGCGGCCGCGATCACGGTGTTGGTGTTGGCGGGTACCTCAGCGATGGGTCGCCGCTGCCAATCGCCGGGTCTGACCACCTCCACCCGGCTGGCCACGTCGTGCAGGGTGACCAGGATCAGTCGATCGCGGGTCCACGCGTAGTGATGCAGCGCGGTATGGGCGTCCGGTTCGAAGATGACGCTGCACTGCGCTGTGCCGGCAAGGAATTCGTCGTAGTCCGCGGCCAACAGTGAGCCGGCCCGATAGGTCGCGGTGCCGGTGACCCAGTCGGTGCGCAGATCGATCAGGATCCACTGCCGGTGTACCGAGACCGAGGCGTCGGTAGGCGCGTCGATGCGGATCAGCTCTTGCTGGCCGGGGAGGCCGCGCAACTCGTAGACTTCGTCGTTGAAGAAGTCGATCGCGCGCGACACCATGGTTCGTTCGAATCCCGGGGTGCGATCGCGGCCCGCGGCGACCACCACATCGGTGGCCGACCCGGTGAACACCGTCTCCGCCTGCGCCAGATCCTGGCCGCGGCGCCATCGCTTCACCATCCGGGGGTATCCGGACTCGGTCAGCGAGTCGGCGCCGAAATCGGTGCCCACCAAGACGGTGTCGTCGTCCTCCCAGCCGATCCGCGTCTTGGCCTCGGGAAGCTCGAAGCCGCGGCCGTCGGGTCCGACGAATTCCCGTGTCGCCATGTCGAATTCACGTACCACCACGGCGTCGGATCCGCCGCGGGACAGCGATATCAGGGCCCGGGTGTGGTGGGGTTCGATCACATTGGCGCCGCCCCAGACCCAATTCTCGTCGTCGGTGCGGGCCAGCTCATCGAGATCGATGACCACATCCCATTCCGGGCTGTCGGTGCGGTAGCTGTCCAAGGTGGTGCGTCGCCACAAGCCGCGCGGGTTGGTGGCATCACGCCAGAAGTTGTAGAGGTATTCACCACGACGTCGCACGTAGGGGATACGGGCGTCGGTGTCGAGAACCTCGCGCGCGGTGGCGCGCATCGCTTCGAAGTCGTCGCCGGCGAAGTCGTCGACGGTCGGATCGTTGTGGGCGCGCACCCAGGCCAGTGCCTGCTCACCGGTAACGTCCTCCAGCCACAGGTACGGGTCGTCAAAGTCGCGGGCGGGATGCGCAGGCATGGAAGTCATTGTGACCACGACGGTAGTGTGAGGTGAGTAACACCCACGGCTAAGGAGCAGCATTGATGACCGTTTTCGCACGTCCGGGTTCCGCAGGCGCGCTGATGAGCTACGAGTCCCGCTACGGGAACTTCATCGGGGGTCAGTGGGTGGCACCGGTCGGCGGTGAGTACTTCGAGAACACCACTCCGGTCACCGGTCAGCCGTTCTGCGAGATCCCCCGCTCTACGGCGGCCGACATCGACCTGGCGCTCGACGCCGCACATGCGGCCGCCCCGGCGTGGGGTAAGGCGTCCCCGGCCGAACGGGCGGACGTCCTCACCAAGATCGCCGACCGAATCGACCAACACCGCGAGCAGCTGGCGGTCGCCGAGGTGTGGGACAACGGCAAGCCGGTCCGCGAGACGCTGGCCGCCGACATCCCGCTGGCCGCGGATCACTTCCGCTACTTCGCTGCGGCGATCCGCACCCAGGAGGGTGCGCTGAGCCAGCTCGACAACGACACCGTCGCTTACCACTTCCACGAGCCGCTGGGCGTCGTCGGACAGATCATCCCGTGGAACTTCCCGCTGTTGATGGCCGCCTGGAAGCTGGCGCCGGCCCTGGCAGCCGGCAACGCGGTGGTGCTCAAGCCTGCCGAGCAGACCCCCGCCTCGATCCTGTTCCTGATGAGCCTGATCGGCGACCTGCTGCCGGCGGGAGTCGTCAACGTGGTCAACGGATTCGGTGTCGAGGCGGGCAAGCCGCTGGCGACCAGCAACCGGATCGCCAAGATCGGCTTCACCGGCGAGACCACCACCGGCCGGCTGATCATGCAGTACGCCAGCCAGAACATCATCCCGGTCACCCTGGAGCTGGGCGGCAAGAGTCCCAACATCTTCTTCTCCGACGTACTGGCGGCCAACGACGACTTCCAGGACAAGGCTTTGGAGGGATTCGCGGGCTTCGCCCTCAACCAGGGCGAGGTGTGCACCTGCCCGTCGCGGTCGTTGGTCCAGGCTCCCATCTACGACGAGTTCTTGGAGCTGGCCGCGATCCGCACCAAGGCGATCCGCCAGGGCGATCCGCTCGACATCACCACGATGATCGGGGCGCAGGCCTCCAACGACCAGCTGGAGAAGATCCTGTCCTACATTGCGATCGGCAAGGAGGAGGGCGCCACCACCGTCACCGGCGGCGAACGCGCCGAGCTGGGCGGTGAGCTGTCCGGCGGCTACTACGTGCAGCCGACGATCTTCGCCGGCCACAACAAGATGCGCGTCTTCCAGGAGGAGATCTTCGGCCCGGTGGTATCGGTGACGTCGTTCACCGACTACGACGACGCGATCGCCATCGCCAACGACACCATCTACGGGCTGGCCGCCGGGGTGTGGAGCCGCGACGGCAACACCGCCTACCGGGCCGGCCGCGACATCCAGGCCGGGCGGGTGTGGGTCAACTGCTACCACGCCTATCCCGCGCACGCGGCGTTCGGCGGCTACAAGCAGTCCGGCATCGGCCGGGAGAACCACAAGATGGTCCTCGACCACTACCAGCAGACCAAGAACCTGCTGGTGTCCTACTCCCAGTCGGCGCAGGGTCTTTTTTGATGGGCCCGTACTGATGGAGGCACCGGCCTGATGGGCGCACCGGACCGGGTGCTGATCACCGACGCGGCCGCCGAACTGGTGGCGCGGCTGGTGGCGCGCCACGGTCCGGTGATGTTCCACCAGTCCGGCGGCTGCTGCGACGGGTCGGCACCGATGTGCTACCCCGACGGTGACTTCATCATCGGCGAGCACGACGTACTGCTGGGCGTCCTGGACCTGGAAAACGGGGGAGTCGGCATCGAAGTGCCGGTTTGGATCTCCGGTCCACAGTTCGCCGCCTGGAAGCACACCCAGCTGATCATCGACGCGGTCCCGGGCCGCGGGGCCGGGTTCAGCCTGGAGGCACCCGAGGGCATCCGGTTCCTGACGCGTAGCCGGGCCTTCACCGACGACGAGAACACGCTGTTGGAAACAATCCCGGTGATCACCGGGTCGTTACCGCGCTGACCGGCGCGATCGCCGTAAAATCTGGTGGTGTGATTCCGCTGCCACGCCCCTGGTTGTTGAGCAGCGCCATGCTGGTCGGGGTAGCGGTCGGCGTCTTGGCTGGGATCGGCTTGAGCCTGGTCATCACCGCTCCGCTGCGCCCGGACGTCGCGATCACGCTGGTGCTCGGCGCGCCCAGCATCGCGGGCCTGGTGCTGGTGTTCGTCTCCTCGCGCCGGTGGGTAACCGCCCTGGGTGCGTTTCTGCTCGCGATGGCGGTCGGGTGGTTCGGCGCACTGGCCGCGATTCAGGCGGTGTCGGGTGCCTGAGACCACCGACACCGGTTCGCTGCCCATGACCGAGCCGCATATGGCGCCGATCTTCGACACCGGGCCGCACCCGGTCCCGCTGCCCGGGCCGGCCGAGACGCTGGACGAACCCAACGCCGGTGACGAGCCGATTCCGTGGCCCGACCCGGACAGCCCCGCGCCGGCATCCGCGCTGCCGCCGGCAAAACCACCCAAACCGGTGGTCCTCACCGGCCAATACCAATTTCTGAAGTGGTGGCAGCTGGCCCTGATGCTGTTAGCGGTGTGGATTCCGGCCGCCGGGATCGGCCTGGGACTGTTCTCCTGGTGGTACGGCCTGGCCGACAAGACGCCAGCCGTCTTCGTGACGCTGATCTTTGCCGTGGTGTGTGTGGTCGCCGGGCTGATTGTGGCGATGGTGGGGGAGAAACCGCTGGTGTCTGCGGTGGCAATCGCGTTGATGTCGGCGGTGTTCGCCGCCGCGGTCGCCGCTGCGCCGCTCTACGGGCATTACTACTGCCAGCATGTGAGTCGCTGCGTCGCCGGAATCATCCCGTACTGAGCCACCGCGACGCTGGCCCGTTAGGGTGGGGCACGTGACCCACTTTGACGTCGTCGTTCTCGGAGCTGGTCCCGGCGGATATGTAGCGGCCATTCGCGCCGCCCAGCTGGGCTTGAACACCGCCATCATCGAGCCGAAGTACTGGGGCGGGGTCTGCCTCAACGTCGGCTGCATTCCCTCGAAGGCGCTGCTGCGCAATGCCGAGCTGGCGCATATCTTCTCGCGGGAGGCCGCCACGTTCGGGATCAGCGGCACCGCCACCTTCGACTACGGTGCCGCGTTCGACCGCAGCCGCAAGGTCGCGGAGGGCCGGGTGGCCGGCGTGCACTTCCTGATGAAGAAGAACAAGATCACCGAGATCCACGGCTACGGCACGTTCACCGATCCGAACACGCTGTCGGTGGCGCTCAATGACGGTGGTACCGAGACGGTTACGTTCGCCAACGCGATCATTGCCACCGGGTCGAGCACCCGACTGGTGCCGGGCACCTCGCTGTCGGACAACGTGGTCACCTACGAGCAGCTGATCCTGAGCCGGGAGCTGCCCAGCTCGATCATCATCGCCGGTGCCGGGGCGATCGGCATGGAGTTCTCCTACGTGCTGGCCAACTACGGCGTGGACGTCACCGTGGTGGAGTTCCTGCCGCGCGCGCTGCCCAACGAGGACGCCGATGTGTCCAAGGAGATCGAGAAGCAGTTCAAGAAACTCGGCGTCAAGATCCGCACCGGAACCAAGGTCGAGTCCATCACCGATGACGGATCCACGGTGTCGGTGGTGGTCAGCAAGGACGGTCAGACCGAAACGCTGCAGGCCGATAAGGTGTTGCAGGCCATCGGATTTGCCCCCAACGTCGACGGCTATGGGCTGGAGGCGGCGGGCGTCGCGCTGACCGAGCGCCGCGCCATCGGTGTCGGCGAGTACCTGCAGACCTCGGTGCCGCACATCTATGCCATCGGTGACGTCACCGGACTGCTGCAGTTGGCGCACGTCGCCGAGGCGCAGGGCGTGGTGGCCGCCGAGACCATCGGCGGCGCCGAAACCATGTCGCTGGGTGACTACCGGATGATGCCGCGGGCCACCTTCTGCCAGCCGCAGGTAGCCAGCTTCGGGCTCACCGAGGAGCAGGCCAAGGCCGAGGGCTACGACGTCAAGGTGGTCAAATTCCCGTTCACCGCCAATGGCAAGGCGCACGGCGTCGGAGACCCGAGCGGGTTCGTGAAGTTGATCGCCGACGCCCGCTACGGCGAGCTGATCGGCGGGCACCTGGTCGGCCACGATGTGTCGGAGTTGCTGCCGGAGCTGACCCTGGCGCAGAAGTGGGATCTGACAGCCAACGAGCTGGCCCGCAACGTACACACCCACCCGACCATGTCCGAGGCGCTGCAGGAGTGCTTCCACGGCCTGACCGGCCACATGATCAACTTCTGACGGCGGCACGGCGGGCCCGGCAGGTGCAATTTCGGGGAAACTGCCAAGTGTTTGGAGACTGCGCGTAGTTTTGGGCGTGTCGCCGACATGTGGACGCGACGAGGCGGTGGGGTCGCCAGAACCGCGGTCACGAGTCAATGACGGCCAACGGTCCCTGCGGGGGGATCGGGTGCCGGACTGCCAGTCATGCAGTCCTTCGTGACGCGGAGGAATGTTCAGGTGGGTGTTCAGGGTTGGTTGGTCGACTTCGGAGCTTTACCGCCCGAAATCAACTCCGGCAGAATCTATTCCGGGCCCGGTTCGGCGCCCATGCTTGCCGTCGCCAGTGCCTGGGCGGGGTTGGCCACTGAGCTGCATTCCGCGGCAGCCTCTTATGAGACGGTGATCTCAGACTTGACGAGCGCGGGTTGGCATGGCCCCTCGTCGGAGTCGATGGCGGCCGCGGCGGGACCGTATGCGGCGTGGCTGGCTGCCACGGCGGTGCAGGCCGAGCGGACCGCTGTGCAGGCCAAGTCGGCGGCAGGCGCCTACGAGGCCGCCTTTGCGGCGACGGTGCCACCGCCGGTGATCGTGGACAACCGGATTCTGACCGCGACATTGATCGCGACCAACATTCTGGGGCAAAACACCGCGGCAATCGCCGCCGCCGAAGCGCACTATGCCGAGATGTGGGCCCAGGATGCCGTGGCGATGTACGGCTATGCCGCAGCCTCCGCGGCCGCGACCCGGCTGGGGATGTTTGCCTCACCGCCACCCACCACCGACGGTGCCGGCCAATCCGCTGCGCCGAACGCGATGGCGTCGGCCGCCGGTTCCGCGGCCGCCGCCGTGCACAGCCTTGCCGCCGGCGCTGCTGCGCCCACGACGCCTGGGGCCGGACTGACCGAAATCATGAACACTCTGACCAATCTCATCAACACGATTTCGGGGCCCTACACCCCGCTGGGCTTCGCGAGTCTGCTGAAGAGCTGGTGGCAGGTCAGCATCAGTATTCCCAACCTGGGCACCGGCATACAAAGTCTGGGGCCGTTCCTCAATCCCAAGCTTCCGACGGGCCTCCTGACGCCGCTGCTCTCCAGCGAGCTGCTGACCAAGTCATTCCCGCACCTGGCGACGCCGACGGCAGTGGTGGCACGGGCGGGGCTGATCGGATCGCTGTCTGTTCCGCAGAATTGGGCCGCGACCGTGCCCGCGATCCGTGCGGTGACCACGGCCTTCGATGAAGTAGCGGCCAGCACCGGTCCTGCGCTTGCCGGCGAGGCGCAGAGTGCCATGTTCGGCGAGATGGCCCTGTCGAGCGTCGCCGGGCGGGCGCTCGGAGGGAGTGCCACTACGGCGATGTCGGGGCCGGCAGGCCGGAGTGCGCCCGCGGGCGCCCGCGTGGCCGGCCGCCCGGTCAGCCGCGTGCTCGCTGGCGGGTCCGGCCGCCTCACCAGCGAGGAGGTTGCCGAGGAAATCGCCACCACATCCACCGTCATCGTCATCCCGCCGAACCGGACATAGCCCTCGGCTACGGGGCTAAGGAAGGAAAGAGCAATGGTCCTTGGGGATTTCGCCGCGCGGCCGCCGGAGATCATCTCCGGTCAGATCCATACCGGACCGGGTGCCGGATCACTGCTGGAGGCGGCCACCGCGTGGGACCTGTTGGCCGCGGAGCTGAACTCGTCGGCGGCTGCCTATGGCTCGGTGATCGCTGGGCTGGCCGGCGAGGCGTGGCTGGGGCCTTCGTCGGTGTCCATGGCGGCCGCCGTCGCGCCTTATCTGATCTGGCTGTCGACCACGGCCGGTCAGGCAGCGCAGGCCGCGGCCGAGGCCCGGGCCGCCGCCGCGGCCTATGAGGCGGTGCTCGCGGCCACTGTGCCACCCGCGATGATCGCGGCCAACCGCAGTCAGCTGATGTCGCTAATGGCAACCAACTTCGTCGGGCAGAACTCCGCGGCGATCGCAGCCACCGAAGCTCAGTACGGACAGATGTGGGCGCAAGATGTCGTCGCGATGATCGGTTACGCCAACGCGTCGACCGCCACCGGGACCCGGTTGACGCTGTTCACCAAACCACCTCAAACCAGCAGCGGCGGCGCGCAGGCCACCAATGCGCCTGGTGCCGCTGCGGCGGGCGCCCTGCAGCCGATCCTCGATCTCATCAACGACCTCACCGCGGGCTACGAGAGTTTCTGGGAGGCATTGCTGGGAGCACCTGCATCGGCCCTGTGGGAGGCATTCTTCGGTTTGGCCCAGACCGTGGGCAACCAAGCGACCTGGACCAACGTCGTCAACAGCACGACCAGCCTAGGCATCGGGCAGTTCAAGAACTTCTACCGAGCACCGGTGGTCACCGTCTCGAAGTCGCCGCTACAGGCCGGCCTTTCCGGGCCGGGACTGAGATCCCCGGCTGGCGGTGGCACAACCACCGTCTCGGGCAGTGTGGGCAGCGCCCCGGCGGTCGGGGCGCTGTCGGTGCCACCGAGCTGGGCAGGCGCCACCCCGGCCATCAGGCTGGCCTCCGCGGCCCTCCCGGGCGCCGGCGCGACAGCGGCTCCGGCACCCGGATTGCCGGCGGCCCTGCCCACCGAGGCGGCATTGGGCGCGATGACGGGCGGCATGCTGGGCAGCCCGGTCGCTCGGGTCGTCAGCTCGGCCAAAGTCCCATCGAAGGTACCCACCGCCAAGCGACTCAAGGAGCCGGTTCAACTCGACCGCGTCATCGAGTGTCTGCAGGAGCAGCCCGATGCGGTGCAGCACTGGACGGTCGATGAAGCCGGGCTCGATGACCTCGTTGCGGAGCTGACCTTGAAACCCGGTATCCACGCGGTTCACGTGCTGGACGAGGACGAGGCCGCGGTGCTTCCCGGTCAGGCAGGCACGAACGGCCGCGACTATGCGGCACCATAGTGGCGACGTGAGGACGTTGCGGTTGGTGCTTCTCGGTATCGCGACGGGGATCGGGCTCGCCGTGCCCGTGCACGCGGAGCCCAGTGATGCGGCCGACCCGACGGGCGACGATTCAGCCTTCCTCGCCGAGCTGCAGAAGGCGGGGATCGCCTACCCCGACGACAACGGCGCTGTCGAGGCCGGCAAAACGGTGTGCCGATTGGCCAATCACGGCGAAACGGCTCTGCAAGTGCTCAATGACCTGCGCGCTGCTGACCCGGCATTGACTCTGCACGGCGCGGCGATGTTCGTGACCATCGCCGCGCGGACATATTGCCCGCATCAGCTCGACGCGCTCGATTCGTGACCAGTGCGCTCAACCCACGAGAAGCGCGAAAACCCCGTATCCCACCACCATCCCGGCCACGTTCGCGCAGGCGTTGACCGCGTCGTTGCCCACCCACCGCCAGCCGGTGGAAGGCTGCGTCGGCGCGCCGCAGTGCAGGTCGTCTTCCACCGTGGCTCCGCACGTCGCGCAGACGAAGCGGGCCTGCACGGTGGCGCCGATCAGGGTGTCGAGCAGGGAACCGGCAACGCCGGCCGCCAGACCGACCGGCACCATTGCGAGCCCGCCGAACAGGGCGCCGAACGCGCCGACGGCCAGCGCCCCCAGCACCGTCGCGCCCGAACCGAGCGGGGATACCGCTCCCGAGGTGCCCTTGGGCACCCGGGCCCAGGTGCGCAGCGACAGCGGCTCATGGGACGAGAATCGGCCGATCTCCGAGGCCCAGGAATCGGCGATACCGGCCGCGATCCCGCCGATCGACACGGCGTACCACAGCGGGTTTCCGGTGAACGCATAGCCGATCACCGGAACCAGCACCGGAAGGCCGGCGTTCACCGCGACCTGGCTCATGGTGCGCATACCCCCGGTCCGGACCGGGCGGCGATACGCGGTGAGCAAGCTGGTCAGCGAGAAGAACAACGCGGCCGGGATGATCCACGCCCACCCGCCGAGGCCGACGGCCACTCCCGCGATCAGGCCGCCACCGAGTGCGCCGGGTAGATCCAGCCAGCGCATCCGAAGCATGAACGGCACGATGGCGCAGCCGAATACCACCGCGGCCAGCCACCGCAGCGCGTCGTCGGTCGACAGCTCCCGCGCCACGTGCAGCAGCAGCGCGACCCACGGCGTGATCAGCAGGTTGTCTGCCGCGGGCAGCACCAGAAGTTCCACCGCGGCGGTGGTCATCGCGACGAACAGCGAAACCGACACCGCCATAAACGTATTCAGTTCAAGACCGACCCGGCAGAATACCCACGAGACGGCGAACGCGATGACCACGAAGGCCACCGACCCCTCCAGCGAGCGCACCCCGCCACCGGCTTCGACCCGGTGCCTGCCGTAGCGGTCCCCGATCAGCGCCGCGCCGGCGTCGGCCAGCCCCAGCACCACCACGCCGGCTGCGATGGCGACCCGATCCGGCCAGAACGCCAGTACCGCGATCAACGCCCCGGCGGCGAAGCCCACCAGTCCGTAGTCGCGCGACCGGGTGCCGTCGAAGACGCCGGGCACCGGGATCAGGCCGCGCTCCACGATGACCGTCAAGGCCACCGTCGCCGCCGCCAGCACGCCGGCCACCACCACGCCGTGCGATAACTGGAAGGCCGCCAGGGCGGCGAGCAACCCGCACAGCGCGTGCGGGATCTTGCGGGTGACCAACGGGCTGGCCCCCCGTCGTGCCAGTGCGCGCCCGACCACGATCAGGACCGCTGCGATCAGCAGCACCCCGCCCCCGGCGACGGCCAGGTCGTGGCTCACGGTCGCTGTCACGCAGGACTACTCATCGAAGTCCAGCGGCACCCGTAGTGCGCTCAAGGTGGCGGCCAGTGCGTCGTATTGGCTGGTCAACATGACGAATTCGATCAGCCGGGGCCGATCCAGATGTTCGGCCAGCAGCGCCCAAGTGGCATCCGAGAGTGTGCGGGTCTGAACCAATTCGTCGACGCCGGTCAGCAAGACCCGCTGCCGGTCGGTGAGCCCGTGGGCGCCGGGGCCTTCGAAGATCAGTGTCTGGGTGGCGTCGTCGATACCGACCGCCCGGGCCATCCGGCGATGGTGCTGCAGTTCGTACTGGCTGTCGCGCAGGTGCCCCACCCGCAGGATCACCAACTCGGTGTCGCGGTTGGAGAGCTTGCCGCCACGCATGAGCACCCCGCCGAACGGCAGCCAGGACCACATCAGCCGCCGGTGCTGGCCGAGGGTGGTGAACAGGTGCGCCCGGGGCACGTGCTGGCGCAAGGCGACGACTTTGCAGACCAGCCAGTTCGTGACACCGAGGTCGCGCAGGCCGGGAGAATCGGGGATACGAACAGTCACCGCTGTTGCTTTACCAGATACGGCGAGACAGTGCTGCGATGTTCGTTGAGATCCAGGTCACGGCCCAACGCCGGGAAGGCTCGCTGCGGGCAGTTGTCGTGGTCGCAGACTCGGCAGCCCACCCCGATCGGGGTGGCCGGGACGTCGTGGCCGGACGCCAGATCCAGGCCTTCGGAGTAGACCAGCCGGTGGGCGTGGCGCAGTTCGCAACCGAGCCCGATCGCGAAGGTCTTGTCCGGCTGGCCCCAGCGGGAAGCGCGGCGTTCGACGGTGCGCGCCACCCACATGTACTTGCGGCCGTCGGGCATCTCGGCGATCTGCACCAGGATCTTTCCCGGGTTGCCGAACGACTCGTAGACGTTCCACAGCGGGCAGGTACCGCCGCTGGAGGAGAAATGAAAGCCGGTGGCTGACTGTCGTTTCGACATGTTGCCGGCCCGGTCGACCCGGACGAAGGAGAACGGCACGCCCCGCATCGACGGCCGCTGAAGGGTGGACAGCCGGTGAGCGATGGTCTCGTAGCTGACGCGGTAGAAAGCCGACAGCCGTTCGATGTCATAGCGGAACGTCTCGGCGCTGTCGTGGAACTGACCGTAGGGCAACACGATCGCCGCCGCGAAGTAGTTGGCCAGCCCGAGCCGGGCCAGCGTGCGGGAATCCTTCGAGGTGAACTTTCCCTCTTCCACCATGGCCGAGATCTGATCGTCGAACTCCAAGTAGGCCAGTTCGGCGGCCATCTTGAACACACGCTGCCCCCAGGACAGGTGGTTGGAGATGTCCAGGGTCCGGGTTTCCGCGTCGTAGCGGTGTAGCACCGTTTCGCCCAGATCAATGCGGCGGTTGATGTGCACCCCGTGCACCTCGGTGAGTCGATTGGCCAGCTCGACGGCCAATTCGCCCTGGTGCCTGCGCATTCGGGTAGCCAGATCTTCTGCGGCGGTGTCGAGTTCGTGCAGGTAGTTCTGGCGTTGATAGAAGTAGTCCCGGACCTCTTCATGCGGCATGGTGATCGCGCCGGTGCCGCTGCCGTCGGAGAAGCGCTCCTCGGTGGCCGCGGCGAGTTGGGCCGTGGTGATGCGGTAGCGGCGGTGCAGGTTGACCATCGCGTGGGCCAATTTCGGGTGGGCACTGACCATTTCGGCGACCTCGGCCAGGTCCACGTCGATGTCGAGGTCGCGGTCCATGGCGACCTCGCGCAGCTCGGCGACCAACCGGGTGTCGTCCTGGGAGGCGAAGAAGCTGGCGTCCACACCGAAGACCTCGGCGATTCGCAGCAGAACCGCGACGGTCAGCGGACGAACGTCATGCTCGATCTGGTTGAGGTAGCTCGGTGAGATCTCAAGCATCTGGGCCAACGCAGCCTGGCTGAACCCGCGTTCGCTACGCAGCTGGCGCACCCGGGCGCCGACATACGTCTTGGCCACCTCATCGAGCCTACCTGCTGCGAAGGCGGCATTCGCATTGTTGGCATGGCATGATCCGCTCAGGGAAAGACCACGGGAGCAGCGATGCAGCAGATGCAGGAGCCGATCGGCCTGGCCAAGGTTTTGATGCCGGTGCCGGACCCACATCCCGACGTGTTCGACCGGCAGTGGCCGCTGCGGGTCGCCGACATCGACCGCCTGGGCCGCCTTCGGATGGATGCGGCCGCTCGCCACATCCAGGACATCGGCCAGGATCAGTTGCGCGAGGGCGGATATCAGGAGACCCACCCGCTGTGGATCGTCCGGCGCACCATGATGGACCTGATCCGTCCGATCGAGTTCCAGGACATGCTGCGGATGCGGCGTTGGTGTTCGGGCACCTCCAACCGCTGGTGTGAGATGCGGGTTCGCATCGATGGCCGCAAGGGCGGGCTGGTCGAATCCGAAGCGTTCTGGATCAACATCAACCGCGAGACGCAGGGGCCGGCGCGGATGTCCGAGGACTTCCTGGCCGGGCTCAAGCGCACCACCACCGTTGACCGGCTGCGCTGGAAGGCCTACCTGGGTCGCGGGAACCGTGACGTGAGAAGCGGAGCGGACGAGATCCACGAATACCCGATCCGGTTCACCGACATCGACCTGTTCGACCACATGAACAACTCGGTGTACTGGAGCGTGGTCGAGGACTACCTGTCGGGTTACCCCGAGCTGCTCGACGCGCCGCTGCGGGTCACGCTGGAACACGACGCGGCGGTCGCGCTGGGCGACAAACTAGAGATCGTCTCCCACGTCCACCCGGCTGGATCGACCGATCAGTTCGGGCCTGCACTGGTCGATCGCACTGTTAGAACGCTCACATACCTGGTGGGCGAAGAGGTCAAAGCCCTCGCCGCGATCTTCCCGCTGTAACACGTTCTAGTCAGTACGAGCGTACTGCTAAAACCTGCGCTGACCAGTGTGGATATGTTACCGGTCGGTAGCTTTTGGGTCGATTTCGCGACGGGGTTTCCCTGCGGTTCTTCGCAAACTTTGCAATTTGTTCGCGATGCATGGCTGAAGTTGGCAACGGAAACGGCTGGACCTGGGGAGATGTCCTGTGCCAAGGTCGCATTAACACACCAGTGAATCGATCGGGGTGTTAGCAAAGCCGGGAAGCAATTCTCGGGTCCGGCGACCCCGGCCGATCGAGAACGCAAAGGAGCGCATCCTATGTCGACCGTTGGCACGCCGAAGAGCCCCGAGCAGATCCAGCACGACTGGGACCACAACCCGCGTTGGAAGGGTGTCACCCGCACCTACTCCGCCGAGGATGTCGTCGCGCTCCAGGGCCACGTCGTCGAGGAGCACACCCTGGCCCGTCGGGGCGCCGAGGTGCTGTGGGAGCAGCTGCACGACCTGGACTACATCAACGCCCTGGGCGCGCTGACCGGCAACATGGCCGTCCAGCAGGTTCGGGCCGGCCTGAAGGCCATCTACCTGTCCGGGTGGCAGGTCGCCGGTGACGCCAACCTGTCCGGCCACACCTACCCCGACCAGAGCCTCTACCCGGCCAACTCGGTGCCGCAGGTGGTGCGCCGGATCAACAACGCGCTGCTGCGCGCCGACGAGATCGCCAAGGTCGAGGGCGACACCTCGGTGGACAACTGGCTGGCCCCGATCGTGGCCGACGGCGAGGCCGGCTTCGGTGGCGCCCTCAACGTCTACGAGCTGCAGAAGGCGATGATCGCCGCCGGTGTCGCGGGTTCGCACTGGGAGGACCAGCTGGCCTCGGAGAAGAAGTGTGGCCACCTGGGCGGCAAGGTGCTGATCCCCACCCAGCAGCACATCCGCACCCTGACCTCGGCCCGGCTGGCCGCCGACGTCGCCGACGTGCCGACCGTGGTGATCGCCCGGACCGACGCCGAGGCCGCCACCCTGATCACCTCCGATGTCGACGAGCGCGACCAGCCGTTCATCACCGGTGAGCGGACCGCGGAGGGCTTCTACTACACCAAGAACGGTCTGGAGCCGTGCATCGCGCGGGCCAAGGCCTACGCGCCCTACGCCGACCTGATCTGGATGGAGACCGGTACCCCGGACCTGGAGCTGGCCCGCAAGTTCGCCGAGGGCGTCAAGGCTGAGTTCCCGGACCAGATGCTGGCCTACAACTGCTCGCCGTCGTTCAACTGGAAGCAGCACCTGGACGACGCGACCATCGCGAAGTTCCAGAACGAGCTGGGCGCCATGGGCTTCAAGTTCCAGTTCATCACCCTGGCCGGCTTCCACGCCCTGAACTACTCGATGTTCGATCTGGCCCACGGCTACGCCCGCAACCAGATGAGCGCCTACGTCGAGCTGCAGGAGCGCGAGTTCGCGGCCGAGGAGCGGGGCTACACCGCCACCAAGCACCAGCGCGAGGTCGGTGCCGGCTACTTCGACCGGATCGCCACCACCGTCGACCCGACCTCGTCGACCACGGCGCTGGCCGGCTCGACCGAAGAGGGCCAGTTCCACTGAGCTGAGCCACTGACTTTCCGCCGAGCAGTCGCGAAAGCCCCTTCCCGTAGAGCTTTTTAGGGGCTTTCGTGTCTGCTCGCCGGTGAATGGCTTCCGCGGTGCTTGTCGGATTGCACCGCGGGGGAGTTGACAGCGCAGGCCCCGCCCAGCCAGCCTGGGCGGGGCCTGTTGCTGCCGTTGACTGAAAGGGAGACCGTGTCGATCCAACGAGTAGGTGTTGTCGGAGCCGGGCAGATGGGCGCCGGAATCGCCGAGGTGTCGGCGCGTGCCGGCGTCGAGGTGAAGATCTTCGAGACCACCGACGCACTGGTCACGGCGGGCCGTAACCGGATCGTCAAGTCGCTCGAGCGCGGCGTGAGCGCCGGCAAGATCACCGAGCGCGAGCGAGACGACGCCGTCGGCAACCTGACCTTCACCACCGACCTCGGCGAGCTGGCGGACCGTCAGCTGGTCATCGAGGCCGTCATCGAAGACGACACGGTCAAGTCGAAGATCTTCGCCGAGCTGGACCGGGTGATCACCGACCCGGACGCCGTGCTCGCGTCGAACACCTCGTCCATCCCGATCATGAAGATCGCCGCTGCCACGCAGAACCCGCAGCGGGTGTTGGGCCTGCACTTCTTCAACCCGGTTCCGGTGCTGCCGCTGGTCGAACTGGTCAGCACGCTGGTCACCGACCCCGCCGCCGCCGACCGCACCGAGCAGTTCGCCAGCGCGGTGCTGGGCAAGCAGGTGGTGCGCTGCTCGGACCGCTCCGGCTTCGTGGTGAACGCCCTGCTGGTGCCCTACCTGCTGTCGGCGGTTCGCATGCTCGAGTCCGGGTTTGCCACCGTCGAGGACATCGACAAGGCGATCGTCGCCGGCCTGTCGCACCCGATGGGCCCGCTGCGGCTGTCCGACCTGGTGGGCCTGGACACGCTGAAGCTGATCGCGGACAAGATGTACGAGGAGTTCAAGGAGCCGCTCTACGCCGCGCCGCCGCTGCTGCTGCGCATGGTCGAGGCCGGCCAGCTGGGCAAGAAGTCCGGTCGGGGCTTCTACACCTACTGATCCGCTGGTGCGTGGGGCTCACGCCGAACGCGAACCAGCACGGTTCGCCCTCCACGAGTGAGTCGAACGGTGACGCGGTGCGGGTCAAGCCGCCCGGCGGTATCAGGGTCGGGTCACCGGGCGGGTTGTGCGCTGGCCGCTCGTCGCCACGGCAGCACCGGCGAGGGATGCGGGCCGGCATTGAACTTCTCCAACGATCCCCCCACCTCGACGATGCCGCACAGCGCATTCCAGCTCAGCATCGTCAGGTAGTCGATCAGATCGTCGGCGCTCATCCGGGGATCCAGCAGCCACGAGTGGGTGGCCAACTGCACCCCGCCGACGATCATGTAGGCCCACGGCTCGACCCCGTGGGTGTCCATGCCGACCGACTTCATCCGGCGGCGCAGCATCACCGCGAGCATCCGGGCGATGATGCGCTCGGAGTCCGCGATCACCTTGCTCTTGCTGGCCGAGCTGTTGGCCATCACGAACCGGTACGGCTCGGGTTCGTTGGCCACGGTCTGCACATAGACCCGGATGATCTCGCGAACCAGATCGAACCCGTCCAGGTTCGCCGACAACGCCGCCGCCATATTCGGAATCAGGGTGGTCTGCGCGAAGCGCATCATCACCGCGGTGGTGAGGTCGTTCTTGTCGACGAAATACCGGTACAAGACCGTCTTGGACACGCCGATCTCTGCGGCGATCTCGTCCATGCTCACATAGCGGCCGCGGCGCCGGATCGCCTCGATCGTCCCGTCGATGAGGTCGTTGCGGCGATCGACCTTGTGCTGGTGCCAACGCCGTTTGCGACCGTCGGTCTTGGCGGTGCCGGCCTTGAGCTGTTCTGCCACTATCGCGGATTCCCATTCCCTAGACGCAATAGATAATACGGGCTGGTCCAGCAAACTTTGTGGTCCGGTAACAGTTACCGGTGGTTTAGCGAGGCGCACCGGAGGCGAGCCGACGCTGAAACCGCCGCATAGGCGAAGCCGGAACTGCCGCATATACCCCGCCGCGCGGATGGCGGATGATGGTGGGGTGGTGCATCCAGAGAACCCGTCGAGTTGGCCGGGTGCCGCGCAAACCGTGCAGTCGTTGGCGGAGTCGTTCGCGGGCGCCGATCCGGACGCGGACGCGGTTCGATTGCGTGATCTGCGCCGGATGAAAGTGGTGGCGCTGAGTTTCCTGCTTGGCGCGACGGTGGTCTTCCTGTTGTGCCGATGGGCGCAGGCTGACGGCACCGCTCCGGTCTGGGTGGGCTACGTCGGCGCCGCGGCCGAGGCCGGCATGGTCGGTGCGCTGGCGGACTGGTTCGCGGTCACCGCACTGTTCAAGCACCCGCTGGGCATTCCCATCCCGCATACCGCGATCATCAAGCGCAAGAAGGATCAGCTCGGGGAGGGGCTGGGCACCTTCGTGCGGGAGAACTTTCTGTCGCCTCCGGTGATCGAGACCAAGCTGCGCGACGCCCAGATCGCCGGACGAGTGGGTAAATGGCTGTCGGAGCCGACGCACGCCGAACGGGTGGCCGCCGAGACCGCGACCGTGCTGCGGGTCCTGATCGAGATGCTGCGCGACGACGACGTCCAGGACGTGATCGACCGGATGATCGTGCAACGCATCGCCGAGCCGCACTGGGGTCCGCCGGTCGGCCGGGTGCTGGGTTCGCTGCTAGCGGAGAACCGGCAGGAGGCGCTGATCCAGCTGCTGGCCGACCGGGCCTTCCAGTGGTCGCTCAATGCCGGCGAAGTCATCCAGCGAGTAGTGGAGCGTGACTCGCCGACCTGGTCGCCGCGATTCGTCGACCACCTCGTGGGCGACCGCATCCACCGTGAACTGATGGATTTCACCGACAAGGTGCGGCGTAATCCCGATCACGAACTGCGGCGCAGCGCGACCCGATTCCTGTTCGAATTCGCCGACGATCTGCAGCACGACCAGGCGACCATCGCGAAGGCCGATGCGGTCAAAGAGCAGCTGATGGCCCGAGAGGAAGTCGCCAACGCCGCGGCGACGGCCTGGCGGACGCTCAAGCGACTGGTGCTCGAAGGTGTCGACGACCCGTCCAGCGCGCTGCGCACGCGGGTGGCCGCGACCGTGGTCCAGGTCGGAGAATCGTTGCGCGACAAGGCCGAACTGCGCGACAAGGTCGACAACTGGATTGTGCGGGCCGCCCAGCATCTGGTGGGCCATTACGGGGTGGAGATCACCGCGATCATCACCGAGACCATCGAGCGCTGGGATGCCGCCGAGGCGAGTCGGCGCATCGAACTGCACGTCGGGCGTGATTTGCAGTTCATCCGGATCAACGGCACGGTGGTCGGCTCGCTGGCCGGCCTGGCGATCTACGCCATAGCTCAACTTATGTTCTGACCTGCGCTAGCAAGTGCTTGCAAAAGTTAGCACTGGGCCGTATCGTGGCACGTGTCAGCAATTGCCAGTCCACGAAAGGGGTCACCGGTGTCGCAGGATGACAAGCTCGCCGCGGTGGTCTCCACGGCAGCGGCGGATATCGGTAGCTTCATCCGGTCCCAGCGCGAAGCCGCGCAGGTGTCCATGCGTCAGCTGGCCGACAAGGCCGGCGTCAGCAACCCGTATCTGAGCCAGATTGAGCGTGGACTGCGTAAGCCTTCCGCTGACGTCCTCAACCAGATCGCCAAGGCCCTCAGGGTTTCCGCCGAGGTGCTCTACGTCCGGGCGGGAATTTTGGAGCCGAGCGAGAAGAGCGAGGTCCGTGACGCCGTCATTGCCGACGCGGCGATCACGGAACGGCAGAAGCAGGTTCTGCTCGACATCTACACCTCCTTCGTCCAGCAGAACGAAGCCGACGGTGAGGAGACGCCACCTGACTGATCCTCTGTCGTTCTCCTGACCGAATTACCTACGCACGATTTCAACCCGAAAGGAACCCGACATGGCCGAGAACCCGACCATCGATGAACTGAAGGCCCCGCTGCTCGCCGCGCTTGGCGCCGCCGACCTGGCGCTGGCCACCGTGAACGACCTCGTCGCCAACCTGCGCGATCGCGCCGGCGAAGCCCGCGAGGACGCCAGCACCCGCGTTGAGGAGAGCCGCGCTCGCCTGACCAAGCTGCAGGAGGAACTGCCCGAGCAGCTCGCTGAGCTGCGGGAGCGCTTCACCGCCGAGGAGCTGCGCAAGGCTGCCGAGGGCTACGTGGAGGCTGCCAGCGACCGGTACAACGACCTGGTGGCGCGCGGTGAGGCTGCCCTGGTGCGGCTGCGCAACCAGTCCGGTCTCGACGACGCCTCGGCGCAGGTGGAGGGCTACGTCGACCAGGCCGTCGAGCTGACCCAGGAGGTGCTGGGCAACGTCGCGTCGCAGACCCGTGAGGTCGGCGAGCGCGCCGCCAAGCTGGTCGGCATCGAGCTGCCGAAGAAGGACGAGCCCGCGCCGGCTCCCGCCAAGAAGGCTCCGGCTGCCAAGAAGGCCGCCCCGGCTGCCAAGAAGGCTCCGGCGAAGAAGGCCCCGGCCGCCAAGAAGGCTCCGGCCAAGAAGGTCACCCAGAAGTAAGTCGCAGTTCGACGCCCGGGACGGTGCCCGCCTAGGCTTGCAGCGTGATCGCTGCGAACCTGGTAGGTACCGTCCTTGGCGTTTTGCAGATCGCCGTCTTCGCGACGTCGGTGTACGCCTTCGTCCACGCGGCGATGCAGCGCGCCGACGCCTACACCGCCGCCGACAAGCTCACCAAGCCGGTCTGGCTGGTGATCCTCGGGGTGTGCGGGCTGTTGGCTTTGGTGTTGCAGGTGATGGGGATGGCGATCGCGGCCTGCGCGGCCGGGGTCTACCTGGTGGACGTGCGGCCCCGACTCCTTGAGGTCCAAGGCAAGTCCCACTAGCCCCATGCTGCGTGCGTTCGTCCTTGCGGCCTCCGGTGCCACGGCCGCGGTGTTGGGTGCGGCGCCGGCCACCGCTGACACCGGGTTGTTCGGCTATGTCGACCACATCGAGTGGGTCAGTTACGACGGCCGGTCGAGTCTGCGGGTGTACCCAACCCCCGCTGCGCGGGCGGCGGCACTGCGGCTCGACGCCGACGGTGCGGGCGAACAGGCTTGGCGGGAGGTGCTTGCCAGCGCCCCCGACGCCGATACTCCCGGCATGCGCGACCAATTCCTCTGCCACTGGAGCTACGCCGAGTTCGCCCGACCCGGCAAGACCAGCTGGAACCTTGAGCCGTGGCGCCCCGTCGTCGACGGCGTGACCATGCTCGAATCCGGATGCAATCCTGGTGCCGCCGAGGAGGCTTTCTGATGCCCACCACCCGATGGGGCCGCGACCAGGTGGCCAAACTGGTCGACCACACCCTGCTCAAACCCGAAGCCACCGCCGAGCAGGTGGTCGCCGTCGTCGCCGAAGCCGCCGAACTCGGTGTGGCCGCGGTGTGCGTATCGCCGTCAATGGTGGCTATCGCGGCTGGGGCCAACCCCTCCGGCGTCCCGATCGCCGCGGTCGCGGGCTTCCCATCCGGCAAGCATCGGTCGGTGGTCAAAGCCCAGGAGGCCGCACTGGCCGCAGCCGATGGGGCGGCCGAGATCGACATGGTCATCGACGTCGGCGCGGCACTGGCAGGTGATTTGGCCGCGGTGAGCGCCGACATCGCCGCCGTGCGCGCCGCGCTGCCCCGGGCGGTGCTCAAGGTGATCGTGGAATCCGCCGCGCTGCTGGAGTTCGCCGGCGACGCCGCCCTGGTCGCCGCCTGCCGGGTCGCCGAAGACGCCGGCGCGGATTTCGTGAAGACCTCCACCGGATTTCATCCGTCCGGCGGGGCGAGCGTGCACGCGGTGGCACTGATGGCCGACACGGTCGATGGCCGGTTAGGGGTCAAGGCCAGCGGCGGTATCCGCAGTGCCGACGATGCGCTGGCCATGATCGCGGCCGGGGCGACTCGGCTGGGGCTGTCCGGCACTCGGGCGGTGCTCGACGGACTGGTGTAGCCCGGCTGGGTGACTACCCAAGTCTGCAGACCGCCGATAGCCTTTGCGGCTATGCCCGATGTACGTGGTGCATTCGCCGATGCCGCGCGTGCGCGCGAGCAGGATTTGGCGCAACGCCTGGCGACGGCTGTCGAGGTGGATCGCGTTTTCGTCGAGGCGCTGCGTGGGGCGTGCCGAAAGGCGGTGTGGGGGCGTCGGCGCCTGGACGCCATTGAGGTCGAGATCAGTGACGTCGTTGCCCGCCACGGCGTACGGGGCCTCGACACCCCGGCGGGCGCTCGGCAGTTCCAGGCATTCCTCGCCACCAAGGCCAGAGAGATCCACCTGGTGGTAGACGAGGTCTCCGCGGACAGCACGAGCAGAACGGGGCTGCTGCGGGCGCTGCGGTATCCGACGGGCGACGGTGTGCCGTTGGCTCCTCCGATCGACACCCTCGGCGACGAACGCCGGTGGACCGATAAAGATCTCTACCCCCATGACCCGACCGCCGCGGACGTGAAACAGGACAGCGTCGGTGACTGTTATCTGGTTGCCACCATGGGTGCCATCGCCAACGCCAACCCGCAATGGATCAAAGACCGCATTCATTTCGACGACCAGACCGGGACTTTCGGTGTCACCCTCTGGGACGGCCATGAGTGGAAGCACATCGATGTCACGCAGGCCGACATCGGCACCGACATCAGACACAACGGTGCAAGTTGGCTCGACAACGGCCGGCCGGATGCGGCGCTGTGGCCGGCGGTGTTGGAGTCGGCATACGCGAAACTCAAATATCCGGGACGGGATCTGGCCGATGCCCTCGGCAATGACGTGGGGATCGGGCAGGGCGGCTACGCCAAGGATGCGATGGAGGCGCTGACCGGCAACCGCGGCACCGTGATCAACCCGGAGAGCGTCTGGTTCACCAATCAGCATATCGACCAAGCGATTTCCGGCGCCCTGGCCGATCATCAGCCGGTGACGATCTCGACGACACCGCAGGGAACACCGTTGACGCAAAGCCACGTGTATGTGGTCGAAGGCATCAGCGGCACCGGCAGCGATGCCGTGGTGACCCTGCGGAATCCGTGGGAAACCAATGCCGGCACGCCGATCGACACCCCCGAGGCGTTGGTCACCGTTCGGCTCGGCGACCTTATCGGCTCCGGGCTGCCCGGCCCGCTCGGCACGCACCCGATGTCGTGCGTCAACATCGGTTCACTCGGATGAAGGCAAACAGGGCGATGGTGATAAGCGCAGCGGTTCTCGTGGGAGTCGTCATAGTCCTTGCCGGATACGGCTTCTGGCAGTACCGAAGCGCTGCGCCGCCCGCGCTGGGGGACATTCGGGTGTACGCCCAGAGCACCGACATCCCCGTCACATCGGTGCCCGATCACGCCGGTGCCGAGAAGCGGTTGCGGGAGTTCGCCGACGGCATACAGCCCGGCTACCGCGTCGCTGACGAACGGTTTCTCGCTTCCGGGGCACCGCTGGTCTGGGATGCATTGCGGCACTTCGTCGGGCCGTGCCTCGCCCCGTCCGGCTATGGGCTGACGGCGGACGGTTTCTCGAGCGACTTCGCCATCGAATACAGCGTGTACGGACGCGGCAGCGGGCTTCGGCGTTGGTTCAACAACGACCTGATCCTGGTCGCGGGGTTCAACCGCGGTCCGGACCCCGACGCTCAGCTCTACGGATATTTCCGGCTCACCCGAAGCTGACGCCTACAGCGAGTCGAAGCACCCGTTCGACGAAGACGACGAAGACGGAATGGCGGCGTCGCGCGTCGAAAACTTGACCACCACACCGGAATCGGTGACTTGCGAGCTGTCGATGTGGATTCCCAGCGGAAGGTCTCCTGTCACCTTCCCGGTCAGGTCGTTGAGGTTACGCTGCACGGTGTCGGTGTCCAGATCGTGGCCCAGCGCCTCGAGGTCGACCACCTGAAGCTGCAGCCCGTTGTTCACGATCTGCGGCTTGACGACGGCCTTGTTGAGCAGGCCCTTGAGCTCCACGGTGCCGGCGCCCGGGTCGGTGGTGACCTTTCCGGTGACGATGCTGCCGATCACCGGCACCACTTCCTGAATCGACTGCTTGATGCCGTCCGCGGGCCAGGTGATGGTTCCATCCAAGGACCCGATGGTGCCCTTGGAGTCCGAAGCACCCTTGTTCAGCCGCACGTTGCGGATGTCCAGATCGAGCTGCATGCCCTTGGCCTGCCGGATCTGGTTGCCCGCGGTCTTGACCGAGATGTGGGAGTACTCGCCGTTGAAGTACTGCGCCAGCACCGGGGGCGTGGTCCCGAAGGACACGGTGGCGCTGTCCTGCGCCTCGCATTGGACGGCTTCGGCGACCAGGCTGTTCGCCCGGTGGCGGGCGTAAAGCTCACCGCCGAGCATCCCGACCAGTGCTATTGCGAGCACCGCGGTCAAGGCCAGCATGATCGCCGGCAGGCCGGAAAACCGATGTGTGGGTCCGGGTGCGCTCATTGTGCAAGGTTACAGATGAGCGAAGCAGGGGTCATCCGTCCGCGGAATGGAGGCGTTACGGGTGGAGAACCGCGCCACCACACCGGTCTCGGTGACCTCGATGCTGTCGGCGCGCAGACCGAGCGGATAACGCTTGGTCAGCTCCGAGGCGAACCGGTCCAACTCGGGCTGCAGCGACTCTCGCGGCAGGGTCAGGGCGCCCAGGCCGGTCAGCTTCTGCACCTGCAGGGACAGGCCGCCGTTGACGACTTCGGGCTTGACCACGACGGTGGCCAGACCAAACGCACCGCGCAGCTCGACGGTGCCGTCTTGTGCATTGGTCTTGAGGTCGGAGACCAGGTTGCCCAGGATCGGCACCATGTTCTGCACGGTCTCTTTGATTCCGGCGGACGGCCAGGTCAGCGTCGCCTGCAGGGAACCGATGGTGCCCCGCGAGTCGCCGGTGCCGTGCAGATCGACATCGGAGATGCTCAGGTCGGCGGTCATCTGCTTGGCGTCTTTGACCTGGTTGCCCGCAGTGTGGATGGAGATGTTGGTGTAGTTGCCGGTGATGTGCTGCCACAGAAACGGCGGCGTCACCCCGAACGAGGCGCTGGCCTTGTCGTTCACCACGCACTCGGTTGCCTTGGCCACCTTGCTGTCACCGATACGGCGGGCGATCAGTTCGGCGCCGATCACCCCGGCCAGCGCCAACGCGATCACCGTGACCAGGATCAGGACCAGGGCCAGCGGGTCACGCAGCACCGAAGCCGACCGTGACGGGGCCGCCGGGGCTTCGATCACGGTGGTAGGCGCCTCGCCGGCGGGCGCGGGGGGCGGCTGCGGCACCGGGTTCGTGGGCGGCGGCACGGCGGCCTGCGAGGGCGGCGGGGCCTGCGGCGGCATGGGGGGCTGTGCGGGCGCCGCGGGGATTCGGGTGGTGGGCTCTTCACGACCGCCAGCCGGCATCTGCTGGGTGGGCGACGCGGACGGCTCCGGTGGACGAGACGGCGTAGCGCCGTCTTGCGTTTCGGGTTTGTCGGCGGGGCGAGCCCAGGGTGACTCGCCGTGGGGAGGTCCGGGCGGATTGCTCACCCGCGCGATTCTGCCTTACCGACCTGAAGGAAGGTCGCACGATTGCTCAACACAGCCAGCGTCCGGCGGGCGGCCGAGACCGCGCCGAGGTCGATGTCGCAGACCAGTAGCTGCGGCGATGCGCCGGCCGCGGCGATCACCTCACCCCATGGCGAGGCGATCATGCTGTGGCCCACCCCGGTCGGCGCGCCCGAGGAATCCTCCGGAACGCCTGGGTCGGCCTGCCCTACCGCCACGACGTAGCTGGTCGAATCCAGCGCCCGGGCCCGGGCCAACAGCTCCCACTGGGACAGCTTCCCGGGGCCGGCGCCCCACGAGGCGCAGACCGCGATCAGCTGTGCGCCGCGGTCGGCCAGTTCGGTGTACAGCGCCGGGAACCGGATGTCATAACAGGTCGACAACCCGACACCGACGCCGTTGATATCGATCACCACCGGCTCGAATCCCGGTGCCACCGTGCGTGATTCGGTGAAACCGAAGGCGTCGTAGAGGTGGACCTTGTGATAGTGCGTGTCGGTTCCGGGGCCGACCGCCAACAACGTGTTGGTGACGCGGCCATCATCGGCCGGGGCGAACATCCCGGCGACCACGGTGATCTGAGCCCGTGCGGCGATTTCGCGAACCTGCGTGGCCCACGGCCCGTCGAGCGGCTCGGCAACCGGGCCCAGCGGCACCCCAAACCGACACATCGTCGCTTCCGGGAACACCACCAGTGATGCCCCCTGGTCGGCGGCCCGTTGGGTGTAGTCGGTCACCAGTTGCAGATTCGCGGCCGGGTCGGCGCCGCTGAGTATCTGCGCACACGCAATCCGCATGGGCCCAGCCTATGCCGTCGGTGTTGCGCCGCCCTGCCGCAGCCACGTCGAGGTGAACCGCTGCTCGGTGGTCATCAGCTCGGCCAACTGCCCGCCGATGAAACTCTCGATCTTGCCGCCCACCAGCGGGATGTCGACCTGCACGGTCGCGGTCAGCCGCAGCTCACAGCCGCCGGCCGTCGGCGCCAGGATCGCATCGCCGGACAGCTTCGCCGGTGCGCCGACGACCTTGCCGGTCACCCGGGCGCGTGCCCGCCCGTCGCGCACCGGATGCCATGTCTCGTGCCGCGCCACGTCCAGATTGCCCGGATGAAACTGGGCCGCCAGCGCGGGCAACTTCTCCCGGTGAATGCCCTGCGTGGTGGCGACGTCGACGCCGCCATCGGGGCTGACGGTCATCGAGTCCAACGCGACGACGTCGGCTCCGGAGTCGGCCAGCCGGGCACGCCAGTAGTGCTCGTCGGCGAAGACGGCATACACCTGCTCGACGGTTGCCGAGTAGTGCTCGGAGAGCGTGAATGTACGCGGCATAGCTGGTCACGCTACCGTTACCGGCCGTGGCGGGTTCCGAGTTCGCGGGCGCGCGTGTCGCTGAGGCGGTGCCGCTGGCGCCCTTGACCACCCTGCGGGTGGGACCGGTCGCCCGACGGGTCATCACGTGTGCCAATACCGAGCAGATCGTGGCAACGCTGGGCGAACTCGACGCGGCCGGCGACCGTCCGCTGCTGCTCGCCGGGGGCTCCAACGTGCTGATCGCCGACGACCTGGAGGACCTGACCGCCGTCGTGCTGGCCAACGACGACGTCACCATCGACGGCAATCTGCTGCGCGCCGAAGCCGGCGCGGTCTGGGACGACGTCGTCGCCCGGGCGGTCGCTGCGAACCTGGGCGGGCTGGAGTGCTTGTCGGGCATTCCCGGCTCGGCCGGCGCCACCCCGGTACAGAACGTCGGGGCCTACGGTGTCGAGGTCGCCGACCGCCTGACCCGGGTTCTGCTGCTGGATCGGCGCAGCGGCGAGGTGCGTTGGACACCGGCGGCCGAGCTGGAGCTCGGCTACCGCACCAGTGTGCTCAAGTACTCCGATGCGGTCGTGGTGCTGGAGGTGGAATTCGAACTCGATCCATCCGGGCGCAGCGCACCACTGCGTTACGGCGAGCTGAGCGCTGCGTTGCAGGCCGCCGAGGGCGAGTACCGCGACCCGGCAGCGGTCCGCGGCGCGGTGCTGGCGCTGCGGGCGGCCAAGGGCATGGTGCTCGACGCCGACGATCACGACACCTGGAGTGTCGGCTCGTTCTTTACCAACCCGGTTGTGCCGCAAGAGATCTACCGCAGCCTAGCTGCTCGGGAAAGCGGCTCGGTGCCGCACTGGGAAGCTCCCGGTGGGGTGAAACTGGCGGCTGGCTGGTTGGTGGAGCGGTCCGGCTTCGGCAAGGGCTATCCCGGGCCGGATGCGCCGGCGCGGCTGTCCACCAAACATGCGTTGGCGTTGACCAACCGAGGCGGGGCCACCTCCGCCGACATCGTGGCCCTGGCTCGCGTCGTGCGCGCCGGGGTGCAGGACGCGTTCGGTATCACCTTGCACCCCGAGCCGGTGCTGGTCGGGTGCGCGTTGTGAACCGGGTGTAATTTCCGTCGCAGGTGGTCAGGCGGCTGGGCCGGTATCTTGGAATGCCGTGACCCTGAACCGGCGACGTGCGTTGGCAGCGCTGGCTGCCGGGGTGGTGGCGCCGACCACACTGGCGGGATGTTTCGGCCGGCCCGGAAAGAGCGCCGAGAACGCACCACCGTCAGCGCCCGCCCTGACATTCGAGCCCGCCCTGAAAAGCGGAGCGGTGACCGACGTGCTGCCCACCGCCGCGGTCGGCGTCACGGTCCGCGACGGCTGGTTTCAGCGGGTGGCACTGACCAGCCCGGCCGGAAAGGTGCTCAGCGGAACCTTCAACCGGGAACGCACGCGCTACACCGTCACCGAACCGTTGGGCTATGACTCCGTCTACACCTGGAGCGGGTCGGTGGTGGGCCACGACGGCAACGCGGTGCCGGTCAGCGGCAGCATCACCACGGTCGCACCCACCGTCGTCATCGACGGCGGCTTTCAGCTGGCCGATGGGCAGACGGTGGGGGTCGCCGCGCCGGTGATCCTGCAGTTCGACGGGCCGATCGCCGACAAGGCGGCCGTCGAGCGGGCGCTGACCGTCGTCACCGAGCCGCCGGTGGAAGGCAGTTGGGCCTGGTTGCCCGACGAGGTGCAGGGGGCCCGGGTGCACTGGCGCAGCCGGGACTATTTCCCGGCCGGAACTAAGGTCAGCGTCAACGCCAAGCTCTACGGACTGGCGTTCGGCGACGGCGCGTACGGGGCCCAGGACATGTCCCTGGACTTCGCGATCGGCCGTCGCCAGGTGGTGCGCGCCGAAGTCTCGTCACACCGCATTCAGGTGGTCCGCGATGAGGGTGTGATCATGGACTTCCCCTGCAGCTACGGCGAAGCCGACAAGCCGCGCAACGTCACCCGCAACGGCATCCACGTGGTCAGCGAGAAGTACGCGGACTTCTACATGTCCAACCCGGCCGCCGGCTACAGCAACATCCATGAGCGCTGGGCGGTCCGCATCTCCAACAACGGGGAGTTCATCCACGCCAACCCGGCCAGTGCGGGCGCGCAGGGCAACACCAACGTCACCAACGGCTGCATCAACTTATCGACAGACGACGCCGAGCAGTACTTCCATAGCGCGATCTACGGCGACCCGGTCGAGGTGACCGGCAGCTCGATCGAGCTGTCCTACGCCGACGGCGATATCTGGGACTGGGCCGTGGACTGGGACACCTGGGTCTCGATGTCGGCTTTGTCGAGTTCCGAACCGACCCGGACCTCACTGCCCAGCGTCGCGCCGGCCACCCCGACCGATGCGCCGACGCTGTCGGGCACCCCCACGACTACGACGAGCCCTAGTCGGCCCGGCGGTTAGCGAGGCTCGACGAAGGAGAGGCGAAGCTGGGCCGCCGCATTAGTCCCGGCGGTTAGCGAGGCTCGACGAAGGAGAGGCGAAGCTGGGCCGCCGCATCAGTCCCGGCGGTTAGCCCGGGTCGCCGATGCCTGGTCGCGTGGGCGGATGACGATCTGGTCGAGGTCGACGTGCGGTGGCCGCGAGGCCACGAACCCGATCACCTCGGCGATGTCGGCCGCCGTCAGCGGAGTCAGGCCGGAATAGACGGCGTCAGCGCGGTCGCGGTCGCCGTCGAAGCGCACCAGCGAGAACTCGGTGTCCACCATGCCGGGAGCGATTTCGGTGAGCCGCACCGGTTTTCCCAGCAATTCGCCGCGCAGCGTGCGGTGCAGTGCGCTTTGGGCGTGCTTGGCCGAGGTGTAGCCGGCGCCGCCGTCATAGATCTCAAACGCCGCGATCGACGTCACCGTGACCACCAGGCCGTCCCCGGACGCGACGAGCTTGGGCAACAGTGCGCGCGTCACCTGCAGGGTGCCCAGCACATTGGTCTCCCACATCCAGCGCCAGTGCTCGAGGTCGGCCAGTTCCACCGACGCCAGACCTTTGGCGCCCCCGGCATTGTTGACCAGCACATTTACCGAATCGCCGACTTGATCGCAGGCCTGGGCCAGTGCGGTGACAGCGGCCGGGTCAGTGACATCGGTCACTACGGCCGTACCGCCGATCTCGTCGGCCAGCGTGGCGATCCGATCGGCGCGACGGGCCGCCACGATGACGTGAAAGCCTTGTCCGGCAAGGGTTCTCGCGGTCGCCTCGCCGATACCTGAGCTGGCGCCGGTGACCACGGCGATGCGCTGATCGCGCGCAGATGTCGTCATCGCGTCAACCTTAGTGATCGTGATAGATTCTCAGCTATGTCTCGCAGTGCCCGCTTTCTGACAGCGGTCTGTCTGGTCGCCCACGGCGCGTGTTGTCGCGCGTGTTGCTGCGCCTGACCTGCTGCGAGTAGCGCTCCTTAGGAGAATCCGCCGGGTCGTAGGCGTAAACGGCCGTCATTCGGGTTTTTCTCCAGACAAGGACATCTCGTGCGCACTACCTCTCTCACCGCTCACCTGGCCAGCCACCGCAACGGTCGCCTCCGCTCCCACCCGCGCGTGGTAGCCCCGGCCCTGCAGCTCGCCGACAGCGCCGGCGCCGAGGTCTTCGCCGCGGTTCGGCAGCACGGTCCGGTCGCCCGTGAGGCCATCGCCGGCGCCACCTCGCTGAGCGTGGCGACGGTCAACCGCCAGGTCAGTGCGCTGCTGGAAGCCGGATTGCTGTTGGAGCGCGCCGACTTGGCCACGTCCGGGGCGATCGGGCGGCCGCGTCGGCCGGTGGTGGTCAACCACGAACCGTTCCTCACCCTGGGCCTGCACATCGGGGCCAAGACCACCAGCATCGTGGCCACCGATCTGCTCGGCCGCACGCTCGACGTCGTCGAGACCCCGACGCCGAATAACGGCGCGGCGCCGGCGCTGGCATCGCTGGCGGCCAGCGCCAGCCGGTATTTGACCCGCTGGCAGAAGCGCCGGCCGCTGTGGGTCGGCGTGGCGACCGGTGGTGCGGTGGACGGGGCGACCGGCCACGTGGACCACCCGCGGCTGGGCTGGACGGCAGCGCCGGTCGGACCCGTGCTGGCCGAGGAGCTGGGCCTGCCCGTATCGGTGGCCTCGCACGTGGACGCGATGGCCGGGGCGGAACTGCTGTTCGGAGTGCGGCGGCCGACGGCGAACAGCACCACCAGCCTCTACATCTACGCCCGAGAAACGGTCGGCTACGCCCTGGTGATCGGCGGCCGGGTGCACAGCCCGGCCAGCGGTCCCGGCACCATCGCCGGTCTGCCGGTGTACTCCGAACTGCTCGGGGGCTCCGGACATCTCGAGTCCACCGTCAGCGACGAGGCGGTACTGGCCGCGGCTCGTCGGCTGCGGCTGCTGCCGGAGGGCAAGGGCGCCGTGTCGGCGGCGGTGACCACCCTGGTGCGCGAGGCGCGTGGCGGTGATGAGCGAGCGGCGGCACTGCTGACCGAGCGGGCCCGCGCACTGGGCGAAGCGGTCGCGCTGTTGCGCGACGTACTCAATCCCGATGACCTGGTGGTCGGCGGGCAGGGTTTCACCGAATACCCCGAGGGGATGGCCGAGGTGGAGCGGGCCTTCACCCAGCGCTCGGTGCTGTCGCCGCGCAGCATCCGCGTCACCGCGTTCGGCAACCGGGTCCAAGAGGCCGGCGCCGGCACTGTGGCACTGGGCGGGCTCTACGCCGACCCGGTCGGGGCGATGCGGCGTTCCCGCGGGCCGGTCGCCCGCGTGGTCCCGGAAGTGTCCGCCTGACCACACCTGTCAAGATGGCGGGGTGGGCTATGGCGTCGGAGGGGTCGGAGGCAGCAGAGCCGATGTGCACCGGGTAGCGCTGCTGTCGGTACACACCTCGCCGCTGGCCCAGCCTGGCACCGGCGATGCCGGCGGCATGAACGTCTACGTCCTGCAGAGCGCGCTGCATCTGGCGCGCCGCGGGGTGGCAGTGGAAGTGTTCACCCGCGCCACGTCGTCGATCGACCCGCCGGTGCAACACGTCGCGCCCGGCGTGCTGGTGCGCAACGTGGTGGCCGGGCCGTTCGAAGGCCTGGACAAGAACGACCTGCCCACCCAGCTGTGCGCGTTCGCTGCCGGGGTGCTGCGCGCCGAGGCCGCCCACGAGCCCGGCTACTACGACGTCGTGCATTCGCATTACTGGCTGTCGGGTCAGGTCGGCTGGCTGGCCGCGGATCGGTGGGCGGTGCCACTGGTGCACACCGCGCACACCCTGGCCGGGGTAAAGAACGCCGCGTTGGCCGCCGGGGACGCCCCGGAACCGCCGCTGCGCACGGTCGGCGAACAGCAGGTCGTCGATGCCGCGGACCGGCTGATCGTCAACACCGACGACGAAGCGCAGCAACTCATCGCGCTGCACGAGGCGGACCCGCGCCGGATCGACGTGGCGCATCCGGGCGTCGACCTGGAGGTGTTTCAGCCCGGCGACAAGGTGGCGGCCCGGCAGGCGTTGGGGTTGTCGGCAGGCGAACCGATCGTGGCTTTCGTCGGCCGCATCCAGCCGCTCAAGGCACCCGACATCCTGCTGCGTGCGGCCGCGAAGCTGCCCGGGGTACGCGTCGTGGTGGCCGGCGGACCGTCGGGCAGCAGCGGGTTGGCGGAACCGGGCGGCCTGGTTCGGCTGGCGGCCGAACTGGGTATCAGTGACCGGGTGACATTCCTGCCGCCGCAGTCCCGTGCGGATCTGGCGACGCTGTTCCAAGCCGCCGATCTGGTGGCCGTGCCCAGCTACTCCGAATCGTTCGGTCTGGTGGCGCTGGAGGCGCAGGCCTGCGGGACGCCGGTGGTTGCCGCGGCCGTTGGCGGGTTGCCGGTGGCTGTGCGCGATCGCGTCACCGGGCGACTGGTCGACGGGCACGGGATCGAGGCGTGGGCAACGGCTCTCGACGAGCTGCTGCGGCTGGGTTCGGGACCTCGCGGATGGGCGATGCGCCGGGCCGCCGTCAGCCACGCGGCGCAGTTCTCCTGGGAACGCACCGTGGACGCCCAGTTGGCCAGCTACACCCACGCGATCGAAGACTTCGCCGCGGCCCGGGCCGGGCGGATGCGGGTGCTCGGATCGGCGCGTCGGCCGCGCCGTTGGCCGACGCGGCGCGGGGCACGCGCGTGAGCCGCATGGCAACACCGCGCGTCCTATCGGCGCCGAGTGTGCGGTTTAAGAGGTCTGCACCGGTGTATTGCCGAGTAAACCGCACACTCGACGCACACGGGAGGCAGCGGTGGGCGTGAACCGGGGCGACGTCCAGGAGCTCATCGAGCGCACGCTGCAGGCCGCCGAGCTGACCTACACGCCGACGCCGGGCGCACACGGCGGGCTGCCGGGGCTGGTGGTGGAACTGCCCGGCGAGCGCAAGCTCAAGACCAACACCATCCTCAGCGTCGGGGAGCACTCGGTGCGCGTCGAGGCGTTCGTCTGCCGCAAGCCCGACGAGAATCACGCCGGGGTTTACCGGTATCTGCTCAAGCGCAACCGCCGGCTTTACGGGGTGGCCTACACGCTGGACAACGTCGGCGACATCTACCTGGTCGGCCGGATGGCGCTGACTTCGGTGACCGCCGAGGAGATCGACCGGGTGCTCGGACAGGTGCTCGAAGCCGTCGACTTCGACTTCAACACGTTGCTGGAGTTGGGATTTGCCACCTCGATCCAGAAGGAATGGGAGTGGCGGGTGTCCACCGGGCAGTCGCTGAAGAACCTGCGGGCGTTCGAGCATTTAATCGGCAAGGATGGCGACGACGCGGATTGAGGGCCGCGCTCAGTGCAGGGTGACGTCGCGATTCGCGTTGGCTTCGATGCGGCGAGCGGCGACCGCCGCGGCGTCGGCGGGCATGCTGTTCGTCGGGTAATCCAGATGCCCGAACGGGATGCCGTCAGTGCCGTCGCAGACGGCGTCGTTGTGAGCGCAGTACTCGCGGGTCTTGGCCACATACAGCGGGCCGACCCGGACCGGCGGCGCGTCGTAGCGCCGGATGAACGTCGCCGAGGGCTTCCCCAACAGGATCACCGCCGCGACATGGTCGGCCACCACGTCGGGCATCGGCCGCGGCAGATCCGGCACCAGCTCGTCCGGTAACCCGGTCGGCACCGACTGCGCGGTCGCATAACCGGTGACCGCTGCGCCCTGGGAGTAGCCGCCCAGCACGATCTGGGTGTCCGGACAGTCCAGCGCTGTCCACTCGATGTGGCTGACCTCGTCGCGGATCCCGGCGATCACGCTTCGGTCGAAATCGAGACCGCTGGAAAAACCGCTGGCGGCGGCGTAGTTGACCGGATACACCACCATCGACCGGTCGGTGAGCTTGGAGCGCAGGGCGTCGACGAATGCCTGCCCGACCTTGCCGACACCGGGTGGCTCCTCGCTGCCGCGGGCGAAGACCACTTCGACGTCGGCGCACGGCGTGGCGTCCGCGGCCGGCGACGTCACGGTCAGCGGTACTACCGAAACCGTCAGCAGCGCGGCGGTGAGGAGGCGGGGGAGCGCCCGCCGGCGGGGTACGTGCACACCACACCCCCGATCCCGGTTGACGGACCTTCCTTCGACGGTAACCCCAATCGGCGCCCGTGAGACACTGACGCCCATGTCTGACACTGCCACCCTGGTGCTCCTGCGCCACGGCGAAAGCGAATGGAACGCCAGCAACCAGTTCACCGGCTGGATGGACGTCAACCTGACCGACAAGGGCCGCGCCGAGGCGGTCCGTGCCGGTGAGCTGCTGGTCGAGCACAACCTGATGCCGGACGTGCTCTACACCTCGCTGCTGCGCCGGGCGATCACCACCGCGAACCTGGCGCTGGACGCCGCCGACCGGCACTGGATCCCCGTGCACCGCACCTGGCGGCTCAACGAGCGCCACTACGGTGCGCTGCAGGGCTTGGACAAGGCCGCCACCAAGGCGCGCTACGGCGACGACCAGTTCATGACGTGGCGGCGCAGCTACGACACCCCGCCGCCGCCGATCGAAGCCGGCAGCCGCTACAGCCAGGACACCGACCCCCGTTACGCCGACATCGGCGGCGGCCCGCTGACCGAGTGCCTGGCCGACGTGGTGGCGCGCTTTCTGCCGTACTTCACCGACGTCGTCGTCCCGGACCTGCGGTGCGGCAAGACGGTGCTGATCGCCGCGCACGGCAACTCGTTGCGGGCGCTGGTGAAATACCTCGATGGAATGTCCGACGAGGAAGTCGTCGGGCTGAACATCCCGACCGGCATCCCGTTGCGGTACGACTTGGATGCCGACTTGCGCCCGAAGGTTGCCGGCGGCGTCTACCTGGACCCCGAGGCTGCGGCTGCCGGGGCCGCAGCGGTCGCGAGCCAGGGCGCCAAGTAGCGGTTTTGGCCCGCCGAGTGTGAATGCCGGGTGGAGCCCGGGTGAAATCTTCGCGTTGAATTCACATTCGGCGCACGTCACGGACGAACGCTGGTCAGCTCACGGTGCCGGACTGCGTACGATTTTGCCGTGGCTGCGACCTCGGCGCTGACGCTTGCTGCAGCGTCGGCGATTCCTGCGCTGGCGGCAGGCTTGGCGGCTGGCGTGTGGCTGTCGCCGCGGCTGGCCGAGCGACGCCGCAAGGCGGCGACCGAGCGATCCGGGATCACCGTCGCGGAGATGCTGCAGCAGATCGTGTCGCACGCCTCGCTGGGGATCGCGGTCGTCGACTCCCACCGTGACGTCGTCTACCTCAACGAGCGCGCCACTGAGCTGGGACTGGTGCACGGCCGGTTGCTCGACGACGAGGCCTGGGCGGCCGCGCAACGCGCGCTGGCCGGCGACGACGAAGTCGTCTTCGATCTGACGGTGGCCAAGCGGGCTCCCGGGGCCACCCGGTCGGATCTGTCCGCCGTGCGCGGCTATGCCCGGCTGTTGTCGGAAGAGGATCGCCGGTTCGCCGTGGTGATCGTCGACGACCAGTCCGAGCAGGCCCGTATGGAAGCCAGCCGGCGCGACTTCGTGGCCAACGTCAGCCATGAGCTGAAAACCCCGGTGGGGGCGATGGGGCTGCTCGCCGAGGCGCTGCTGGCGTCGGCCGACGACCCCGAGGCGGTGCGGCCGTTTGCCGAGCGCGTGTTGGTGGAGGCCAACCGGCTCGCCAGCATGATCGGTGAGCTGATCGAGCTGTCCCGCCTGCAGGGAGCCGACCCGCTGCCGGACCTCGGCGTCGTCGACGTCGACGCGGTGGTCAACGAGGCGATCTCCCGGCACAAGGTGGCCGCCGATAACGCCGAGATCACGATCACCACCGATGCCCCGAGCGGGCTGCGCGTACTCGGCGATGAACCACTGCTGGTCACCGCGCTGGCCAATCTGGTGTCCAATGCGATCGCCTACTCGCCGCACGGTTCGCCGGTATCGATCAGCCGGCGTCGCCGCGAGGGTTTCATCGAGATCGCCGTGACCGACCGTGGCATCGGTATTGCGCCCAAGGACCAGCAGCGCGTATTCGAACGGTTCTTCCGCAGCGACAAGGCCCGCTCGCGGGCTACCGGGGGCACGGGGCTGGGGTTGGCGATCGTCAAACACGTGGCGGCCAACCACAACGGCACCATCACGTTGTGGAGCCAGCCGGGCACCGGTTCGACATTTACCTTGGCGATTCCCGCTTACCAGGGCAGTCTGAACCCAGAGAAGGAGGAGCAGTGATGGCACCCGCTGTCGATCACGCAGAGGGTAACTACGGGGAAGGGCAGCGTCGATGACACACGTCTTGATCGTCGAGGACGAGGAATCGCTGGCCGACCCGTTGGCATTTCTGCTGCGTAAAGAGGGTTTTGAGGCCACCGTGGTCGGCGATGGAACCGCCGCCCTGGCCGAATTCGACCGGGCCGGCGCCGACATCGTGCTGCTGGATCTGATGCTGCCGGGGATGTCCGGCACCGACGTCTGCAAACAATTGCGCGCGCGGTCCAGTGTGCCGGTGATTATGGTCACTGCCCGCGACAGCGAGATCGACAAGGTCGTCGGCCTGGAGTTGGGCGCCGACGACTACGTGACCAAGCCGTATTCGGCCCGCGAGCTGATCGCCCGGATCCGGGCGGTGTTGCGCCGCGGCGGCGACGACGAGGGCGGCGTCGGCGAGGGTGTGCTGGAGTCCGGCCCGGTGCGCATGGACGTCGAACGGCACGTGGTCATGGTGAACGGCGAGCAGATTACCTTGCCGCTCAAGGAGTTCGACCTGCTCGAGTACCTGATGCGCAACACCGGCCGCGTGCTGACCCGCGGCCAGTTGATCGACCGGGTCTGGGGTGCGGATTACGTCGGCGACACCAAAACATTGGATGTCCACGTCAAACGACTTCGGTCCAAGATCGAGGCCGACCCTGCCAATCCAGTGCACCTAGTTACCGTGCGCGGACTCGGGTACAAGCTGGAGGGCTAACCCGGCGGCGCTCCCCGGTAGCCCCTTGGTGGGGTCTCCTAACTTGCTCGGCGGGGTCTTCGTCGCCGAAAATCACGGACTGGACGTCCGACTTCTTAAGGTAGCCTTAATCAAGGTTGCCTACGGAATCCTTGGGCCCCATCCAGAACCCTTCTTCGTCAGTTAAACGGGAGACGCGATCGATGAGCGGGCCGGACGGCACAGTGCACACCCTGCGCACGTTGGTTGATCTGCTGACGCAGCGCGCGGCGAAGTACGGCGAAAACCTGGCGTTCACCTTCTCGCGTGACGGCGACGAGAACGAGACCAGCCAGGTGACCTACGGGGAACTGGACCGGCGTGCCCGCCAGATCGCCGCTGACCTGCAGAGTCAGGGCGCCGTCGGCGAACGCGTGCTGGTGCTGTGTCCCCCGGGACTGGACTTCCTGGCCAGCTTCTTCGGCTGTCTGTACGCCGGAGCCATCGCGATCCCTGTGCATCCCCCCATGCGCGAACACTTGCTGCCGCGCGTCGAGTCGATCATCGCCGACGTCCAGCCCGGCTACGCGCTCACCACCAGTGAGATCGAACCCAAGATCAAGCCCGCGATCGACGGCCTGCCCGGCGGGCAGGCGCTGCGCTGGACGATCACCGACAGCGACGCCACGGGCAGCGAGGCATCCTGGGTGGCGCCGCAGATCGATGGTGACAGCATCGCGATGCTGCAGTACACCTCGGGGTCGACCAGCGCGCCCAAGGGCGTCGTGCTGACCCACGGCAACCTGGTGCACAACCTGCTGACCATCGCCGAGGCCTGGGACGCCAACCCGGACATGCCGCACGTGACCGGCGTGTTCTGGCTGCCGCCCTACCACGACATGGGTCTGATCGGCGGCCTGCTGGAGACGATCTACGTTGCGGGCCACTCGGTCCTGATGCCGCCGACGGCCTTCATCAAACGGCCGATGCGGTGGCTGGAGGCGATCTCGCGGCACCGCGCGATGATCACCGCAGCACCGAACTTCGCCTTCGACCTGTGCGTCGAGCTGAGCACCCCGCAGGAACGCGCTGCGCTGGACCTGTCCAACTGGACGGTGGCGCTGTGCGGTGCCGAACCGGTGCGCACCGCCACCCTGGACGGGTTCGCCGAACTGTTCGGACCGTCCGGATTCCGGGCCGAGTCGTTCTACCCCGTGTACGGGCTGGCCGAGGGCACGCTGCTGGTGTCCGGTGGGTCGGACCTGCCGGTGCCGATGGTGCAGCACATCGATCGGGTCGCACTGGGCGACAACCGGGTGATCGACGTCGCCGCCGACGACCCCAACGTGGCGACCATGGTCGGCTGCGGCAAGCCGCGCGGCGGCCAGCGGGTGATCATCGTCGACCCCGAGACCCGTCTGCAGTGCGCCGGAGACCAGGTCGGCGAGATCTGGGTCGCCGGCGGCAGCGTGGCGCACGGTTACTGGGGAGCGCCGGAACTGTCAGCGGAGACGTTCTCCGCAACGCTGGCCGACACCGGTGAGGGCCCGTTCCTGCGCACCGGCGACCTGGGCTTCCTGCATTCCGGGGAATTGTTCGTCACCGGCCGCCGCAAGGATCTGATCATCATCCGCGGCACCAACCACTACCCGAACGATATTGAGCTGACCGTTCAGAACACCAATCCGGCGCTGCTGCGCGGCCGCGGTGCGGTGTTCTCGATCGCCCCGGAACCGGGCGCGGCCGAGCAACTGGTCGTGGTCCAGGAGGTGGACCCCAGCCGCCTGAGCGCGGAGCAGGCCGACGAGGCCATGCAGGTCATCCGCACTGCGGTCACCGCCAACCACTCGGTCCGCACGCACGCCGTGGTGCTGGTCCAGCCGTTGCAGCTGCCCACCACCTCCAGCGGAAAGATCCAGCGCAGCGCGTGCAAGCAGCAGTACCTCGACGGTGCGCTGCCGGTGGTGGCGCAGTGGCCTGCGAACACCCCCGAGACCGCCGCAGTGCCGCAGGCTCCGGCCGAGTCGACCTCGGCAGCGGCGCCGACCGAATCGGGCGCCCACAGCGCGGCCGAGATCAGTGCCTGGCTTATCGAGCGGTTGGCCCAAGATCTCGAGCTGCCGATCGCCGAGATCGACCCGGCCAAGCCGTTCGCGTTCTACGGCCTGGACTCCATCCACGCGGTGCGGCTCTCCAGCGCCCTCGAGCAGTGGCTGGGCTGCGAGCTGGCCCCCACCATCGCCTACGAATACCCCTCGATCGACGTCCTGTCCGCGCACCTGGCCCGGATGGCCGCGAAAACTCCGGCGGCTGCGGGTGCTGCCGCCGCCACCGAGCGCGCCGAGCGGCCCGCCGCCGACGAGCCGATTGCGATCGTCGGTATTGGTTGCCGTTTCCCCGGTGCGGACGGTCCGGAGGGGTTTTGGCGGCTGCTGTCGGGCGGGGCGGACGCCACCAGTGACGTGCCGGCCGACCGGTGGGACGTCGACGCCTTCTACAACCCCGACCCTTCGGTTCCCGGGACCGCGGTCACCCGCCGCGGTGGCTTCCTGGGCCAGGTCGACCAGTTCGATTTTCAATTCTTCGGAATCTCGCCGCGCGAGTCGGCGCAGATGGACCCGCAGCAGCGGCTGCTGCTCGAGGTGGCGTGGGAGGCGCTGGAAGACGCCGGACAGGTACCGGATGAGCTGGCCGGCAGTCGCACCGGCGTGTTCGTCGGCATCTCCACCAACGACTACGGCTTCCTGCGGCTGGGCCAGCCGCAGCTCGTCGACGCCTACACCGGCACCGGCAACGCGCTGAGCATCGCCGCCAACCGGCTGTCCTACACGTTCGACTTCCACGGGCCGAGCATGTCGATCGACACCGCCTGTTCGTCCTCGCTGGTGGCCGTCGACCTGGCGTGCCGCAGTCTGCGCGACGGCGAGTGCTCCATGGCGCTGGCCGCCGGGGTGAACGTGATCCTGTCGCCGGCGCTGGCGATCAACTTCAGCAAGGCCCGGGTGATGGCTCCCGACGGCCGCTGCAAGACGTTCGACGCCGATGCCGACGGCTACGTCCGCGGCGAGGGCGCCGGGGTGGTCGTGCTCAAGCCGCTCAGCAAGGCGCTGGAGGACAACGACCCGGTGTACGCGGTGATCCGCGGCAGCGCCACCAACTCCGACGGTCGGACCAACGGCCTGATCGCCCCCAGCGGGCGGGCGCAGGAGAGCGTGGTCGCCGAGGCGTTCCGCCGGGCGGGCCTGCCAGCCGGCGCGGTCCAGTACGTCGAGGCGCACGGCACCGGCACCTCGATCGGCGACGCCATCGAGGCCAACGCGTTGGGCACCGCGCTGGCCGAAGGCCGGCCGGAGGGCAGTCGTTGCCTGATCGGCTCGGTCAAGACCAACATCGGCCACTTGGAGGCGGCCGCCGGTATCGCCGGCCTGATCAAGGTGGCGTTGTCGTTGCAGCACCGGGAGATTCCGGCCAGCCTGAACTACAGCGAGCCCAACCCACACATCGGTTTCGACCGCCTGCCGCTGGAGGTGGTCGAGAAGCTGACCCCGTGGCCGTCCGGCAGCCGGGCGATCGCCGGGGTCAGCTCGTTCGGGTTCGGCGGCACCAACGCCCACGTTGTGCTCACCGAGGCTCCGCAGGCCCGCAGCGGCTACCACGACGACACCGCGCCGCCGCGCGCCGAGCTGCTGGCGCTGTCCGCGCGATCGCCGGAGGCGCTGACGGCGTTGGTCGGCGAGTACGAGATGGCGCTCTTCTCGGGCGGACTCATGGGCGGCGCCGGGCTGACCGACCTCTGCTACACCGCGGGCGCTCGCCGCGGCCACCACGACTACCGGCTCTCGGTGGTCGGTGACTCCCCGGCGGCGATGTTCGAGTCGCTGTCGGCATACCGGCTGGGCGAATCGCGGCCCGGATTGTCGGTGGGCCACTGCGCCCCGAGCCGACCCGGCCCGGGTGTGACGTTCGTGTTCTCTGGCCAGGGCTCGCAGTGGCACGGCATGGCGCGACAGCTGCAGGCCGACGAGCCGGTGTTCGCCGACGCCCTGGCGGCCTGCGACGACGCGCTGTTCCCGCATCTGGGTCACTCGATCCTCAAGGAATTGGCCGCCCAGGACGGTCCCGAGGAGCGTTCCAAGCTCAAAGACATCGGCATCCTGCAGCCGACGATCTTCGCGATTCAGGTGGCCCTGGCGGCGCTGTGGCGGTCTTGGGGCGTCGAGCCCGCCGCTGTGGTCGGGCACAGCCTCGGCGAGGCCGCGGCCGCCCATGTCGCGGGCGCGCTGAGCCTCGATGACGCAGCACGGGTGATCTGCGCCCGTGCCCGGATGCTGCGCGGCGTTCGTGGCCGCGGGGCGATGATGGTCACCGAGACCACCATGGCCGAAGCGCAGGACCTCATCGCCGGCCACGAGCGCGAGGTGGCCGTCGCCGCGAGCAACAGCCACCGATCGACGGTGCTCGCCGGTGAGCGCAAGGTGCTCGAACAGCTGATGGCCAAACTGCAGCAGCGGGATCGGTTCTGCCGCTGGATCGACGTCGACGTCGCCTCGCACAGCCCGCAGATGGAGGCCCTCGGCGCCGGCCTGCGCGGCAGCCTGGTGAAGCTGAAGCCGACCGTGCCGACCGTGCCGATGTACTCGACGGTCACCGGCGAACTGGTGGGCTCCTCGCTGCTGGACGCCGACTACTGGGTGGCGAACCTGTGCTCGCCGGTGCGGTTCTCCCCGGCGCTGCGGCGGCTGCTCGAGACCGGGCACGACACGTTCGTCGAACTCAGCCCGCACCCCATCCTGCTGACGGCGGCCCGCGAAGACGTTGAAGATATGAGGCGCATCTGCACCTTATTGCCCTCGATGCGCCGCGACGATGACGGCCGCTCCACCATGCTCGGCTCGTTGGGCACTCTGTACACCCTGGGGCACCGGGTGGCCTGGGAGCGGATCTACCCGCAAGGCAGCCGCTGCGTTCCGGCTCCGACCTACCCCTGGCAGCGGGTGCACTCCTGGCTCAACGCCGGCTCCATCGCGGCGCCACGGGGAGGCGGCGCCGGTGGCCACGGCGGTGGTTGGCGCGGACCGATCCGGTCGGCCGCGCAGCCGGGAACGGTGCTGGCCGAAATTGACATCACGGCCGTCACCGCGCTGTCGGCCGAGCAGCTGGGTCAGTTGGCAGTGGCCGCGGCTGAGGTCGCATTCGGGCCCGGCACCCGCTCGGTGTCCGAACTGACCCTGCGTAACGGTCTGGACCAAGCACGCACCGTGCAGTTCGCCCTGACCGGGGAAGCGTTCGACTGCTATGGCAGCGCCGGGGCGGACTGGTCGCTGCTGGCCACCGGCACCCTGTCTGCCGACCAGTCGCATGCGCCGACCGTCATCACCGCTCCGGCGGACCCGCGGGAGCGTAGCTACCGGATGCGTTGGCAGCCGGCGTCTCTGCCCGTTGACGGTGAGGGCCGGCCTGCCGACCCCGGCAGCTGGCTGATCCTGTCCGACGGTCCGGTCGCCGACACCCTGCGCGACCATCTCGAGGCGCAGTCGCAGTCCTGTGTGCTCGTGGAACCGGTCGTTGGGCTGCCCGAGATCGAGCGGATCAGCGCCGACAGTTACCGGGTCGACCCGGCCCGGCCCGAGCACTTCGCCGAGCTGCTGCGCGCCGCGTCCGGCGGCGACCGGCCGCACTGCCGGGGCGTGGTGCACTTGTGGAACCTGCTGGCCGCAGCGCCGGCTGATACGACAGAAGAGTCGCTGGCGACTGCCACCGATGTCGGATCGCTGAGCGTGGTTCACCTGATCCAGGCGCTGACGCTGGCCGGTTGGCCGGAGTCGCCGCGGCTGTGGCTGGTGACGCGCGGGGCGCAGTCGGCCGGGTGGGAAGAAGCTGAGTCCTGCCCGCTGTCGGTCGCGCAGGCTCCGGTCTGGGGGCTGAGCCGTTCCATCGACCACGAGTACCCCGAGCTGCACGCCACCGGCGTCGACCTGTCCGCCGACGGTGGCCCCGAAGAGCTGCGCGGCTTGTTCAGCGAGATCTGGTCGGACAATGCCGAGACGGACGTGGCCCTGCGCGGTCAGCGCCGCTACGTCGCCCGGCTGGAGCCTTACACGGCGCCGTCGGAGCCGGCGGGCGAGCTGTGCGCCAGTGCTATCCACGACCAAGCCACCTACCTGGTTACCGGCGGGCTCGGTGCGGTCGGCGGCAAGGTGGCCGGCTGGCTCGTCGAGCAAGGTGCTCGCCACCTGGTCCTGATGGGCCGCAGCGCGCCCTCGGCGGCGGCACAGGCGACGCTGGAAGGCCTGCGTGCCGCCGGCGCCGAGGTGACCATCGCCCAAGGCGATGTCACCAAGTCCGCCGACGTTGCCGCGGCACTTGCCACGATCGGTGCATCGATGCCGCCACTGCGCGGTGTCGTGCACGCAGCCGGCACCGTCGACGACGCGATTCTGGCGCGCCTGGACGCGGCGAAGCTGCGTTCGGTGATGGCGCCCAAGGTTCAGGGTGCCTGGAACCTGCACACCCTGACCGCCGATGCGGAGCTGGACTTCTTCGTGATGTTCTCCTCGGCGGCCTCGGTGCTGGGTTCGCCCGGTGCGGCCAACTACGGGGCCGCGAACGCCTTCCTGGACGCGTTGGCCTGGCACCGCCAGGCGGCGGGCCGGCCGGCGTTGAGCGTCAACTTCGGCCCCTGGGCCGGGCTGGGCATGTTCACCAACTCCGAGCTGCACCGGCATTTCTCGCACTACGGCGTGGAAGGGCTGTCGGCGGAGACCTACTTCGCGGCGCTGGCGGCGCTGCTGGCCGATGGCGCGACCGAAGCGATGGTGCTCGACATCGACTGGTCGCGGTGGCGTCCGAGCGCACGATCGCCGCTGCTGCGCGACCTGCAGGTCACGGCGGACGACGATCAAGGCGTCGGCCCGTCCGGCAGTGGCCTGTCTGGGGGCCTGTTCGAGGCGGTGCAGGCCGCCGACGCGCAGGAGCGTCAGCGGCTGTTGGAGACCTACCTGCGTGACCTGGTGGCCGGCAAGCTGGGCCTGGCCCCGGCCAGCCTGGACGTCAACGCACCGCTGAACAGCCTCGGGGTGGATTCGCTGATCACCCTGGAACTTCGCATCCAGGTCGAGCGGGAGCTCGGTATCGTGGTCCCCGTTGCCCGGCTGTTGGACGGGCCGAGCGTGGTGAGTCTGTCCAGCTGGCTCGGTGAGCAGTTGGCCTCCGGACTCGACCGGTCCGTGGCTGACCAAGGATCTGCAGCACCCGATGTCGCCCCGGACGCCGCGGCAGCGGCCCCCGCCCAAGAGTTGGAGCTGCTGGCGCAGGTCACCGAACTCTCCGATGAGGCGGTGGATGCATTGCTGGCGAAAATGATGGCCGAAGATGGGGGCAGCGCGTGACGGATCGTCCGGACGTGCCCACCGACCTCTCCAGCCTGTCGCCGGAGAAAAAGCGTGAGCTGCTTGCCCAGTTGCTCAGGGCCAAGGCGCAGGACGCGGCATCCGAGCACGAGCTGTCCTATGGGCAGCGCTCGATGTGGTTCATGCACCGGCTCGCGCCCGACAGCGCGGCCTACACCGTCGCCTACGCCGGACGCATCGACGGCAACCTGAATGTGCCGGCCCTGGAGCGGGCCGCGCAGGCGTTGGTGGACCGGCACCCAATGCTGCGGACCACCTACACCGAACGGGACGGCCAGCCGGTCGCCCTGGTACACGCGCATTGGCCGCTGCGGATCGCCACGCACAGCATCGGTGCGGACGAGTCTGAACTCGACCAATGGGTCCAGGCCGAGATCGACCGGCCCTTCGACCTGCGCACCGGCCCGGTGCTGCGGCTGACTCTGCTGGCGCGCCCAGACGACCACGTGCTGCTGCTGACGGTGCACCACATCGCCGTCGACTTCTGGTCCATCGACATCATCCTCGACGAACTGCGTGCGCTCTACGCCGCCGAACACGGCGCTGATCCACTGGAAGAGACCGCGGACCGCTACGTCGACTACGCCGCGCAGCAGTCCCGGATGCTGGCCGGGCCCGAGGGCGAGCGGCTTTGGGACTACTGGCACGAGACGTTGAGCGGCGAACTGCCGACCCTGGCGTTGCCCACCGATCGGCCGCGGCCCGCGATCCAGACCTATGACGGTGCGCTGCACCGGTTCGGCGTCGACGCCCAGGTCACCGCCGGGATCAAGCAGGTGGCGCGGACCGTCGGAGCGACGCCCTACATGACCCTGCTGGCGGCCTATGCGGTGCTTTTGCACCGCTACAGCGGGCAGGACGACCTGGTCATCGGTTCGCCGTTCGCCTGCCGCGACCGGGCCGGGCTGATGGGCATGGTCGGCTATGTCACCAACCCGCTGCCGCTGCGCGTCGACGTGAGTGGTGACCCGAGCTTTGTTGCGCTGCTGGGTCAGGTCAAAGACACCGTGCTGGGCGCGATCGGCCACCAGGAGTACCCGCTGCCCCTGCTCGTCGAGCGGTTGCGGCCGGTGCGCGACGCCGGGCGCACCCCGCTGTTCCAGGTGTCGTTCGCCTGGCAGCAGGTCCGGCTGTTCGAAGACGGTGCCGGCTCCGGTGACCCCAGCGTCCTGCACCTGGAGACCCTCTACATCGGCCAGGGCGGCTCACCGTTCGACATCACCATGCAGGTCGGCGAGCAGGGCGGCGAATTGCAGCTTGCGCTGCAGTACAACACCGACCTGTTCGACGCCGCGACCATCGAGGCGCTTGCGCAGCACTTCACGTTGCTGCTGACCGGGTTGGCCCAGCCCGGGGCGGCACAAGCCCCGGTTTCGCAGCTGTCACTGCTCACCGACGCCGAGCGCGCCGCGCTGGCGGCCTGGAACGACACCGCGGTCGACTACGCGGTTTCTTCGGCGGCCCCTGGGACCTTGCACGAGATGGTCGCCGCCAGCGCCGCGCGCACACCGGACGCCGTCGCGGTCAGTTACGACGGCCGCGACATCAGCTACGGCGAACTGGACCGACGGGCCAACGGCCTGGCACACCGGTTGCGCCAGTTCGGTGTTGGCGCCAGCCCGGAACCCGCCGTGGTTCCGGTGCTGCTCGAGCGCTCCGAGGACTTGGTGGTCGCGCTGCTCGGCGTGCTCAAGGCCGGCGGCGTATTTCTGCCGCTGGACCCCGCGCAGCCCACCGGCCGGATGGAGGCGATGCTCGCCGACATCCCCGAGGCACCGGTCTGTGTCACGCACCGTGAACATTTGCCGCACGTGCCAACGGGTTTCACCGGAGCGCGACTGTGCCTGGACCAGCCGTCCACGGTGCTGGCCGAGGAAGCCGCGGCGCCCGAGGTGGGCACCACCTCAGGCGATCTGGCCTACCTGATGTACACCTCGGGGTCCACCGGGACTCCGAAGGGCGCGCTGAACAGCCACGCCGGCATTCGCAACCGGCTGCTGTGGATGCAGGACGCCTACCAGCTGACCGCCGAAGACCGGGTGCTGCACAAGACCCCGATCAACTTCGATCCGTTCATCTGGGAGATCTTCTGGCCGTTGACGGTCGGCGCCCGGGTGGTGATCGCCAAACCTGAGGGTCACAAAGACGCCGCCTACTTGGCGCGCACCATTGTCGAACAACGCGTCACCACAATGCATTTCGTTCCGTCGATGCTGCGCCGCTTTCTCGCGGAGCCCGAGGCGGCGGCCTGTACCGGCCTGCGCAAGGTGTTCTGTAGCGGCGAAGCGCTCACCGCAGACCTGCGCGACAGCTTCTTCGCCGCGCTGCCCGCCGAGCTGTACAACCTCTACGGCCCGACCGAAGCGGCCATCGACGTCACCCATTTCCATTGTGTGCGTGGGGAAACCGATCCGATCATCCCGATCGGACGGCCGATCGCCAACATCGCGATCCACTTGCTGGACGCGGCGGGCAACCCGGTTCCGGTCGGAGTCCCCGGCGAACTGCACATCGGCGGCGTGGGCGTGGGCCGCGGCTACCTGAACCGGCCCGAGGCCACCGCGGCGGCGTTCCTCGACGACCCGTTCAGTTCCGTTCCGGGTGCCTTGCTGTACCGAACCGGCGACCTGGCCCGCTACCGGTCCGACGGCAATATCGAGTACCTGGGCCGCCGCGACGACCAGGTGAAGATCAACGGCTTCCGGATCGAGCTCGGTGAGGTGGAGGCCGCGCTGGCCCAGCATCCCGGTATCGCCGAGAGCGCGGTGGTGGCACGTAAAGACGCCTCCGGCAACACCCAGCTGATCGCACATATCGTGCCGGTGGCAGCAGCTCCGGGCACCGCCGAGCTGCGTCGCTTCCTGCTGGACCTGGTTCCGGCGGCAATGGTTCCCGCGGTGTTCCGCGCAAGCGATCTGCTGCCGTTGTCGGCCAGCGGCAAGGTGGATCGCCGGGCGCTGCTCGCCCTCGACAAGGACCTTGACGCCGCACCGGTGGAGTTCGTGGCGCCCCGCGACGAGACCGAACAGGCGCTCGCCGAGATCTGGCGCGAGGTCCTCGATGTGGACCGGGTCGGCGTCACCGACGACTTCTTCGCCCTCGGTGGCGCCTCCACTCAAGCGTTGGAAGTTGCAGTGCGAGTGGGCGAGCTCGGCCTGGAACTGCGGCCGGAGTCGTTGTTCGTCTACGGCACCATCGCCGAACTGGCCGCCGAGTTCGGCCCGATCGGCGGGGCCGCCAAGACCGAGCAGCCCGAGCCCGTGGCGGTCGCGCCCCAGCCGGCTGCCGCACCCAGACCCGCACCGGCACCGGTGATCAAACCCGTGCAGAACGGTCCGGCGCGCAACATCGTGATCGAGAGCCTCGGCGTATACCTGCCGCCGCGGGCGGTCTCCACCGAGCAGGTGCTGGCCGACTGCGTCAACGAGGTGAAGATCCCGCTGGAGCGACTCACCGGTATCAAGAACCGACGGATGGCCGGCCAAGACGAGTTCTCGATCGACTTGGGTCGCAAGGCGATTGCCGACTGTTTGTCGCGGTCGAGCTACGCCCCCGAAGAGATCGATCTGGTCATCGCCTGCAACATCTCGCGCTGCGACGGTCCGGAGCACATGTTCACCTTCGAGCCGAGCACGGCCTCGCAGTTCCGTGACCAGCTGGGGCTCACGGGCGCCGTCTGCTTCGACATCAACAACGCCTGCGCGGGCATGTTCACCGGAGTCAGTGTTGCCCAAGACTTCCTGAAGACCGGACTGGTGCGCAACGCGCTGGTGGTCAGTGGCGAATACATCAGCCACATCACCGAAACCGCACAGCAGGAGATCGAAAGTGCGATGGACCCGCGGCTGGCCTGCCTGACCGTCGGCGACGCCGGCGCGGCCGCAGTACTCGAACTCGGGCCCAACGACCGGGTCGGATTCCACGACCTGGACCTGGCCACCTTCAGTGAGTTCGCCAAGCTGTGCATCGCCAAGGCCACCGACGGTCCGCACGGCGGCGCCATCATGGTCACCGACTCGGTCACCCAGACCGCGATCGCGGTGAAGCACTCGGTTCCCTATGTCGCGGCGGTTATGCAGCGGCACGGCTGGCGGCCCGAGACGGCCGATCAGCTGCTGATGCACCAGACCTCCGAGGCGTCGATCAACGACGCCATCTTGACCATCAATCGGGTGTTCGGTGCCGGTGCCGCAAGCCGGGACAACACCATCTGCAACCTCGCCGAGCGCGGGAACACGGCTACCACAACGCATTTCGTCGCGCTGTATGACTACATCAACGCGGGCCGGATCAATTCCGGCGACAACGTCGTGCTGTCCATCACCGGCTCGGGGCAGACCATCGGAACTGGTCTCTACACGTTCGACGACCTGCCCGACCGGATGCGACGTGCCGGCAACGGCCATGGCCAAGGCGGCCCCGGCACTCGCGCAGGCCGCTCCGGCGGGGTCCGTCGGGAACTCCCCGCGACACCGCGGGTGCGCATCGACGGGATCGGGTTCGCCACCGATGGACAGACCGAGCCCAGCTCGATCCAGTTCGCGGTCGACGCCGCCACCGCCTGTCTGGCCGACAGCGGTGTCGAGCGCACCGACGTCGGGCTGGTGATTCACGCCGGCATCTACCGCGACGACTTCCTGTCCGAGCCGGCGGTGGCCACCCTGGTCGCTGGTGAGGTCGGGATCAACGCCGAGCCGGAGTCCGCGGACGCCCCCAAGACCTTCGCGTTCGACGTCCTCAACGGGGCGGTCGGTTTCCTCAACGGCTGCCATGTCGCGGCCGGCATGATCGGCGCCGGGCGGACCGGGCATGCCATGGTGCTGGCCTCCGAAGTGGAGAACAACACTCCGGAGAGTGGCTACCCGCGCAACGGCATCTCCGAGACCGGGTCGGCAATCATGCTGAGCCCGAGTTCCGGGCCAGAAGGCTTCGGCCGGTTCGTCTTCGGCCACCATCCGGAGTATCGGGGCGCGCTGGCCACCTACACTCAGGAGCGTGACGGCCGGATGTGGCTGCGGATCGACCGCGATCCGAACCTGGCCGCGATCTATGTGAGCTGCCTGCCGTCGTCGGTCAAGGAGCTGCTGACGCTGGAGGGGTTGGCGCCCGAGGACATCGCGGTGGTGTTCCCGCCGTACCTGCCTGGCGCCGCGCTCGACGAGCTGGCCGCGCACATCGGCGTGGACCGCTCGCGGTTCGTCGACCTCGAGGCGCAGGGCCAGACCAGCGACCCGTTCACCTCGACGCTGCCCTACCAGATCGCCGACGCCCGCCGGCGCGGCCTGGTGAAGCCCGGTGACGTCGCGCTGATCATGGCGGTCGGCTCGGGCGTCGAGGTCGGTTGCACGACCTACCGGTTCTGATCGGCATGCGCGCATTCGTCACCGGGGGAACCGGATTCGTTGGCTCGAACCTGGTTGCCGCGCTGCTTGAGCGAGGAATCCAGGTGCGGGTGTTGCGCCGCTCGACCTCGCCGATGGCCGCGCTGGAGGGTTTGGACTGCGAGACCCGTATCGGCGACGTCAATGACGGCGTCGACGCACTCACCGAGGCAATGGCCGACTGTGACTGGGTGTTTCACACCGCGGCGATCTCGGACTACTGGCGCTACCGGACGCAGACCCGGCTCTACCGCACCAACGTCGACGGCACCCGCGACATGGCCACCGCCGCTGCGCGCGCCGGAGTCAAGCGGTTCGTCTACACCAGTTCGCTTGCCGCACTGGGCGTCCCGGAACGGGGTCATGAGCTGGTCGAGACCGACGAGTTCAACATCCGCCCGCGGCAGTTCCCGTACGGGCACAGCAAGTACCTCGCGGAGGCTGAGCTGCGCAACGCCGCCGCGGCCGGTCTGCCGGTCGTGATCGTCAATCCGTCGGTGGTCATCGGCCCTCGCGACGTCAACCGGATTGCCTCCGCGATGCTTGTCGAAGCCAAGCAGGGCCGGCTGTGGTTCGCCGCTCCCGGTGGCACCAACTTCGTCTCGGTCGACGACGTGGTGGCGGGACATATCGCGGCCGCCGAACGCGGCCGGATCGGGGAGCGCTACATCCTCGGCGGTGAGAACCTGTCGTTCCGTGCGGCATTCACCGGCGCCTGCGAGCTCTTCGGGCGGCGCGGGCCGTCGGTGATGTTGCCGCGCTGGTTTATTCCGGTGGCCGCGGCCGGTGTCAGCGTTGCCCGAGCCGTGGTGGGGCCGCGGCTGCCGATCGATGCCCGTCAGATGCGGCTGTCGACGGCCGAGATCTTCGCCGATGCCAGTAAGTCCCGGCAGGAGCTCGGCGTACCGTTCACGCCTTTCGCGACCGCGCTGCGGGCTGCCCACGACTGGTACCGCGACAACGGCTATCTGGACTAGCCGACCAGCCCGCGGCGGGTTTGCTGAACCGTCGTTCACTTAGTTGCGTCAATTCGGGTGGGCCCGTAGGTAACTCGGCCTGGATGTAATCCGGCAAAAAATTGACGAATGCGAATATCGGGATGGGCGACGCTGCTAACCTCCGTCTTGCCCAATTCTAAGTTGTGGCACAGGCGAACGCGTGGGGTGTTCGCCTGTGCAGAATCTCAACCAAGGAGGCCGTGTGTCGGAGCGTCACCGCAATGGGGCAGTGCGTTCGGGTCGTAGCCGTCGGGCGCTCGGCGCCGCGACATCGGTGGGGGCGTTTCTCGCGTTCGGAATGACGCCACTGGTGGTGACTCCCGCGCAAGCGGACTTCGACCTGTGGGACCCGCTGTCCTGGTTGGGTGCGGACACCGGTGACGCGGGAGTGTCGCTCGGCTATGAGGTCGACGGCCTGGCCGACGTGTTGGGGGCCGGCAGCGCCGAGGCGGGAAACTGGTTGACTGCCGCCTGGACGACGTTCGATGAGCAGCTCTACAGCGCCATCTACGACCCGGTCCAGGCGATCATCGACAACCCGGCCAGGGCCTGGTGGCTGGACCCGTTGAACAGCCTGTTCGCCACCGCCGCTTCGTGCGGCATCGTCTGCAATGGTGCCGACGCCTACGTCGACACCGACACCGGCCAGCTGGTTGAGGCGCAGGACGGCGGCTGGCTGTTCGGCAACGGCGGTGACGGCATCGACGGCTCCGACGGTGGTTCGGCCGGGATCTTCGGCGATGGCGGCGACGGCGGCGCGGGTGCCACGGCGACTATCGACGGTCTGGTCGTGACCGGCAACGGTGGCGACGGCGGCGTGGGTGGTCTGCTGATGGGTCACGGTGGAGCTGGCGGTGCCGGTGCCGCCGCGCGAATCGACACGCAAGGCAATGTGGTCGCCGCCGGCAACGGTGGCAACGGCGGCGACGGGCGGACCTGGTTCGGTATCGGTAATGGCGGCAACGGTGGTGCGGGTGGTCAGGGACTCGACGCCTCCACCGACCACGCGGCAACCATCGGCGGTAACGGCGGCAACGGCGGCAATGCCGGCGTTCACACCGGCAACGGCGGCAACGGTGGGACAGCGGGTAACGGTGGCGCCGGCCTGACCGGATCCGAGGGCTCCGGTGAAAATGGCTCCGCCGGTGCCCAAGGCGGCAACGGCGGTAGCGGTGGCCGTGGAGCATTCCTGATCGGCAACGGCGGCAGCGGCGGAGCCGGTGGTCTCGGCGGTAACGGTGGGTCCGGCGGGACCGGCGCCAAGGGCGTGGCAGGCACCTTTGCCGATGAGGGCAACGGCAACGGTGGCGCCGGCGGTAATGGCGGTTCCGGCGGGAACGGCGGTGCCGGCGGCCGAGGCGGCGCGGCCGGTATGACACAGCATTCTTGGAGCGGTGTCAACGGAGTTGGCGGTATTGGCGGAGCCGGTGGTGCCGCCGGATGGGCCGCCGACGGAGGCCTCGGCGGCGATGGCGCGTGGGGCAGCGATGGGCCCGCAGACCTTGGCGACCGCGCCGGCGGCGACGGCGGTAACGGTGGCAACGGCGGCGAGAACGGCACAGCGGGCGCCGGCGGTCTCGGCGGCAGCAACGGCGACGGCACCAATGCGGCCAGCGGCGACGCCGGGCAATCTGCCGGCCCGGCCGGAAACGGAGGCCGCGGCGGCAACGGCGGCTACGGCGCGGCCGGGACGGCCGACGGGTATGCCGGCGGCAACGGCGGCCGGGGTGGCGACGCGGGGACTTCCGGGTTGTACGCCGGCGACGGCGGCCACGGCGGCGGCGGTGGCTCCGGCTACGAGGGAATCGGTGGCGTCGGTGGTAATGCCGGCGACGGCGGTGACGCCGTGAACGGGACCGGCGGCACCGGCGGTGCCGGTGGCGGTGGCGGGCCGTCGGCCTGGGGTGTACCCGGCGGCAACGGCGGCAACGGTGGCAACGGTGGCGACGGCTTGTACGGTGGCGGCGGCGGGCCCGGCAACGGCGCCAATGGCAATGGCGGCACCGGCGGTACCGGCGGCACCGGCGGTACCGGTTCCAGCGGCAACGACGGCGGCGCGGGCGGTAACGGCGGTGATGGCGGCGCCTATTCCAACGAGGCCGGGGGTGCTCCCGGCGGGATTGGGGGCACCGGTCATGTCGGTTCGTCCAGCGGTACCGGTGGTGCTGGCGGTGACGGCGGCGACGGTGGTGCGGGCACGACCACGTCGGGTGGCATCGGTGGCCGAGGCGGCAACGGTGGCATCGTTGGGCCCAACGGCGACGGCCGGGGCGGCGACGGTGGCACCGGCGGTAACCAAGGGCCGGATGGTTATGGCGAGGGCGGCAACGGCGGCGCCGGCGGCAGCGATGGCACGCGCGGCGGCAACGGCGGCCCCGGCGGTGCGGATGGCGCTCATGGAACGGCGGGCAAGCCCGGGTAGCGGGGTTGCACTAGCCGGCCTCCGGAACCGGCTACGCGCCAAAGCCTTTCAGACGGTCTAGCCCACCTGGGAAAGCAACGCTTCGGTCGGCGGACGGCGCTGCGTCCAGGGCTGCACCGACTCGATCTGCGCCGCCAGTGAGATCAGGGTGGCCTCGTCGTTGGCCCGCGCCACCAGGTGCACCGCCTCGGGTACGCCGTCGGCGGCGATCCCGGTCGGGACTGAGATGGCCGGCTGACCGCTGTAGCACTGGGGGAAGGTGAACGGGATGAACTTGAGCATCTTCAGCATCGCCCGGGTCGGCCCGAGGCCCTCGAAATAGCCCACCCGCACCGGCGGGATCGCCAGCACCGGAGTCATCAGGATGTCGAAGTCGGCGATCCTGCGCTGCGAGCGGGCGGTGATCCGCGGCTCCGCGGCGACTGCCCGGCGAGCCAGCCAATCCGGCACCAGCCGACTGGTGCGAGCCTCGGCCTGCATACGCCGTTCCAGCAGTTCGGTTTTGGGGAGCCGCTCGATCTCGTGGGCGAACCCGTTCATGAACAGTGCGAGCACTGAGGCGATCCCCATGACCGGATAGACCGGGTCGCGTGCGACCACCTCGTGGCCCATCGAGCGCAACAGCTCTGCGGTTTCCAGCACGGGGCGACGCACTTCCTCGCTGACGGGCACCGGCACAACGGGTTTGAAGGACATCGCGATCCGCAGCCGTCGCGGATGCGCCAGTAGCGCCTCCATCAGTGGTGGCGCCGGCGGCGGCGACGGAATCTCGTCGTCGGGTTCGGGACCGGTCATCGCGTCGTGCAGCAGCGCCGCATCCATCACGCTGCGGGCCAACGGCCCAATGTGGTTGAGCCCGTGGAACCGATATGCCCGCTCCGGCGACTCCTTGGTGCTGACCCGACCGCGTTGGCCCTTCAGCCCGACCAGGCCGCAGCAGGCGGCCGGAATGCGGACCGAGCCGCCACTGTCGCTGCCGGTAGCACCGGGCACCATCCCGGAGGCGACTGCTGCCGCCGAGCCGCCACTGGAGCCGCCCGGGGTCCGGTAGAGATCCCAGGGGTTGCGGGTCACGCCCCAGGTCGCCGATTCGCTCACCGGGTAGGCACCGAATTCCGAGAGATGGGTCTTGCCGATGATCACCGCGCCGGCAGCCCGGAGCCGTCGCACGGCTGCGCTGTCGGCGCTCGCCGGGCCGACGTCAATTCCGGTGCCACACATCGAGGAAACACCCGCCACGTCGGTGTCGTCCTTGACCGCGATCGGCACACCGGCCAACGGCAGTGCTTCGCCGGCCGCCAGTCGCTGCTCGACATGCGCCGCTTCGGCCATCGCCTGATCACCCATCACAGTGCGAAAGACGTTCAAAACCGGGTCAAGGCGGGCGATTCGATCCAGGTACATGGTCACCAGCTCGCGCGGCGACACCTCACGCGCACGCACCAACTGCGCCAAGCGCGCGACGCCGGCGAAGGCCAAGTCATCATCGTGCGCGGCAGACATCATTGCGTCCTTTCCCCCGCGGACAACAATACCTACCGTGCGCTGGCGTAAACGTGTGTCCGCGTTGGCGACACACTGAGAACTACCGAGTGGCTAGTTCCCTGCCGCGGGTTCGATGTTGTGGTTCAAGGTGAACCGGTTGGCCGGGTCCAGGCGTGCCTTGAGTTCGGCGAGTCGTTGGTATCCGGCGTCACCGAATGTCGCGCGGATGCGGTCTTGCCCTTCGTCGCCGACGAAGTTGAGGTAGGCGCTGTCCGGGCCCAGTGGGCGCAGTATCTCGAAGGCCTGCCGGGCCCACGCCGTGCAGCGTGCGCTTTCGCCCGCGTCGGTCCACGTCGCCATCAGATGAATGATGTACGGGTGTTGGCGGGCGACGATGGCCGTCGATTCCTCCGGAACCCGGCTGGCGTATCCGCCGAGCCGGATCAGGTGCAGCCGGGTCTGCGCCGAGGGGCGCGACCGCCCCAGCAGGGCGATGCGCCGGATCGCCTCGTCGGTGAGCTCGGTGACGAACAGTGATTTCCAATAGTTCAGCCACCCGTAGGGCGCCGTGTAGTCCAGGGCCTGCTGCCAGGTCGAGTAGTCCAGCTTGTGCTGCACGGCCACCACCGGCTTGGCCGCTACGCCGCGAACGTTGAGCAGGGCGCTTACGTCGTCGCTGCCGATCGCATCGGTGCGCGTCGAACAGGCCAGCACGTTGACCAGCGACTGGCCCGTGGTGAAGTCGGAGGAGAAATCCAAGATGGACGCCAGGTGGTCGGGTGCGTTGTCCATCTGGGCACGGAAGTGCCGCAGGGCCGCCTCGGCATCGGCGTCGGGGTAGGACTGCACGCCGGCCACCACACCGTTGATCGGGTGCAGGCGCAGCACGAACTGCGCCACGACGCCGAAGTTGCCGCCCCCGCCGCGCAGGCCCCACAGCACGTCGGCGTTCTCGGTCTCGCTGACCGTCAGTACCTCACCGGATGCGGTCACCAGGGTGGCGCCGATCAGGTTGTCGCAGGTCATGCCGTGGGCGCGGGAGAGCCACCCGATGCCGCCGCCGAGCGAGAATCCGCCGACGCCAGTGGTCGACACCACCCCGCCGGGGCAGGCCAGGCCGTGCTTGCTGGTGACCGGGTCCACGTCACCCCAGGTGGCGCCGGCGTCGACGTAGGCGATCCGGGCTTGCGCGTCGACCCGCACTCCGCGCATCTGCGTGAGGTCGATGACGATGCCGCCATCCGTGGCCGAGTGGCCGGCGACGCTGTGACCGCCGCTGCGCACCGCGATCTGGGCACCCGACTCCACGGCGTAGCGCACAGCGGCGACGATGTCGTCCTGCGAGCGGCACTGCAGTACCACGCGCGGCCGCTTGTCGATCAGACCGTTGAAGACTTGGCGCACCTCGTCGTAGCGAGCATCACCCGGGTAGACGGCGTCGCCGGTGAAGCCTGGGACGGTGGGGGTGGTGGCTGTCATCGCATCCTTAACGGGTCAGCGCGGCGAGCTCACTCGTCGCGGAGTTCAGTCGCCGGAGTGGACCGAGTGCTCTTCCAGGCGGGAATGATGGCCGCGAAAACCGCGGCGACGGTGGCCAGCACGGCGTAGACCACCGCGTCGGTCCAGGGGAACACCAGCGGGGTGACCAGACCGACGTTGACGACGGCTGCTCGCCGCACCGCCTCGGAGATGGCGATCGCGAGCACCGCGCCGAACAGTCCGCCGGCGGCGCCGGCGACGACGGCCTCGATGGTGGTGATGCTGAACACGCGCAGCCGGGTGGCACCCAGCGCCTGAATCAGCGCCACCTCGCGCCTGCGGCGGATTCCGACCAGCAACAGCGTCGACAGCACGGAGATGAAGGCGATCGCGAGCAGCCCGTACTTGAGGGTGTTCAGCGGCGTGAGGTAGCGGCCGATGGAGGCCGCGATGTCGGCGGCGTAGCCGTCGGTGTCCACCGCGGTGAGCGGCTGGTCGAACTGCGCGGCCTTGATGTTCTCGATGACCTGACCAGCGCTGAACCCGGACTCGGGGGTGGCGAAGATCAGGCCGGCGGGCTGAGGACCGTAGATCTGCTCGGCGACCGCGTAGGGCATGTAGATCCGGCGTCCGCCGTATTCGGGCGTGGCCACAATGGTGCCGATACTCATCGCCTGCGCGTCGAGTCCACTTCCAAACACAAGAGTGTCACCGATGTGGAGATTCTTCTCACGTGCCAGGACGCTGCCGATGACAACCTGATTGGCTTTCTGGCTTGCCTCCGGCGATTGTCCCGCGAGTAATCCGAACGGAAATGTCGGCCGATCCTGCGCCTGAATATGCGCCAGCGATCCGTCTTTGAGACTGATCTCGATTTCAGCCATCCGCTCGGTCTTTTCCACCCCGGCCACGGAGTTCAGTTTGTTGACCGTCTGCGGAGCGAATCGGGCATCAATGGGCCCGTAGTCGGCGAACTGTGTCGTGGTGATGGCAATGCGGCCGTCCGCCTGCGATTCGGCGACCTTGGTGGCGCCGATGTGGATCGCCACCAGGAACCCGGACAGCAGGATCGCGACCACGACGGGCACCGCGATAGCTCCGGAGATGGCCGCGGTGCGCGACCGGTCCGAGCGCAACGCGTTGAGCGCGATGGTCAGCGTCGCCCCGCTCGACTTGTCCGGCCGCGGGCGCAGGCTGGTGATCGCCTGCGCGCTCAAGTACGCCGTGGCCAGCAGAAGACCGATGAGGGCGACGACCGCCCCGGCGTCGGCGATCATGGCTTGCCAGGCGACCAGAGCCCCGGACAGTGTTGCCAGTCGAGCCGCGATCACGCCGGACAGCCCGATCGCGAGCAGCAGCAGCGCCTTGAACCAGATCTTGCGCTGGGTGGTCTGTTCCTGGGCCGCTCGACCCGAGAGCTCGGCCGCGATGGGAGTGTTGGACGCCGACAGGGCGGGGCCGATCGCGGCACCCACCGCCAGCAGGATGCCGGCCAGGACGCCGATCACCAGGATCGCCGGCTTGAGGATCACCGGGACGGTGACGCCGACGAAGCGTTCGGTCAGCTCGCTGGCGCTGGCCACGATCGGTTCGGAGATCACGATGCCGGTCAGCACGCCCATCGCCGAGCCCACCGCGCCCAACAGCGCAGCCTCGCTGAGGAATCCGGTCATGATCGACGCCGGCGACGCCCCCAATGCCGACGCGATCGCGATCTCGCGTCGGCGCTCTTCCACCGAGAGCCGGGTGATCTGGGTGATCAGGATGACTCCGACGCCGATCGAGATCAGGGCGAAGATCCCCAGCAGGGGCAGCAGCACGTCGTTGACGTTGTAGCCCTTCGCCGGCTCGCTGCGGGGCTGCACGCTGTACGTGGGCCCGAGGGTGGTCTTCAGCCGCTGCTGGACCTCATCGGCGTTGGCGCCGGAGTCCAGGGTCACGTACAGCATGTCCACCCGGTCGCCGCGGGCGAACTGCACCTTCGCCATGCTCAGCGGCAGCACTGCCACCAGACCGTTGTTGACGTCGTCGAGGTCGGCTACCCGCTGGAACTTCTCCATCGACAGCTGCCCGACATCGGTGACCAGGGTCGCCGAGGCGTCCAGGGAGTCGCCCAGGGTCTTCGAGATTGCCGGCGGGGGTTCGGCCTGTCCGGTCTGGCAGACCTTCGGGTCGACGATCCACTGCGCGGAGCAGTCCACGCCCAGGCCCAGCCCGAAGCTTTCCTTGCCGTCGTTGCGGATCATGGTCACCCCGCGGATGACCGGCACCACGGCTGCCACCCCGGGCACGGCCCGGGAGTCTTCGACGACGGCGGGGCTGATGCCGCCGCGGGTGGCCGCCCCGACCACGCGCAGCGGGGCGGGACCGGCGATCTGGTAGCCGACGTCTTCGACGGCCTTGGAGACGCTGGTGACCTCGATCATGACGGCCACGACGACTGCCACACCGCCGCCGAGTGAGAATGCCGCCAGTGCGGCCCGGAATGCGTGTTTACGGACGGCGCGGAAGTTGATTATCCGCAGCAGGCCGAATGTCGCGGCTAATGTTCCGCGAGCCATGTCACATTATTTGCCGCGTGAGCCATTCCGCTGTCGGTCTCAACTTCACCGTCGAGCAATGAAATCAGACGAGGAGCGTCGTCAGCTATTTTCCGGTCGTGGGTCACCAAAACAATTGTCTGGCCGGCTGCATTCAAGTTATACAGGGCGTCAATAACCCGTTGGCCGTTTACGGTGTCGAGATTGCCGGTCGGCTCGTCGGCGAGAATCACGTCGGGCTTCATGAAAAGCGCCCGGGCGACGGCCACGCGCTGTTGTTCGCCGCCGGACAATTCCGACGGGACGCGCCTGGACTTGGCGGCCAGGCCGACCTGGTCGAGCAGGCTCATTGCATGCGCGTGCTGGGCGCGGCCGGATTTACCTGCCAGCAGGCCCGGGAGCATCACATTCTCGACTACTGAGAGGCCCGCCAGAAGATTGAAGGCTTGGAAGACGTAGCCGAGTGTCTGACATCGCACGGTGGCCAGCTGCTTGCGGGACAGCTGCGAGACGCTCTGGCCGTTGATGAGGACGTCGCCACTGGTAGGCATGTCCAACAGTCCGAGGATGCTCAGCAGGGTGGACTTGCCCGAACCCGACGGGCCGACCATGGCGACGAATTCGCCCCGAGTTATCTGGATATCGATGTTGCGCAAAATCGGCGTGGCAGTATCGCCCTCACCGAACTGTTTGTTGAGTTTGCGCGCTTCAAGGACCACAGGAGGCCTAAGAACGACCGGCGGCGTGTGTCCGTTCCGGTTGAGCTCCATATCCACGGTATGCATCTCGGTCCTGATCATGAATCTCCGGCGGGCGTCGTAAAATACCGATCATGCCCGCGTTGGGCGCGTTTCTCAATTCAGTACGCACTCCGCGAAGTTGGTGCGCTACGCGGCGCTATGGGCCGATCATACCGGCGTGGGTCGCCTGCCGAAAATCGTTCGGTCGTGACCCCGACCACCGGTGGCCGCCGCGCTACCTGGCCGATCCCGCCGTCAGCCGGCGTTCCCGGCAACCTCGTGTCGGCGAGAAAGCGCCAGCTGACCTGCGGCGATCCGAGTCATGAATTTGCGGCCACCCAAGTGCACGATGCTCCGGTCAGGTGCGCCGAGCCGCCCGGGTGGCGGGGTGAACAGCCACCAGGCCGAGTTCATTACGTCGCTCGCAGATCGCCGCAAGTTCGGCATAGGCCTTGGCCCCGAGCAACTCGGTCAGCTCGGGCGCCAGGCTCTGCCAGACCTGCCGGGCGCCGACGTGCGCCGCCGGGTCGCCGGTGCAGTACCAGTTCAGGTCCTCACCACCCGGGCCCCAGCCGCGCCGATCGAATTCGGTGATCGTGGTCTTGAGGATTTCGGTGTCGTCGGGGCGAGTGACCCAGTCCTGGCTGCGCCGGATCGGCAGCTGCCAGCACACCTCGGGCTTCATCGTCAGGGGTTCCACGCCCAGCCGGACGGCCTTGATGTGCAGGGCGCAGCCGGCACCTCCGGCGAATCCCGGCCGGTTCAGGAAGATGCAGGCGCCCTTGACGGTGCGGGTGCGCAGTTGTTGCTCACCGTCGTTCTCGTCGTATTCCAGGTAGCCCTTGCGGCCCAGACCTTTGTCGCGCAACTGCCAGTCGTCGTCGGTGAGTTGGGCGACCGCGTCATCGAGGTTGGCTCGGTCGTCGTCGTCACACAGGAAGGCGCCGTGTGAACAGCACCCGTCGTCGGGGCGGCCGGCCACGATGCCCTTGCAGGCGGGGGTGCCGAAAACACAGGTCCAGCGGGACAGCAGCCAGGTGAGGTCGGCGGCGATCAGGTGTTCGGGGTTGTCGGGGTCGTAGAACTCCACCCATTCGCGGGGGAAGTCCAGATCGACTTCACCGGGATGGGAGCGGTGCTGCGCGGGGGTCACGAAACTCCACGCTAGACCAGAAATTCACGTTGCCTCACCATGTCCGGGCCTGGCCCCACTAAGTTGGGTGCGTGCGATTAGGGGTGCTCGACGTCGGCAGCAACACCGTCCACCTGTTGGTGGTGGATGCCCACCGTGGTGGTCACCCGACCCCGATGAGCTCGACCAAGGCCACGTTGCGCCTGGCCGAGGCGACTGACAGTTCCGGCAAAATCACCCGGCGCGGAGCCGACAAACTGGTGTCGACGGTGGGCGAATTCGCCACGATCGCAGCGAGTTCGGGCTGTGCCGAGTTGGTGGCGTTCGCCACCTCGGCGGTGCGCGACGCGTCCAACTCCGAGGAGGTGCTGGCCCGGGTGCGGTCGGAGGCCGGCGTCGAGTTGCAGGTGCTCGCCGGCGAAGACGAATCCCGGCTCACGTTTCTGGCGGTGCGGCGCTGGTTCGGCTGGAGTGCCGGGCGGATCAACAACCTCGACATCGGTGGTGGCTCGCTGGAGATGTCCAGCGGTGTCGACGAGGAGCCGGACGTGGCACTGTCCCTGCCGTTGGGTGCCGGGCGGCTCACCCGGGAGTGGTTGACCGAAGACCCGCCCGGCCGGCGTCGGGTGGCCATGTTGCGGGACTGGTTGGACACCGAGTTGGCAGGTGCCGCAGCGGCCGTGATGGAGGCCGGGCCGCCCGATCTGGCGGTCGCGAGCTCCAAGACGTTTCGTTCGCTGGCCCGGTTGACCGGGGCGGCGCCGTCGGCCGCCGGCCCGCGCGTCCGGCGCACATTGACCGCCACTGGCCTTAGGCAGCTCATATCATTCATCTCTAGGATGACCACGGCTGATCGGGCCGAATTGGAAGGGGTGAGCGCCGAGCGAGCGCCACAGATCGTGGCGGGTGCTCTGGTGGCGGAAGCGAGCATGCGAGCGCTGTCGATCGAAACGGTGGAGATTTGCCCGTGGGCGCTGCGGGAGGGCTTGATCCTGCGCAGACTCGACAGTGAAGCCGACGGTGTCACCCTGTTCGGATCCCCGGCGGCGGAAATGGCCGCGGCGCGGTCAAAGGGAGGGCACCGATGAGTGGACCCAAGCCTGACCCCCGCGACGTCGAGACGCGACCCATCTCGGTTGCCGAACTGCTCGCCAAGAACGGCAATATCGGTGCCCCGCCGGTCACCGGGCGACGCCGGCGTCGGCGCGGCAATGCCGACGCCGTGACCGTCGCCGAACTGACGGGCGAGATCCCGATCATCCGCGACGAGGCTCCACCCGAGGTTGACACCGCGCCTCCGCCGTCGGCAGCCGCCGACAGTGAGCCGAGTGGCGCTCTGCCCGTCGGTCCGGCACCCGGCTTCGTCGAAGAGGACCGACCGGCGACCGGGCCGCGTCCCGTGCAGCGGGTCGAACCCGCCAAGCGGCCGGCAGCCGAGCCGCGCTGGCCCAAGTCTCCGCCGCAGGCGCCACGTGGCAGCGGACCCGAGCAAAGTGCCTACCCCCGACCGATGCGTCGAACCGATCCACCGCCCGCGGCAGAGAACGGCCAGCCGGACGAAACCCGGCCGACCGGCTCGGGTGCCGAACGGATGCGGCCCGATCCGGTTGATACCTATACCGATATCGCTGTCGACGTCATGGAGGGCGACGTTCGCGATGCCGACTTGCCGACCGGGGACTCCGCATTCGTACGGTCGTTTTTGACCAAGGGACGCTCTACCGGACGAGCGGGCGGTTCCGCCCTGATTGCCGACGCCGACGGGGACGCCGAGGTTGACGGCGCCGACAGCGTCGAGGCGGCCGCTGAGGCCGAGCCGGACGATGAGTACGTCGGCCGCCCGGGTGTGGTGGGCGGCTTGCTGGTGGTGCTGCAGTCGATCCTGGCGGTGGCGTTCGGCGGCGGCCTGTTCATCGTTTTCGACCAACTGTGGCGGTGGAACAGCATCGTGGCCTTGGTGCTCACGGTCCTGGTCACGCTCGGTCTGGTGGCCGCGGTGCAGGCGGTCCGCAAGACCGTCGACATCGTCAGTACGTTGATCGCGGTCGCCGTCGGTTTGCTGGTTACGTTGGGGCCGCTGGCGTTGCACGCTAATTAGCCGTTCACTATTACTTCGTGCGCCCTGCCATCAAGGTCGGATTGTCGACCGCTTCGGTCTACCCCCTGCGGGCCGAGGCTGCCTTCGAGTATGCGGCCCGGCTCGGCTACGACGGCGTCGAGCTGATGGTGTGGGGGGAGTCGGTCAGCCAGGACATCGGCGCCGTCCGACGGTTGTCGCACAAGTACCGGGTGCCGGTGCTGTCGGTGCACGCACCGTGTCTGTTGATCTCGCAACGGGTGTGGGGTTCCAACCCGATCTCCAAGCTGGAACGCAGCGTCCGCGCCGCGGAGCAGCTCGAGGCCCAGACCGTGGTGGTGCATCCGCCGTTTCGCTGGCAGCGACGCTACGCCGAGGGCTTCAGCGATCAAGTCGCCGAATTAGAGGCCACCAGTGATGTGGCGGTAGCGGTGGAGAACATGTTCCCGTTCCGCGCCGACCGGTTCTTCGGTGCCGATCAGTCCCGCGAACGAATGCGTCGCCGCGGAGGCGGTCCGGGAGCGGCGATTTCGGCGTTTGCGCCGTCCCACGATCCACTCGACGGCAACCATGCGCACTACACGTTGGACCTGTCGCACACCGCGACCGCCGGCGCCGACGGGTTGGAGATGGCCCGCCGGATGGGCTCGGGGCTGACACACCTGCACCTGTGCGACGGCACCGGCTTGCCGGCCGATGAGCATCTGGTACCCGGTCGCGGTGACCAGCCCACGGCCGAGGTGTGTCAGCTGCTGGCCTCCAGTGACTTCACCGGTCACGTAGTGCTGGAAGTGACCACCTCGCAGGCGCGCTCGCCGCACGAGCGCGAGGCGCTGCTGACCGAATCGCTGCAGTTCGCCCGGACGCATCTGCTGCGCTGATCGCCTGATCGCTGAGACATAAGGAGCCGCACGCGTGACCTCTTCCACGCTGTTCACCGATGCCATGACCCTGGTGCGCATCGACGGCCATGACGACAGTGACGACGTCGCGTCGTTTACCGGTGAGCTCAACGAGCACTGGACCATCGGCCCGAAGGTGCACGGTGGGGCGATGCTGGCGTTGTGCGCCAACGCCGCCCGCACCGCCCACGGTGGCGGACTGCAACCGGTCGCCGTGTCGGCCAGCTATCTGTGGGCACCCGATCCCGGCCCGATGCAGCTGGTGACCACGATCCGCAAGCGTGGCCGCCGGGTCAGCCTCGTCGACGTCGAACTCAACCAGGGCGAGCGCACCGCGGTGCGCGCCGCCATCACACTCAGTGAGCCGGAGCACCAGGCGCCGCCACTGCTGTCGTTCAACCCGGTGGTGCCGCTGATGACGCCGGAGCCTCCGCCGGGCCTGGAGCCGATCGGTCCGGGCCACCCGATGGAACACATCGTGCACCTGGCGCACGGCTGCGATATCAGGCCGGCGCTGACCACGCTCGGCCCCCGCACGGACGGCGGCCCGCCGGTGATCGAGATGTGGGTGCGCCCCAAGGACGCCGCGCCCGACGTGCTCTTCGCGCTGCTGTGCGGCGATGTGTCGGCTCCGGTGACCTTCGCCGTCAACCGCAACGGCTGGGCGCCCACCGTGCAGCTCACCGCCTACCTGCGGGCCATCCCGGCCGACGGTTGGCTGCGGGTGATCTGCAGCTGCGTGCAGATCGGCCAGGACTGGTTCGACGAGGACCACACCGTGGTCGACTGCGAGGGCCGCATCGTGGTGCAGACCCGTCAGTTGGCGATGGTGCCGGCGCGGTAGCGGTAGCGGGCGACCCGCCTGCGGACTGGGCTTCGCGGCGCGGGCAGGCCGGGTCTGAAATGCTGTCGCCATGACCAGAATCGCGATCATCGGTGGCGGCAACATGGGCGAAGCGTTGCTGGCGGGGCTGCTGGCTGCGGGCCGCCCGGTCAAGGACCTGGTGGTCGCCGAGCGGTACGGCGAGCGGGCCCGGCAGCTGTCAGAGAAGTACTCGGTCCTGGTGACCACGGTCGCTGACGCGATCGAGAACGCCTCCGTCGTGATCGTCGCGGTGAAGCCACAGGATGTGGACGCCGTGGTCGAGGAGTTCGCCAAGAGCGTCACCGCCGCCTCCGGGGACAACGCCGAGCAGGTGCTGGTCACGATCGTCGCCGGACTCACCACCGGGTACGTGGAGTCCAAGCTCCCGGCCGGAGCTGCGGTGGTGCGCGTGATGCCCAACACCCCGGTCAAGGTCGGCGCCGGCGCCAGCGCGCTGGCAAAGGGCCGGTTCGCCAGTAGCGAGCAGGTCAGCGAGGTCGCTGCGCTGTTCGAGTGTGTCGGGACGGTGGCGATCGTTCCGGAGGAGCAAATGGACGCCGTCACCGCGGTATCGGGATCCGGGCCGGCCTACTTCTTCTTGGTGGTCGAGGCGCTGGTGGATGCCGGGGTGGCGGCCGGATTGAGTCGGCAGGCGGCCACCGACTTGGCGGTGCAGACGATGGCCGGTTCGGCGCAGATGCTGCTGGAGGAGCGCGGTGAGAGCGAGGGGGCGTCGAATACGGGTATCGACACCGCCCCGACCCACCTGAGAGCGATGGTGACTTCGCCCGGAGGGACCACTGCGGCGGCACTGCGCGAATTGGAGGCCGGTGGCCTGCGGACCTCGATCGATCGGGCGGTGCAGGCCGCAAAAACACGCTCTGAGCAGCTAAGAATTACATCGGAGTAATTCACTTATTTTTCACATATTGGCTCTCACTAGTCGCAGGAACCCCATCCGTCCCGCTATTCTCCTCTATGTCTGTGCGTGTGGGCGCAGCGGAGGGGAAGCCGCTGAGACTGCACGTGCCTGATTGAAATGGGTAACGATGACGTCTGCGAACGGGCCTTCGGCGCGTGACACGACACAATTTCTCACCGTGGCCGAGGTGGCTGCGTTGATGCGGGTCAGCAAGATGACGGTGTACCGCTTGGTGCACAACGGCGAGCTGCCCGCGGTACGGGTGGGACGGTCCTTCCGGGTGCACGCCAAGGCGGTGCACGACCTACTGGAGACCTCCTTCTTCGACGCGGGCTAAAGAGCCGGTCGACCGGTAAGCGCCCCCCGGGCGTCGCCGCACGGCGACGCCCGGGGTCGGCTGTCTTGGTGGCCTTGTGGTCGGGGCCAGGTGCGGTTTTCCGGTCCGTGCCTGCCTACGGGTAAAGTAACCGGGTCGATCAAGTTCAGCAGCGCCCATTCGGCGGCGCGGGCAGAAGCAGATAGCGGAGTTCATGGGTTCAGTCATCAAGAAGCGGCGCAAGCGCATGTCGAAGAAGAAGCACCGCAAGCTGCTTCGCCGTACCCGCGTGCAGCGCAGAAAACTCGGTAAGTAACTCCGCCCGGGTCTGTCCAGGCCCCCCGAGCCGTGCCGGGCGTGAAGTTAGCTTCACGCTCGCGCATCGGGTGTGACGTTGGCTTCACGCTCGACAACGGGCCGATCGCCGGTATTGCTTTTCCGGCGTGGCCGTTAGGCTGACGGGGTGGACGAGGCCGGACCCCCGAGCGACGGCACGCGAAGTGACGCCCGGCATTACCCCAAGGTTGTGTTGGTCACCGGTGCGTGCCGGTTCCTGGGTGGATTCCTCACCGCAAGGCTCACGCAGAACCCGTTGATCAATCGGGTGATCGCTGTGGATGCGGTCATGCCGAGCAAGGACATGCTGCGCCGGATGGGGCGCGCCGAGTTCGTCCGTGCCGACATCCGTAACCCCTTTATCGCCAAGGTGATTCGAAACAGCGAGGTCGACACCGTCGTGCACGCGGCGGCGGCGTCGTACGTGCCGAGGTCCGGTGGTGGGGCGGCGCTCAAAGAGTTCAACGTGATGGGCGCGATGCAGCTGTTCGCCGCCTGTCAGAAGGCGCCTTCGGTGCGGCGCGTGGTGCTCAAGTCGACCTCGGAGGTCTACGGGTCGTGCTCTCGCGACCCGGTGTTGTTCTCCGAGGACAGCACCAGTCGCCGTCCTCCGACGCAGGGGTTCCCCCGCGACAGCATCGACATCGAGGGCTATGCCCGCGGGCTGGGTCGGCGTCGGCCCGACATCGCGGTCACCATCCTGCGGATGGCCAACATGATCGGCCCGGCCATGGACACCGCCCTGTCGCGTTACCTCGCCGGCCCGCTGGTCCCGATGGTGCTGGGCCGAGACGCGCGCCTGCAGCTGCTGCACGAGCAGGACGCGCTGGGCGCCCTGGAACGGGCCACCATGGCCGGCAAGGCCGGCACGTTCAACGTCGGCGCCGACGGGATCATCATGATGTCGCAGGCGATCCGCAGGTCAGGGCGCGTTCCGATGCCACTGCCGGGTGTCGGGCTGTGGGTCATGGATTCGCTGCGCCGGGCCAACAATTACACCGAGATCAACCGGGAGCAGCTGGATTATTTGAGCTTTGGCCGGGTGATGGACACGACTAGAATGCGAACCGAACTCGGGTACAGCGCCAAGTGGACCACCGCCGAGGCTTTTGATGACTACGTGCGGGGTCGGGGGCTGAACCCGATCGTCGATCCCAAGTGGGTCCGTTCGGTGGAGCGACGAACAGTGAGCGCAGCGCAGCGCATGGGGGATATCAGCTTCACCAGGGTGCGGGGAGGTTAGCGCTATGGCTGATGATTCGAAGGCGAAAGTCATTCCGCTGCACAAGCATTCGAGTTCACTGCGCAGGCATCCGTCGGCGCTGGCGGGGCCCGCTGAGCAGGCTTCGGCCAATCAGGTCGCCGCGGTCGTCCGTGAACTCGGCGAGCGTCGCGGCAGCGCGGGGACCACCGGTGCCGCTGCGCCCACCCCGAGTGAATTCGCCCGCCGGGTGAGCGCGGTCGCCGCGTTCCTGCGAGAGCGGATCACGGGGGATTACCAGGTCGACGAATTCGGTTTCGACCCGCACTTCAACGAAGCCGTGGTGCTGCCGTTGCTGCGGGTGTTCTTCAACGACTGGTTCCGCGTCGAGGTCAGCGGTATCGAGAACCTTCCGATCGATGGGCCGGCGCTGGTGGTGGCCAACCATGCCGGAGTGTTACCGATGGACGCGCTGATGCTCTCGGTGGCGGTGCGTGACCATCACCCCGCGCAGCGGAACCTGCGGATGCTCGCCGCCGACCTGGTATTCGACCTGCCGGTGATCGGCCCGACCGCCCGCAAGGCGGGTCACACCATGGCGTGCACCTCCGATGCCAACCGGTTGCTGGAGGCCGGCGAGTTGACCGCCGTCTTCCCGGAGGGTTACAAGGGCCTGGGCAAGCGGTTCAAGGACCGCTACAAGCTGCAGCGGTTCGGTCGCGGCGGCTTCGTCTCGGCGGCGCTTCGCACCCAGGCGCCGATCGTGCCCTGCTCGATCGTCGGCTCCGAGGAGATCTACCCGATGATCGCCGACGTCAAGCTGTTGGCCCGATTGCTGGGCGTGCCCTATTTCCCGATCACGCCGCTGTTTCCGCTGGCCGGACCGGCCGGGCTGGTGCCGATGCCGTCGAAGTGGCACATCGCCTTTGGTGAACCGATTGAGACCACCGACTACGAGGCGGGTGCCGCCGACGACCCGATGGTCACCTTCGAGCTGACCGATCAGGTGCGCGAGACCATTCAGCAGACGCTGTACCGGCTGCTCGCCGGACGCCGCAACATGTTCTTCGGCTGAGCTCCGCGACTCTGCCACCTCACCAGCGCCGGTAGGCGCTGCCGCTCTTTGAGACTGCCGAGATTGCCGTCAGGGCTGTGCATTTCGCCGCGTCCACGACCCTGGACGCAATCTCAACGAGCTTGGACGGCTATTTCTTGCCCAGTGCCCGATCGCGCATCGCCTCGAGGGCGGCGATCGTCGCGGCCTCGGTGTCGGCGTCCTGGTTGACCGACTCGCCGAGCATGGTGACCACGCTGGTCACCACCGGCTCGCCGTTCTCGTCGGTGACCTCGCTGCGGACCTCACTGACCACCGTGCCGTGCGACTCGATCACCGAGTCCAGGTAGGTGTCGAAGAACAACTTGTCACCGGCCACGATCGGCCGGTGGAAGGTGAACTTCTGGTCGCGGTGCAACACCCGGGCGATGTTGATCGGAATGTCGAATTTTTCGAAGATCTCCAGCTGCACCTGACGCCCGGCAACCGCCAGGAACGTCAGCGAAGCCACCAGCCCCGGATGCCCGGCTTCGGTGGCAGCGGCCTCGTCGAAATGGGCTGGGTGGTCATCTTTGACGGAGCGGGCGAACTCGCGAATCTTCTCCCGGCCGACCTCGAAATAGTCCGGGAACCGGTAGTGCGTACCGATGACTCCCTGCGATTCGGTGTGTACTGACATGCCGGTTTACCCCTCCGCTCGCCGTGGTGCTCGGCGGCGGAAGCCTATCAGCGAGCAGGTCAGGCGCGCTCGTTCCGGTGCGCCACGGCCGCAGCCAGGGCCCCGCCGACAGCCCCCAGCGCCAGCGCCGACGGCACGCCGATCCGCGCCGCCCGCCGTGCGGTACGGAAGTCGCGGATCTCCCATCCCCGCTTGCGTGCCGTCTCCCGCAACGCCGCGTCGGGGTTGATCGCCACCGCCGTGCCGACCAGCGAGAGCATCGGCACGTCGTTGAAGCTGTCGGAGTAGGCGGTGCAACGGCGCAGGTTCAGCCCCTCCCGGATCGCCAGTGACCGCACCGCGTGGGCTTTACCGGGCCCGTGCAGGATCTCGCCGACCAGGCGGCCGGTGAACACCCCGTCGACCGACTCCGCGACGGTGCCGAGCGCGCCGGTCAATCCGAGCCGGCGGGCGATCGTCTCGGCCAGCTCGTAGGGGGTCGCGGTGACCAGCCACACCTGCTGCCCGGCGTCGAGGTGCATCTGGGCCAACTCGCGGGTGCCGGGCCAGATCTTGTCGGCGATGATCTCGTCGTAGATCTCCTCGCCCAGATCGACCAGCTCGGACACCGGCCGGCCTTCGATGAACGCCAGCGCTTTGCGCCGGCCGGCGGCGACGTCGTCGCTGTTCTCCTTGCCGGTGAGCTGAAACTTGGCTTGCGCGTAGACGAACCCGATGACATCGCGGTAGGTGAAGTAGTTGCGGGCGGCCAGCCCACGGCCGAAGTGCACCATCGATGAGCCCTGGACCAGGGTGTTATCGACGTCGAAGAATGCGGCGGCGGTCAGGTCGACCGGTGCGGGCGTGTCGGCCTTGGCCACATCGGCGAGCGCCCGCTCTGCGTTGGCGTCGGTCAGCGCTGCCACTTCGGCCGCGGATACCCGGTCGGCCGGGCCCGGTGATGCCATCACCGACTCCTTCCGCGTCTGGGCTCAGGGCCGGTGCTCCGGCCGTCATCAACCCTATCCGGCTGCAGGGCCGATGACCCCCAGGTGATCGCGTAGATCACCTTTGAGGTCGAACATCGAGTAGTCGCGGAAACTGAACCGCCAGACGTCGTCGACCCGCTCGAACGTGTCGTGATAGCGCCCGGCGGCGATGACTTGCAGTGCTACCGCCTCGGTCTGCTGCAGCACCGTGTAATAGGACCGGCAGGATGCGGTCCCGGCGACCTCGTCGATGTCGAGGATCGGGTTGGTGATCACGTGCTTGGTGCGTGGCGTGCCATCGGCGTGAAGGGTGACCAGCCCGCGCCACAGCTGCAGGATGCCGGCGCTGTCGAGGATGACCGTGCCTTCGGGGTCGGCCTTGATCCGGGCATGGGCGAACAGTGCCGCAGCGCCGTCGAGGTCACCGGAGTCCATCAACTCCGCATAGCGATACAGCAGATTGGTGATCGACACCGCGCTGGGGTTCATGGCTTGCCCTGTCCGCCGGGGTGAGGGGAGATGCGGCTTGTGGCCGGTCACACCGTAATTCAATGCAGCTGGGGTCGTCGCGACATTCCAGAGAACCCGGTGGTTCAGTGAGGCTCGACGGAGGAGAGGCGAAGCTGGAACCGCCGCATGGACCCGGTGGTTCAGTGAGGCTCGACGCAGGAGAGGCGAAGCTGGAACCGCCGCATGGACCCGGTGGTTCAGTGAGGCTCGACGGAGGAGAGGCGAAGCTGGAACCGCCGCATGGACCCGGTGGCCTCGGCGGGCCGGTGACAGCCCTGCAACACTGGAGCCATGACCCGCCACCAGGTACAGCTGCTCACCCGCGAGGGCTGCCCGGTCTGCGTGCAGGTGCACGACCAGCTGATCCAGCTGGCGGCCGAACTCGCGTTCGACCTGCAGACAGTCGACGTCGACGTCGCCGCGGCGGCCGGGGACACGGGCCCGCGAGCCGAATTCGGCGACCGGTTGCCGGTGGTGCTGCTCGACGGACGAGAGCACAGTTACTGGGAGGTCGACGAGGCCCGCCTACGTGCGGATCTGTCGGGTTCATGAGGCGGTTCCAGCTTCGCCTCTCCTGCGTCGAGCCTCGCTGAACCGCCGAATTTGGTAGGCCAGCGCTTTAGCCTCTACCGTGGAGAGAAGTTTCTTCACGGGTGACAGCAAGGA
>LZME01000115.1 GCA_001673575.1 Mycolicibacter heraklionensis | reverse complement strand
CGGCGAGCCCCGCTCGGGCCTGGTGGACCTGGTGCTGAGCCTGTTCTCCAGTGGTCTGTGGATCGCGGTGGTGGGCGCCGGCCCGCGCGCCTGGGTGCAGGAGCGGGTGCGGGAACTGATCGGTGACGGCATGGCCGAGACCGTGGTGAGCGCCGACGACCTGACCGGCCCCGCCGGGGACGCCGAGCTCTACCGGCTGGCGCTGTGGGAGCTCGGCATTGTGGCCGGGGAGGCGCTGGTGATCGCCGGCTACGAGTCCGGGGCTCGCACCGCGGCCGCGATCGGCCTGCCGGTGATCTATGCGGGTTCCAGCCGTTACGACGGGCTGCTGGCCAACGGCTGCCGGGAGTTGCAGGCGCAGCGGGTGGTCGCCCACCACCGCGATCCACAGACCACTGGAGAACAGGCTCAGCACCAGGTCCACCAGGCCCGAGCGGGGCTCGCCGTCGGCGTCGGCGAGCGCGTCAAGATCGAAGATCACCGCTTGTAGGGGGTAAACCTCGGCATCCGGGTGCGCCTGGTCCCACCAGAACGGGCGGCCAGGACCGGTCCATGTCGCGAGTTCAGTTGTGATCTGCATAACAGACACCGTGCCGGAAACGGGAGCGGGTGTCCTCCCCCATTGGGGGGATCTGGGCGGGGTAATCACCGCCGGGTTCAGTCGACGGTCCCTATTGTCTTGCTATGCCCGTGCGCCTGGTCCTCGTCGACGACCACGAGATGGTGATCGAAGGCCTGCGGGCCATGCTCACCGCGTTCGCCGACCGGATCGAAGTGGTCGGCCAGGCGATCAACGCCGAACAGGCCATGGCCGTGATCGCCGAGACCGACCCCGACATCGTGCTGTGTGATGTGCGGATGCGCGGTGAGAGCGGCTTGGACCTCTGCCTGGCGCTGCGGGAACGCGACCCGGAACGCAAGGTCGTGATGCTCTCGGTCTACGACGACGAGCAGTACCTGTTCGAGGCGCTGCGCGTCGGCGCGACGGGCTACCTGCTCAAGAGCATCAGCAGTGACGACCTGGTGCATCAGATCGAGTTGGCCCACCGCGGTGAGACGGTGATCGACCCCGGACTGGCAGCGCGGGCGGCCGGCACCGCCGCACGACTGCAACGCGACGAGTTCTGGCCCGGCGCCCGCCAGGGGCTCACCCAACGGGAAAGTGAGATCCTGGCCTACATGGTCAGCGGGCTGTCCAACCGCGGGATCGCCACCAAGCTGGTGATCGGCGACGAGACGGTCAAATCCCATCTCCGCTCGATCTACCGCAAGCTCGGGGTGTCCGACCGGACCGGCGCGGTGGCCACCGCGCTGCGCGAAGGCATCTACCGGTGAGCTCCAACAGCGTCCCGCGCTCCCGCCCCCGCAAGACCACGGCGGTGCGGGATTTCGTCGACGCCAACCACGAGCTGGCGCTGCTGCGGGAGCTCATCCAGGCCGCCTCCAGCGGTCCGGGAGTGGAACCGCTGGCCGCCGCGGCGGCCCGGATGATCACCGCGGCCACCGGCACCGACGTCTGCTTCGTGCACGTCCTCGACGACACCGAGCGTTCCCTGACCCTGACCGGTGCGACCCCACCGTTCGACACCGAGGTGGGCAAGATCCGGCTGCCGCTGGGATCGGGGGTGTCGGGCTGGGTGGCGCGTCACCGCGAGCCGGTGGTGATCAGCGACAACAAGGAGTCCGATCCGCGCTACCTGCCGATCGAGTCGCTGCGTGGGCGTGACTTCACCTCGATGGTGTCGGTGCCGATGGAGACCGATCCAGGCGGCTTGGTGGGTGTGCTCAACGTGCACACCGTGACGCGCCGCGAGTTCACCCCCGGCGACGTCGAACTGCTGCGGGTGATCGGCCGGCTCATTGCCGGTGCCATGCACCAGGCCCGGCTGCACCGGCAGCTGGTGGCGCGCGAACGTGCCCACGAACTCTTCGTCGAGCAGGTGATCGAAGCCCAGGAGATCGAGCGGCGCCGGTTGGCCGGCGACATCCACGACGGCATCTCCCAGCGGCTGGTGACGCTGTCCTACCGGCTGGATGCCGCCGCCCGCGCGGTCGGCAACGACCCGGACGAGGCGTCGGCGCAGTTGGAGGCCGCACGTGAACTCGCCGGGCTGACCCTGCAGGAGACCCGGGTGGCGATCAGCGGGTTGCGGCCACCGGTGCTCGACGATCTGGGCCTGTCCGGTGGCCTGGCCAGCCTCGCCCAGTCGATCCCGCAACTCACGATTGAGTTGGACCTGGCCGAGACCCGGCTGCCCGAGCACATCGAGCTGGCGCTGTACCGGATCGCGCAGGAAGGCCTGCAGAACGTGGTCAAACACGCGGCCGCGACGACGGTGCGGCTGGGATTCGCGATCACCGCCGACCCCGACACGGCGCGGCTGGAGATCGTGGACGACGGGGTGGGTTTCGACACCTTCGAGCACCCGGTGGGCGGCGACGAGATGGGCGGCTACGGGGTGCTGTCGATGGCCGAGCGCGCCGAGCTGGTCGGTGGCCGGCTCAACATCCGGTCGCGGCCCGGGGCCGGCACCGCCGTCACCGCCACCATCCCGATCCCGTCCCCCGCCGCGCGCGCTGGGGGGCACTGACTCCGGCGAGCAGTCGCGAAAGCCCCCAATCCGGGTCGCAATCGGGGGCCTTCACGACTGCTCGGCATCAAAAATCTCCGGCGTTGCGCCGCAGCGTCTCGATCGCTGAGGACAGCATCCGCGATTCCTGCACCGACATACCGACGTCGGCGAACACCTCCCGGTTGAGGCTGACCGTGGCGTCCGCAACGGTGGCGCGGCCCAAGTCGGTGATCGAGACCAGCGTGGTGCGGCCGTCGGTAGGGTGCGGCAGCCGCTCGACCAAGCCGGCCGCCTCCAAACGCCGGATCGCGTGCGTGACGCTGGTGACGTGGACCTGCAGCCGGTCGGAGGCCTTAGTGATCGGCAACTGCCCGGAGCGGCTGAACGCCAGCAGCCGCAGCAGCTCGAATCGGGAGAAGCTCAAGTCGTAGGGCCGCAGGGTCGCCTCCACCCGCGCCAGCAGGATCTGGTGGGCGCGCATCACCGACGTCACCGCCACCATTCCGTCGGCGACCTCGCCCCAGCCGGCCCGCTCCCAGTTGGCGCGGGCCAGCGCGATCGGGTCGGCTGGGGCAAGATCGCCGGAGGAACTGGAAGCTGCCACGCCCTTTTCTTACCGCACCGCGCGATGCCGTCACGTCGGTGTGCGGCAATTGCCGCCGCGGCGCAAGTCGCTGAAGGCGAAGGCAGAGGTCGGAAGGGTCAGCGCGGTAGCGGAATTGAACCGTTGGGCGCTCGGCAACGTGACACCGACATGACCCCCTCTTCGCCTTCGCTTGCCGCGGTAGCCGTTGAATTCCCACCGAACCGATACAGCCAAGACGAATCGGCCCAAGCATTGGGCGACTTCGCCGGTCCCGAGTTCCGGCGGTTCTTCGATGCCAGCGGTGTGGCATCCCGCCATCTGGCGTTGCCGTTGCCGCGCTACGCCGAGCTGAGCGGTTTCACTGAGGCGAACGACACCTTCATCGACGTCGCCCTCGACCTCGGTGAGCAGGCACTGCTGGCGGCCATGGATGCCGCCGAGGTCAAGCCGGCCGATGTCGACGTGGTGGTGTCGACGACGGTGACCGGGCTTGCCGTACCGACATTGGAGGCCAGGCTGGCGGCCCGGGTGGGGCTGCGGCCCGACGTCAAGCGAATCCCGCTGTTCGGCCTGGGCTGCGTTGCGGGTGCGGCCGGGGTGGCCCGGATGTACGACTATCTGCGCGCCTACCCCGATCACGTGGCGGCGTTGCTCGCGGTCGAACTGTGCTCGCTGACCATCCAGCGCGACGACCGTTCGATGGCAAATTTCGTGGCGGCCAGCCTCTTCGGCGACGGCGCGGCCGCCGTGATCGCGACCGGGGCGAATCGGCGCCCGGTCCGACCGAAAGCGCCGAAAGTATTGGCCACCCGCAGCCGGCTCTACCCCGACACCCAGGACGTGATGGGCTGGGATATCGGCACCAGCGGCTTCCGGATCAAGCTGTCCGTCGAGGTCGCGACCGTCGTCGAAAAGTATCTGGCCGAGGATGTCCGCAACTTCCTGGCCGACTGCGGGATGACCTCCGATGACGTGTCGACCTATGTCTGCCATCCCGGTGGCCCGAAGGTTATCGAGGCGGTCCAGGACGTGTTGGAGCTGCCTGCCGATGCGCTGGATCGAACCCGAACGTCGTTGCGAGAGAATGGGAATCTGTCATCGGCCTCGGTACTTGACGTGCTGCGGGCGACCATGGCCGATCCGCCGCCGCCGGGCTCGTTCGGACTGATGGTCGCGATGGGGCCGGGATTCTGCTCCGAACTCGTGTTGCTTGGCTGGTAGCCCGACGCTTCAGCTGTTGATTCCGGCCGTCGGGAGGCCAGCCCGCAATGCGCACAGCGCGTCGTGCAGGTCGCCTTTGACGGTGTCGTCGTCTATGCCGAGATCCGCGGCGATCCGCGGTCGTCCAGCCCAGGTAGTCGGACTGGTAGATCACCGCGCGGTACCGGCCCGACAACCGGGCCAGCACACCTTTGAGCTGGCCCGCACTTCCCGACGACGGCGCCGCCGGCCTGGCCGCCGGCGCCGCCTTCACCCTGCGCGCGGCCGCCAATGATCCCCTGGTCACCGCCACGCTGACCCACGAGAACGACGCCGAGGCGGGCCTGACTCCGCTGCTGACGGTGAGACCGACACCGATCCTCGCCGGTGCAATCGACCTTCAGCTGAATGCGATCGTCGAGGTCGATGTCCGGCTGACGCTGACCCACCTGCTGCAGCCGATGGGCGGCATCGACGATGCCGTCCGCCAGATCCACACCACCGCGCGCACACTGCTCGACGCCGCGGCGGCCTAGCGTCCATCGGTGCATTTCCCGGCACCCGGTCCCCCACGCTGAACCACACAGCCTCGCCAAGCGTGTCAAGGATCAGAACCCGCGGATAGGGAGTGACGCCCTTGCACACCGATCTTGGTCTTCATCGGGATCAGTCGCGCCTGCGCGAGCTGACCATCGAACTGCGCGACATCGTCCGCGAGTACCGGATCGGCGGGCAACGGGTGCGCGCACTCGACCGGATCAACCTGCATCTCACCGGCGGCCAGTTCGTATCGATCGTCGGGCCGTCAGGGGCGGGCAAGAGCACACTGCTGCACCTGCTCGGGGCACTGGACTCCCCCGACAGCGGGTCGATCATCTTCGACGGCGCCGAGATCGGCCGGCTCGGCGACGAGCAGGCGTCGGAGTTTCGCCGGCACCGAGTGGGGTTCGTCTTTCAGTTCTTCAACCTGCTGCCAACCCTGTCGGCGTGGGAGAACGTAGCCGTTCCGAAGCTCCTCGACGGCAGCCGACTGGACCGGGTCAAGCACGATGCGATCGGCTTGCTGGAGCGGGTCGGGCTCGGCAACCGGGTCGAGCACCGTCCGGCGGAGCTGTCCGGCGGCCAGTTGCAGCGCGTCGCGATAGCGCGGGCCCTGATGATGGATCCGTCGCTGATTCTCGCCGACGAACCCACCGGAAACCTCGACTCCGCAACGGGCGCCGCGATTCTGCGGCTGCTTTCCGAGGTGGCGCACGAGGGCGGCCGCTCCCGGATGGTGGTGATGGTGACCCATGACCGCGATGCCGCGGCAGCCACCGACCGGGTGATCAGCCTGCAGGACGGCCGGGTGGGTTCAGACCGCGGCTCGCTGCGCCACGAACGCAACGGGTCGCCGCGCCACGAACGGGCGACGGTCCGGCGATGATGTCGGCGATCGCCGCCACCGCGAGCCGACTTCGGCTGTTCAGCCTGCGCGAACTGGCCGTACACCGGCGGCGCACCCTCGCCTCGGTCACCGTCATGGCCGTGTCGGCGATGTATCTGGTTGCGGTGCTGGGCATCTTCGGGTCGATCACCGGTTCGGTGAATCGGCTCTCCGATGGGATCGCCGGGATCGCCACACTCGAGGTGTCCGGCGTCACCGATGCCGGATTTCCCGACTCACTGGCCGCCGAGGTGGCCCGTGTTCCCGGCGTCGCGACCGCGGCGCCGCTGATCCGGGCAACCACCCCCACGGCCACCGGGCCAATGCTGTTGTTCGGCGCGGATGCCAGCAGCGTGGCCCTGGCCGGCGCATTGGCCGACGCGCTGGCTCATCCGCCGACGGGGCCATCGGCGACACCGAGCGGCGTGCAGGTCGGGCCCGGCGTGGGCCACGGCAAAGGAGACGGTTTCCGGCTGGGCACGACCTGGGTCACGGTGACGCAGGTACTCACCGGCAAGCATCTCGCCGATCTCAACGGCGGCAACTATGTGCTGGCCCCACTTGCCTTGGCGCAGAACATCACCGGCCGACTCGGCCAGCTCGATTCGATACTGATCACCACCAAGCCGGGCACGGACGCCGCCGCGGTACGCACCGCGGTGACCTCCGCCGTCAACGGGCGGGCGATCGTCGCCGAACCACGGATGCGCGCCACTCGCGCCGGCGACGGCGTCAAGCTGATGAACTACATGGCACTGATGGGCGCGGCGGTTGCGTTGGTGGTCGGCGCGTTTCTGGTCTACACCACCATGACCATGGCGATCGCCCAACGCCGCCCGGCCATCTCGACACTGCGCGCGATCGGGGGCCGCCGCTCCACCATCGTCACGGACCTGATCGGTGAAGCCGCGGCCCTCGGCGTGCTGGGCGGAGCCATCGGCGCGGTCTTAGGAATATTCCTGGGCCACTTGGCCATCCGCCGACTGCCGCCGGCTATCACGCAGGGACTCGAAGCCCGGGTCGAGTACTGGCTGCCCGGTTACGCACTGCCGGTCGCGATAGCCGCTACGGTGCTCAGCAGCGTGACCGCCGCGGCCATGGCGGCGCGACAGGTCTACAAGGTGTCGCCGATCGAGGCGTTGGCACCGGTCGGGACTTCCACCGCCGACACCGTCCCACGCCGGCTGCGGACGGTGACCGGAGTCGTGGCCGTCGCGGTGATCACGGTGTCGTTGTTCATCATCGTGGGCCATCGCGGCGCCACCTCCCTGGCGGCGATGATCGCGGTGTTCTGCGCCGAGATCACCCTTGGCTTTGCCCTCACCGCATCCCTGGTCGCCGCGGCGGCCGCTGCGGCCCGCACCTTCGGGACGGTCGGCGCGGTCGGGGCCGCGACGATCGAGCGTGCGCCGCGGCGGGTGTGGGCCACCGTGATGACCGTACAGATCGCCGTGGTCACCACCGTGGTGATCACCGGCACCGACAACGACATGATCTCCTCCGCGCGCGCCATCTTCGCGCCAGTCGCGGGAGTCGACGTGTGGGTCAGCGCGAACCCACCGGACAGCTTTCCCACCGACGCGCTGCCGCAGGGCCTGGAGGATCGCGTGGCAGCGGTACCGGGAGTAGACCGGGTCAGCCCGGGCGCCTACGGATTTGCGGTGATCGGTGGCACCCGGGTGATGCTCGACGGATTCTCCCCCGGGTCGGCCGATCCGCTGTTTCGCGCACTCGGTGACCAGACGCGTCGCGACGTGCTCGACGGCCGGGGCGTGGTGCTGTCGCAGAACCTGGGTACCACCCTGGGGGTACGGGTTGGCGACGAGTTGCATCTGCAGACACCGCGCGGCCCTCGGCAGGCGGCGGTGCTGGCGCTGGTGCCGTACTTCTCCACGGTCATCGGAACCGTCGGGATCGGCCTCGACCAATTACGCTCCTGGTTCGATCGCCCGGCGGTGACCACGCTGCAGGTGACCGCCGCCGACGGGGTCGATACGGCGCGGCTGCGCACCGACATTCGCCGAGTGGTCCCCGAGCCGAACTACGTCTACGACGGTCGTACCGCTCTGGCGGGCCTCGAGGCGCCACTGCGTCAGAGCATGGTGATCGCCAATGCGGTGCTGCTCATCGTGGTGTTCGTCGCCGCGGTGGCCTTGTTCACCACCTTGACGCTCTCGGTGCTCGAACGTCGCCGCGAGATCGGTGTGCTGCGGGCGATCGGCGCCAATCGCCGCTTCACCCTGCAGATGGTGCTGGCCGAAGCGGCCGGCATCGGTGTGATCGGCGGCCTGGTTGGGCTGGCGATCGGTCTGACCGATCAGTGGCTCTACAGTCTGGTCAGTGCCGAGATCATGAATTTCACCGTCACGTTCCAACCGAGCGCGGCAGCACCGGCCTACGCCGTGGGCGCGGTGGCGATCAGCCTGCTCGGCTCGGTGCCGCCGGCACGACGAGCCGCCCGGCTCAACATCATCGACGCGGTGTCCAGCGAATAGGGCGGAATAACGTCCTCAGACGAGACCGAGCTCAATGAGGTCAATGAACAGCGCGGCGAACGGATCGGTGAACGGCAACGAGAAGGTAAAGTCCAGGTCCGGGTTGTCCGGAACGATGAACGTGTTGACCGTCTCCCCGGCCACCCCGATGCTCGCGGCCCCGAATCCCAGATTGTCCTCCGGGTCGGTTCCTGACGTCAGAATGTCGGTGAAGAGCGGGGTTTGCAGGACGACCGCAACATAATTGTCGTCGTCAGGGTCGCCCGCAGAGGTGAGGGTGAACAGCCCGAAATCGGTAGTGCGACTGATGAAGTCCGGATCGTCGACCACCGAGGACAGCGCAGCACCCGGGTCGCCGACATCACCGAAGATCCAGGAGTCGGCGCCCACACTGCGACCGCCCCCGTCCGCATGGGCCGGGGAGCTGATCGTCAACGGGGCGAGCGCAGCGACCAAAAAGGCGCCGGCACCGATCGCCGCCCGGCAGCGGCTCACAACTGTTCTACTCATGGTGGGAACTCCAATCTTTCGACGTTACCTAGCCCACGTTCACGCCTCCTCGGCGGTTCACCCAGCACGGTGGCGAACCCCAGCAGCTGCGGTGTGCACGGCGGCGGCACCGGAGTACGTCGAATGCTGGTCAGCGCGGTGGTGTCGAATCCTGCTGCGGCGATGGCGACCAGCGTCCGGCGGTTCGGCCGGCAGCCGGACGCCAGCCATGCCCACGGGTTCGCGATCAGATCCTGGAATCGGCCCATCGCGCCGTCACCACGGACATGCTCGAGTACCACCAGCCGGCCGCCTGGGGCCAACACCCGGCGAATCTCGCCGAGGGTGGCATCGACGTCGTCGACCGAGCACAGCACGAGACCGACGTGTACCGAATCGAAACTGTTGTCTGGGAAGGGAATCGACTCACCGACTCCGTCGACGATATCCACCGGGATGCCGTGGCGGCGCGCGATGGCGGCGGCCATCCGGCGCATCGCAGGCTCCGGTTCGACGGCCGCGACCGACGTCACCGCCGCGGGCAGAAACATCAGATCCGCACCGGGACCGAGTCCGATCATCAACAGCCGGCCCATCGCGTAGCTCATGGCTGTACGCCGGTACCGGCGATAGAACAGCCGGTCGAAGAACGGCATTCCGAGTCGATACACATACGGGAACAACGGGTTACGGCGCGACATCGGTAGTCCACAGCTCGCCCTGATCCAGCCGGAAAGGCGGATACTCATCACGCATCAAGGAGACGTACACCGCTACCCGATAACGCCACCGAACGATTCCCAACAGCAGGCCCGACATGCCGACCGGGATTGTGCCGGTGCCCAACAATGTCACCGCTGTGATCACGCACAGCAACTGCAACGCGGGTTCCAGCGCCCAACACATCAGGATCTGCGGCAACCCCAACAACCACGATTTGACCAGGACCGCCCGGCGCTCGAGCCGTTCGGGGTAGTCAACGTGCAGGTCGGCCGGATAGTCGGGCCGAGACGCCAGCGTGAACGGCGGGTATCGGTCGGTGCTGTTCATCGGAAACCGGTAGTTCATGACCCGCCACGACCATCGCAGCACACCCACATTGAAGTCGAAGATCGGGCGCGGATAGCGACCGGTGATCAGAATCGCTACTCCGGCAACGAAAGTCAGCGGAAGGTAGGACAGATACAGCAGGATCAGAATCGGGTAGTGCGGGGTGGCCAGCACGCACCACTTGAACAGCCAGAGCCAGCGCGAGGGGTCGTCGAATTCACCGCGCACCCGTACCGGTTCCGCCGGTGCCGGCGAGACGAGACGCACGGCCACATCTTCAGGCGCGGGAAGCGACATCGGTCCGCCCTCCTTTATGGCTGCGATCTGTTGGCTAGCCGACGATGGGACTGATATCGGCCAGCCCGAGGCCGCGGCTGATCTCAGCCGATATCCGGCGGTGGCTGACCGAGCGCAGAAACATGGTCATCCCCCAGGTGTGCAATCGGTCCGGGATGAACGCCGCCGGTCGCAGCACCAGCTCGCTGTGCGACAGCTGCAGCGCCGTTACCCGCGACACCGCCGCCACTTTGCGGCGGCGCGTGTTCTCATACCAGCGCAACGCGCGCGCCAGATCATCAGGCGAGGGTGCCGGCGGAAGATCAGCCAGCGCCTTACACAGCACCATGATGTCGAGCAGCGCCTGGTTGGTTCCCTGCGCCATGGTGGGCGGCATGGTGTGTGACGCGTCGCCGATCAGGGTGACCACACCCCGGCCTGCACCAGGAACCGGGTGGCGAAAATGCGGGTAGGGCGAGCCGGCCAGGTCGTCGTCGGTCAAGGCAGCCAGCACGCGATCCACCGGAGCGGACCAGCCGGAAAACTGTTGACGGATCATGTCGATCGGGGACGCCGGGCGAACGAAGTCCGCTGACCACGGCAGGTCGAACCACCACTGCAGCTCAGGGCCACCGGCCGGCCACAGTCCAAGGTTCCCGTGCCTGCCGACGATCATCAGCGCCACCCGTTTGTCGGCGACAAGGTGAGGGAGGCTGACCAGTCCCTGCCAGCTGCTCCAACCGGTGGGCTTGGCCGGTGGGGCGTCGGTGAGATCCCGCACCATCGAATGCAGCCCGTCGGCACCGACCAACAGATCGCCGCGGACCGAGCTCCCATCGTCGAAGTCCACGCGCGCCTCGCCGTCGGTACCGCTCACGCCCACCACGCGGGCATTGCATCGAATGCGCTCGGCCGGAAAGTCATCCAGCAGGCGTTCCAGCAGCACCCGGCGCGGGACCATCCGAACCGGTGCACCCAGTCCGCGCGCCATCGCGGTCATGTCGAGGGTGGCCAGCGGGCGGCCGGAGGACGTCGTCACCTGGACCGCAGACAACGGCTGCCCGGCTCCGGCCATGTCCACGCCGAGCTGCCCCAGCACCGTCGCGCCGTTGGACCAGATGGTCACGGCACCGCCGCCGGGCTGAAGGTGCGGCCGCTGCTCGAAAACGGTGACGTCGTGGCCGTCGCGCAGCAGCCCGCGAGCAAGGGAAATCCCCGCCACACCCGCGCCGACCACCAGGACGCGCAAGGCCGCGTTCAAGGCTCGCACCTTCACCGTGGTGACACGGTTCAGCGGGGTGTTTGGTTCATTCCCCTACGGAGTCAGCCGGCGGCCGGGCTGGTCAGAATCCGGGGCCCGTCCTCGGTCACCGCGACGCTGTGTTCCCAGTGCGCGGCGCGTGACCCGTCGGCGGTGACGACGGTCCACTCGTCTTCGAGGATCACGGTCTGGTCGGTGCCCAGGGTAAGCATCGGCTCGATGGCCAGCACCGAGCCCGCCACCAGCAGCGGGCCGCGGCCCGGCGATCCCTCGTTGGGCAGGAAGGGATCCATGTGCATCTGGCGGCCGATCCCGTGGCCGCCGTAGCCGGCAACGATGCCGAACGAGCGCTTGAACTGAGTCGACGCGGCCCGGGCGCCCATTTCGATGGCGTGGGACACGTCGCTGAGTCGGTTACCCACCACCATCGCCGCGATACCGGCCTCCATCGCCTGCCGGGTCGCCGCGGACAGGTTTTCGTCGGCGGCACTCAGCGTCCCGATCCCGAAGGTGACCGCGGCGTCGCCGTGCCAGCCGTCCAGGATCGCACCGCAGTCGATGGACACCAGGTCGCCGGCTGCCAACACCTCGGCCGCCGTGGGGATGCCGTGCACCACCCGGTCGTTGACGGAGCTGCAGATCGAGGCCGGGAAGCCGTGGTAGCCCAGGAACGAGGGCGTGGCACCCGCGTCCCGGATCACCGATTCGGCGATCTCGTCCAGCTGCAGAGTCGAGACGCCGACGGCCGCCGCTTCGCGGACTGCGGCCAGTGCGGCGGCGACGACGGCGCCCGCCGCAGCCATCGCGTCGAGCTCACCGGGGCTGCGATGCGGCACCGCTTTGCGCCGCTTCGCCCACCCGACCACTACTGGCCCAGGGCGTTCAGGGCGCGGGTGAACACCTCATCGAGCGTGCCGAGCGCGTCCACCACGTGCAGGTCGTGTTCGTCCTGGTAGTAGTCCAACAACGGCGTGGTCTCCTCGCGGTAGACCATCATGCGGTTGTGGATGACATCGGCGGTGTCGTCGGCGCGGCCACGTTCCTTGAGCCGCTTGAGCAGTTCGCTCTCGGTGACCCGGAACTCGAGCACCGCATCCAGCTTGGTCTGGCGGCGCTCCAGCATGGTGTGCAGCGCCTCGGCCTGCTCCACCGAACGGGGGTAGCCGTCCAGGATGAACCCGTTGGCGGCGTCGGGCTGGTCGAGCCGGTCGTCCACCAGCGCGTTGGTCAGCTCCGGCGGCACCAGGTCTCCGGCATCGAGGTACTGCTTGGCCTGCTTGCCCAGCTCGGTGCCCTCGGCGATGTTGTGGCGGAACAGATCGCCGGTGGAGATCTGCGGGACGCCCAGCTTCTCCGCCAGCTTCGCCGCCTGGGTGCCCTTGCCGGCTCCCGGCGGTCCCAGCAGTACGACTCTCACTTGAGGAACCCTTCGTAGTTGCGCTGCATGAGCTGGCTCTCGATCTGCTTCACCGTGTCCAGACCGACGCCGATCATGATCAGCACCGCGGTGCCGCCGAACGGCAGGTTCTGAACGGTGCCCGAACTGCCCATGTGCAGGAACAGGTTGGGCAGGACCGAGATGACGCCAAGGTAGATCGAGCCAGGCAGCGTGATCCGGCTGAGCACATAGCGCAGATAGTCCGCCGTCGGGCGTCCCGGCCGGATGCCCGGAATGAAACCGCCGAACTTCTTCATCTCGTCGGCCCGCTCGTCGGGGTTGAACGTGATCGACACGTAGAAGTACGTGAAGAAGATGATCAGCCCGAAGTACAGCGCGATGTAGACGAAGTTGGACGGGTCAGACAGGTAGGTGCTGACGAACTTGTCCCACCAGCTGTTGCCGGGGCCGCCGCTGCCACTGTGGACCAGCTGGGTGATCAGCTGCGGAATGTAGATCAGCGACGAGGCGAAGATGACCGGGATAACGCCGGCCTGGTTGACCTTCAGCGGCAGGTACGTCGAGGTGCCGCCGTACATGCGCCGGCCCACCATGCGCTTGGCGTACTGCACCGGGATACGGCGCTGGCCCTGCTCCACGAAGACCACGCCGACGACGATGGCCAACGCGGCCAGGCAGACCATGGTGAACACCACGGCGCCGCGGGAGTCGAGGATGGTCTTGCCCTCGATCGGAATGCGGGCGGCGATACCGACGAAGATCAGCAGCGACATGCCGTTGCCGATGCCGCGCTCGGTGATGAGCTCGCCGAGCCACATCACCAGCACCGCGCCGGAGGTCATCACCAGCACGATCACGATCAGGGTGAAGATGCTGTGGTCGGAGATGATGTCGTGGCGCAGGCTGCAGGTCTGCAGCAATCCGCCGTTGGCGGCCAGCGCCACGATGCTGGTGGCCTGCAGAACAGCCAGGGCAACCGTCAGATAACGGGTGTACTGCGTCATCTTGTTCTGGCCGGACTGGCCTTCTTTACGCAGTTCCTCGAAGCGCGGGATCACCACGGTGAGCAGCTGCACGATGATGCTGGCGGTGATGTAAGGCATCACGCCGATGGCAAACACCGTCAGCTGCAGCAGTGCGCCGCCGGAGAACAGGTTGATCAGTGAGTACACCTGCGCGGCGTCGCCACCGCTGACTTCCTTGATGCACTGCTGCACGTTCTGGTAGTCGACGCCGGGCGACGGGATCGCGGCTCCCAGGCGGTACACCACGATGATGCCCAGCGCGAACAAGATCTTGCGCCTCAGGTCGACCGTCCGCAGTGATGAGATGAAAGCCGAGAACACTCTTCTCCTCCTGCGCAGCCGAGGTCCGGTCGCGGCGTTCCAATGGGCTGTTGTGTCCCAGCCCCGGTTAGTCCTGGGTTAGTCCTGCGTTTTCGCGTCCACGTGCCGGCCGATCACGACGAGGCCACGCGTGTCTTAAGCGCGTCAGCAGTCTACGAGAGTAACAGCTGCGCACCGCGGGCCGGGCGGGCGTCGGCGGCACTGCCAGCGCGCGATCAGCGTAGCGGCGTACAGTCGGCGATGGCTCGTTAAATACGCTAACTAACTTCCCGGCGGCGCTCGATCGGCAGAGCTAGCTAGCAGCTAGAGAGATAGGAGTGTGCACCATGGCAAGTACCGGCCGATTTCCTGGAGACACCTGGGACCTGGCCTCCAGCGTGGGAATCACCGCCACCGGCGTGGCCGTGGGTCGCGCGATCGCCAGCCGGGCCGCCCATCCCCTGATCAACGACCCGTTCGCCGAACCATTGGTGCGCGCCGTCGGACTGGACCTGTTCACCAGGTTGGCCAGCGGTGAGATCGCCCCGGAAGACTTCGGCGATAAAGCCCCGAAGGACATGGCCCGGATGGCCGACAACATGGCGGCCCGCACCCGGTTCTTCGACGACTTCTTCACCGACGCGGGCGCCGCCGGCATCCGCCAGGCCGTCATCCTGGCCTCCGGGCTGGACTCGCGTGCCTATCGGCTGGACTGGCCGGCCGGCACCATTGTCTATGAGGTCGACCAGCCCGAGGTGATCGAGTTCAAGACCCGGGTGCTGGCCGAGCAAGGCGCGCAGCCCACCGCCGATCGGCGGACCGTCTCGGTCGATCTGCGCGAGGACTGGCCGACGGCGCTCCAGGCGGCCGGCTTCGATCCCGCCCTGCCGACCGCCTGGAGCGCGGAGGGACTGCTGGGGTACCTGCCCCCCGATGCGCAAGATCGGCTGCTGGACACCGTCACCGCCCTGAGTGCACCGGGCAGCCGGATCGCCACCGAGAGCACTCCCGGCCTCGACGCGGCCACCGAAGAACAGGCGCGTCGGCGCATGCGGGAATCCGCGGAACGGATGCGCAGCCACGGGGTCGACATCGATATGACCGAACTGCTCTATTTCGGGGACCGCAACGAGGCCGGTAGTTATCTGGCCGGCCACGACTGGCGGGTCGACAGCCACGACGTCGGCGCCCTGTTCGCCGAGTACGGGCTGCCACCGCTAGATGTCGACGAGGAGCCCGGGTTCGGCAAGCTGGCCTACATCAACGCGGTCCGGGGCTGACGGCCATGGCACGCACTGAGAACGACAGCTGGGACCTGGCGTCCAGCGTGGGCACCACCGCCACCATGGTGGCCGCCGCCCGCGCGCTGGCCACCGCGGAAGCCGAGCCGATCATCTCCGACCCCTTCGCGGCGCCGCTGGTGCGGGCGGTCGGGATCGACTTCTTCACCAAGATGGTCGATGGCACGCTCGACCCGGCGGTGGCCGCCGAGGCCAAGTCCGCCGCCGAACCGATGACCGCCGTGATGGCAGTGCGCACCCGGTTCTTCGACGATTTCTTTCTGCAAGCTGCGGACGCCGGCGTCCGGCAGTCGGTCATCTTGGCCGCTGGACTGGATTCGCGGGCCTATCGGCTGGGTTGGCCGCAGGGCAGCGTGGTCTACGAGATCGACCAGCCGGACGTGATCGAGTTCAAGTCGCGCACGCTGGCCGACTTGGGAGCCCAGCCGACCGCCGATCGCCGCGCCGTGGCCGTCGATCTGCGCGATGACTGGCCGGCTGCGTTGCGCGACAGCGGCTTTGATGAGACGAAGCCCACCGCGTGGAGCGCCGAGGGCCTGCTCATCTATCTGCCGCCGGATGCGCAGGACCGGTTGTTCGACCACATCACCGCGTTGAGCGCTCCGGGCAGCCGGGTGGCCACCGAGTACCACCCCGACGGCGCGGCCACGCTGAGCGGCTCGAACCAGTCGCTGGGTCAGCGGTTCGCCGACCAGGGGCTGGATCTCGACATCACCACGCTGGTGTACTCCGGCGAGCGAAACCCGGTTGGGACATACCTGACCGAGCGCGGGTGGAAGGTGCGCGAGCGCGGTCGAGAGACCGTGTTCGCCGACTACGGTCGCACCTTTCCCGACGGTGAGATCGTGGCCCGGTTGCGCAATTCGATTGCGATCGAGGCGATTCGGCCCTAAACGGCATTTCGCCACCACAACGATGATGGCCGCCGGTCCGGAGGGACCGACGGCCATCGCCGTGTTGCGGGGTGGCCGGCCTATCAGCTCGGGGGAATGACCCCGCCGCCCTTGCCGCCCTCACCGGGCTGTCCAGGCGGACCCGCGGTCCCGCCGCCGGCAGCCGCACCGCCACCGCCGGCCGGGCCACCAGGCCCGGCGGCTCCTGGGCCACCCGGGGTGCCGTCGGCACCGTTGGCGCCGTCTTGGCCGGCGGTGCCGTTGGGGTTGTTGGCCGCGCCGCCCTTACCGCCGTAGTTGCCGCCGGCCGCGTTCCCGCCGCTGCCGCCGTTACCGCCGCTGCCACCGTTACCGCCGGCGCCACCGTTGGGGTTCGTCTCGCTGCCGTTGCCGCCGCTGGCACCGGCACCGCCGGCGCCGCCGTCGCCGCCCCTGCTGCCGTTACCGCCGGCGCCACCCTGACCGCCGTTACCGCCGTTACCGGAGTTACTGCCGCCAAGGCCGCCGTCGCCGCCCTTACCGCCGTAACCGCCGTCCGCGCCGTTGGATCCGTTTCCGCCGGTGCCGCCGGTGCCGCCGGCACCCGCCGACTGGCCAGGCGTACTGCCGGCGTCGGCGCCGGTTCCACCGGTGCCACCGTTTCCGCCCTTGCCGCCGATCCCGGTGCCATTGCCGCCGGTACCACCGGTGCCGCCGTTGGGGTTTCCGGACTGATCGCCGTCGGTACCGGCCGATCCGGTCCCGCCGGTCGTGCCAGGGCCGGTCGGGGCGTTGGCACCCTTACCGGCGTCGCCACCGTTACCGCCGTTTCCGTCAGCGCCGGCGTTGCCGCCCTTGCCGCCATTGCCACCGAACTGGCCGGTGCTGGTCGCGTCGGCACCCTTGCCGCCGTTCCCACCATTACCGCCGGTGCCGCTCGAGCCGGCCTTGCCGTCCGCGGCTTGGCTCCCGTCACCGCCGGTGCCACCCGTGCCGGCGGTGCCGGCAGTACCGCGGTCGCCGCCGTCGCCGCCGTCGCCGCCGTGACCACCGTGCGCACCCGATCCAGTGGTGTTGGTGGCAATCCCGTCGCCGCCATTACCACCGTTACCGGCATTACCGGCGTTACCGGCATTGCCGCCCTTGCCACCGGCACCGGCGGAGCCGCTGCCGCTGGCGCCCGTCCCGGCCACGCCGCCGTTGCCACCGGCCGCACCGTTGCCACCGTTACCGCCGCTGCTGGCATCGCCGCCGTCGGAGCCATCCGGGTTCGCACCGGTGCCATTGCCTCCGGTGGTGCCGTTACTGCCGTGGCCGCCGTTGCCGCCGTTGCCCCCGGCACCGCCGGCGCCACCGTTGCCCCCGACACCGGAGTTGGTGCCGCCCAGACCGCCCGCACCACCGTCACCGCCGGCGGTGCCGTTGCCGCCGTTGGTGCCGTCGACGCTCGGGTCGGTGGAGTTGGTGCCGTTGGCGCCGTTGAAGCCGTTGCCGCCCGCGCCGCCGTTGCCGCCGCGGCCATCGGGACCGGCGTTACCGCCCTTGCCACCGTTGCCGCCGGTCTGGTTCGCATTGGTTGCCGCACCACCCTTGCCGCCGGCGCCGCCGTCACCGCCAGTTGCGTTGGCACCCGTGGTGCCGTTGGCCGCCTGGGTGGTTCCGTCGCCGCTGGTGCCGCCCTGGCCACCGGCCCCGGCCGTGCCGCGCACGCCGCCGTCGCCGCCGTTACCGCCGTTGCCGGCCGCCGCACCGGCACCGCCGCCTAGGCCGGCGCCACCGGCACCGCCGTTACCGGCGTTTCCGGCGTTTCCGCCTGCGCCGCCGACTCCGCCATCGCCGGCGTGGCCGTCTTTGCCGTCGGTGGCAGTACCGCCGACACCGCCGTTGCCGCCGCTACCACCCGTGCCGCCGATACCGCCGTTGCCGGCGTCGCCGCCGTCTGTACCGTTGCCGCCGGGCAGGGTGGCGTCGATACCAGCGGTGCCGTTGGCGCCGCTGCCACCCACGCCGCCCACGCCGCCGGCCCCGCCGACACCACCGTTGCCGGCATCACCGGAGGTGGTCCCGCCGGCGCCACCGGCGCCACCGTTACCACCCCGACCGCCGTCACCGCCGAGGGTGCCGTTGCCGTTGCCGTCGGTCACACCCGCCAGGCCGTTGGCGCCCGTACCGCCCGCGCCGCCGTCGCCACCGGTGCCGATAGCTCCGGCGTTACCGCCCGCACCGCCGTTACCGCCGTTGGTTCCCGGGTCGATGGCGTCGAAGCCTCGACCTCCGTTACCGCCGTCGCCGCCTGCGGTGGCGTCCGCGCCGACTGCACCGTCATTTCCGGCGGTGCCGCCGCTGCCACCGCTACCGGCCCCGGCACCCGTGCCGCCCAGACCGGCCTGTCCGCGGTTGCCGCCGTCGCCGCCCTTACCGCCGTCGGGGTTGTCGGCGTCACCGGCGGCACCGGTTCCGCCGTTGCCGGCGTTCCCGGCGTTTCCGCCGTCACCGGCGTTCCCGCCATCACCGTTGCTGCCGCCGTTGCCGTTGGCCGCGGTACCGGCATTGCCGCCCACGCCGCCGTTACCGCCCACGCCGCCGTTGCCGCCGTCGCCGGCGTTGCCACCCGCGCCATCGTCGACGCCGGCCACCCCGGTCGCTCCGTCCTGACCGGTACCGCCGCTGCCGCCCGTTGCCCCGTCACCGCCGTTACCACCGTTGCCGGCGTTACCGGCGAGTGCGCCACCATTACCGCCCGCGCCACCGGCACCACCGTTGCCGCCGGCGCCACCGGTACCACCGGATGCGCCCGGCACGTCGCCGTCAGCACCCACTGCGCCCAGCGCACCGCCACCGCCGGCCGCACCGTTACCGCCGTTGCCGATCAGGCCACCGTGGCCGCCGGCACCGCCGGCCCCACCGTCGGCACCCGGAACGGCGTTCGGGTCGGCCGCGGCGTCATAGCCGGCACCACCGTTGCCGCCGTTGCCGTGAATCCCGGTGACTCCGGTCCCGGCCACTCCGTCGAGACCGTTGACACCGCTGGCCGGATTGCCGCCGGTGCCGTGCACACCCGCCACGCCGGCGTTGCCCGCCGTACCGGGGTCGCCACCGTTGCCGCCCTTGCCGCCGTTGGGGTTCTCGGCGTTACCGGCCGCGCCGTTGCCACCGTTGCCGGGGGTGCTGGCGTTGCCGCCGTTACCGGCGTCGCCGCCGTTGCCGTTGAGCCCGACCACGCCGTTGTAGACGACGCCCGCGTTGCCACCATTACCGCCGGCGCCACCGTCACCGCCGCTGCCGCCGCGACCACCATCCTGGCCGTCCTGGCCCGGAAGGATCCCGTCCGCTCCGTTGGCACCGGCTCCGCCGTCGCCGCCATCCGCGCCGTTGCCACCGTTGCCGCCATTGCCGGAGTTCCCGGCATCGCGTCCACCGGCGCCACCGTGTCCACCGTTGCCGCCGTAACCGCCGACCTTGCCGTCCACACCGGCGTCGCCGGGGTTGGCGCCGTCGGCACCGGCGGCGCTGTCGCCGCCATGGCCGCCGTTACCGCCGTTACCGCCGTCGCCGATCCGGCCTGCGGCGCCACCGTTTCCGGCGGCACCACCGTTCTGGCCCTGGCCGTCAGCGAGCACGCCGCCGTTGCCGCCGTTGCCGCCGTGACCGCCGTTGCCACCACTGATGGCCACCGCGCCGTCCGCGCCGGAAGCGGCGCGGGTGCCGTCGCTGTTCAGACCACCGAGGCCCGCGATGCCGACGATGCCACGGTCACCGCCGGCGCCACCGTTACCGCCGTCGCCGGCGGACAGGCCCGTTCCGTCGTTGCCACCGTTACCGCCGTTACCTCCGTTGCCGGCATTTCCGGCGTCACCGGCGCTGCCGCCGGCCCCGGCCGCTCCGGACGCACCAGCCGGGTGGATGCCGAGGAATCCGCCCGCGCCGCCCTTGCCCGCGTTTCCACCGGCGCCGCCGTTGCCGCCGTTGCCGCCGTTGCCGGCGTCCATGCCGTCTTGTCCGGGTAGGCCGCTGCTGACGCCGGCGCCACCGGCGTTGGTGCCGTGCAGGCCGTTCTGACCATCACCGCCGGCGCCACCGTCGCCGCCGACACCACCGTTGCCGCCGTTGCCCGCGGCACCGAACAGCAAGCCCGCGCGGCCGCCGGTACCACCGTTGCCGCCGATGCCGCCGAAGCCGCCGTGATCACCGCTCGCGCCGAACGTGGCTCCGTCGGCACCGTCGCCTCCGAAACCTCCAGCGCCACCGGCACCACCGGCGCCGCCGTTGCCGATGAAGATGGCCGCACCGCCGGTTCCACCGAAACCACCTGCGCCACCGCCGATTCCACCGACACCGCCGGCACCGCCCAGGCCACCGTTGCCCAGCAGCCAGCCACCGGCACCGCCATCACCGCCGTTACCGGCGTCGCCACCGGCAATGCCAGCGAGTCCGGCACCACCGGCGCCGCCATTGCCGATCAGCCCGGCCGCTCCACCGATCCCACCGTCGGCGTTGATGGCGTCACCGGCCACCCCGGCGCCGCCGTCGCCGAACAGGAAACCACCGTCGCCGAGGTTGCCGAAGAGTCCCGAGCTGCCCAGCAGCGAGTCGTTGACGCCGTCGAAGCCGTCGATGCCGTTACCGATCAGCACCCGGCCGAACAGGTCGACGAAGGGCTGGTTGACGATGTTGAGCAGCGGTTCGGCGTAGCCCATCAGGTCTTGGCTGATGGCGTACAACGGCAGGTAGACGTAGTTCTGGAAGCCCGTGTAGAGCACGTGGTCCATCTCCGCCAGCCAGGGGCCCAACGGTTGCGTGGGGTCGAAGGCGAAAATGCTGGAGTCGAACGCGGCACCGGCGTCGAGGCCGCCGAGTAGGTCATCCGACGATCCGGTGAACCACAGGTCCGAGCCGACCGACCAGGAGTCGAACATCTCCAGGATCGGCTGCATGATCAGGTCGTCGAAGTCCGCACGGGCGCACGGCGCGGTTGCCACCGGCCCCACCCCGAACGCCAGGAACGCCCCGACTGCGCTTCCGGCGCCGGCCATCCGCCGACCGACACCACGGCCACTTTGCCGACGGTCACGACTCTGTTTCATGCCGAATCTCCCAATTTCTGAATTCATTGCCTAATTAATCGCCGGTTCAGCATGAAATCCGCGAACCGTAACGACTCACTCGCGCTGCAAGTTAGCCGAATTTGACGACTCCGACGAATTGAAAATTAGGTATTCGCAGAGCCTCGTGCTGCGATAAACCATGATTGACCTGAGAATTAGCCGATATTGAGAGGTGCGCCATATGGGCGACATCATGATTTACCGACGGCTGTGACTGCCGCCACGTATTAGGTAATATTGCCTACGGGCCGGCCCCCATAGTGAAATAGCGAGGCCCTCGAAAAAGGACTAATGGCCCTACCGGACGATCTCGCGCACCGACCCGACACCCGCTGGGGCCGGTTGTGGGATCGCAACGTCGGGCCGCCTGTCCAGCGCCGCGGCGATGGGTGACTGACAGGGGCGTCCGCGGAACGCCCCGGCGAAATCACCATTCGGCGATAGCCGGGTGACCGGCGACGGTATAACCACCCCATGGTGCTCAAGGTCAAGGTTCCCCAAGATCTGATCGGCGGCGACGTCGATGCGGGCTACGGCAAGGTCGCCGATGCGTTCCGGGCCAACTTCGCAGCAGGCCGGGAGGTGGGCGCCGCGGTCTCGGTGTACCGCGACGGCGTCAAAGTCGTTGACCTGTGGGGCGGCTACCGCGACGGGGCTACACGTGCACCATGGCAGCCCGACACCATGGTCAACGTCTTCTCCAGCACCAAGGGCGTGGCGGCCCTGACCGTGGCACTGGCCGTCTCGCGGGGACTGTTCGGCTACGACGACAAGGTGGCAACCCATTGGCCGGAGTTCGCCCAGGCCGGCAAGGGGGACGTCACGGTCCGCCAGCTGCTGGGCCATCAGGCCGGGCTGAGCTCGCTGAAGCCCGCACCCATGCTGGCCGATGTCGCCGCCCCGGATCGACTGGCGCCCATGCTCGCCGCGCAGAAGCCGCTCTGGGCGCCCGGCACCCGGCACGGCTATCACGCGATCACGTTGGGCTGGTACGAATCCGAACTCATCCGTCGCACCGACCCGGCGGGCCGCACCTTGGGCCGGTTCTTCGCCGACGAGATCGCCCGGCCCCTCGGGCTGAACCTGCACATCGGCCTGCCGACGTCGGTAACCCGCGATCAGGTGGCGTTGCTGCACCAGTGGAAGCGCGCCGAGTCGCTCCTGCACCTCAACGTGATGCCGGCGGCCCTGGTGGCGGCGTCGTTCAATCCATTCGGGCTGCTGGGACGAGCGAGTTCCCTGCCCCGTGACATCAAACCCTGGGACGGGGACTACAACCGCGACGAGGTGCGCGCCGTGGAGATCCCGTCGGCGAACGGGATCGGCTCCGCCTCGGCGATCGCGCGGCTCTATGGCGCTGCGGCAACCGCGGATCCGGTGCTACCGCTGAGCCCCGATGTGCACGACGAACTCACCGCGATGCCGGCGCCACCGTCTCGCGGGGAACGCGACAAGGTATTGGGTGTGGAGGTGGTGTTCTCGCTGGGGTTGTCCAAGCCGGCGTTCGCGTCGGCCTTCGGTTCCTCGGACAGAGCTTATGGCACACCGGGTTTCGGTGGTTCTTTTGGGTTCGCCGACCCCGACACCGGCATCGGTTATTCGTATGTGATGAACCGCTTGGGTTTTCACCTCTACAGCGATCCTCGCGAACTCGCGCTGCGCCAGGCCTTGTTCCGTGACGTGTTGGGCTGCCGGCTGCAGTCCTGACCCTTACATGTACTGGGGGCAGTAGTGCGCCGTCGAGATCGCGGCGAACTGGCCGGCGGTCTGGATGGTGAATCCCGGGTTGGTGGCCTGCACCGCGACGACGGTGTCCATCGGGGACAGCCCGGCGTCCATCAGCTGGCACACCGCGCGGCCCGCCGACACGGTTGCCTGGTCGCCGGCGCGGTGGCTCAGCCCGGCACCGGAGAGAGTGGCCAGAAACTGCCCATCGACGCCGGACGGCGTGGCGTTGGCGGGGGCGGCCAGGCCGACCATCGCGCTCAAACCTGCCAGCAGCAGTAACCGTTTCATGGCTGTAAGCATGGGCGGCGCCCGTTAAAGAGGTGTTACCGAGCTTTTACTGCCGCGAAGAGAATTGTTGATTCGAAGTTACGCGCTTTACCAGCGCGACTCCCCCAGCCACAGCACGTGCGCACCGTTGACCGATCGTTCGACCTGGTCAACGACCCCGGCCAGCGATCGCACCAGCAGGCTGCCGACCGCATCGGACAGCGCTGCCGCCGGCTGCGACGACTGGCGCGGCCGGACGAACTCCCACAACGACGAGCCGGGGTAGGACACAGTGCGGACCCGCGCGTCCGCGTCGAGCCCGGCCAGCACCTTGGCGCGTCGTACCGCCGTGCGCAGGCCGCCCAGCTCGTCGACCAGCCCGCGTTCGGCCGCGTCTGCACCGGTCCACACCCGCCCGCGCGCCACCGCGTCCACCGCATCGGTGGACAGGTTGCGGCCTTGCGCCACCCGCGCGACGAAGTCGTTGTAGAACAAATCGGCTTCGGTCTCGACCTGTCCCTGCTGCTCGGCGGTGAACGGGGCGTTGATCGACCAGGCGTCGGCGTTGGCGCCGGTTCGCACCGAGTCGGTCCCCACGCCGAGCCGGTCCTTGAGCTCGCGGGCGACCAGCTTGCCGGTCACCACTCCGATGGATCCGGTGATGGTGGCGGGGTTGGCCACGATGGTGTCGGTGCCCGCGGAGATGTAGTACCCGCCGGAGGCCGCGACCGCGCCCATCGAGGCCACCACCGGCTTACCCGCCGCGCGGGCCTGCTGCACCGCTCGCCAGATGGTTTCGGACCCGGTGACCGAGCCGCCCGGGCTGTCCACCCGCAGCACGATTGCGGCGACCTCATCATCGGCCGCGGCCTCGCGCAGCGCGGCGGCGATCGTGTCGCCACCGACATTGCGGTTGCCCAGCGGCGACAGTTGCGGCCCGCCCGAGCCACTGACGATCGCCCCGGCCACCGTCACCACCGCGATCGCCGGCTTGGGCTTGCGCCCCGGCAGGGTTGGCCCCGGCCCGCCGGCCGTGGCGTGGGCATAGCGCCCCAGGTACAGCCGCGGTGGTGCGCCGTCGTCGTCGGCGCCGGTGGTGTCCTCGGCTCCGGCCAAGGCGGCGATCCGGTTGTAGGCCTCGTCGCGGAATCCGATCCGGTCGATCAGGCCCGAGGCCACCGCGTCGTCACGCAGCAGCGGTGCTTTGTCGGCCAGGGCGTCGACGGTGTCGGCATCGAGCTTGCGGGATTCGGCGACGGCCGCGCGCACCTGGGCGTGCAGGCTCTCCACCAACGCGGTGTCGGCCTCGCGGTGCGCATCGGTGTAGGAATCCTGGGTGAACAGGTTGGCCGCCGACTTGTATTCGCCGCGGGCGACGAACTGCGCCTCGATGCCGGCCTTGCCCAACGCACTGCGCAGGAAGGTCGCGTTGGTAGCGAAACCGATCAGCCCGACCGTCCCCGACGGCTGCATCCAGACCTCGCCGAACGCCGAAGCCAGGTAGTAAGACAGCGTGCCCGGGTAGGTTTCGGCCCATGCCAGCGATGGTTTGACGGCGGAGAACTCGGCGATCGCCGCCCGCAGTTCCTGCACCGGTCCGGCGGCCGCCGACGAAAGCTGCACGCGGGCAATCAGTCCCGCGACGCGCGGGTCTTCGGCGGCACGGTGGATCGCGGCCACCACATCGCGCAGTACCGGCGGCCGACCACCGGATCGGATCAGGGCCAGCGGGTCGAAGGCCCCGGTCTCGTGGGGCAGCTCCTGCAGGTCGAGTTCGAGGATGACGCCGTTGGGCACCCCGTGGTGCCGGGCGGTGTCGATGCGGCGCGCGACGCTGCGCAGGTCGTCCAGGCCGGGCACGCCGGTCAACAGGGAGAACATGTTTTTGAGCCTACCGGCGCCGCCGGACATACCCGGAGCTCGCACTGGGCGCAGGAACCTGCCCGCCGAACGCAGAATCGCACCCCACCGGCTGGTGGAGTGCGATTCTGTAGCTTCTCGCAGCGCGACAACCTCTACAGCTCGGTGGCGGAGCCCCCGGCTGCGGTGATCTTGTCCCGGGCGCTGCCGCTGAACTTGTGGGCGGTGACGTCGGCCTTGACCGTCAGCTTCCCATCGCCGAGCACCTTGACCAGGGTGTTCTTCCGGACGGCACCCTTGGCGACCAGCTCGTCGAGACCGATGGTCCCGCCCTCCGGGAACAACCGGTTGATGTCGCCGACGTTGACGACCTCGTACTCGGTGCGGAACCGGTTGCGGAAGCCCTTGAGCTTGGGCAGCCGCATGTGGATCGGCATCTGCCCACCCTCGAACCGGACCGGCACGTTCTTCCGTGCCTTGGTGCCCTTGGTACCGCGACCCGCGGTCTTACCCTTGGAGCCCTCACCGCGGCCGACGCGAGTCTTCTTGGTGTTCGACCCGGGCGCAGGGCGCAGGTCGTGCAACTTGATGGTCATTCTGCTTCCTCCACTTGCACGAGGTGGTGAACAACCCGGATCAGCCCACGGGTCTGCGGGTTGTCCTCACGCACCACCGACTGGCGGATCTTGCGCAGGCCCAGGGTGCGCAGGCTCTCGCGCTGCTTCCAACGTGCACCGATGGTGCCGCGGACCTGGGTGATCTTCAGGTTAGCCATGATTACGCCGTGCCTTCCCGCGCCGCGGCGGCAGCCAGAGCTTCGCTCTCGCGACGAGCCTTGAGCATCGCGGCCGGCGCAACATCTTCGATGGGCAGGCCACGACGGGCCGCCACCTCTTCGGGACGCTGCAGCATCTTCAGCGCGGCAACGGTGGCGTGCACCACGTTGATCGCGTTGTCGCTGCCCAGCGACTTGGACAGGATGTCGTGCACGCCCGCGCATTCCAGCACGGCACGCACCGCGCCGCCGGCGATCACACCGGTACCCGGGCTGGCCGGGCGCAGGAACACCACACCGGCGGCGGCTTCACCCTGCACCGGGTGGGTGATGGTTCCACCGATCAGCGGCACCCGGAAGAAGCCCTTGCGAGCCTCCTCCACGCCCTTGGCGATCGCGGCAGGCACTTCCTTGGCCTTGCCGTAGCCGACGCCGACCAGTCCGTGGCCGTCGCCGACGATCACCAAAGCGGTGAAGCTGAACCGGCGGCCACCCTTGACCACCTTGGACACCCGGTTGATCGCGACGACGCGCTCCAGGTAGTTGCTCTTGTCGCCGTCCCGGTTGTCGCGGCCGCCACGGCCGCCGTCGCGGCCACCACGTCCACCGCGGTTGTCACGGTTGTCGCGCCCGTCGCTGCGGGGGGCACTGCCCGTGTCGGGACCTGCCGAGGAGGCCCCTGTCGGCTGCTCCGCCATCATGCGGTCCTTCCAGTCATCTTCACGTCAGTCATCAGAAGTTCAATCCGCCCTCGCGTGCCGCGTCGGCCAGCGCCGCAATGCGACCACCGTAGGTGTAGCCACCGCGGTCGAACACCACGTTCTCGACGCCGGCGGCCTTGGCACGCTCAGCGATCAGCTGGCCGACCCGCACACTGTGGGCCTTCTTGTCGCCGTCCACACCCCGCACGTCGGCCTCGATCGAGGACGCCGCAGCCACCGTGTGACCAGCGAGGTCGTCGACCAGCTGGACATGGATGTGCCGCGAGGAGCGGTGCACGACCAAGCGGGGACGCTCGGGGGTGCCGGACACCTTCTTGCGCAGCCGCGCGTGCCGACGAATCCGGTGCGCACGCCGAACCTCGGAGATGTTCTGCCCGACGGGTTTGCGGTCCGGGGTGCCTGTTTGTGATTGCGCCATGACTACTTACCTGTCTTTCCGACCTTGCGGCGAACCTGCTCACCCTCGTAGCGCACGCCCTTGCCCTTGTAGGGGTCGGGGCGACGCAGACGGCGGATGTTCGCCGAGATCTGGCCGACCTTCTGCTTGTCGATGCCCGAGACCGAGAACTTGGTGGGCGTCTCCACCGCGAAGGTGATGCCTTCCGGAGCCTTGATCAGCACCGGGTGGCTGTAGCCCAGCGCGAACTCCAAGTCGCTGCCCTTGAGCGCGACGCGGTAGCCGACGCCGAAGATCTCCATCTTGCGGACGTAGCCCTCCGACACACCGGTGACCAGGTTGGCCAACAGGGTGCGGCTCAGGCCGTGCAACGACCGGTTGCGCCGGTCGTCGTCCGGCCGGGTCACCACGAGGGCGCCGTCATCGTTGCGAGCAACGTTGATCGGCTCCGCCACGGTGAGCTCCAGGGTGCCCTTGGGCCCCTTGACCGATACGTTCTGACCATCGATGGTCACGTCGACCCCGGCGGGAACCGGGACCGGCTGCTTACCAATACGCGACATGTCTGCTACTCCCTCACCACACGTACGCGAGGACTTCGCCGCCCACGCCCTGCCTGGCCGCCTGACGGTCGGTGAGCAGACCCGAGGACGTGGAGATGATCGCCACGCCCAGGCCGCCGAGCACCCGTGGCAGGTTGGTCGACTTTGCGTAGACCCGCAGGCCCGGCTTGGACACCCGGCGCAGACCGGCGAGGCTGCGCTCCCGGTTCGGGCCGTACTTGAGGTTGACCACCAGCGACTTGCCCACCCGGGCATCTTCGACGTGGTAGTCGGTGATGTAACCCTCGCGCTTGAGGATCTCGGCGATGTTCGCCTTGATCTTCGAGTGCGGCAGGGTCACCTCGTCGTGGTACGCCGAGTTGGCGTTACGCAGACGGGTCAGGAAGTCCGCGATCGGATCCGTCATAGTCATTTAGGCTGCTCCTCCACCCTCACCAGCTGCTCTTCTGCACACCGGGCAGCTCGCCGGCGTGCGCCATGTCGCGCAGGCAGATTCGGCACAGGCCGAACTTCCGGAGCACCGCGCGCGGGCGGCCGCACTTGTTGCAGCGGGTGTAGGCGCGCACCGCGAACTTGGGTTTGCGGGCCGCCTTGATAACCAACGCCTTCTTAGCCATGTGGTCAGTTCTCCTTGAACGGAAAGCCGAGAGCCCGCAGCAGCGCTCGTCCTTCGTCGTCGTTGGTCGCCGAAGTGACGACGGTGATGTTCATCCCCCGCGGACGGTCGATGGAGTCCACATCGATCTCGTGGAACATCGACTGCTCGGCCAGCCCGAAGGTGTAGTTGCCGGAACCGTCGAACTGCTTGGCCGACAGCCCGCGGAAGTCGCGGATACGCGGCAGAGCAATCGAGGTAAGCCGGTCCAGGAACTCCCACATCCGGTCACCGCGCAGGGTGACCCGGGCACCGATCGGCATGCCCTCGCGCAGCTTGAACTGTGCGATGGACAGGCGGGCCTTACGGATCTCCGGCTTCTGGCCGGTGATCGCGGCCAGGTCGGTGACCGCGTTGTTGATCAGCTTGGCGTCCCGGGCGGCTTCGCCAACACCCATGTTCACCACGACCTTCACCACGCCCGGGATCTGCATCACGTTGGCGTAGTTGAACTCTTTGTTGAGCGCGTCCCGGATCTCCTCGCGGTAGCGCACCTTCAGCCGAGGCTGGATCTTCTCTGCAGTCGTCATCTCTAGATGTCCTTGCCGTTGCGCTTGGAGACGCGAACCTTCTTGCCGGACTCGGCGTCCACCCGGTAGCCGATCCGGGTGGGCTGTCCGTCGGAGTCGACGACCATCACGTTGGAGACGTGGATCGGGGCCTCTTGGGTGACGATGCCGCCCGAGGAGGCGCCAGCCTGGTTGGCCGAGTTCGCGACGTGCTTCTTGATCCGGTTGACGCCCTGGACCAACACACGGTTGCGGGCGGGGTAAGCCTGCAGGACCTTGCCCTTGGCACCCTTGTCCTTACCGGCGATGACCAGAACGGTGTCGCCCTTGTGGACCTTCATCTACAACACCTCCGGTGCCAGCGAGACGATCTTCATGAACTTCTTCTCGCGCAGCTCGCGACCGACCGGCCCGAAGATGCGGGTTCCGCGCGGGTCGTTGTCGGCCTTGATGATCACGGCCGCGTTCTCGTCGAACTTGATGTAGCTGCCGTCGGCGCGGCGACGCTCCTTGACGGTGCGCACCACGACGGCCTTGACGACATCACCCCGCTTGACGTTGCCGCCCGGGATGGCGTCTTTGACGGTTGCGACGATGACATCACCGATGCCTGCGTATCGCCGCGACGAGCCGCCGAGCACCCGGATGCACAAGATCTCCTTGGCGCCGGTGTTGTCGGCGACCTTCAACCGCGATTCCTGCTGAATCACCAGATCTCCTAAATAATCGAGTCGACGCGCGGCATGGCGGTACCAGCCGGAATCTCCCCGGACGTGCGTGGTCTTGCTCTTCTTACGGAGCCGATGAGCACGCAGGGCCAACTTTCGCTGGCCGAGGTCTGCTCACGGCAACCCCTGAAGTCTAGGTGACGTATCGCCCAACACCAAATTGCTGGTCGAGGGGGTCCGCAACGGGCGGGGACGGCGTCGCGCCCGCTCCGATTCCGGCCCGGCTCAGTCGTCGCCTTGCCGCACCCAGGCGTAGATGAACAGCCCCATCGCCGCCGCCAGCGCGATCAGGACCCACTGGACAATTGCCTGGTCAATCCAGGAGCCCGGCGGCGGAGCACCGGGAAGGATGTTGCGCAGCGGGATGATCGCGAACAGATTCGCGGCGTACCAGGTGGCGAATGGGGGCAGAAACTTCCGTCTGCCCATCGCCATCGGCACCGCCACGATCAAGGCCAGGGTGGGCAGGCTGATCAGGACCAGGCAGATTCCGAGGTCGAAGATCAGTGGTCCCCTGGCGCGCTGGATCTTCAACACCACCGCGGCGTCGGCATCGCCTCGCTGGTTTCGGGTCCTGCTGGAGTCGTGCACCCGGGCGACGCTGGCGTCCCAGCCGTCCAGCGATCCGGTGATCTCCACTCGGGCGGGGATCCGTTTGCGACCTTCTCCGGTCCCCACGAAAACATCGGCCGACAGCTCTTCGGTGGTGTAGGTGTCGAAGGGCCAGTTTCCGGGGGCGCCGTACGCCTCGATCGTCGTGCTGACTCGAGCCGGCGCATCTCCCGCCGGGAAATGCAGGTCCCCCAGGTCATTCGGGGGATACAACCGCACCGCAAGCTCGGTGTTCAGCACATCGAATCGCTTGTCGTACAACGCCTCTCCGGGGTGGACGAGCACGTCCACGGCGAGCCGGTTGGCTACCGGGTTCAGCTCCTGCAGCCGCACCTGCACGATGGTGTCCGCCGGGTTCGCCGCACTCAGGTCCAGCGGCGGCAGCGGACTGTCGGATCGCTGAAGGGTGTGAACGCCGAACAACGATGACGCGTAGGCCACCACGATCGCGGCCAGGATCACCGCGCTGGTCAGAAAGCGCGGCCGTTGGCGCCGCTTCGCCGCCGCAGCGCCGGCCGGGTCCAATTGGGGCTCAGTGGTCATCGGCAGTCAGGGTAGCGAACGGCAACGGCAACCGTACCGCGCAGGAGATGCCCCGAAACATGCTGGCCGCCAAGCATATCGGAATCCGATCCAACGTGCTCAGACGTCATTGTTTGCCCGCACACCGTTTACCTTCTGTTCGGCAATGTGCGGGTTTCGGTTGCTATACAAACGGCCATGAATCGATTTCGGGCTGTCGCAACCCGAACGCCGGCCGTGGCCGCCGGCATCCTGCTGGCCGCGTCCGCAGTGGCACTGTCGGCGTGCACCGTTCCCCATATGACGCTGGCCTACGCCAGTGAACTCGTGACCTGCGGCGGCAAGACCGATCTGAAAGCCAGCGGTTCGACCGCGCAGGCGCATGCGATGGCTGAGTTCGTCGGCGTCTACCGCACCGCATGCGTCGATCGCACTCTCGACTACACCGCCAACGGTTCGGGCGCGGGCATCGCTGATTTCTTGTCTGGCGAAACCGATTTCGCTGCGTCCGACTCGCCCCTGGACGCCGAGCAGCGGAGGCTGGCCAAGCAGCGCTGCGGCGGCGCCGACGCCTGGCACCTACCGATTGCGTTCGGGCCGATGGCAATCACCTACAACCTTCACGAGGTCGAATCGCTGGTACTGGACGCGCCCACCATCGCCAAGATCTTCAACGGCAGCATCACCCGCTGGGACGACCCGGACGTTGTCGCGCTCAACGGCCCCATGCCTGCTCAGGACATCCGCGTCGTGTACCGCAGCGACTTGTCCGGCAGCACCGAGAACTTCCAGGCCTACCTGCGGGCCGCATCCGGCGGCGTCTGGGACAAAGAGGCGGATAAGACGTTCAACGGTGGCGTCGGCGTGGGAGCCAAGGGCAATGAGGGCACCGCTGCGCTGGTACGCACCACCGAGGGTTCGATCAGCTACAACGAGTTGGCCTTTGCCATGGACCAAGGACTTTTCGCCGCCGAGATCAAGACCCCGGCGAGCCGCAAGTCCAAACGCCCAGTGCGCATCGGCACCGACTCGGTCGGCAGAACCATCGCCGGCGCGAAGATCATCGGAACCGGCAACGACCTCGTGGTCGATATCTCGTCGTTCTACAACCCGACCCGGGGCGACGTGTATCCGATCGTGTTGGCCGGCTATGAGATCGTCTGCTCGAAATATCCAGAACCGGTCGTGGGCCAGGCGGTCAAGGGCTTCCTGCAGGCGGCCGCCGGCCTAGGCCAGGCCAACCTCAGCAAGCAGGGCTATATCCCGCTGCCACCGGACTTTCAATCGCGGGTCTGGACCGCGATCGACGCCATCTCCTGAGGCCTCGCACCTCCCCCACCCTCCAGGCCAGCGTGCATGTTTGTACGGCCGCGATCGGCGAGTCGCGTACAGACACGCACGCTCGCACTAGGTCTCCCCGTCCGTCGCGCAACGAAACCCGATATGGCTCGTCGCGGTGTCCTGTGACTGCGGGGACCGGGCCGCGGGGCGATAGCGGTGGCAGTACTCCGGCGCGCACAGATGCGAGCCGCCCTTGAGGGTCTGGCTGATGTCGGGGCGGGCGGGGCCGGCCGGCGCGCAGCAGGCCTTCGGCGGCGCTTCGAGCCGATGGTGGACCGAGAACTCGGTGGTCGTCCACTCCCAGACGTTGCCGATCATGTCCAGGAGCCCCCAGGCGTTCGGCGGAAATGTTCCCACCGGTGAGGTCCCGGCCCAGCCCAGGGCACCGTCGTTGCGGTAGGGAAAGTCGCCCTGCCAGGTGTTGGCCATCAAGGCACCGTCCGGCTTCTCCTCCTCGCCCCACGCATACGTGCTCACGCTCCCAGCCCTGGCGGCGTACTCCCATTCCGCCTCGGTCGGCAGCCGCCGCCCCGCCCATCGGGCAAAAGCCGCCGCGTCGGGATAGGCCACCTGGACCACCGGGTGATCCAGCCTGTCCTCGAAGGTGCTGTCCGGACCGAACGGGTGCCGCCAGCTGGCGCCGGGGATCCACCGCCACCACTGCCGCCAGTCGCGCAGGTCAACCGGCCCGTCGGTGGGGTGAAACACCAGGGCGCCCGGTTCGGCGTCGCCGTACAGTGCGGGATCGAGCTCCTGTTCAGCGAGCGTCACATAACCGGTGGCGTCGACGAATGCGGCGTACTGCGTGTTGGTCACCGGATGACGCTCCAACGCGAACTGCCGCACCGCCACGCTGTGGATGGGCGCCTCTTCGGGATAGAAATTCGTCGAACCCATCCGGAACACCCCGGCCGGGATCTCAACGAGGTCCGTCAACATCACGTCAGTCCCGCGAAAATGCGGCAGCGATAGTCTTTTTCACATCCAGGTACGGTTCGCCGCTGACATCCACGGCGACGTCCGCGATGGTCCCGCCGGTGAAGGCGAACGGTGCGCGGTACGCCGACGACACCGCCTGCCCGGTATTGCGCCCGACGCTGACTCCACCGCCGGCCAACGCGAAGGCACCCGGCTGGGCGACCATGTCGGGCAGGATGGCGACCACCTCGTCGTCGATGTACAGCGAGGCCTCGCCGATCGGCGTGTGACTGCCCTCGACCGTTCCGGTGCGTTCGAAACGGATTCCGAAAATATGCTGCCCCAACGGAACCGGGCCGGGCGACGACACCCGCTGTTCGCGCTCGCCGAGGAAGTTGTAGAGGTAGTGCAGTCTGCCGCCCTGAACGAACAGTGCATGGCCGCCGTGTCGGGCACCCTGTTTGAACAGCAGCCCCTGGGCAGCAGCGGAATCCACCGTGACACGGGCCAACACCGAGAATGACCGGCCGCGAAGCTCCACGCACGCCCCCAGCGGCACCTCGGCGGTGTTCGGGTAGTAGGTGTAGCCGGTACGGTCACCGGACAGATACGGTCGCTGGCGGGTGGTCATCTCGAAGATGTTCAAGTCCGCCAACGGCAGGCCGTTGTACTTCTCGGCCTCGGCGAACCACATCGCCTGCAGTTCCTCCAGTTTCTCCGGATGCTCGGCGGCCAGGTCATGACACTGACTGCGGTCCTCGGCCAGGTGGTAGAGCTCCCATCGATCGTCGTCGAAGTGACTCCATCCCGACGGGGTCGCCGCATGCACCGTGTTGGCGAACCAGCCACGGTGCCAGATCCCGCGGGTGCCCAACATCGTGTAGAACTGGGTGTGCTTGCCGGTATCCGCGGCCGGATCATCCAGCACTGCTTTGAAACTCACGCCTTCCAACGGCCGTTGGGCAATACCGCGCACGGTCTCCGGCGGCGTGATGCCGAGCAGGTCGTAGACCGTCGGGGTCACGTCGCACACATTGACATAGGTGTCGCGTACCTCGCCGCGCGCGGCGATTCCGTTGGGCCAGCTGATGATCGCGGGGTCGGCGATGCCGCCCTCATGGGAGGCATAGCGCTTGTAGAGCTTGTAGGGCGTGTTGAACGCCATTGCCCAACCGACCGGGTAGTGGTTGTAGGTTTCTGGACTACCCAGCTGATCGAAGAGTTTCATCGCCTCTTCGACCGAGTCGATGTAGCCGTTGAAGAACTTGTTCTCGTTGGGCGAGCCGTTTGGACCGCCCTCGCCGCTGGCCCCGTTGTCCGAGATCACCACGACGATGGTGTTGTCGAGTTGCCCGGACTCCTCCAGGTAGTCCAGAATCCGCCCGATCTGGGCGTCGGTGTAAGTCTGGAAACCCGCGAACACCTCAGCCATCCGGGCGAACAGACGCTTCTCGGAGTCATCGAGACCGTCCCACGGGCGGACCATGTCCAGCAGCGGCCAGGGCTGGCCGTCGGCACTGGTGACGTCGGCGTAGGGGTTGACCTCGGACAGCTCGGTGTCCTGCGGTACCAGTCCCAGCTTCTTCTGGTTCGCCAACACGACTTCCCGATACTTCTCGTAGCCCATGTCGAAGCGCCCGGCGTAGCGGTCGGCCCACTCGACGAACACATGGTGCGGGGCGTGGCCGGCACCCGGGCAGACGTAGCCGAACCAGGGCTTGCCGGGCGCGATGGTCTGCGCATCGCGAATGAATTCGATTGTCTTGTCGGCGATGTCCTTGGACAGGTGGTAGCCGTCCTCCGGCGTAGCGGGCGGCGCGACCGGGTGGTTGTCATAAACCAGGTCCGGGTACCACTGGTTGGTCTCGCCTCCCATGAAGCCGTAGAACCGTTCGAATCCCCGCTGGGTGGGCCAGTGCCGTCGGGTGCCGGCCATGTTGGACTCTTCCAGCGGGGTCAGGTGCCACTTGCCGACGCAGAAGGTGTTCCAGCCCCGTTCGGCGAGAACCTCACTGAGCAAGGCGGTTTCGAAGGGAATGCGTCCGCTGCAGTTGGGGAAGCCATCGGTGAACTCTTCGATGGTGGCCATGCCGACGCTGGTTGCGTTACGCCCGGTCAGCAGCGAAGCTCTGGTCGGGGAGCACAAGGCGGTGGTGTGGAACTGGGACAGCCGGACACCGCGCTCTGCGATCCGCGTCATCGTGGGCATCTCTACCAGCCCGCCGAAGCAGTCCCAGGTGGCGATGCCAGTGTCGTCCCAGACCAGGTACAGCACGTTGGGCGCGCCTTCGGGGGCGGTCGGCGCCGCGAACGGCCCCCAGTCCGGTTCGGAATCCCGGATATCGAGACTGACCTTGCCCGTGAATTCCACCATTGCTCACTCCGTTGTCGGCCCCCGGAACGGATGAGACACTACCGGCCCGGTGCCGAAGCGGCAGCGTTTGAAGCCGGGGGCCGCTCACGCGGAGCCGAGGGCCGGTTGTCGCCGACGCCGGCCGACACCAGCTCGCCGAGGAAGGCTGCGGCCGCCGGCGAGGGTGCCCGCTCCAGCGGGGTGATCAGCGCCAGCTCGCGTGGGATCGCCGGATCGGTTGCCACCCCGACCAGCTGATCCGACTTCGCCACCAACGCCGGCGGCAGAAATGCCACGCCCAAGCCCGCAGCAACCAGGTCGACCAGGTCGAGCGGACTGTTGGATTCGGCGCAGACGGTTGGGACAAAACCGAGATCGGCGCAGATGCCATCGATGTGCAGGCGCGTCCGAAGGTCCGCCCGGCGCTCGACGAACTCGCGCTCCCGCAGGTCAGTCAGCGGGACGACATCGCTGGCCGCGAGCGGATCGTCGCGGCGCACCGCCAGCACCAGCGGCTCGATTCCCAACGACAGGTCCTTGACCCGGCTCCCGTCATAAGGCCGGCAGACGAAGGCCAGGTCCACGGCTCCGTCGGCGGTCGCCTGCACCAACGTGTCGATGGAGTCGTGTCGCAGCGTGATCTCGATTCGCGGAAAGTTTCGGTGATACCGGGCCAGCAACCCCGGTAGATCGACGGTTCCCAGCCCCTGGATCACCCCGATGCTCAGCCGCCCGCACAGCACTCCCCGGACCGCGTCGACCGCGGCCCGCGCGTGGTCGGCCGCAGCCAGGGCATTCTGTGCATCCGGCAGCAGAGCCAGTCCAGCCGTGGTGAGGTCGACGCGGCGATTGTTGCGGACCAACAGCGCTGTTCCGAGCTCCTGCTCCAGGCTGCTGATCGATGCGGAGAGGGTGGACTGCACCACGTGCACCTTCGCAGCCGCCCGAGTGAAGTGCAGCTCCTCGGCCACAGCGACAAAGTGTTTCAGCTGCCGCAGCTCCATAGCGATCAGTGTGACGGCCAGCGCCGATTGGTCAAATCCAATGTTGACTTCCGCCAACACGATTACTTTGAGGCGGCTGAGACCAACCCGCGACGAACGCTGATCGTTGTCGCAAACCTACTGCCGCAATGACTTACATCGCCGCCCTCACGTGCGTCGATCGACGCTGACGATTCTCTACATTGAGATTAACTGTTGAAATATCCACCCACAGGGGTGGTGACGGCGCCGTCCACCCGTTAGCGTCTGACGAGGATGCCAAGGGGGGTTGAGGCAGAGTCCCTGACATCCGGACATCCGTTGTCGCACAACATTATCGCCGCCACTACAACGCCTGGACTGGATTTGTCGTGCGCGCGAGGGGCGAACGCCGGTGTCCAGACCGCCCGGCTCGTTCGAAGGGGAACGCACAGGGCCGGGGCTACCCAAGTACGGAAGGAACGCACCGAAAATGAATCGTCGGATCATATTGTCGGCCGGTGGGGTCACCGCGGGTCTACTCTCGACCACATTCCTGCCCGCGGCAGTCGCTTTCGCCGACAACGGTGTCGGCGCGGCCGGAAATGTCGGCAGCACAGCGATTCCGGTCGACCTGGCGACCAACGTCGCCGGTACCGGAGGAACAGGAGCCCTGGGCGACGCCGGCGCGCTGGGCCCGGAGGCATCCACACCCGCCCCAAACCCATTCGGCGAACTGGGCGCTCTCAGTCCCACCGGCGGTACGCCCAGCCCGTCGCCGCTCGGTGATACCGGCGCGATACCGCCGATCACCGGCACACCGGACACCACGCCCGCCGGAGCCCCGGATGCCATCGCCGGCGCCAGTCCCGGCACCGGCGATGGCTTCACCATCGGCGACACCACCTTCAATCCCGTCCTCGACGACGGATCGGCGGGCTTCACCCCGCTCAGTCCGCTGTTCAGCGCACCGCCGTTATTCCAGGTCGGCGAGGGTGAGCAGTCGTTCGACGTGTCCAGTGGCACGGGAAGCAGTGCCACCGATCTCGGCAACGTGACCGCCAGCGAGAACGTCACGAACCTGTTCGGCGGTATCCACAACACCGAGTTCACGATCACCGATGTGGATCCGGCATCCGGTGCGACCGCCTCCGACCTGCCCGCGGTGGGAACGGTGTATGACGTGATGAACTTCGGCAACGGGTTCGAGAACGTCTATACCGATATCCCCGGGGCCGACGGCGCCGCCAATTCCATCACCGACACCCTGTCGACGCCGTTCGGCGACTTCAACATTCCGACCGATTTCGACGCGGCCGGGCTGCTTGACCCGGGCGACGCCTTCGGTTTGTCGGCGATGGGCGCCGATGCCGCAGGCGGTGCGGCCGACCTCGCCGGAGGCTTCCCGGACATCTCGGGCATGTTCGATCCAACAAGCCTGTTCGGACTCTGACGCGCGTCGCAGGTCGAGACAACCGACCCCCAAACATCCCAGGTCACCCTCGCACCGGGCCTGGGATGTTTGGCCCGCGCACGGAACGGGTAGCCCGGTCACCGCACACTTCATGGAAGTTCTGGGGGGAACCATGACTTGGACGCCGCGATGAGGGCGCAGCATTCGTTGGGGCTCAATCTGTCTTGGCTACGCGTGACCACGGTGTTTCTGATCGACATCGGCATCTTGTGGGTCGGCCGTCATTGGCCGGCCCAGCTCGGGCCCCCCGAGCGCGCATGGTGGCCGGCGGTGGGCGTTGCCGCGGTGCTGTCGACGGCCGCGTTGATCACGCACCGTCGGGTACCGCTGACGGCAATCGCGTTGGCGCGGCTGCTCGATCGCTTCGCGACCCCTGCAGCGTTTCTCACCGAAGGCTGTACGCCCGGCTTCGACCACCGCCGTCGCTACAGTCGCGACGTCGTCGGAGTACGCGAACACCGCGGGCGGCTGGTGTCGGTGATCGCCGTACCAGCCACACCCTCCGAAGCGACTGGGCGGCATCGCCGCGTGCCGGCGCCGGTGCCGACTCTCTCCGCTGAGCTCGTCGCCGCCGGCCTGCGCCAATTCGACGTACGCCTGGATGGGATCGACATCGTGTCGGTACGAACGTGCGACTCCCCCACCGACTCCCCCGATGACGAACGCGCCACCGACGCGGCGGCGGTCCATGGGCCCGGATCCTGCGGGCCACAAGACAACTGGCTGATCCTGCGGATGGATCCGATGCACAACACCGAGGCGGTGGCGGTTCGCGACTCAGTCGCCGCGACCCTGGCCGTAGCCACCGAACGACTGGCCCGCGACCTGTGCGAACGTCACCTGGACGCGCGCATCCTGTCCGCCCACGAGTTCGACCAGGTCGACGCGGCTCTCTTGGCCGGTCTACAGCCCACCCGGCTCCGCCGACGTCGCCGCCGACTGAAGCAGAAAGAGAGCAAGGGCCCCAAGCAGTTCGCGGCCACATTCTGGATGTCGCCGCGCGACATCTCCACGGAGAATCTCGAGCGGCTGTGGCTGCCGGAGACCGATACGACCGCGGTCACGGTGCGCCTGACGCCGCAGCAGCGCCACACCGACGTCGCGGTCCTGGTGCGCTACCACACCGCGAGTAGGTTGCGCCGGAACGCCTCGGCCGGATTGAACCGTCTCAACGGCCGCCAGTTGACGGCCCTGAGTACCAGCCTGCCGACGCCGACCCAACGCACGCTGGCGGTCCCGGCCCGGGTGCTCAGCGGCGAGGATTCGCTGCAGGTTCCGCTCGGCCCGACCGCGCCGCAACCATTGGCGCGGGTCAAAGTGCCGGCGTGACCCGGACCCGACCCCAAACACGACCAAGCCCCGCGACACAGGTCGCGGGGCTCGGTCGTGACTACGGCGTCGTTACTACGACGCCGAATTACTTGGCCTTCTCCAGGATCTCGACCAGGCGCCAGCGCTTCGACGCCGACAACGGACGGGTCTCCATCAGCGACACGCGGTCGCCGATGCCGGCCGTGTTGTTCTCGTCGTGCGCCTTGACCTTCTTGGTGGTCCGGATGATCTTGCCGTACAGCGGGTGCTTCACGCGGTCCTCGAGCTCGACGACGATGGTCTTCTCCATCTTGTCGCTGACCACGTAGCCGATCTGGGTCTTGCGGCGGCCCCGAGGGGTCTCCGTGCGCGCGGTGTGCTTGGGACCCTTCTCCGCGGCGTTAGCCTTTGCAGCCTGTGCCATTACGATGCCTCGCCTTCAGAACCAGCGGGACCGGACGCCAGGCCCAGTTCCCGTTCGCGCAACACGGTGTAGATGCGCGCGATCTGGTGGCGCACCGTGCGGAGCCGACGGTTGTTGGTGAGCTGCCCGGTCGCCATCTGGAAACGCAGGTTGAACAGCTCCTCTTTGGACTCGCGCAGCTGCTCGACGAGTTCGTCGCCGTTAAGCTCGCGCAGTTCGCCAGCGGTAACTCCCACTGCCATCAGAACTGCTCCTCTCGGGTCACGATGCGCGCCTTGATCGGCAGCTTGTGGATCGCCCGGGTCAGTGCGGCGCGGGCAATGGCCTCGTTCGGGTAGCTCAGCTCGAACAGCACCCGGCCCGGCTTGACGTTGGCGACCCACCACTCCGGCGAACCCTTACCGGAACCCATGCGGGTTTCGGCAGGCTTCTTGGTCAGCGGACGGTCCGGGAAGATGTTGATCCACACCTTGCCGCCACGCTTGATGTGCCGGTTGATGGCGATACGAGCCGACTCGATCTGCCGGTTGGTGATGTAGGCGTGCTCCAGTGCCTGGATACCGTACTCACCAAACGTCACCGCGGTGCCGCCGCTGGCGATGCCGCGCTGCTTGGGGTGATGCTGCTTGCGGTGCTTGACCTTACGGGGAATCAACATGATTAGCTCTCCGTGCTCTGCGTTTCCGCCGCGGCGGGAGCGGTCTCGGTGACCGTTTCCGCAGCGGCGGCGTTCTCGGTGCTCTCAGCGGCCCGCCCGGCGTCGGTGCTGGTCGCGGTGGTACCCGAGGCGCCACTACGGCGCGGGCGGGTGCCCGACGGGCGCTCCCGGCGCGGACGGTCGGCCGACGGTGCGGCGACGGCGAGCTCACGCTTGCCACCGACCACGTCGCCCTTGTAGATCCAGACCTTCACGCCGATCCGCCCGAAGGTGGTCTTCGCCTCGTACAGCCCGTAGTCGATGTCGGCGCGCAGCGTGTGCAGCGGCACCCGGCCTTCGCGGTAGAACTCCGAGCGGCTCATCTCGGCGCCGCCGAGACGGCCCGAGCACTGCACCCGGATGCCCTTGACGTTGGGCTGACGCATCGCCGACTGGATCGCCTTGCGCATCGCGCGACGGAACGCCACACGGTTGCTCAGCTGTTCGGCAACACCCTGCGCGACGAGCTGGGCGACAGCCTCCGGCTGCTTCACCTCAAGGATGTTCAGCTGCACCTGCTTACCGGTGAGCTTCTCCAGGTCGCCACGGATCCGGTCGGCCTCGGTACCGCGGCGGCCGATGACGATGCCCGGCCGGGCGGTGTGGATGTCGACCCGGACCCGGTCCCGGGTGCGCTCGATGGTCACGTCGGCGATACCGGCGCGCTCCAGGCCGCTCGACAGCAGCCGGCGGATCGCCACGTCTTCCTTGACGTACTCCGCGTACTGCTTGTCGGCGTACCAGTGCGACTTCCAGTCGGTGGTGATCCCGAGCCGGAAGCCGTGCGGGTTGATCTTCTGGCCCATTACTCCGAGCCCTCCTTCGCGTCGGACGTCTCAGGCGCCTTCTTGGCTGCCGCCTTCTTGGCGGGCGCCTTCTTCGCCGCCGCTTTCTCAGTCGTCTTCTCGGCAGCCTTGGCTGCGGAAGCCTTCTTGGCCGGCGCCTTCTCGGTCGCCTTGGCCGCCGAAGCCTTCTTCGCCGGGGCCGTCGCACCCGCCTGGTCGGAGGCCGCCTTGCTGCCCTGCGCACGACGCGCGCGGGCCGCGCTGGCGGACTGCGCCGAGCCACCACCGGAGGACGGCCGGCTCTCCACCACCACGGTGATGTGGCTGGTGCGCCGACGGATCCGGTACGCACGCCCCTGGGCGCGCGGCTTGATCCGCTTGGCGGTCGGACCCTCGTCGGCGTAGACGCTGGCCACCACGAGGGTGGCCGGGTCCAGGCCGTCGTTGTTCTGGGCGTTGGCAGCCGCGCTGGCGATGACCTTGGCCACCGGCAGGCTGGCCTGCTGCGGAGCCCAGCGCAGGATGTCCAACGCGTCGGACACCGACTTGCCGCGGACCAGGTTGATCACCCGGCGCGCTTTGCTGGCCGAAACCCGCACAAAGCGGGCCTTGGCGACAGCGGACGGAAATTCAGTCGTGGCACTCACCGGCGCTTAGCCTTCCGGTCGTCTTTGATGTGTCCCTTGAAGGTGCGCGTCGGAGCAAATTCGCCGAGCTTGTGCCCGACCATCGACTCGGTGACGAATACCGGAACATGCTTGCGGCCATCGTGTACGGCGAACGTGTGCCCGATGAAGTCCGGGATGATCGTCGACCGACGCGACCAGGTCTTGATGACCTGCTTGGTGTTCTTCTCGTTCTGAACGTCGACCTTCTTGAGCAGATGGTCGTCGACGAACGGACCCTTCTTGAGGCTGCGTGGCATCGCTTTCCCTCCGATTCCTAGCGCTTCTTGCCGGTGCGCCGGCGTCGGACGATGAGCTTGTCGCTGGGCTTGTTCGGCCGGCGGGTGCGACCCTCCGGCTTACCCCACGGGCTGACCGGGTGCCGGCCGCCGGAGGTCTTGCCCTCACCACCACCGTGCGGGTGGTCCACCGGGTTCATGACGACACCACGGACGGTCGGGCGCTTGCCCTTCCATCGCATACGGCCGGCCTTACCCCAGTTGATGTTGGCCTGCTCGGCGTTACCCACCTCGCCGACGGTGGCGCGGCAGCGCACGTCGACTCGGCGGATCTCGCCCGAAGGCATACGCAGCGAGGCGTAGGCGCCTTCCTTACCCAACAGCTGGATGCTGGACCCAGCCGAGCGGGCCAGCTTGGCCCCGCCTCCCGGGCGCAGCTCCACCGCGTGCACCAGGGTGCCGGCGGGGATGTTGCGCAGCGGCAGGTTGTTGCCCGGCTTGATGTCGGCGTTGGCGCCCGATTCCACCACGTCGCCCTGAGACAGACCCTGGGGGGCGATGATGTAGCGCTTCTCACCGTCCAGGTAGTGCAGCAGCGCGATACGCGCAGTGCGGTTCGGGTCGTACTCGATGTGGGCGACCTTGGCGTTGACGCCGTCCTTGTCGTGCCGACGGAAGTCGATCACGCGGTAGGCACGCTTGTGACCGCCACCCTTGTGCCGGGTGGTGATCCGGCCGTGGGCGTTACGCCCACCATGGCCGTGCAGCGGCCGGACCAGCGACTTCTCCGGGTGAGAGCGGGTGAGCTCAGCGAAATCGGAGACGCTGGCACCGCGACGACCGGGGGTCGTCGGCTTGTACTTGCGGATTCCCATGTCAGTTAGATCTCTCTCTCACTCCGGTCAGGCCGGTGCGGCGAACAGGTCGATCGGCTTGCTGCCGGGCGCCAGAGTCACAATGGCGCGCTTGGTGTCCTTGCGCTTGCCGTAGCCGGTCCGGGACCGCTTGCGCTTGCCCGGCCGGTTCGCGGTGTTCACCGACGAAACCTTGACCGCGAAGATCTTCTCGATCGCGATCTTGATCTGCGTCTTGTTCGAGTCCGGGTGCACCACGAACGTGTACACGTTGTCCTCGATCAGTCCGTAGGACTTCTCGGAGATGACCGGCGCGAGGATGATGTCGCGGGGGTCGGTGATGGTCGCCATCAGGCCGAAACCTCCTGAGCGGTGGTGTGAGCTGTGTTTCTGGCGATGTAGTCGTTCAGAGCCTCGACGCTGAACACCACGTCGTCGGCACGCAGCACATCGTGGGTGTTGAGCTGGTCCGGGGACAGGATGTGCACACCCGGCAGGTTGCGCACGCTCTTGGCGCCCGTCTCGTCGGCCCGGCCGATGACCACCAGCACCTGCTTGCGGTCAGTGATCGAGCCCAGGAACGTCTTGGCGTCCTTGGTCGACGGCGTCTGTCCGCTCACCAGTTCGGTGATCGCGTGGATCCGGCCGTTGCGCGCCCGGTCCGACAACGCTCCGCGCAGGGCAGCGGCGATCATCTTCTTCGGGGTGCGCTGGCTGTAGTCGCGCGGCTTGGGGCCGTGCACCACGCCACCGCCGGTGAACTGCGGCGCCCGGGTCGAACCCTGACGGGCCCGGCCGGTTCCCTTCTGCCGGTAAGGCTTACGGCCACCGCCGCTGACCTCACCGCGGGTCTTGGTCGAGTGCGTACCCTGACGGGCCGCGGCCAACTGAGCGATCACCACCTGGTGCATGAGCGCGATGTTGGCGGGAGCGTCGAACAGCTCGGCGGGCAGCTCAACCGAGCCGCTGGACTTGCCGTCCGGAGTCTTGACGTCAATCTTGATGCCGGCCATTACTTCTCACCCTTTTTGATCGCGCTGCGGACCAGAACCAGCCCACCGTTGCGGCCCGGAATGGCGCCCTTGATCAACAGCACACCGTTCTCGGCGTCGACCTTGTGCACCACCAGGTTCTGGGTGGTGACACGGTCGCTGCCCATCCGGCCCGACATCCGGGTGCCCTTGAACACCCGGCCGGGGGTCGAGCAGCCACCGATCGAACCCGGCCGGCGGTGCACCGCCTGAGCGCCGTGACCGGCGCCCTGGCCCCGGAAGCCGTGCCGCTTCATGGTGCCGGCGTAGCCCTTGCCCTTGGAGGTTCCGGTGACGTCGACGTAGCTGCCGTCACTGAAAATCTCGGCGGTCAGTTCCTGGCCGATTTCATAGGCGGCCGCTGCCTCTTCGCTGTCCAGCCGCAACTCGGCCAGGTGGCGGCGGGGGTTCACACCCGCGGCGGCGTACTGACCGGTGACCGGCTTGTTCACCTTGCGGGGGCTGATCTCGCCGTAGGCGAGCTGCACGGCGCTGTAGCCGTCGCGCTCGGGGGTACGGATGCGGGTCACCACGTTTGGCCCGGCCTTGACGACCGTGACCGGCACGACCTTGTTGTTCTCGTCGAACACCTGCGTCATGCCCAGTTTGGTACCCAAAATACCTTTGCGTGCCATGGTTTTCGGTAGCTTCCTACTGGGATCTATTGGATATTGACGTCGACGCTGGCCGGCAGATCGATGCGCATCAAAGCGTCAACGGTCTTCGGCGTGGGGTCGAGGATGTCGATAAGCCGCTTGTGGGTGCGCATCTCGAAGTGCTCCCGCGAGTCCTTGTACTTGTGCGGGGACCGGATAACGCAATACACGTTCTTCTCGGTCGGCAGTGGCACCGGGCCGACTACGGACGCACCGGTACGAGTGACCGTCTCAACGATCTTGCGCGCCGAGGCGTCAATCGCCTCGTGGTCGTAGGCCTTGAGCCTGATGCGGATCTTTTGTCCCGCCACGCTTCTGCTACCTCACTCCTGCAAAGGGGGTCCGTGTTTCGAACCCTTATGTGCCCCAGCTCGTCGCTACCTTTTCGAACCCGAGGGCCCGGTGTCGACACTGCGCTGGGCGCTGCCGCCGCTGTTTACCTGTCCTGGTCCACCGGTCCCCGCGGTCGGGCGTGTCGCCCTCACACGGCCCCGTGCACGGCGAAAATGCTCCGTACGGCGAGAATGGGACCGGACGCGCCCGGGTGGGCGCTGGTCGTATGCCCGGCCAGGGTCAACCCCGGCGCAGGCGAACCTGAATAGTATGCCCCAGATCGGGTCAGCGGCCAAATCCCCGCGGTTTAGCCAGGCTCGCCGAAGGAGGTGTGACGCCCGAACCTCGGCGTCAACCCGGCGCCAGCGCCCCCGGACCTTGCGGCCGGCCGGCGGCGAGCGGACCGGCGACAGACCTTACTTGCCGGTAAGGTAGCTCACCGTGACCGGATCTACCAGTACATATCAGACATGGCGACGGCTGGCGGGCATCCCCGGCGGCACCCGGCTGTTCTCGGCCGCGGCGATGGCCCGGGTCCCCTACTTCGCCTCGGTCCTTCCGCACGTGGTCCGGATGGAGCCCGGGCTGGCCGAGGTGCTGGTACCCAAGTGGCCGTTCGTCTACAACCACCTGCACACCGTGCACGCGATCGCGTCCTGCAACGCGGCCGAAGTCGCGATGGGGATGTTGATGGAGGCCACCGTGCCGCGCAGTCACCGCTGGATTCCCAAGGCGATGAACGTGGCTTACCTGGCCAAGGCGACGACGTCGTTGCGGGCGACGGCCCGGCTGGACCCACCGGACTTCAATTCGATCACCGAAGGCACCGAGGTGGTGGTGCCGGTCAGCATCACCGACAAGGCGGGCGTCGAGGTGGTGCACGCCGATATCACCACCTGGGTGACGCCGGCCTGATTACGGGCGAGCCGGCCTGCTCCCCCCGCCGAGCGTGACGTTGGCTTCACACTCGGCGAGGGACAGCGTGGGCTGGAGCGGGTCAGCCGCGGATCGTCGCCCAGAAGTCGCACTGGTGCTCGGCGGCGTAGTCGGTGATCATCCGACTGCCGTCGGTGCGCAGTGACATCCACCGCCGGTCGGGTCCGGTTCCGACCGCGGGCCAGTCGGGTTGGTCGACGGCGATCGGCGCACCGGTGGCCACGAACCCGGTCCAGTACTCGATCATCTGGTCGGACAGCCGGCGCTGGGCGGAGTCCAGCGGCGGGGCGCCGCCGATATCGAAGAGATAGCGCATCTCCAGCGAGTGGGTGGCGCCGATCGGGAACGGCACCTGGTCGTACAACTCCGGGGCCGGGGCGTGCGGGTCGTCGAATTCGTAGCCGTAGACGGGCGCGCCACCGGCGAGGCCGCGGGCCATCCGGTCGGCCAGGCAGGCGAAGATGTCGTCGGTGGCAGCGGCCGCGTAGGCCAGCGAGACGCTGCCGTCGAACCGGCCCGGCGGATAGTGCTCCGCCACCGCGGCGGCGGAGTCGCGGCCGAAGGTGTCGGCCAGCTCGTCGGGGTATTCCGCGGCGGTGATCTCCTGTCCGACGCGCAGATACCGCAGCGCGACGAACATGGTGAACTCGTCACGGTTGACCCCCAGCAATACCGGCTTGCCCGCGGGGCCGCCCTGCGCCGGGGATTCCCGGAACGCTCGCACCGGATCGTTGGGCAGCAGCGCGCCGCCGACCACCGGTCCGCTGAGGTGATCCGTGCCGAACCGCGAGTACCACAGCGGCTTGGCCAGCCGGTCGGGCGGCAGCGCCCGCAGGCACGATGCAGTCAGCTCGTCAGGGTCGTGCGGCGCCGTGGCCCGCTCGCCACAGCCCAGGGATTCGGTGTATTCGCGGCTGATCCGCTGCGCCTCGGGCACCTCGACCTGAGCCTGGCATGGCCCGCTCTGAATGATGGCGGCCCGAAACAGGCCCGCCGACTCCGGGGCGGCCAGGTGGTCACAGACCGACATACCACCGGCGGATTCACCGGCGATCGTCACTTTGTCTGGGTCACCGCCGAATTCGTCGATGTTGTCGCGAACCCAACGCAGGGCCGCCTGCTGGTCGGCCAGCCCATAGTTGCCAGGGTCCCCCAACGCCGGGTCGGCCAGGAAGCCGAGCGCCCCCAGCCGGTAGTTGATCGTCACGACGACGATGCGTCCGCGGACCGCAAGCCGTTGCGCGTGGTAGATGTCGCCGGCCCCCCGCATGAAACTGCCGCCGTGGATCCACACCATGACCGGTAGCGGTTCGGCGGCCGAGCCGGTGGGCGTCCAGACGTTGAGCGTCAGGCAGTCTTCGCTGATCGGATCGACGTCGGCGGCGTCGGGCTGGATGCACCAGGGCCCGCGTCTGACGGCGTCCCGCACACCCGGCCACGCCGGCATCGGCGCCGGGCGTTGCCACCGCAACGGCCCGACCGGCGGCGCGGCGTACGGGATCCCTTGAAACAGCCGGTGATCCGGACCGACGGTTCCCCTCAGCAGGCCAGAGCCGGTCCGCACCACGTCGGCGTTGAGCGCGACCGCCCGGGGCCCCACGCTCGGATGTGACGCCGCCCCGTCCGAGCGCGCGCACCCGCCGGCCAACACCGCAGTCAGCGCCAGGACGACGGCGCCGACCCGGCGACCCCACCGACACGATCCGATCGACATGACCGAAGAGCCTAATCGGGGTGGATCAGCCCAAAGCGCCGCCACGACGGCCGCTGATCCGCAACACTGGATTCAAACCTGACACGTGTCAAAAATTTCGACGAGGAGCAGGGTATGAGCGCACCGATCATCGACCAGGCCGCCCAGGTGTTCGTCGACCCCAGCGCCTATGCCGATGAACCTCGTCTGCACGCCGCCCTGACCCATCTGCGCGCACACGCACCGGTGTCCCTGGTCGATCGTCGGCCCTACCGCCCGTTCTGGGCCATCACCCGCCATGCCGACATCATGGAGATCGAACGCGACAACCAGCTGTGGATCAACGCGCCGCGTCCGGTGCTGGCGCCCGCCGACGCCGACGACCTGCAGCGCTCCCTGCTGGAATCCGGAATGGGTCTGCGGACCCTGATCCACATGGACGATCCGCAACACCACAAGATGCGCGCAATCGTCTCAGATTGGTTCCGCCCCAAGGCGATGCGAATGCTCAAGACCCGCATTGACGAGCTCGCCCAGCAATACGTCGAGAAGATGGTGCAGCTCGGCCCGGAGTGCGACTTCGTCCAGGAGGTGGCGGTCAACTACCCACTGTTCGTCATCATGTCGCTGCTGGGCCTGCCGGAGACGGACTTCGGCCGCATGCTGCGGCTGACCCAGGAACTCTTCGGCGGCGACGACGAGGAGTACCGCCGCGGGTTGACTCCCGAGGAGCAGTTGCCGGTGCTGCTCGACTTCTTCTCCTACTTCGGGGCGCTGACCGCGGCGCGGCGAGCACAACCCACCGAGGACCTGGCTTCGACGATCGCCAACGCGACCATCGACGGCGCCCCGCTGTCGGATGTGGACACCGCTTCGTACTACGTCATCATCGCCACCGCCGGCCACGACACCACCAGCGCAGCGATCGGCGGCGGCCTGCGCGCACTCGTCGAGCACCCCGATCAGCGCGAGCGACTCCGCTCCGACCTGCGCCTGATGCCGACCGCGGTCGAGGAGATCATCCGCTGGGTGACACCGGTCAAGGAGTTCATGCGCACCGCCACCGCGGACACCGAGGTGCGCGGTGTGCCGATCGCCGAGGGCGAATCGGTCTATCTGTCCTACGTTTCGGCCAACCGCGACGAAGACGTGTTCGATGACCCGTTCGCGTTCGACGTCGGCCGCGACCCGAACAAGCATCTGGCGTTCGGTCACGGCGTGCACTTCTGCGTGGGTTCGGCCTTGGCGCGCATGGAGATCAGCAGCTTCTTCAGCGCCTTGTTGCCGCGGCTGGAAGCCATCGAACTGGCCGGCGAGCCGCAGTTGGTGTCGACGACGTTCGTCGGCGGCCTCAAGCACCTGCCGATCCGCTACCGGCTGCGGCCCTGACCTGACAGCAGTGTCGCCGCTCGGTGCGCGAGCATCGCGATCGTCGCGTGCGGCCCGCGACTGGTGATCCGGGGCAGCGCCGAACCGTCGATCACCCACAGCCCGTCGATGCCACGCACCCGACACTGCGCGTCGAGCACCGCCGCCTGGTCGCCGTCGGCTCCGATCGGCGCGCTACCGCACAGGTGCTGTGATGTCGACCAGCGCGGTTCGCCGCCAACGCCTCTCAACGCCAGTATCTGTTTGACCAGATCCACTCCGCGGCGCAACGCCACCAGATCTTCGGGTTCGGTGTCATAGCGGTGTTCGATGCGAGGCGCTACCTGCGGATCCCCCGAGATCAGGCTTATCCGGCCGCGAGCTCGCGGAGTCATCAGCGCCACCCCGATCTGCGGCTGATCGGGCGCGTCGGTCTCGCCGACCATCGTGGCGAAACCGGCTGTGTAGGGCCGGATCTCCAGGTCCTCATGGTGCAGCACGGTCTCCAGTACGGGGCGGCCCGGCGTGCCCGGCCAATCCGCTGCCACCAGCCATTCCGGGTGATCCGCGCAGTGCGCGCCGACGGGAAGCGCTGCCCTTACCGCAACACCCGCATCGCGCAGCATGGTCTCCTCACCGACACCGGACAGCATCAACAGATGTGCTGATCCGATCGCACCGGCGCACAACACGATTCGATCCGCTGTCAGCATCATTGGACCCTGCTCACCGATCGCTTCGACTGCGATGGCGCGACCAGCTTCAATGGCAACACGTACCGCTCGGGTCTGCGCGAGGACCGTGAGATTGTCCCGCGACAGCGCCGGCCGCAGGTATGCGACACCCGGTCCGGTACGCACGCCGTCCTCAGTGACGTTGAGCGGCACCGCTCCGACGCCGGCCTGCGTCGTCAGCGTCGCGTCGTTGAGATCGTCGATCCAGCCAAACCCTGCCCGCTGTACGGCATCGTTGAATCGCTTTGTGTTGTCGCACATTTCATGGGTGCGACGGACTGGTATCGGGCCCGCGTCCCCGTGTTGGGGGCCCCGGAAGTCAAGGTCGGTTTCGACGGCCCGAAAAGACTCCAGCAGTTGCGGCCACGCCCAGCCCGCGGGGTAGCCGGCGAAGTCTGCCGGGAGCCCCCGGCAGAAGTATCCCCCGTTGACCGCGCCGGAGCCTCCGACGGTCGCACCCCGCACGATCGTCAGTGCATTGTCGGCTCTGCTGATCAGCTCGGCACGGTACCGACGCACCAGCCGGCTGGCCGGGCCGATCGGCAACGTCAGCGCGTCGGCGGTCTGCGCAGCCAAGACCGGATCCTCCAGACCTGGACCCGCTTCGATCACGGTGACCGCACACGACGGATCCGACGAGAGCATGGCCGCGACAATCGATCCCGCGCTTCCAGCCCCCACCACCAGCGCATCGCTGTGTACCACCGGAACGGTCAAGGCGGCCTAGCTGCGAATCTGCGGCTTGAGCGCGGCAATATTGCGTTCGCGCACCACCCCGGTCCACAAGCCGGCGCCGTATGCCAGATCGTCGACTCGCTTGAGCAGCAGGTAGGCCGGCAGCCCCAGGGGCCGGGAATCGTCTTCACTGCGCGCGTGCCGCAGCCAGTCCACCACGCCGTCGGCGACCGCCGCCAGCAGTAGCGCCCTGCGGCATCGCTGTGACACGCATGCGGCCAGCAGGGCGACCGGCCAGTAGTGCCGGCACAGGGCCGAGGCGAGCTGCAGCCCGGCGCTCGCCAGTCCGCGCAACGTCACCAGCAGCACATCTGCCGGCGCGGTGTCCGGGCCGCGCATAGACCGGGCAACCCGGTGTCCGGTCAGCGCGGCGATCGCCAACGAGACCAGATAGCCCACCGCCGAGCCGAGCGCCATCAGGGCCCAGCCCGCCAGCGCCCAACCCGAGATCACCATGGGCGCGGCTTTGTCGGGATGACGCGCGGACAGCGGCGCCGCCGAACCCCCGTAAAACGCCTTGCGCGCCACCCAATCCCGCAGCTCTATCCGATGATCGTGGGCGACCTGCGCAATCGGCTCATAGCGCAGTCTGCTGCCCGCGTCCACCAACCGCCAGCACAGGTCGACGTCTTCGCCGGAATGCAGCGCCTCGTCGAAGCCACCCAGCTCCCGTAGCGTGCTGGAGCGGCAGATGATCGCCGCGCTGGGGACGTAGGCGACCTTGCCGTAAGGCACCACCGGCGCCTCGCAGCCGCCCAGGTCCAGCGACGAACGGATGGCCTCGTACCGCGCGACCAGGTGTCCGCTGTCGGCCATACCGACAATACGGGGGGCCACCAGGGCCACGGCCGGGTCACAGAAGTGCCCCAGCAGTGCCTCCAGCCAGCCCCGGCGCGGCACCACGTCGGAATCCAGGAACGCCACGAAATCTGTGGTGCAGGCCATCAACCCGGTGTTACGCGCGGCCGCCGGTCCCCGGTTCTCCTCGTGGCGCAGCACCTGCACCTCGCAACACGGCGCGGCGGTCAGATCCTCCTGGCGGATCGGGACCTGTGACCCGTCGTCCACCACCACGACACGCAGGCCGCGCAGTGCCGCCACCAGCCGTTGCAGCCCGACGATGTTGTCTCGCACCGGGATAACCACCGTCACGTCTCGATACGATGGCCCGCCCGCAGGCCGTGGGTGGGCAACGGTGGCGTCGAGCAGGGTACGGGCCAGTTGTGCGCTGACGGCGTCGCGTACCTCCAACCGGCCATCGGATAACATCCCCTGAGCGGCCGGCGCCAACCGCAGCAGCCGGGTCGGCGAACCGCCCAGAAGCGTGGAGCCCCGCCCCAGGACCCGCACCTTCCGGTCGACCTGCACGGCGAAACCGTCCGGCAGCCGAGCCGCGGTCATCGCAGCATCCCGTCGGGGCCGGGCGCCCAGGCGCCGAGGACCGCCAGGCCGGCCTCGGCCATCGCGCCGAAGAGTCGTTGCCCTTCGGCAGCAGTGGCGGTGGTCGGGTCCCCCAGCACCCCGACGGCACTCACCGCAGCAACACCGCCCTCGCGCATCGCGGGCAGCAACTGCGCCAATGGCGCGCTGTTGCCGGGAAGCGCCCGCTCGAACCTCACACTATCGGGCGAAAGATGCAGCAGCAGAGACGTTTCGGTATGGCCAGCATGGGCATCGGCTCCCGGAGCGGCACACGGGAGCCACGCCACCTCGCGGCCTTCGAACCGCAGCCGGCCCACCGCCTCGATCAAGGCGGGCACATTGCCGCCATGGCCGTTGACGAAAACCACCCGCTGCGCCCAGCAGCAGGCGGAGCGGCCGTACTCCAGCAAAAGCTGGATCAGCGCGTCGGTGCCGATCGAGATGGTTCCGGCAAAGCTCTGATGCTCGCCGCTGGCCCCGTAAGCGATGGCCGGCGCGACTGCCCAGCCGTGCCCCGCCCCAGCCCCTGCCGACCGCTCGGCCAGCTCCTGGGCGAGCGCCTGCGCGACCCGGGTATCGGTGTCCAGCGGTAGGTGCGGGCCGTGTTGCTCGGTCGACCCCACCGGGACCAAAAGCATCATCCCCCGCCCCGGCAGCTGGCCCGGTAGCCGGTTCTGCAGCTCGCTCCAGGTCGCACCACCGAGCTCGCCGCCAACCGCCATCGGACGATGGTAAGCGAATTCACCTGTCGTACACCAGTTGTTGACGAGTACGACCGCCGTAAATTTTTGGTGCCCAGCGCCCGGAATGCTCCCGGATGGTCACGTCCGTCCCGTCCGCCACGGGCGTATCAGGATTGACCCTGATTTGGGCAGGTGGGCGCGCCGGTCCGACGAGCGGCGGACCGGCGCCATTTGACTAGACCTCGGCGGCGGGCACGCCCAGCGCCCGGGTGAATCCGGCCGGAATCAGGATGTCGTCCGTCGACAGATCGTGCACCGAGGCCCGGCCCAGGCCCATCAGTGCCGAGTCGATGCCGCCCCGGAGGATGTCCAACACGTTCTCCACCCCGGGCTGCCCGGCGGCGCCCAGCCCCCACAGGTAAGCGCGTCCGATCATCACGGCACGCGCTCCCAGCGCTACCGCCTTGACGACGTCGCTGCCCCGCCGGATGCCACCGTCCAGCAACACCTCGATCTGGTCGCCCACGGCCTCGGCGATGGCCGGCAGGGCCCGGATCGCCGCCGGGGTGCCGTCCAGGTTGTTACCGCCGTGATTGGAGACGGAGATCGCCGAAACACCGGCATCCACAGCACGTTTCGCATCGTCCACCCGCATCACGCCCTTGAGCATGAAGGGCCCGCCCCACAGCTCACGCAGCCAGGCGATGTCTTCCCAGGTGGGCGGTGGGGTACCCATCCATTCCCCGTAGGCCTGGAAGAACGGCGGCCCGGCCTCGCCGCGGCCCGCTTGGTTGGGCACCCGCAGGCTCGGCGGACGCATGGTCTTGGCCCACCGCAGGAACCATCCCGGCCTGGTGAGAGCCTCCGGCATCATCTTGACCATGGTCTTGAGGTCCATCTTCTCCGGGATGGTGGGGCTGCCCCAGTCCCGCCCGTGCGAGAAGCTCCAGTCGGTGGTGGCGATCATCCCGACGGCCCCGGCCGCCCGGGCGCGCTCCACCCGCTCGGCGATCGCGTCGCGTCCGCCCAGCCAGTAGATCTGAAAGAAGGTCTTGGGGTTAGCCGCGATGACCTCTTCCATCGGCTTGCTGGCAAACGACGAGAGACCCATCGCGGTGCCACGCGCCGCCGCCGCGCGCGCGACGGCCACCTCGCCGTCCGGGTCGACCGCCTGCACCCCGGTCGGCGAGATCATCACCGGCATTGAGATCTCTTGCCCCATAACCGTTGTCGACAGCTCGCGACTGGCCGGCGCACCCACCACATGCGGGGCGAATCCCAGTTCGCTGAACGCCGCCACGTTGTCGCTGACCGTCAGGCCCTTTTCACTGGCCGAGATCAGCGAGGAGTAAGCAGACTTCGGGAGCCGCTTTTTGGCTCGTTCCTGGGCTATAGCAACAGTTTCGAACCAGACATCACGAGCCATTTTCAGATTGGACTTTCATTGCAGAGGCGGGCCGGCGGACGCATGGACAGCGTCAACGGCACCACAGTGGTGATCGGTTTGCCGCGGGAATGGTCCGCGGCCGGACGGGGCTTGGTGCGATCGGCGGCCAGCGCGGGTGCGCCGTAGCCCTGGACGCATTCCGGATCGGGACCATCCAGTGGCAGGCCGGTGAAGAACTTTGCCGCCATGCAGCCACCCCGGCAGCTGTCGTAGTGGTCGCAGCTGCCGCAGGCGCCGGCGGACTGCGGCTCCCGCAGTTCACGAAACAGCGGGGCGTTCTTCCAGACGTTGTCGAATCCATTATCGGCCAACACGTTTCCGGCCAGGAAACGGTCGTGGATGGCGAAGGGACAGGCGTAGACATCACCGACCGGGTCGATGAGGCACACCACGCGCCCGGCGCCGCACATGTTCAGCCCGGCCAGCGCGCCGGGCGCGCCAAGCCCGGACAGGTGGAAGAAGGAGTCACCGGTGAGCACCCGTTCCCCGTTGGCCACCAGCCAGTCGTAGAGCTGGACCTGCTGGTCGGCGGTCGGGTGCAGGTCGTCCCACACGTCGGCGCCACGCCCCGACGGCCGCAGCCGGGTGATGCGCAGCGTGGCCCCGTAGCGGTTGGCCAACGCGGCGAAGTCATCAAGCTGGTCGATGTTGTGGCGGGTCGCGACGACCGAGATCTTGGCGTCGGAGAAGCCGGCCGCGGCCAGGTTCTCCAGCGCCCGGATCGCCATATCGAACGAGCCGGGGCCGCGGATCGGGTCGTTGACCTCTGCGGTAGCACCGTCCAGGGAGATCTGGACGTCGACGTAGTCGCTCGCCGCCAGCTTGGCCGCCACCTCTGGGGTGATCCGCAGGCCGTTGGTGGAGAACTTCACGCCGACGTGGTGCTCGGTGGCGTAATCCACGAGCTCCCAAAAGTCCGAGCGCACTGTGGGTTCCCCGCCACCGATGTTGACGTAGAACACCTGCATGCGTTCCAGCTCGTCGATGATGTCCTTGCACTGCTGCGTGGACAGCTCGCGGGGATCGCGCTTGCCCGACGAGGACAGGCAGTGCACGCACGCCAGGTTGCAGGCGTAGGTCAGCTCCCACGTCAGGCAGATCGGAGCGTCAAGCCCGTGCTCGAATTGTTCGATAAGCCGGGGCACCGGTGCCACGGATGTCATTGGCCCTCCCTGGGCATCAGCATCTTCGAGTCCGCCAGCACGCCCAGCGCATGCAGGTACAGACCCTGATCGGCATCGTCGACTCCGGCTGCGCGGCAGGCGGATCGGACATCGTCGTGGTCCGGAAGAGACCGCACCACCTCGACGATGGTGCGGTTCTTCAGGAACGACAACTTACGGGTGCCGAAGTGGTACAGCAGCGCACCAAACGGCTCCGGGCGGAGCGCCACCTGCGGGTGCAGCTCCCAGCCGCGGTCGGGGTCGAACGCTGTTGCCTCCGAGGCCACGGCGACCTCCGGCATGGTCAGTAGACGCCGCACATGCCGTCGATGGACACCTCTTCGACCAGGGTCTCGGTGACGATCTCGGCGGAAGTCTCGTTCTGCTGGTTCTGGTCCATGACGCGGGCCTTTCTCACGTTCGGGTTCGACAAAGGACTGTCGTGTCGGTCACAATCTCGGACAGAATATGGCATCGAGTGCCGTAAAGGAAGTGGGGCTGTCAGATGGGCGGTACGCCGGATCCGCACCCCCGCGCCGGGCGGCGCCGCTCCACCACCCCGCAGCACATCACCGACGTGGCGATCGACCTGTTCGCCGCCCGCGGATTCGGTGAGGTCAGCGTCGACGACGTGGCCCAGGCCGCCGGCATCGGCCGTCGCACGGTGTTCCGGTACTACGCCTCGAAGAACGCCATCCCGTGGGGCGACTTCGACGCGCACCTGCACCAGCTCCGGGAACTGCTGGACGGTATCGAACCCGGGGCGCCACTCGGTGACGCGTTGCGTGCGGCGCTGTTGGCGTTCAACACCTTCGACGCAAGTGAGACCGCGCGCCACCGCAGACGGATGCGGGTGATCCTGCAGACCGATGAGCTGCAGGCCTACTCGATGACGATGTACGCCGGCTGGCGCAGCGTCATCGCGGAGTTCGTGGCACGCCGGGCGGGTCTGGACGCCGACGACCTGCGGCCGCAGACGGTGGCGTGGATGATGCTGGGGGTGGCGCTCAGCGCTTACGAACGCTGGCTGGGCGATGAGTCGCTGGTGTTGCCACAGGTTCTCGGCGAGGCGTTCGACGCGATCCGCGGTGGCCTGGACTGACGCTCACCCCACGACGTCGCGGTACGCGGTGACCACCGGCTCCAGCTCGTCAGGGGTGGCCCCGTGCAAGATCACCGCGTCGGCGCCGTAGCCGAACTCCTCGCGGATGCGCTCGGCGCAGCGCCGCGCCGGACCGGTGGCCGCCGGTTCCAGCCACTCGTCGGGGATCAACGTCGCGATGTGCTCGATCTGGGCGGCGGTGGCCTTGTGGTCGATACCGCCCGGGATCGACGTCACCACCGGGTCCTCGCGGAAGCGCTGCAGCACGGCCGGGTCCCAGTTGTTGGTGCGCACCAGCAGGTCGCCGTAGCCCTGTAGGTAGGTGGCCAGCCGCGCCACGGTCTTTTTCAGCCGCAGCTCTTCGGGCAGGTGATCGCCCACGGTGGCGAAACACGACCACACCCGCACGTCGGCCGGGTCGCGGCCGGCTCGTTCCGCGGCATCTTTCACCGTTTTCACGCTGCGCTGCAAGGTCTCCGGAGTGAAGTAGGTGTGCAGGATGACGTCGTCGAACAAGGCTCCGCCCAGCTCGAGCGTCTTCGGCCCGAATGCCACCAGCGCCAGCCGGATGACTTCGGCGAAGTCCGGGTCCAAGAACAGCACCTGATAGCGGCCGATCGGCCCGTCGTGGCCCACGATCACCTCGCCTTGCCAGAGTCGGCGCATCACCTGTGCGAAGTCGGCCATCTGCGCGGTGGTGACGTTCGGAATCCCGAATGCGGCGTACATGGCAGCTACGCCGCGGCCGATGCCCAGGGTGAACCGTCCCCCGGACAGTCGGTGCATGGTGGTCGCCCATGACGCCGTGATCAACGGATGGCGGGTGTTGTGATTGGTTGCCGCGGTGGCGATCTGCATCCGGTCCGTGACCGCGCACGCGGCCCCGACCAGCGACGACGCCTCTTTGACGTTCCAGCGTTCGGAGATGAACGCGGTCCCGAACCCGAGTTCCTCGCCACGGCGGGCTTCATCCATCAGCGCGGCCGGCCCCTCCCCGCCCGCGCCGGCCAGCAGGTAGTAGCCCAGTTCATCGAGGACCCGCTCGGATCGGCCCATGACCACACTCCATTCCTCACGGGTGCACTTATCGATGGGTTTACGGTACGGTATTCAGTTGGATGTTGTGGGAGGAAATGCGATGAACGTTCCGTTCACCTGGAAGGTCACCGGCTGGTTCATGATCGGCTGGTCACCGGAGTTCGCCACCGGAACGACCCGTGCCCTGCACTACTTCGGCGAGGACCTGGTCGCCTACCGCGACGTCGGCGGCGAACTGCATGTGATGGAGGCGCACTGCAAGCACATGGGCGCCCACCTCGGCCACGGCGGCACGGTGGTCGAAGACCGCGTCGAGTGCCCCTTCCACGGCTGGCAGTGGGGCCCCGACGGCTGCAACAAGTTCATCCCCTATCAGCCGGACCGGCCGAACAAGGCGTTGCGCCTGCGGGTTTACCCGGTTCGCGAGCAGCACGGCTGCGTATTCGCATGGCACCATCCCGACGGCGCCGAACCCCACTGGGAGATGCCCGACATCTTCGGCAAGTTTCCCCAGTTCACCGCAGGTCCGCAGGACTACTACCGCGCCTACCCGGAGTTCTCCCGACGCCTTCAGGGCGAACCGGTCCACCCGCAGATCGTCGCCGAGAATGCCGCTGACAGTGCACATTTCCAGTACGTGCACCATGCGACGGTGACACCGAGGGTGCTCGATTGGAAGATGGCCGACCAGGAGTGGCAGTTCGTCGCGGGCTGGCCCGACGAACGCGCCGACGACCCGGAACAGATGGCGTTGCGCTTCCACAGCCATCTGTTCGGGCTCGGCGGGGCGATCAGCATCTTCGAGGGCGTGCAGCAGCACCGGCTGATCTTCACCTGCACCCCGGTCGACGAAGGCCACTCAGACCTGTTCTATTCGATCTGGTGGCCACGGATTCCCGGGGATGACTCCGATGCGCCGCCGGATGACGTGCGCACGCGGGTCGAGAAGCAGTTCCTGACCACCGTCGAAGACGACCTGGGTATCTGGCGCTACCAGCGCTACATCCAGAATCCGGCACTGTCCAAGGTCGACGCGAAACCGTTTATGACGCTGCGGAAATGGGCGACACAGTTTTACGATGTGCCGCCCACCGAGCCCGTCTTGACATGACCCCCGCGCTGGCGGATCTGGTAGCGCCTGCACACACCGCACTCATCACCCAGGAACTGCAGGGCGCGGTGGTGGGACCCGACGCCGGCTTGGCGGCCCTCGCCGACGAGGCGCGCCGTGAGGCTTTGCCCAACATCGGCCGGCTGCTGCCTGCGGCGCGGTCGGCCGGCGTTGCGGTGGTGCACTGCCTGGTGCACCGTCGCCCGGACGGCTTGGGCTCCAACCACAACGCACGGCTGTTTTCCGCCGGCCGCCGCACGGTGCGCATCGATCCGGGCAGCGCCGGCGCCACCCTGCTGCCCGAATTCGGGCCGGAGCCCTCTGACCTGGTACTCAGTCGCTACCACGGCCTCGGGCCGATGGGCGGAACCGATCTGGATGCAGTCCTGCGCAACCTGGGAATATCCACCGTTGTCGCGGTGGGGGTCTCGCTGAACGTCGCCATCCCCAACCTGGTCATGGACGCGGTCAACGCCGCCTACCGCGTGGTGGTGCCCCGCGACGCGGTGGCCGGTGTCCCGGCCGAGTACGGTGCTGCCATCATCGACAACACGCTGTCGCTGCTGGCGACGATCACCACCACACAGGAGCTGATGGACACGTGGCAACCCTGACCCAGTTCACCGTGCCGGAGGTCACCGACGCCGTGGCCGCGGCGATTCCTGACCGCGACATGATCATCCAGGGCGACCGGCGCTACACCTATGCGCAGGTCCTCGAGCGATCCAACCGGCTGGCGTCCTACCTGCACTCCCGCGGGCTGGGCTGCCACACGCCGCGGGCGGACCTGGCTGCACACGAGACCGGCCAGGATCTGTTGGGGATCTACGCCTACAACGGCAACGAATTCGTCGAGACCCTGCTGGGCAGCTTCCGGGCCCGAGTCGCACCCTTCAACGTCAACTACCGCTACGTGCGCAAGGAATTGGCCTACCTGCTGGCCGATTCCGGCGCCACCGCGCTGGTGTATCACGCCGCGTTCGCCCCCACCCTGGCCGAAGTACTCCCGGAGCTCCCCCAGCTCAAGGTGCTGATCCAGATCGCCGACGACTCCGGCAACGCCCTGCTCGACGGGGCGGTCGACTACGAGACGGTGCTGGCGGAAAGTTCCCCGGAGCCGCCACCGGTGCAACCCTCGCCCGACGACCTGTATGTGCTCTACACCGGCGGCACCACCGGGATGCCCAAGGGCGTGCTCTGGCGTCAGCACGACATCTTCATGGGCTCGTTCGGCGGCCGCAATCTGATGACCGCCGAAGAGGTCAGCTCCATCGACGACATCGTGGGGCCGGCCGGGGCGAACCCGGGGATCAAGCTGATGATCCTGCCGCCGCTGATCCACGGCGCCGCGCAGTGGGCCGTGATGACCGCGATCAACACCGGCCAAACCCTGGTCTTCCCTTCGGTTGTGGACCATTTCGACGCCGATGACGTGGTACGCGCCATTGAGCGGGAGAAGGTGATGTCGGTGACCGTGGTCGGCGACGCGATGGCCCGACCGCTGCTGGATGCGATCCGCAACGGCAGCGCCGACGTGTCGTCGCTGCTGGTGGTGGCCAACGGCGGCGCCCTGTTGACGCCATATGTCAAGCAGCAGATCGTCGAGACCCTGCCTGGCGCAATGGTGATCGACGGGGTCGGCTCGTCGGAGACCGGCGCCCAGATGCGTCACATGTCGACCTCGGGTGCCGTCTCCACCGGAACTTTCGCCGGCGGGCCGGACACCTGCGTGGTCGCCGAGGACCTTGGCGCCGTGCTGCAGCCCGGGCACGACGGCCTGGGCTGGCTCGGCCAGCGCGGCTACGTCCCGCTGGGCTACAAGGGTGATGCGACCAAGACGGCCGCGACGTTCCCGGTGATCGACGGGGCGCGCTTCGCCGTTCCCGGCGACCGGGCCCGGCACCTGGACGACGGTTCGATCGAGCTGCTCGGCCGGGATTCGGTGACAATCAACTCCGGCGGGGAGAAGATCTTCGCCGAGGAAGTCGAGACAGCCCTCGCCTCACATCCGGGTGTCGTCGACGTGGTGGTCGCCGGCCGGCCTAGCGAACGCTGGGGCCAGGAGGTGGTGGCCGTGGTGGCCCTCGCCGAGGACGCAGCCGTCACGGCCGCCGAACTCATCGAGCATGCCGGCGGGTCGCTGGCCCGCTACAAGCTGCCGAAGGCAGTCGTGTTCCGGTCGACGATCGTGCGCAGCCCGGCCGGCAAGGCCGACTACCGGTGGGCGCGCGAACAGGCCGAGCAGGGCTAGTGTCGCCGGCCGCGTGTGATCCGGCGGCGAGTCCGATTGCGCGCCGAGCGCAGCATCGCGTCGGCGTAGAAGCGCATCGCGGGTCGAAACGGCGGTGCCGCACTGCCGGTCATGCTGAACGGCAGGTCGGAGCCCACCACGGTCCGGTAGTGGCTGAACGCGTCGAAGCCGGCCTTGCCGTGGTAGGCGCCCATGCCGCTGCGGCCCACCCCGCCGAACGGGGCCCCCGATGGAATCATCTGTGCCGCAAAGTCGTTACGGGCCACTCCGCCGCTTCGGGTGCGCTGCACGAAGGACCGGAAGCTCTTGCCGCCCGGACCGAACCAGTAGGCGACCAGCGGAGCGGGACGCGCGTTGATCGTCTCGATCGCTTCGTCGAGGGTGCTATAGCCCTGCACCATCAGCACCGGACCGAAGATCTCCTCGTCGGAAATGCGCATGGACGCATCGACTCCGCGCACCAGGGTGGGGGCGATCTTGCGGGAACCGCGATCCGGCAACGCCTCCCCGTCGGGCGCGACGGTCTCTACCACGGCACCGCGGTCGCGCGCGTCGTCGATCAGACCCAGCACCCGGTCGAAGTTGGCTTCGTTGACAATTGAGCAGTAATCGCCATTGGTCAGGATCGTCGGGAACATGTCTCGCAACGTTCTCCGGGCGACATCGACGAATGCCTCCATGTCGCGCTCGGGCACCAGGACATAGTCCGGGCACACGCAGACCTGACCGCCGTTGACCATGCGGGCCGCCGCGATCCGCTGCGCCGATCGCGCGATGTCGGCGCCGGGCGCCACCACGACGGGGTTCTTCCCGCCCAGTTCCAAGGTCACCGGGACCAGGTTGTCCGCGGCGGCGCGCTGCACCAACGCACCCACCGACGGTGAGCCGGTGAAGAAGACGTGATCGAACGGCAGCCCGGCGAACGCGGCCGCCACATCGGCGCCACCGGTGACGACGGCGAACTCGTTCTCGTCGAAGTACTTCGGTGCCAGGTGCGCCATCAGCTCGGCGGTGTGCGAAGTGATCTCGGACATCTTGACCATCACCCGATTGCCCGCCGCGAAGGCTGCCGCCGCCGGCACCACCACCAGTTGCAGCGGGAAATTCCATGGCCCGATGATGCCCACCACGCCGAGCGGACTGGGCCGCACCTCGGCACGCAACCCGACCAGCCGGGCTGCACGCAGCAGCCTGCTGGGACGCATCCATTGCCGGACATGCGATCTGGTGTGCTGGACCACGGGGACGATGCCGATCATCTCGGTGGCCAGTGAGGCCGCCCGCGACCGGGTTCCGAAATCTTGCGCCATCGCCTCGGTGAACGCGTCGACGTTGTCCAGCACCATCGCCAGCAACCGATCGATGCGGTTGCGCCGGACCGCGGCACCCGGCGGCCCGTCGTCGACGAAGGATCGCCGCTGCTTCTCCAGCAGACGCGCCAGCTCGGCGGTCACGACAGATCCAGCGGCCCGTTTTGGGCCACGGTCTGCAGCTGGCCCAGTTCCACGCCACGGTCGGCAGCGGCCTCGATACAGGCCGCCACGTCCTTGCGCATAAAGGGCGCAACGACTTTGGCGAAGCTGTCCACCCCACCGGCCGATTGCACGTACCCCGCGGCCCGGCTGCCGCCACTGCACTGCGCCAACGCCTCGAACAGGCTGGTATCGCGCACGCCGAGGCTCTTGCCCAGCTCGACCGCGGCGGCGACCAGTTGCGCATTGGCGGCGAACAGCACGTTGTTGATCAGCTTGAGGTTGAGCGCGGTGCCCAGTCCCCCGGTAAGGATCACCGGGTCGGCGTAGGCCGCCAAGACCGGCTGCGTGCGGGCCACCGCGTCGTCGGAACCGCCGAGCAGCACCGTCAGCCTGCCGGCCTCGATGTCATGAGCGCCGCCACTGACCGGAGCGTCCACCAGCGCCGGGCCGTTCGGGAACTCCGCCGCCAGTTTGGTCAGCGTGCTCACCGTCCCGGTGGTGTGCGACACCACGACTGTGCTGGAGTCGGCATTGGCCAGCAAGCCGTCGGCGCCGGCGGCGACCTCGAGCAGTTGCGCGTCGGAGAACAGGCAGCTGATCACGACGCCGGCATCGCGGGCGGCCGCGGCGATTGACTCCACTGGCACCGCGCCGGCGGCCGCGAGCCGTTCACGCACCTCGGGCCGTCGGGCGTAGACCTGAACGCGATGCCCGGCGGCGACCAGGCGCACGACCATCGGTTCACCCATCTGGCCGGCTCCCACGAATCCGACGACCTGGCCCGTTGTGCTCATTCTCGGCTCCTCAAGGCAGCTTTCGGCTATCCGGTAAGGGCAACCGTAGCATTGTCCGTGGGCGCTGAATTCGTTACAGTCGTGCTTACTGTCGACTTTTCGGGGAACAACCTTCCGAGAGGAAACCATGACAATCGATTCGTCACCCGCCGCACCGATTTCCCCGCACCCTTACCACCGCCTCGACATCTCTGAAACGGAGTTCTGGGGCAAAGATTTCCGGACCCGGGACGAGACATTCGCGACGCTGCGCAGCGAACCGGGCCTGACCTGGCACCGGCCGATGGACGCCGTGTTCCCGCACCAGGAGACCGGCTACTGGGCGGCAACCCGGCACGCCGACGTCAAGTTCATCAGCCAGCACGAAGAGCTGTTCTGTTCCCGCGAAGGCGTCAGCGTCGACCCGATGCCGGCCGAGATCCAGCGCAATATGACGTTCTTTCTGGCGATGGACCCGCCGGAGCACACCCGGTACCGCAAGCTCATCAGTTCGGGCTTCACACCGCGGCAGGTCCGACGCATCGAAGATCAGATCAAGGCCAACTCCCGCAGCATCGTCGACGACCTGTTGGCCCAATTGCGCAGCGGCGACCAGATCGACTTCGTCGCAAGCTGTTCCGGCCAACTGCCGATGCGCACCGTCTCCGACATGATCGGCATCGACACGGCCGAACAGCAGAAGGTCGCCTACGCCGCCGAATGCCTGTTCAGCGGCAGCGACGAGGAGTACGCCTCGCTGGAGGAGCGGGCGGTGCACGTCATGACGCAGCTGGGCGTGCTGGCCGGCTCCGGCGTCGAACTGGCGCAGCGCCGCCGCGCCGAACCGCACGATGACCTGATGACCGAGTTGGTCAATGCCGAGGTCGACGGCCACCGTCTCACCGACGAAGAGCTCGGCTCCTTCATGGTGCTGCTGGGTTCGGCGGGCAACGACACCACCAAGCAGGCCACCACGCACGCATTCAAGGCCCTCGTCGAACATCCCGAGCAGCGCGCCTGGCTGCTGGACGACTACGACAATCGGATCGGCGGGGCGGTCGAGGAATTCGTGCGCTGGGCGACACCGGTACTCGCCTTCGCCCGCCACGCGGTGGTGGACACCGAGGTCGCCGGGACCGAGATCAAAGCCGGCGAGAAGGTGGCGCTGTACTACTGCTCGGCCAACCGCGACGAGTCGGTGTTCGACCGGCCGCATGAGTTCGACCTCACCCGCACCACCAACCCGCACCTGGGCTTCGGCGGCGGCGGCGCGCATTACTGCCTGGGCACCCACGTCGCCCGGATGGAGCTGCGGCACCTGTTCTACGAGCTGCTCACCCGGTTGCCCGAGGTCACGCTCGGCGAGCCGGAATACCTGCAGAGCACCTTCGTGCACGGCATCAAGCGGATGCCGATCAGCCTGGCCTGACGCTGGCACAACATTTACTTAATCATTTACTGTAATATTTACAGTATGCTGCTACGCCCGACGGGAGATCAGCCGTGGAAAGCCAGGTTGACGACATCGCTGCCGCACTCGACAAGCCTGCCGACTACCTGAAGAACCCCTACCCGTACCTTCGGAGCAAGCGCGAGGGACCCGGGGTCTTCCCCGGAACGGTCATGGACTACTCCAAGACCCCGGCATCGCTTCGACCCAAGACCCAGTTCGCCGCGGTCTCCTTCGAGGCAGTGAATCAGGTGTTCCGCGAGGCGGATTCGTTCAACTCGCACATCTACGACGTCACGATCGGCCTGTTCATCGGACCGACCATCCTGGCGATGGAGGGCGAGCCGCACCGCAAGCATCGCAACCTGGTCTCGTCGGCGTTCAAGCGGAAGTCGTTGGTGCACTGGGAGCCGGAGGTGGTGCGGCCGGTCTGCACCGCCCTGATCGATGAGTTCATCGCCGACGGCACCGCCGATCTGGTGTCCGGCTTCACCTTCGAGTTCCCCACCCGGGTCATCTCCGAGCTGTTGGGCCTACCCGAGGAGGATCTGCCCTGGTTCCGCCAGCGCGCGATCGAGCTGATCAGCTACACCGTCAACTATGAGCGGGCGTTCGCCGCTTCGGCAGAGTTGAAGGACTACTTCCTGGCTCAGATGGAGAAACGCAAATCCCAGCCGACCGAAGACATCATCGGCGACCTGGTCACCGCGGACGTCGACGGCGAAAGGCTCACCGACGAAGCGATCTTCTCGTTTCTTCGCCTGCTGCTGCCCGCGGGTCTGGAGACCACCTACCGGGCCACCAGCAACCTGCTCTACCTGCTGCTCACCCATCCCGAACAGTTCGCGGCGGTGCGCGCCGACCACGATCTGATCGGCGCCGCCATCGAGGAGGGGCTGCGCTATGAGACGCCGCTGACCACGGTGCAGCGCACCGCCATCCGTGACACCGAGGTGGCCGGCGTGGAAGTTCCCGCCGGCGCCGTCGTCGATGTCTGCATCGGGTCGGCCAACCGTGACGAGGCCCGGTGGGAACGGCCGGAGGAATTCGACATCTTCCGCAAGTGGATTCCGCACATCACGTTCGCCGCCGGCGAGCACACCTGCATGGGGCTGCATCTGGCGCGCATGGAGATGCGGGTCGCGATGGAATGCCTGCTGGACCGCCTCGGCGAGATCACCCTGGTCACCGATGACAACCCGCACATCTATGGGCAGCCGTTTCGCTCCCCGCGGTCACTGCCGGTGACCTTCACCGCCTAGTCGCCGCGCGGTTTGCGGTAGCCAATCGTCTTGGTCTCCAAGTACTGCGCGAACCCCTCGATTCCGCACTGTCGGCCCCAGCCGCTGCTCTTGTAGCCGCCGAACGGTGCGTCGGCGCCGTAGTACATGCCGCCGTTGACGCCGATTGCGCCGGTGCGGATCCGGCGCGCCACGCCCAGTGCCCGTTCGTTCGATGCCGAAACCACCGCACCGGCCAGCCCGTAGGCACTGTCGTTGGCGATCCGCACCGCCTCGTCGTCGTCACTGAACGGCAGCATCACCAGCACCGGCCCGAACACCTCCTGCTGCGCGATGGCGGCGCTGTTGTCGACCCCGACGATAACCGTCGGCGCCACGTAGTGGCCGCCCGCCAGCTCGTCCGGCAAGCCGGCGACTTCGCCGCCGCCGGTGGTGATTTCGGCACCGTCGCGACGGGCCTGGGTGTAGGCATCGAGCACCCGCCGCTTCTGTGCGGCGCTGATCAGCGGGCCGACCAGCGTCTGCGGCAGCGCCGGGTCGCCCACGGCGACGGCCGCAAAGGCCGCGGTGACCGCGGCGACCAACTCGCCGAAGAGGCTGGTATGCACCAGCATCCGGGTGGTGGCCGCGCAGGCCTGCCCCGCATGCACGCACACCCCTACCGCACCGGGGATGACCTTGGCCGGGTCGGCGTCGTCGAGCACGATCAGCGCCGATTTTCCGCCCAGCTCCAGGAAGGTCCGCTTCACGGTGTCGGCGCTGGCGCGGGCCAGCAGCTTGCCGACCATGGTGGATCCGGTGAACGAGATCATGTCGACGCGAGGGTCGGTGCCCAGCAGTCCGGCCACCTCGTTGGACGGCGTGGGCACCACGTTGACCACCCCCGCGGGGATGTCGGTGTGCTCAGCGATCAGGCGACCCAGCCGGGTAGCGTTCCACGGGGTGTTCGGGTCGGGCTTGAGCACCACGGTGTTGCCGGCCGCCAGGGCCGGCCCCAGCTTGTTGAGGATCACCTCGATGGGAAAGTTGGACGGCGTGATCGCCGCGACCACACCGACCGGCTCTTTGACGACGGTGCGGATGTTGCGGTCGCCGAACAGTCCTCCGCCGTCGAGCTGCCGCTCCCACTCGAATTCATCGATCAACCGTCCCGGGTAACGCAGCCCGTCGACGAGCGGCCAATCCAGCTGTGCCAGTTGGGTCGTCATGACCGGGCAGCCGACCTCGGCGATCAGCTCGGTGCGCAGTTCCTCCTTCTCGGCCTCCAGCGCCGACTGCAGCTGCGCCAGGCAGCGCTTGCGCAGTTCTCGGTTGGTCGACCAATCGGTGTCGTCGAACGCTCGCCGAGCCGCCCCGATCGCCTGCAGCATGTCGTTGCGGTCGGCGGCCGCGGTGGTCCCCAACAGCCGCCCGGTGGCCGGACTAACATTGTCGAACTGCGCGCCCGAGGCCGCTGCCACCAACTTGCCGTCGATCAGCAGGCGCGACTCTGCCGCCACGGCAGCTCGTTCGCCGATCTCAATGCTGCTGACCCGCTGTCCGACGTCGCTCACCTGGCCCCTTTCGGATGCCCAACCGTAACCATTACAGTAGAATACTTCAATTGGTTCTTGCGAGGTTCACACGGCGGCAGGAGCGCGCTGAGTTGATCAAGGTCATGGATGGCTTCCGGGTACTGGAGGTCGCGCAGTTCACGTTCGTTCCGGCGGCCGGGGCGATCCTGGCCGATTGGGGGGCCGACGTCATCAAGGTCGAGCACCCGGTGCGCGGCGACACCCAGCGCGGCTTTATCCGGATGGGCGGTTTCGAACTCGACCCGGACCGACATCCGCTGATCGAACATCCCAACCGCGGCAAGCGCAGCGTCGGCATCGACGTCTCGACCCCGGACGGTCAGCAGGTGCTCTACGAGCTCGCCGCCTCCGCCGACGTGTTCCTGACCAACTACCTGCCCCGGGCGCGGCAGAAGAACAGGTTCGATGTGGAACACATCCGCGCCGCGAATCCGAACATCGTCTATGCCCGCGGCAGCGCATACGGCGACAAGGGCCCCGAACGCGATACCGGCGGCTTCGACGGCACCGCGTTCTGGACCCGCAGCGGAGTGGGGCACGCCCTGAGCCCCGAAGAGCTCGGTGCGCCACTGTCCCAGGGAATCCCGGCGTTCGGCGACTCGGTCGGCGGGATGAACATCGCCGGCGGGATCGCCGCCGCGTTGCTGCATCGCGAGCGCACCGGGGAAGCCCTCGAGGTCGACGTCTCGCTGCTGTCGACGGCATGGTGGGCGGCCGGCGCCAGCGTGACCCAGGGCATGGAAACCGGCGAAGCCATGCGTGCACTCATGCCGCAATCCGGCGGTTCAGCGAGGCTCGACGCAGGAGAGGCGAAGCTGGGACCTCCGCATCAGCCCGGTGGCTCACCGGCGAATCCGTTCCTGGGCAACTACACCACCTCCGACGGCGGCACCATCAACCTGTGCATCGTCAGCCCGACCGGATACATCCGCGACACCTTCGAGCATTTGGGCATTCCCGATGCGGCCGACGACCCCCGGTTCTCCGACGTCCTGCCGTTGATGCAGAACGCCGACGCCGCCAGCGCTCTGATCGTCGACGCGATCGGCTCCAAGCCCTTCGAGTACTGGCGTCAGCACCTCAAAACCATGAAGGGCCAGTGGGCACCGTTCCAGAGCCTGGTCGACCTGAGCTCCGACGAACAGGCCATCGCCAACGACATGATCGTCGAGGTCGAATCCGGCGACGGCGGGCCGGCGTTCAAAGTGGTCCGCGGCCCGGTCCAGTTCAACCATGAGCCGCTGGAGACGACCCGCGCCCCGCAGGCATCCGAGCACACCGAGATCGTGTTGATGGAGCTCGGGATCGACTGGGACCGCATCGAAAAGCTCAAGGAGTCAGGCGCTATCGCCTAACCATCGCCGAGTCTGTGGCCACGGCGCTGCCTACTCGACCTTTTCCACCACCAACGCAGAGTCAACGGAGGACCGATGCAGAAGGCGCTAGCTCCCGACATCTCGACCTGGCCGGAGGAAAACCCGCAGTTAGTGGGCAGTCACTGCGCGGACTGCGCCGCCACGGTCTTTCCGGCCCAGCCACGCTGTCCGAGTTGCAGCGGTGACCGGATGAGCCAGGAACTGCTGCCGCGCGCCGGAACCCTGGTGGCCTGGACCACCCAGGGCTTTCCGCCCGGGGCGCCGTACCTTGGTCCCACCGGTAAGGACTTCGTGCCGTTCGGTGTCGGGCTGGTGCAGCTGGGCGACGTCATCCGGGTCGAAGGGCGCCTCACGGAGAACGAGCCGGACAAACTGGAATTCGGCATGCCGGTGGAGCTGGTCATGGTGCCGTTCACCTCCGATGCCGACGGCAACGAGGTCATCACTTTCGCCTTTCGGCCGGTTTAGGAGACGCGATCTCATGACTCACGACGTGGCGATCATCGGCGTCGGCCTGCACCCGTTCGGCCGATTTGAGGGCAAGTCCGCGATGGCGATGGGGGTCGACGCGATCTTTGCGGCGGTGGCCGACGCGGGGGTGGACTGGAAGGACATCGGGGCCGCGACCGGCGGCAGCTGGACGGTGGCCAATCCGGATGCGATCGTCGGGATGGTCGGACTGTCGGGTATCCCGTTCACCAACGTGTTCAACGCATGCGCCACCGCGGCCAGCGCGGCCAAGGTCTGCGCCGACGGTATCCGGCTGGGCGACTACGACATCGGCATCGCCGTCGGCCTGGACAAACACCCGCGCGGGGCGTTCACCGAAGACCCGGCGCTGGTCGGAATGCCGCGGTGGTATGCCGAGAACGGTCAGTACCTGACCACTCAGTTCTTCGGCATGAAGGCCAATCGCTACCTGCATGATCACGGCATCTCCCAGCAGACGTTGGCCAAAGTCGCGGCGAAGAACTTCCGCAACGGCGTGCTGAACCCGAATGCGTTCCGGCGTAAGCCGATCTCCGAGGAGGAGATCCTGGGCTCGGCGATGCTGAACTATCCGCTGACCCAGTACATGTTCTGCGCTCCCGACGAAGGCGCGGCGGCGGTGGTGATGTGCCGCGCCGACATCGCGCACCGCTACACCGACAAGCCGGTGTACCTGCGAGCGGTGGAGGTCCGCACGCGGCGCTACGGCGCCTACGAGGTGAACACCACCTTCGCCCCGGTCACCGAAGACGTGGCGCCCACGGTGTACGCCGCCCGCGCTGCCTTCGAAAAGGCCGGCGTCGCACCCGAAGACGTCGACGTCATCCAGTTGCAGGACACCGACGCCGGCGCCGAGATCATCCATATGGCCGAGTGCGGCTTCTGCGCCGACGGCGACCAGGAGAAGCTGCTGGCCGACGGCGCGACCGAGATCACCGGGTCACTGCCGGTCAACACCGACGGCGGGCTGATCGCCAACGGTGAACCGATCGGCGCCTCCGGACTGCGTCAGATCCACGAGCTGGTCCGCCAGCTGCGCGGCGAAGCCGGCGACCGGCAGGTGCCCGGGGGCCCGAAGGTGGGATTCGCTCAGCTCTACGGCGCGCCGGGCACCGCAGCGGCAACCATCCTGACCACCTAGCGACCGGGAGCAATCATGAGCCAGTTCCGTGACGCGCCGATCTTCGATGCCGACCAGCACATGTACGAGACGCCCGAGGCGCTGACCAAGTACCTGCCGGAGAAGTACTCGCGGGCAGTCCAATTCGCCCAGATCGGCCGCCAGAGCCGGATCATCATCAATGGCAAGGTCAGCGACTTCATCCCCAACCCCACCTTCGAGCGGGTCGCCGCGCCGGGTGCACACGAGAAGTTCTTCGCCGGGGAGAACGCCGAGGGCCTGACCTTGCGTGAGATGCAAGGTCAGGCGATCGAGGCGCCGCCGGCAACCCGCAACCCCGCGGACCGGGTCGCCGAGCTGGACCGCCAGGGCGTCACCGAAGCGTTGAACTACCCCACGTTGGCCAGCTTGGTGGAGCATTCCAGCGCCGACGATCCGGAGCTCACGCTGGCCATCATTCACGCGCTGAATCAGTGGATGGCCGAGCACTGGTCCTACGACTACGACGGCCGGGTGTTCTCCACGCCGATCATCAACCTGTCCGAGGTCGAGGGCGCGCAGCGGGAATTGGAGTACATCCTCGATCAGGGCGCGGCGGTGGCGCTGATCAAACCCGGGCCGGTCAACGGTATCCGCGGTTGGCGCTCTCCGGCGCTGCCGGAGTTCGACCCGTTCTGGCGTGATGTCCAGGCCGCCGGTCTGCCCATCGTGCTGCATGCCAGCTTCCCGCCGCTCGATGACTACGTCGGCCGCTGGGAGCCGCCGTACACGCAGAACTTCATGACGCAGAGCGCTTTCCGCTGGATGGTGTTGGGGCACCGGGAGATCGCCGACATGATCACCGCGCTGATCTGCCATGGCACCCTGACCCGCTTCCCCAGGTTGCGCATCGCCAGCGTGGAGAACGGTAGCTCCTGGATCGGGCCGCTGTTTCTCGACTTCGGCGACCTCTACAAGAAGATGCCGCAGAACTTCCCCGAGCATCCGCATGAGGTGTTCCGGCGCAACATCTGGGTCAGCCCGTTCTGGGAGGGCGCCGTCTCCGATGTGGTGGACACCGTCGGCTGGGACAAGGTGCTGTTCGGGTCGGACTATCCGCATCCCGAGGGACTGGCCGAGCCGAAGGGATTCTGGCGCTACGCCGAGGGCATGGATGTTCGGCGCACCTATGACTTCATGGGCGACAACGCCCGCCGGTTCATGGGGCGCCCGATCGCGAACCCGGATCCGGCGGCCCTGAAGCCACCGGCGCTCGCCGACGCCTAACGTTGTCGGGTCACTTCGGCGCGAAGCGCTGGCCGGCGTCCAGGCGGATGCACTGGCCGTTGAGCATCGGGTTCTCGACGATGGCGGCCGCCAGTTTGGCGTACTCCTCCGGACGGCCAAGCCGCTTGGGGAATGCCGCGTCCTTGGTCAGCACGGCGGCGAACTCGTCGGGGATGCCCTGGGTGAGGCCCGTGGCGAACAGGCTGGGCGCGATCGCCAGCACCCGGATGCCCACACCGCCCAGATCACGGGCCATCGTCAGGCACATCCCGGCGATGGCGGCCTTGGACGCGGTGTAGGCGATCTGCCCGATCTGGCCTTCGAACGCCGCGATCGAGGACGTATTGATGATCACGCCGCGCTCATCGTCTTCCGGCTCATTGGTGCTCATGTGCCAGGCCGCGAGCCGGCTGACGTTGAAGGTCCCGACGACGTTGAGATCCTGGGTGCTGCGAAACGCCTCCAGGTCGTGCGGCCCATCTCGTTTGATCGTTCGCTCACCGATACCGCCGCCTGCGGTGGTGCCACCGGCGGTGGTGACCGCGATGTGCAGCCCGCCCAACGCCTCGACCGCCTCGTTCAGCACCCGCTCGGTGCCGGCGAAATCGGTGACGTCGGCTTCGAAGAAGCTGCCGCCGATCGATTCGGCCACTTCCTTGCCCTTGGACTGCGGCCGGTCCAAGACCGCCACTTGGGCACCGCGTTTGGCCAATAGCTCCGCTGTCGCCTTACCGAACCCTGATGCGCCACCGACGATGATCGCGCGCTTGTTTTCGATCTCCACGAACACTCCCCTTGCTTGGACACGACGACCCGGGGCCGGCCCCGGTGCCTATACTATAGCCATTCCCGTAATCCATTCAGTATGGTGCACCAGGGTGCCTGGCAGGCGCGTCAAGGGCTCAGTTGAGGAACCGGCCGGCGACCCTGGCCAGCGACGATCGGATACGCGGCGAGAGGTAGACCGCGAACGCCCCGTTGAAGATGTCTTCGCGCAGCCTGGTCAGCGTCGAGGTCTTGATCCGCCAGTCGCCGTCGACTTTTTCGTAGGTCTCGGTGTAATGGCCGTAGCCGCGCAGGTTGATCCCGGGGCCGAACCGCACCACGTCTTCCAGCGCCCACACTCCGTGTGCCGTGGTCGGTGAGTCCAACTCGATGTCGGGCGCGTGGACCTGGTGAACTGTGGGCTCATCGCGCAGGCTTTTACGGGTGAAAGCCACGAATTCGTCGGCGCCAGTGATGACTTTGCCACCCGCACGTGATGTATCGCTGACGAAGTCATCGGTGAACAGCGTGCGCCAGGCCGCCCAGTCTTTGGTGTCCAGGTAGCGGCAGTAGCGGGACTTCAGGCGTTTGATCGCCTCGATCTGCGCCGCGGTGTCGTCAGCCACGACTCGGAGCCGGTTCGTAGCGCAGCATCGTGACGTCGTGTTCCGGATAGTCGCAGAACACCGGCTGCACCCGCATTCCCACCACCAGATCGCGCGGCTTATGCGACGGTCCCAGCTTCGCCTCTCCTCCGTCGAGCCTCGCTGAACCGCCGGGGTCGACGTTGACCAGTTCGGTGGAGAACCGCGGACCCTCATCCCATTCGACGATCGCCAGCAGCTGCGGGACGGCGTCGGCGAAGTGCGGCCCGACCGGGCGGCGGGCCACCGTGAAGGAGTACAGCGTGCCCATCCCGGAGATCTCGCGCCATTCCAGGTCATCGGCCAGGGTGCGCGGAGCGCGGACTCGCGGATAGAACACGTAGCTTTCGGTCGACGGTGAGTATTGGATGACGATGCGGTGCTGCGCCAGCGCATCCCAGAACGGAGCGGTGGTGGGGGTCTTGACCGGCATCGGCCGTTCGAAAGTGATCATCTCCGGTCTAGTCCCCTTCCAGGATCAGCGCGGTCTGTTCCGACAGGATTCCGCCGTTGCCCGAGACGAAGGCCCGGTTGCAGTCGGCCACCTGCGCGGCCTGAGCCCGGCCCATGATCTGGCGGGTAGCGTCGCAGACGTGGTGCATGCCGCCGGCCAGGCCGGCCTGGCCGAATCCGAGTTGACCGCCCGCGGTGTTGAGCGGGAAGTCGCCGCGGAAGGTCAGGTCGTGATCGGCGAGGAACTGCATGCCCTTGCCCTTCTCGCAGAATCCGGCGTCCTCGAGCGACAGCAGTACGGTGATCGTGTAGCAGTCGTAGATGGAGACCATGTCCATGTCCGCGCGCGTCAGATCCGTCATGGCGAAGGCGGTGTCGGCGGCCTCGCGGATGGGAGTCGCCAGCAGATCGGCGGCGTATGTCGGCGTTTTGAACGGCACGTGTTCGCCGAATCCCTTGATCCACACCGGACGGTTGCGGGCTCGCTTGGCGATGTCGGCACTCGCGATCACAACCGCGGCACCGCCCACGCAGGGCATCACGATCTCCAGCATGTGTAGCGGGTCGGCGATCACCGGGCTGGCCAGTACGTCCTCAACGCTCAGCGGGGTGTCGCGCCAGATGGCTCCCTCGGTGTGATTGGCGTTGACGCGCTGATCGACGACCAGTTTGGCCATCGCCCGTTCGTCGTAGCCGTAGACCGCGCCGTAGCGCGTGGCGACCTGGCCGTAGGGGCCGTTCTGCCCCAGGTTGCCGTAGGGGATCTCGAACTCGGCTTGCGGGGAACCGTATTGGTTGCTCGAGGACCCGAAGAACATGGCGTCGACCAGTGGCTTGGGTTTACGTTCCGACATCGGGGTGATGTAGCGGGCCGGCAGCGCGCACAGCACCACATCACAGATGCCCAGTTCGATCGCCGCCGCGGCGCGCCACACCATGGCCGCGGCACTGGCCCCGCCCAAGTCGACGATCTCGGCGAACCGTGCTGGAACCCCCAGATATTCGGCGATCGTGGAGGGCACGAAGATCTCGGATTCGCCCAGGTGCGAGGTGACGATGCCGTTGACGAGTTCGCCCGGAAGGCCCGCGTCGGCCAGCGCCGCCGCGCTCAACTCGGCCCACTGCTCCAGCGTGAACGGGGCCGGGGTGGCCTTGTTCATCCGTTCCGGCGGCAGCTCGACATAGCCGACGATCGCGGCGTCTCCACGTAGTCCCATGCGGCGATCCTTCATCTCATTTGCGGGGCAGGCCGAGAATCATCTGGGCGATGATGTTCAGCTGAATTTCCTTGGTACCGCCGCCGATCAGCTCGGCCGGCGACAACAGATATGGTTCGACGACGGCCGGGTCGGAATCGGCGACCATCGCCAATCGGCCGACAGTGGCCAATGTGGCGTGGAAGGTGCGGCGCAGCAGCACGTTCATCGCCACTTTCGCGATGCTCGACGACGCCCCCATGCCCTCGCCGTCCAGCAGCCTGATGGTCTCGCGCACCCCGAGCGCCCTGATCGCGTTGGCGTAGGCGTCGAGTTCGCCGAGTGCGCGCAGTGCGTCATCGCGCGATCGGCCCGGGGCCGCGGCGATAGCGCGTAGCGCCACCGCCCGGTCGTTCTCGACGTATCCGCTGATGGCGGTGCGCTCCTCGGCCATGGTGGCGATCGCCAGCTGCCAGCCTTCGGTGGGCTCCCCGAGCAGCATCTCGTCGGGCACGAAGACGTCGGTGAGGAACACTTCGTTGAATTCGGCTGCCCCGGTGGCCATCACGATCGGCTGGACTTCAATGCCCGGCGAGCGCATGTCCACGATGAAGTAGCCGATCCCGCGATGCTTGGCCGCTGCGGGGTCGGTACGGGCCAGCAGTGCGCCGTAGTCGGCGCGTTGCGCCGCCGAGGTCCAGATCTTGTGGCCGTTGATGCGCCATCCGCCGTCGACCTTGACCGCGCGGGTGGTCAGCGACGCCAAGTCGGAGCCGGCACCGGGCTCGGAGAACAATTGGCACCAGGCGAGTTCGCCGCGCTGGGTCGGGGGAATCAGCCGCTGCTGGAGGGCATCCGGTGCGGCGCGCACGAGCGACGGCAGGATCCATTCGGCGATGCCCAGTGACGGCCGGACCAGACCGGGCCGTTTGGCGAACTCTTCGATGATGATCAGCTGCTGCAGTGGGGAGGCGTCGCGTCCCCACGGCGCGGGCCACTGCGGGGCGATCAGCCCGGCGTCGGCGATCAGCGTGCGCTGCGGGCCCGTTTCGAAGTGCGGGTAGTCGCCCTGGCGTCCCGGACCGTCGTTCGCCAGCGCCTGGGCTGCGTCGAGAGTCGTTGCGACTTCCGCCCGGAACTCGGCTTCGGCACCGCCGAGGTCGACGGTGAAGTCCCGCTGCTGCGCGACGGTCAGCTCCCCGAGCCGGCGAGCCCAATCGGTGGCGGCACCGATCGAAGCGGCGATGCTGGTGGCGCGGCGCCAATACAGGTGCAGATCGTGTTCCCAGGTGAACCCGATCGCGCCGAACATCGTCAAGGTGTCGAACACGGTGTCCGGACACGGCGCGACCGCCGCCAGGGCCGCGGTGGCGGCGGCGATGCGCTGCTGCTCGACCGTGTCGGCGACGGCTCGCAGCGCGTCCCAGGCAGCGGCGCAAGCCAGTTCGGCGCTGACCAGCAGCATGGCCGCCTGGTGCTGCAGTGCCTGGAAGGTGCCGATCCGGACACCGAACTGTTCGCGGGTGTGCAGATGCGCGGTGGCCGCCTCGACGCACCACCCGGCGATGCCGGCACACACCGCTGCGGCAAGACCGACGGCGAGATACTCCGCGCGCCGGGTGTCGATCCCGATCAGCGCCTCGGCGGCGCGCACCGGGTGATCAGCCAAGGTGATCGTGGCCAGATCGGTGAGCAGGTCCGTGCCGGCCACCGACTGGATCGCCGCTCGGCCGGTGTCGATCACGGCCCACAGGTCGGTCCCGTCCTCGCAGCGGGCGCAGACCAGCGCGAGGCGGGCCGAGCGGGCACCGGAGATCACGTCCGAGGCACCGCTGATCAGCCAGCCCTCGTCGGCTCGTCGTGCGACGAAGTCCGATTGCCCGCCAAGCACGACGGCCGCCGGCACACCGGCGGCAAGGGCACGCAGGTACTCCTCCCGCGCCGGCGTGGACTCGGCGAGCAGACCGACCGCACCGGCGGTCACCGTCGGCAGCAGCGGACCCGGCAGCGACACTGTTCCCGCGGCCTCCAGTACCGCGGCGACGTCGAGCAGCCCACCGCCCTGTCCGCCGTACTGTTCAGGCAGGTGAATCGCGTGAAACCCGTTGGCGACCAAGTCGTCCCACCACGACGGCAGCTCCCCGGCCGCCAGCGCATCGAACGCCTTGCGGGTGTCGGCCATCGGTGCGTGCCGGCCGGCGAATTGCCGCAACGACTCGCCGAGCTGGCGTTGTTCGGCGCTGAGCGTCACGCTCACGAGCTCTCCTCATGTTCTCCACGTGCAGACCACTGGGATTGGATACGTGCGGCGGTCTCGCGTACGGCCGCACCAAGCTCGGCGACCTCCGCGGCGGTCAGGGCCGCGAAGGGGGCGACTCCCACCGACATCGTCACCGTCCCGTCGACGTCGCGGACCGGAGCCGAGACACTGGCGATCGGATGCCGCTCGGTGTTGCCGAGTTCGTCGGGCAGGTAGTCGACCTCGGTGAGATCGGCGAACGCCGTGGCCAACCGGGCGGTGATCGCGTCGGGCTCGCCGTCGGCCGCCAGTGCCTGCAGCGCCGAGTACACCCGCACGTATTCGCGGCTCATCCGGTCGATCGCGTAGCCGCGCCGGCCGACCTCGTCGAGCACTGCGGCCAGCCGTCGCCGCAACCGCGGCGATGGTGCGCCCAGCCCGCCGAGCCATTCCTTCTTGACCGGTTCGCCTGCGCCGGAGATGAACTCACGGCCGAACGGCGCCACCAGCGGAATCCGGAAGCCGGCGCCCAACCGCAGACCGGCGATCGACTCCCCTACCGAATCGGTCACCACCACTGTCGCGCCCTGGCGAGCACCGAGGATCACCTGTCGGCCGACGGCGTCGAAAAGCCGCTGCAGCTCAGGCCGGAAGGCCTGCCGATTGATGGGGCGGGCGAGCGCGGCCAGCGCGGGACCCCAGGAATATCCGCCCGACTGGCGGTCCCGCACGAGCCACTGCCGGCCGGCCAGGGTGGCGAGGATCGCGTGGCAGGTGCCGTGGCTGATGCCCAGGGTCTGCGAGATCTCCGACAGGGAGAAGTGCCGTTCCGGGTCGGCGGCGAGCAGCTCCAGGATCCGCATCACCCGCTCGGTGGGCGGCGAGGAGACCGGACGGACGGTGCCGTCGCCGCCCGTCGCTGCCGTCATACTTTCGAAAAGTACGTCGAATACTCGACGCGCGCAAGTTCGCGGCGGGCATCAGCCGGTGGCCGCCACCCGCGCTCGCTCACGCATCGAGGCGACGACGCCGCCGTCGTTGAGGATGTCGGTTCCGGTGAGATATCCCGCCCGGTTGCTGGCGCAGAACGCCAGCAGTTCAGCCATCTCCTCGGGCGTTCCCCAGCGCGGGACCGCGGCGTCGGTGACCATCGCCCCCGCGCCGGCCCGCTCCTCCAACCGGCCCATTTCGGTGTCCACCGAACCGGGCGAGACCGAGACGATGCGCAGGCTGCGACCGTTGAACCGCTCGGCCTGCGAGCTGGAGTACCAGCGGACGAACGCCTTGCTCACGGCGTAGGCGAAACCCGAACGCACCTCCGGCGGCATCGGGTCGCACACCGCCGCCATGGCATCGGTGAAGTCGCCGGGATCGTGCAACGCCAGCGGGAACTGGCCGGTGGGAATCAGCTCGTCGGGCAGCAGGTGCGCGGCCATCGAGGCGACGTTGACGATCGCGGCGCCCTCGGGTGCCACACGAAAGAAGATCTCGTTGACGTTCAGGGTGCCCACGGCATTGGTCCGCATGACGTAGTCGGCGTCGCCCATGCTCGGACTGACTCCGGCGGTGTGGATCACCGAGGCGAGGGGCCCGATTCCGGCCGCGGTGGCGAACAGCGCCGCGACCGCGGCGCGATCGGTGACGTCGCAGTGGACGGTCACGACGTCGACTTCCTTCAGCACACCCGCCGCGGCGTCCAGCCGATCTTGCCGGATATCGCAGAGCACGACGGGCTGCGCGCGACCGACGATCTTCGCGGTGGCCAATCCCATCCCCCCGGCACCGCCGGTAATCACCGAAACCATGGCGCCGCTACGCCTGTGCCAGCTGCTTGTCGGTGTAGCGGCGCGCCCACTCGGCACGCGGCCGGATCGACACGTCCACATCGGTGGCCGTCGCCCGCAGCGCTCCCACCGTCGCCTGCTCGCGCGCGGTGTGGGCGAACGGATCCCAGTCGAAGAACCGGCAGGAGTTCTCCCAGGTGATCTTGTTGATGTCGGCGTCGTCGGCACCGGCGGCCTCCAGTTCGGCGAGCACCTGCTCGGGGGCGTCCGGCCAGAAGCAGTCCGAGTGCGGATAGTCGCATTCCCAGGCGATGATGTCGATGCCGATCTCGTGGCGCAGCTTCAGCGACGTCTTGTCGGTGACGTAGCAGGCCAGCGAGTGCTCACGGAACACCTCGGACGGCAGCTTGTCACCGAAGTCGCGGCGCAGCCACTTCTGGTTGGTGTAGTGCCGATCGCTGCGGTCCAGGTAGAAGGGGATCCAGCCGATACCGCCCTCGGAGAACGCGAACTTCAGGTCCGGGTAGTTGCGCATCGCCGGACCCCACAACAGGTCCTGGGCGCACATCGCCGAGACCTGGGTGGCCAGGATGATCAGGTTGTCGATGGGGGCGTTGGGGGCCATGCTGATCGCCCCGAAGCCGGTGCCGATGTGCAGGCACATCACCACACCGGTCTCCGACAGCGTGCGGAACACCGGCCCCCAGTACTCGTCGTCGTGGTAGCTGGGCAGCCCCTCCAGGTGCGGTAGTTCGGGCATGGTGACCGCGCGGCAGCCCTTGGCCGCCACCCGGCGGATCTCGGCGCACATCGCCTCGGGGTTCCAGGTCGGCAGGATTGCGATCGGAACGAACCGGCCCGGGTAGGCGCCGGCCCACTCGTCGATGTGCCAGTCGTTGTAGGCCGAGACCATCACCAGGGTGACGTGTTCGCGAGTCATGTTCAGGTGCCGCGCGGAGAACCCGGTGAACGTCGGGAAGCACATCGAGGCGAGGATGCCGTTGCGGCTCATGTCGCGCACCCGCTCATGCACGTCGTAGACGCCGGGGCGCATCTCGGCGAAACCGGCGGGGTCGCGGCCCCACTCCTCGGCCGGCCACGACACCACGGCGTTGAGCCCGCTGACCCCTTGCGGGCGGCCCTGATACATCCACTGGTCGACGCCTTTGTCGTCGGTGACGACGATCGGCGCCTCCGCCTTGTACTTGGCCGGGACATGGTTGAGGAACATGTCTGGCGGCTCCACCACGTGGTCGTCGATGCTGACCAGGATCAAGTCGTCGATGTTCATGGCTCTACTAGTACCCTGGAAAATCGTGACCGTCTCCGCGCGTTCGGCCATAGATTTCGCAGAACCGGCCAACATTGATCTGCGCCGTGGCGGCCGAGCGCGGGCCGGCAGCTACCTCTACGAGGGACGGCAACTGGTCACCGGCTGGCATTCCCATGACTTGCACCAGATCGAGTACGCCGTCGGTGGTGTGGTCGAAGTCGAGACCGCCACGGCGCACTATCTGTTGCCCCCGCAGCAGGCGGCCTGGATCCCCGCCGGCCTGGAACATCAGGCCGTCATGCGTGCCGAGGTGCGCACGGTGGCGGTGATGTTCGACCCCGAGCTGGTCGCCCACGCCGGCGACCGGGCCCGCATCCTGACCGTTTCGCCGCTGATCCGGGAGATGATGCTGCATTCGCTGCGCTGGCCGATCGAACGGGCCGACGGCGACGTGGTCTCCGACGACTTCTTCCGCACCCTGGGGCACTTGGTCTCTGCCGCACTGGACCATGAGGCGCCGCTGAGTCTGCCCACCTCGGATCATCCGATCGTCGGCGCGGCCATGGTCTACACCAAGGAACACCTGGCGTCGGTGACCGCGGCCGAGGTCGCCCACGCCGTCGCCGTGTCCGAGCGCACCCTGCGCCGTCAGTTCGAAGCGGTGATCGGCATGTCCTGGCGCACCTACCTGCTACACGCCCGAATGCTGCAGGCGATGGCGCTGCTGGCCGCCCCCGACCAGGGGGTCCAGCAGACCGCGACGGCTATCGGCTTCGACAGCTTGTCCGCGTTCACCCGGGCGTTCACCCGCTTCGCCGGCGAGGCCCCGTCGAGCTACCACCGCCGCATCAACTCGGCGCCTTAACCACTGGCGGCGAGTAATTCGGCTTGCCCAGCCCCAGCACGTATTGGGCGATCATGTTGCGGAACACCTCCAGGGTCCCGCCGTAGATGCCGACCAGTGGAGCGAACCGGAAGACGTAGTCCGAGGCCCCACCGTCGATGGCACCGTCGGTGTCGATGGGCAACGCCGACGCACTTCCGAGCAAGTCCATCAGGTCCGGCGAGACATCGCGCATCGCCTGCGCCAGTGCCACCCGTCCGAAAATCGAGGGAGCCGACAGCGACGCCTCGACCCGCGCGGCGGCGCGCCCGAGCCGGTAGGCCACCGAACGATCCGCGATGCTCCCCGACCGCCCGGCCACCTCGCCCGCCTTGTCGACGGCTACGGCCATGAAGTTCGCCTGGTGCATCATGATCGAGACATCCTGTAAGCCATCGGGATTGGCGTCCACAGCGCCGTGTTCGACGTTGAGCGGCTCACGCAGCACGGTCCAGCCGCCGTTGACCTCGCCCAGGCGGTATTTGTCGTCGACGCGCACGTCGCTGTAGTAGACGATGTTGGTTCGGTCGCCGTCGACGGTGCGCAGGCCCTGGATCTCGATCCCCGGAGTGTTCAACGGCACCAGGAACATGGTGAGGCTCTGGTGTTTCCGCGCGTCCGGGTCGGTGTTGGTGATCAGGAAGACGTACTGGCAGTTGTGCGCGCCGGTGGTGAACATCTTGGAGCCGTTAATGACCCAGCTGTCGCCGTCGCGCACCGCGCGGGTCTTACAGGTTGCGACGTCGGAGCCGCCTTCGGGCTCGGTGTAGCCCAGGCAGAGCCGGATGTGGCCGCTGAAGACCCCCGGCAGGATCTCCTCGCACAGCTCGGGCGAGCCGAACGACGCGACGGAGCGGGCCACCATCGCGGTGGTTCCCCAGGTGACCCACGGCACGTGGGCGCGGCGCTTCTCCAGTTCCCAGATACGTCGCCGCACGCGGGGGAAGCCGCCGTCGGCCTCGGTTTTCCACTCCGCCTCCAGGTAACCCGCGGCGCCCAGCGCCAGGTGAACGACCTCGTCGAAGTTGTCCCCGGTCTCGCGGTCTCGGCGCTTGACATCCTCGGTCACGTGGGTGGCCAGGAATGCGCGCACCTCCTCGCGGAAAGCCAGGTCGTCGTCGGTCAGCTGCGGTTGTGAGAAGTCCATGATGTTCGGTGTCCTATTCGGCTGCGCGGGTGGCGGTTTCGCGGGCGGCTGTCTCACGAACGGCGACGAGCTCCCCTATGCGGCAGGCGGTGGCTCCGGGGTCACCCCCGGCCAGGGGCCAGCCGCGGGCCCGGACCAGATAAGCGGTGGCCGCGGCTTCGGCTGAGACGCCCAGGCCGCCCTGAATGTGCACCGCCATGGTGGCGGCCTTGGCGGCTTCCTCTGCCATGAACACGAAGACCGAGGCCGCCAGCTCCGGACGCTCCTCGGGCTCGTTGTCCATGAACCACCCGGCGCGGTAGGCCAGGTTACGTCCGGAGGCGACGGTGATCGCCATATTCGCCAGTGGGTGCGAGATCGCCTGCAGGGTTCCGATCGGCACACCCAGGGTGTATCGGGTCTTGGCGAACTCCGCGGCGATGGTCATGGTCTGCTCCACCATCCCGACCAGCGCGGAGGCCGTCAGCAGTCGCCATTCATCCAGCGCCCGCTGATATTCCGCCAGCGCCTCAGGGCCACTGGCCAGCACGGTCGCCGCGTCGGCGTCGGCCGGGTCGACCCAGGCCATCGGCAACCGGCCGATGTTGTCGACCCGAACCGGCCGGGTGGCGAACGAGAGTCGCACCACCGCATCCCCGTCACGGACGATGATCGTGTCGGCGATCGAGCCGGTCGGCAGCAGTCGGGGGCCGGCCGTGGCCTCCTGGTGCGGGTCGAACGCAATCAGTCGATTCCCGCTGACGATGTCGGAGGTGTCGTCGGCGTCCGGCGATAACCCACCGAGGCGGCCCAGCAGGCGCGCGGCGCAGACCTGGTCGATCCAGGGAACCGGCGCCAGCGAGCGACCGATCTCCTCGGCGACCAGCGCAAGATCGACCAGCGTGGCGCCGTCGCCGCCGACCGGTTCCGGCAATGCCATGGTGGTGGCACCCATCGCACACAGCCGCTCCCACAAGTTCTTGTCGAACCCGGATTCCTCTGCGGCACGAACCGTTTCGATTCCGCAGTGCGTGGTGAAGAACTGTTTGTACGCAGCTTGCAACGCGACGTGGTCTTCGGTCAGGCTGTAGTCCAACCTGCGTAGTTCGAAACGATCCATCTCAGCTCTCCTGTTCGGGTACGGCGCCGCGTTCGGCGAAGAAGAAGTCGGCGGCATTGCGGTAGAGGTACTTGTCGAGCACGTCGGGTGGCAGGTCCAGAGCGCACGCCTCGGGCACCACCC
>LZME01000114.1 GCA_001673575.1 Mycolicibacter heraklionensis | reverse complement strand
GATCGACCGCATCCGATCACGTCGCCGGCACGTTCGAACCAGACTTCGCAGGTGGCGTCGCAGGTCAGGTATTGCCGCTCGGATCGGGCAGTAGTGGGCCCAGGTGCAGGTTGCCGATGTGCTGTTCGACGTCGAGATGTACCACCACGGTGGTGCGTTGCCCGTGCGGTCGTCGTTGTACTTCGGTGTCCCAGCCGGTCTCGACCAGGGCTAGGAAGGCATCGATCTGGGTCGGCATCGGGGGATGGTTGTTGGGCGTGGTGGTGCTGGTGTCGCGGTCGCGGTTCCACTGGGAGATCAGGGCGTCGAGATGTGACTGCAGTGCGGCGTCGAGCATTGCTGATTCGGTGTGTGGCAAGGCGATGCGCCAGATGTCGAGTTCGGTGTTGGAGGTCTTGGTGATCGCCGGTTGCGGGTCGGGCCGCGGGGTGGGGTCGGGGCGTGGTTCTAGTTTGATCGCGGTGCGTAGTTGGTTGACGGTGGCTACGCCGGCGAGTTGGGCGTAGTGCTCGTCGGATCCGTCGGCGGCTTGCTGGGCGATGACGCCGACTTGGTCGAGGGAGAAGCGGCCTTCGCGCATGCCTTGGGTGCAGCGGGGAAACGCTTCGAGTCGGTGCGCCACGGTCGCGATGGTGTGGGCGTTGGCCGGTGATGTTCCGGTTTTCCAGGCCACCAGTGCGGTGACCGAGCGTGCCCCGGTAGCGCCCCACAGTTGATCGTGGTCGATTTCGGCGATGATGTCCACGATGCGGCCATCGATGGCGTTGCGCTGACCGGTCAACTCCGCGAGTTCGGCGAAGAGCACCTCGAGACGCTGGTCAGGACGTGCTTTGACGCCCGTTGAGGTCGCGGTCGCGGACATGCCATCAGCATGGCAGGACGGTCTGACAAGTTTCGCTATTCCAGATGCGGACAGGTGGCCCTCTAGTACTGCGGACGGGACGGCCCGGCACGCTGGGGCGTGCCGGGCCTTCGCCTAGCGTCGGGTTACCCGGCGGGTGCGGGGTGGGCACCCGCGCCGCCAGTACCGCCGGCGCCGCCGGTCGTGCCGGAGGGCGCGGTGCCGGGCTGGCCGGGTCCGCCCGCCGTGTCGCCGGAGGCGCCCCCGGTGCCGCCATTGCCACCCTTGCCGCCGTCCACGGCGCCGGCGCCGGTGCCGCCGGTGCCGCCAGTCCCGCCGTCTCCGCCCGTGGCGGTAGTGCTGGGAGCACCGTTGAGGTAGCCCTGACCGGCACCGCCGTTGCCGCCGTTGCCGCCGTTGCCGGCGTGGCTGGGCCCGAAACCGAGGTCGTTGGCCGGGGTTTGGACCCCGCCGCTGGCACCGCCGGTCCCGCCGGATCCGCCCTTACCGGCGGTGGATGCCCCAGATCCGCCGGCGCCGCCGTTGCCGCCGTTACCCCCGGACGCGGTGCCGGCGCCACCGACACCACCGGCGCCGCCGTTGCCGCCGGCCCCACCGTTGCCGCCCACGCTGATCACCCCAGGACCGGTTGCGCCGGCAGCACCTGCTCCGCCGGCGCCGCCGTTGCCGCCGCCCACGGTTGCGTTGCCGTTACCGCCCTTGCCGCCGACTCCGCCGTTGCCGCCTTGGCTGTAGGTATTGCCGTCGTGGTGCCAGCCGGTGGCGGTGCCGCCCTCGCCGCCTGCACCGCCATCTCCGCCGCGGCTGCCGCCTGCCCCACCTGCGCCGCCGTTGCCGCCGGCGTAAGTGCCGGTGCCGCCTTGCCCGCCGTCACTTCCGTTGCCGCCTGCCCCGCCCTTGCCGCCGGCTCCGCCGTTGCCGCCGGTGGTCCGCACGTTGGGATCGTTGGTGGCGCCGTTGCCGCCATCGCCGCCGTGGCCGGCGTGACCGGCGTAGCCTGCTGCACTGGTGTTCTCGTTGAAGCCGGCCTGGCCGCCGTCGCCGCCGTTGCCAGCGTGGCCCGCGGTGGCATCTCCGCCGCGGCCGCCGGCGCCGCCATTACCGCCGAGGGCCTGATCGCCGAGGGAATCTCCTCCGATACCTCCCGCGCCGGCGTTGCCGCCGTTGAGGCCGGTGCCGCCGTCACCGCCGTCGCCGCCATTGCCGCCGACGTGACCGAGACCGCCGCCAGCGCCGGTGCCGCCGTCACCGCCGTTGCCGAGGTAGTTACCGTTGGCGTCTTGGTAGGCGTCACCGCCGGTGCCGCCGGATCCGCTGTCACCGCCGTTGGCTTGGACGCCGGCGTGGCCATAGAGGTCGCCGGCGTAGACGCTGGAGCCGCGTTCACCACCGAGGCCACCCTGACCGCCGCTGCCGGACCAGTTGCCGTTGCCGCCGTCGACATGGTCGGCGGTGCCATTCGCGCCGATACCGCCATTACCGCCGGTGCCGCCTGCTCCACCGTTGCCACCGTTGCCGAACATGAACCCGCTTCGTCCGCCGGAACCGCCGTTGCCGGCGGTGCCGGCGAACCCACCTCGGCCGTCGCCGCCATTGGCGAACGTTCCCGCAAGGCCGTCGGCCCCGGCACCGCCGACCCCGCCGGCACCGCCATTGCCGAACAGCCAGCCCGAGGCGTTGCCGCCGCTGCCGCCGGTCCCGCCGATGACAGCGAAGCTATTGGATGCGCCGCCGGCGCCGCCGTTGCCGCCGTTGCCCATCCAGGTGCCGCCGGCGCCGCCGTTGCCGCCATTGGCGCCGGCGCCGCCGTCTCCGCCGGTTCCGCCGTCGCCGAGCCAGCCGGCGGCGTTGCCGCCGTTGCCGCCGGCCACGCCGGCCTCGGTGCTGTCCCAGCCATTGCCGCCGTCGCCGAACCACAGCCCGCCGTTTCCGCCGTCGGGGTTGTCGGCAGTGCCGTCAGCCCCGTCACCGATCAGGAACTGGCCAGCGGAGGCGTTGATCCAGCCGTTGACCATCGCCCCGAAGTCACTGTTGATCCAGTTCTCCACGGAGATGTGCAGCGGTTCATACACCCACTGATCGAGCAGGGACACCATGTCGAAGGTGCCCGCGTCGGCGGGCGCGACGGCCATCCAGGCGGACGGGTCGAAAAGATCGACAATCCAATCGAATTCGTCGGCTTGGGCGGCCGGCGCGGCGGTCAGCGGGGTCATCCCGAAGGCCAGGAACGCGCCGACGGCGCTGGCGGCACCGAGCACGCGTCGGTTGATGTGATGACGACTCATCTTGAGGGAAACCTCTCTAAGAAGTTGGGGGATAAGGATTTAACGACGGTCAGAGTCCGAGCAGGTCGCCCAGCCAGCCGAACGCATCGGTGGCAAGGGCGCCCGAACCGCCGTCGTCGAGGGCATCGGTGGGCAGCAGGGGCAGGTCGGCGGCGTAGGGGCGAAGCATGGCGTGCAAGGGATCTCCTCGGTTTCGTTACGGTCAATTGCCCACGCACGAACCAAAGGCACTGAAGCGCAAGTGATTCGGACAGCGTGCAGAGCGCCGTATAAGGCAACGCTTAGATAATTGACGGGGAGGTGCCCGCGGTGTTGGACGATCTTCGCGATAAGTGGGACTATCTGCTGAATGGCTGAGCTGACGCGGTTGATGCGCCTGCGTCGTGGCGTGCCGGTTCACGAGTATCCGACCGATCCGCGGACGCCGCCGGTGTCGGTGGTCAGGCCCGGCCACCACGAACTCTCGCACCGCGAGCACGTGCACAACTTTCCGGCGCTGTGGTACGACCGCACAGCGGGACACGTGCACCTGATCGCCTCCGGTGAAGTAGTCGACCCGGCCCACCTCCGGAAAGCCCACGATGGTGTCGGGCTGTTCTTCGACCCGTCGGCGCTCGGCGAGCATCGCCGGGCTCCGTGGTCGACGTGGCGGAAACACCCGCAGCTCTTCGTATTCCTGCACGAACGCCGCGGCGGACGATTGCAACTGGAGTTGCCCGAAGACCGGCGACCGGTCTGGGATGCCGCCATCGCGGAGATCGAATCGGAGCTTTCAGCGCGCCGTCGGGGTTACCGAGAGGCGACCCTGGCTCACTTGACGGTGTTGCTGATCGACTGCGCCCGGCTGGCCGACGAGGTGGAGGACGATGTGCGCCGGGCCGGCGATCCGCTGGTCGCCAAGACGCTGGCCGTGATCGACCGGCGCCACGCCGAGCCCCTGTCGTTGCGCGATGTGGCGCGTGAACTTGCCGTATCGGCCGGGCATTTGACCTCGGTGATGCGCCGCCGCACCGGCCGAACCGTGCAGGACTGGATCACCGAGCGTCGGATGGCCGAAGCACGCCGCCTGCTGGAGGACCCCGAGCTGCCCGTCGGTGAGGTCGCCCGCCGGGTCGGCTTCCCGGACCAGGGGTATTTCGCCCGGCTTTTCCGCAAGGTTCACGGTGTCTCACCGCGCGCCTGGCGCGAACAAGAACCCCGCGACCCGTGAGCCACCCGGCGCGTGCGTGGTATGCCTGAAGGCGTGTCCGACGGACTGTTCGACCTCGGTGGCGCCCAGGCGCCCGAACCGCATGGGGCGGGCGCTGCCGCCTCCGCGCCGTTGGCGGTGCGGATGCGTCCGGCGTCGCTCGACGAGGTGGTCGGCCAGGACCACCTGCTGGGACAGGGCTCCCCGCTGCGTCGGCTGGTCGACGGCTCCGGGGCGGCCTCGGTCATCCTCTACGGTCCGCCCGGTACCGGAAAGACAACGCTGGCCTCACTGATCTCCGGTGCCACCGGACGACGATTCGAGGCGCTCTCAGCGCTGAGTGCCGGGGTCAAAGAGGTGCGCGCCGTGATCGACACCGCGCGCCGTGCGGCCGCCTACGGCGAGCAGACCGTGCTTTTCATCGATGAGGTACACCGATTCTCCAAAACCCAGCAGGACGCGTTGCTGGCCGCGGTGGAGAACCGCGTGGTGTTGCTGGTGGCCGCCACCACGGAGAACCCGTCGTTCTCGGTGGTCGCCCCGCTGCTCAGCCGCTCGCTGATCCTGCAGTTGCGGCCACTGGGACCCGAGGACATCGCCACGGTGGTGCGGCGCGCCATCGACGACGAGCGCGGCCTGGGCGGACGCATCGAGGTGGCGCCCGACGCCGTCGACCTGCTGGTTCGGCTGGCCGCCGGCGACGCCCGCCGGGCCTTGACCGCACTGGAAGTGGCGTCGGAAGGGGTGGCGGCGGGCGAACAGATCACCGTGGAGATCGTCGAGGGATCCCTGGATCAGGCCGCGGTGCGCTACGACCGCGACGGCGATCAGCACTATGACGTGATCAGTGCGTTCATCAAAAGCGTGCGCGGCTCCGACGTCGACGCCGCGCTGCACTACCTGGCCCGGATGCTGGTCGCGGGGGAGGACCCGCGGTTCATCGCCCGCCGGCTGATGATTCTGGCCAGCGAAGACATCGGGATGGGCGATCCGACCGCCCTGCAGACCGCGGTGGCCGCGGCGCAGACCGTCGCGCTGATCGGTATGCCCGAGGCGCAACTGACCCTGGCGCACGCCACCGTGCACCTGGCCACCGCGCCGAAGTCCAACGCGGTGACCACCGCGCTGGGCGCGGCGATGGCCGACATCCGGGCCGGCAAAGCCGGGGCGGTGCCGGCGCACCTGCGCGACGGGCACTACGCGGGAGCGCAGTCACTGGGCAATGCGGTCGGCTACCGCTACGCCCACGATCATCCCGACGGTGTTGTGCCGCAACAATATCCACCCGACGATCTGGTGGGTGTGGACTATTACCAGCCCACCGGTCGGGGTGTTGAACGCGAGATCGGCGGGCGGTTGGCGCGACTCAGGGCCATCATCCGGCGCCGCTAGCTCACCAGGCGAGCTTTTCGTCAGCCGGCCGAGCCGGTCTGGCCCAGCCAGTCGGCGAGGGAGCGGCCGGCGTCCAGAACGTGCTGCTCGGCAATGGCGCGCGCGGCTTCGGCGTCGCGGTCGGCCAGGGCCTGCACCAGCTTGCGGTGGTCTTCCAGCGAATGGTGCTCGTGCTCGGGGAACACCGTCAGGAAGTTCGTCGGTACCACCCGCGCCGCGTGCCGGATCTGGTTGAGCAGTTGCGGCGAATGTGCGGCCCGATGAATCTCTTGGTGGAACTGCCAGTTGGCGTCGCCGATGGCGTCCGAGCCACGCAGCGCCTCGACTTCGGCGGTCAGCGTCCGCAGGCGCTCGACGTCGGCGGAGGAAATCCGCTCGGCGGCCCAGGCGGCGGCTTGGCCGGTCAGCACGCCCAGGATGGTGAAGCTGTCCAGTACGTCCTCGGGGCGGATGCCGATCACCGTGACGCCGCTGCGCGGTGCGACCTCCACGAGGCCTTCGTAGGACAACTCCAGCAGAGCCTCGCGCACCGGCGTGCGGCTAGTGGCGAACTCCGTGGTGATGGCGTCGAGGTCGAGGCGGGTGCCGGGCGCCAATTCACCGGTAAGGATGCGGTTGCGCAGCTCACGGGCCGCGCGCTCGCGCACGGTGCCCCCGATGTCGACATTGTTGGCCGCCACAGGCGAATCGTACACGCCTTTGAAACTCAATAGTTGATATCTGATATATCAGATGGTAGATATTGGGTTATGACGAAACGGACCGATCAGATGGCGCTGGTCGCCTTCATGCAAGCCGGCAACGCCTCGGTGTATGCCGGATCGTGGCGCCATCCCGCCAGCGAGCACGGCTACCTCGACGCCTCCTACTACGCCAAGATCGGCCGGCAGCTCGAAGAAGGCTGCTTCGATCTGATGTTCTTCGACGACAGACTCGCGATGCCGGGCATCTACGGCGGTTCGGTCGCCGAAGCGGTTCGCTACGGAGCGCGGCCGGTAAAGCTGGATCTGTCCGTGGTGCTCGGCGTTCTCGCCCAGGCGACCTCGAAGATCGGCTTGGGCGCCACGTACTCCACCACGTACTACCCGCCGTTCCACGTGGCCCGCACCTTCGCCAGCCTCGACCACCTGTCGGGCGGCCGGGCAGCGTGGAACGTGGTGACCTCGGTCAATGACAGTGAGGCGCACAACTACGGCCTGGAAAGCCATCTCAGCCACGACGAACGCTACGATCGCGCCGACGAGTTCCTCGACGTCGTCGCCGGGCTCTGGGACACCTGGGAAGACGGCGCGATCGTGGCTGATCGCGGAGCCGGCATCTTCGCCGACCCGGCCAAGGTGCACGAACTCAACCACATCGGCGAGTACTTCTCCTCGCGCGGACCGTTGACCGTGCCGCGCACCCCGCAGGGTCGTCCGGTGATCCTGCAGGCCGGGTCGTCGGGCCGCGGCCGCGATTTCGCGTCCCGCTGGGCGGATCTGATCTTCACCGGAGACCCGGGTATCGAGGTGGCGCGCAGCCACTACGCCGATCAGAAGGAACGTATCGGCGACTCCGGGCGTGATCCGGCGACAGTGAAACTCTGCCCGATGGCCTACGCGGTGGTCGGCGAAACCGAGGCCCAGGCCAAAGACCGCGAACAGATCCTGCTCAACGACCTGGTGCACCCGATGGCGTCGCTCACGCTGCTCTCGGAGCTGATGAACTATGACTTCGCCCAGCACAACCTCGACGATCCGATCACCGACGAGCTGATCGCGTCAGTGTCAGGAATCCGCGGTCTGGTCCAGAACCTGCGCGCCCACATCGGCGGTGACATCACGTTGCGCGACCTTGCCGGGCATCGGGCCACCCTGCTGCAGGGACCACGCTTCGTCGGTACCGGCGCTCAGGTCGCCGACCAGATGGAGGAGTGGTTCCATGGCGGCGCCTGCGACGGATTCGTCTTGGCCGCAACGCATTCGCCGGGTTCCTACGAGGACGTCGTCCGCATGGTCGTCCCGGAGCTGCAGCGTCGCGGTCTGTTCCGCACCCACTATGAAGGCAACACCCTGCGTGAGCACCTAGGCCTGCCCCGGCCCGCCGCGGCCGCCGTGCCGGCATGACGGGGGCGATGCTAGCCGGCGTCCGAGTGCTCGACCTGGCGACCTTGGCGGCCGCGCCACTGGTGGCGACCTATCTCGGCGAGTTCGGTGCCGATGTCATCAAGGTCGAGCAACCCGGGTCCGGGGACCCGATCCGCGGCTGGGGCAACCAGCGCGACGGGGTCGGTCTGATGTGGAAGTCGGTATCGCGCAACAAGCGCTCGATCACCTGCAACCTGCGGGTGCCCGAAGGCCAGGAGCTGGTGCGCAAACTGGTGGCCACCGCCGATGTGGTGATCGCCAACACCCGTCCGCAGACCCTGCGCGGCTGGGGGTTGGACTACGAGGCGCTGCGCGCGGTCAACGACCGCATCGTGATGCTGCACATCACCGGCTTCGGGCTCTCCGGTCCCAAGAGTGAGAGGCCGGGCTTCGGCACCCTCGGTGAGGCGATGAGCGGCTTCGCCAACATCACCGGTGAAGCCGACGGTCCGCCCACTCTGCCGCCGTTCATGCTGGCCGACGGCGTCGCGTCGCTCAACGCTGCCTACGCGGTGATGATGGCGCTCTATCACCGCGACGTGCACGGCGGGCCGGGTCAGCTGATCGACGTCAACCTCATCGACCCGCTGGCGCGCCTGCTGGAGCAGACCCTGCTCGGCTACGACCAGCTCGGGTTGGTGCCGACCCGGGCCGGCAACCGCTGGGACATCTCGGCGCCGCGCAACACCTACCGCACCGCCGACGGTCGCTGGCTGGCCATGTCGGGCAGTTCACCGGCGTTGGCACTGCGGGTGTTTCGGGCGATCGGGCGCGCCGACCTGGTGGACGACGCCGATTTTTCCGACCCGCAGCGCCGGCTGGCCCGCGCCCGCGAAGTCGACCAGGTGGTCGCCGAGTGGGTGGCGACCAAAACCCTGGACGAAGCCATGGCGGTGTTCGACGCCGAACAGGTCGCGGCCGCAGCGGTGTACGACATCACCGACCTGGTCGCCGACGATCAGCTGGCGCACCGCGAAGTCTTTGTTCAGGTCGAGGACGACGAACTGGGCGCGATGACCGTCCAGGCCCCGGTGCCACGCTTCTCCGACGCGGCCGGGCGCGTCGAGCACCTGGGCCCGCGCCTGGGGGAGCACAACGCCGAGGTCTACCGCGAACTGCTCGGCCTCACCTCATCCGACATCGACGACCTGCACGCCCGTGGCGTGTTGTGAGTTAGGAGATCAGCCCATGCTGTTACGCCGTTCCGAGCTGGCCGTACCGGCCGCCAACGAGAACATGTTCGCCAAGGCGGCCGCCTCGCAGGCCGACCTGGTCTTCCTCGACCTGGAGGATGCGACCGCGCCCGCCGAGAAAGTCGGCGCTCGCGCCAAGGTGATCACCGCGCTGAACGAACTGGACTGGGGACGCACCGCGCGCGCCATCCGGATCAACGGTCTGGACACGCAGTGGTGCCACGACGACATCATCGAGGTGGTCACCGCCGCCGGGGCCAATCTGGACACCATCGTCGTCCCCAAGGCCTGCACCGCCCGCGACGTTTGGTGGGTCGACCTGCTGCTCACCCAGCTGGAGGCCAAACTCGGTCTGGAACGCCCGATCCGCCTCGAGGTGCTCATCGAGGAGGTCGAGGGGCTGGCCAACGCCGAGGAGATCGCCACGGCCAGCCCGCGGATCGATGCGTTGATCTTCGGGGTCGGGGACTTCTCGCTGTCTCAGGGCGCGCGGGTGGACACCAACTTCGTGCCGATCTGGGACTACCCGGGCGACTTCTGGCACTACGCCCGCAACAAGGTGATGGTCGCGGCGCGCATCGCCGGCATCGAGGCCATCGACTCGCCCTACCCCGACTACGCAAACCTCGAGGGCTACGAGCGCGAGGCCCGCCGGTCCTCGCTGTACGGCTTCACCGGCAAGTGGGCGATCCATCCCACCCAGATTCCGGTCGCCAACACGGTGTTCTCACCGACCGCCCAGGAGATCGCCCTGGCCGAACGCAATATGGCCGCCTACCGCGAGGGCGAGGCGAAGGGGCTGGGCGCGGTCGGGGTCGACGGGGTGCTGGTCGATGCCGCACACGTGAAGTTGGCCCAGAACACCGTGGCTCGGGTGGCACTGATCAACGGGAAGCGCTGACCGGGGCGGCTCCTACCCTGGAGCTATGAACACGGAAGTGCTCGACATCGACACCTCCCGGCGTTGCACCGTCGACCTCACCGAGCAGGTGCGGGCGTTCTGCGCCGGCCACGGCAGTGGTCGGTCGGGACTGTGCAACGTCTTCGTACCGCACGCGACGGCCGGGGTGGCGATCATCGAGACCGGCGCCGGGTCCGACTCCGACCTGGTCGACACGTTGGAGAGGCTGCTGCCGCGCGACGATCGTTATCGGCACGCGCACGGCTCGCCCGGACACGGAGCCGATCATGTGCTGCCGGCTATCGTCGCGCCGTCGATCACGGTTCCGGTGGTTGACGGTGAGCCGCTGCTGGGAATCTGGCAGTCGGTGGTCCTGGTCGACCTGAACCGCGACAACCCTCGTCGAAGTGTGCGACTGAGCTTTGTCGGTGACGCCGCCACCTGAGGATCCTTGCCTGCTGAGAACGCGATCGGCAGCCCGGTACTGTAGTGCCGTCTAAATGGACGAGACGGCGGGAAGCGATAGATAGTGCAGACACACGAGATCAGGAAACGCTTCCTCGATCACTTCGTGAAAGCGGGCCACACCGAGGTGCCCAGCGCTTCGGTGATCCTGGATGACCCCAACCTGTTGTTCATCAACGCCGGCATGGTGCAGTTCGTGCCGTTCTTCCTGGGCCAGCGCACCCCGCCGTACGCCACCGCCACCAGCATCCAGAAGTGCATCCGTACCCCGGATATCGACGAGGTGGGCATCACCACCCGGCACAACACCTTCTTCCAGATGGCCGGCAACTTCTCGTTCGGCGACTACTTCAAGCGCGGTGCCATCGAACTGGCCTGGACGCTGCTGACGGGCAGCGTCGCCGACGGCGGCTACGGACTGGACCCCGAACGGCTGTGGGCCACCGTCTATCTCGACGACGACGAGGCCATCGCGTTGTGGCAGGAGATCGCGGGATTGCCGCTCGAGCGGATCCAGCGCCGCGGCATGGCCGACAACTACTGGTCGATGGGCATCCCCGGACCCTGCGGCCCGTCGTCGGAGATCTACTACGACCGCGGCCCCGATTTCGGTGTCGACGGCGGCCCGGTCGCCAACGAGGACCGCTACATCGAGATCTGGAACCTCGTGTTCATGCAGAACGAGCGCGGCGAGGGCACCTCCAAGGAGGACTTCGAGATCCTCGGGCCGCTGCCGCGCCAGAACATCGACACCGGCATGGGCATCGAGCGGGTCGCCTTCCTGCTCCAGGGTGTGCACAACGTCTACGAGACCGACCTGGTTCGCCCGGTCATCGACCTGGTCGCCACCCGCGCGCCGCGCGGCTACAGCACCGGCAATGACGCCGACGACGTGCGCTACCGGATCATCGCCGACCACTCCCGCACCGCGGCCATCCTGATCGGTGACGGCGTGAGCCCCGGCAACGACGGCCGCGGCTACGTGCTGCGCCGGCTGCTGCGCCGAGTGATCCGCTCGGCCAAGCTGCTGGGCATCGAGGGTCCGATCGTCGGCGACCTGATGGCAACCGTGCGTGACGCGATGGGTCCGTCGTACCCAGAACTGGTCACCGACTTCGACCGGATCAACCGGATCGCGGTCGCCGAGGAGACCGCGTTCAACCGCACCCTGACCTCGGGCTCGAAGCTGTTCGAGGACGCGGCGGCAGCCACCCGGTCCGCCGGGGCCACCGTGCTCTCCGGCAGCGACGCCTTCGCCCTGCACGACACCTACGGCTTCCCGATCGAACTCACCCTGGAGATGGCCTCGGAGGCCGGACTGCAGGTCGACGAGGCCGGGTTCCGCACGCTGATGGCCGAGCAGCGACAGCGCGCCAAGGCCGACGCCGCCGCGCGCAAGCACGCCCACGCCGACCTGAGCGCCTACCGGGAGCTGATCGACGCCGGACCCACCGAGTTCACCGGGTTCAACGAGCTCACCACCGAGGGCCGCATCCTGGGCATCTTCGTCGACGGCAAGCGGGTGCCGGTGGTGTCGCATGAGGATGTCGCCGCGGATCGCGTCGAGCTGGTGTTGGACCGCACCCCGCTGTATGCCGAGGCCGGCGGGCAGATCGCCGACGCCGGCACTATCAGCGCCGGCACCGCCCAAGCCGCGGTCACCGACGTGCAGAAGATCGCTCAGACGCTGTTCGTGCACCGGGTCAACGTCGAGTCCGGCGAATTCGTCGAGGGCGACACGGTCACCGCAGCGGTGGACGCCGGCTGGCGCAAGGGCGCCACCCAGGGGCACTCGGGCACCCACATGGTGCACGCCGCGCTGCGGCAGGTGTTGGGGCCCAACGCGGTTCAGGCCGGCTCGCTGAACCGGCCCGGTTATCTACGGTTCGACTTCAACTGGCAGGGCGCGCTCAGCGACGAGCAACGCCGCCAAGTCGAGGAGGTCACCAACGAGGCGGTCCAGGCCGACTTCGAGGTGCACACCTTCACCGAAGACCTCGAGAAGGCCAAGGCCATGGGCGCCATGGCGATGTTCGGCGAGAAGTACCCCGAGAAGGTGCGCGTCGTCGAGATCGGCGGGCCGTTCTCACTGGAACTGTGCGGCGGCACCCACGTGCACAACTCGGCGCAGATCGGTCCGGTCACCATCCTGGGCGAATCGTCGGTCGGCTCCGGTGTGCGCCGCGTCGAGGCCTACGTGGGACTGGACTCGTTCCGGCATCTGGCCAAGGAGCGGGCGTTGATGGCCGGGCTGGCCTCGTCGTTGAAGGTGCCCTCGGAGGAAGTGCCGGCTCGGGTGGCCAACCTGGTCGAGCGGCTCAAGGCCGCCGAGAAGGAGCTGGACCGCGCCCGGCTGGCCAGTGCCCGAGCGGCTGCCGCGAATGCCGCCGCCGGTGCCGAACAGATCGGTAACGTGCGGCTGGTGGCGCAGCGGATGTCGGGCGGAATCGGCGCAGGCGACCTGCGTTCGCTGGTCGGCGACATTCGCGGCAAGCTGGGCGAGGGCCCGGCCGTGGTGGCGCTGATCGCCGATGGCTCGGATTCGCAAGGCAGCGTGCCTTATGTGGTGGCCGCCAACGCCGCCGCGCAAGAGCTCGGGTTGCGCGCCGATGACCTGGTCAAGGATTTGGCGGCGGCGGTGTCCGGCCGTGGCGGTGGCAAGGCCGATCTGGCGCAGGGCTCCGGTAAGGACTCCGCCGGGATCGAAGCCGCGCTCGCGGCGGTCCGCGCGGCGGTCGCCCGGAGCGCGCCGGCGTGACCTCACCCCACCATCGCACCCCGGACCGGCCCGGCGGGCCGGACGATCCCGGCCGCGGACGACGGCTCGGGGTGGATGTGGGCAGTGTGCGGATCGGGGTGTCGTGTAGCGACCCCGACGGACTCTTGGCGACCCCGGTGGAGACGGTGCGACGACACGCCTCCGGCTCCCACCTGCGCCGACTGGCTGACCTTGCCGACGAATACGACGTCGTCGAAGTCGTGGTCGGCTTGCCGCGCACCCTGGCCGACCGGGCCGGCTCGGCCGCGGAGGACGCCATCGCGGTGGCCGACGATCTGGCCCGGGTGCTGTCCCAACGACGCCGGCTCGCGCCCGTGCGGCTGGCCGACGAGCGCCTGAGCACGGTCAGCGCGGCGCGGTCGCTGCACGCCGCCGGGATGCGCTCCAAGCGTCAGCGTTCGGTGATCGACCAGGCCGCCGCGGTGACGATCCTGCAGAGCTGGCTCGACCAGCGCCGGGCCCTGAGCGCGCCGGCCCCGACGGAGGACAACGATGTCTGACGAACACCGTGGGACGGCTTACGGCAAGGCCAAACCGGAAGCGGTAGGGCCGCCGCGGCGCCGGATGAGCCGGACCCAGCGGGCTCGGGAAAACCGGCGGCGACGCCAGCTCAACCGGCACCGCCGGATCGCCCGGGGCCTCGGTGTGGCGCTGATCGTCCTGGTCGCGATCGCCGGGGTCTTCCTGGGCTCCAAGTACTGGCACTCCAGCGGTCCCGTCGTCGACTTCACCGGTGACGGCGGCCAGCAGGTGCTGATCGAGGTGCATGAGGGTGACTTCACCACCGCGATCGCCGAAACCATGTTGGAGGCGGGGGTGATCGCCAACGTCGGAACGTTCCTGGGCGCCGCTCAGGGCAACTCCGCCATCGCCGCGATCCAGCCCGGCTTCTACCGGTTGCGGGCCGAGATCCCGGCGGCCACCGCGGTGCAGCAGCTCGCCGACCCGCAGAATCGGGTGGGCAAGCTGGTGATTCCGGAGGGCCGTCAACTCGATGACACCACGGACATGAAGACCGACCGGGTGACGCCGGGACTGTTCACCCTCATCGCCGAGGCCAGCTGCCTGGACCTCAACGGTGACCGCACCTGCCTGAAAGCCCAGGATCTGCGTCGCGCCGCGGAGATCGAGACGCCGCAGGCACTGTCGGTGCCCGAGTGGGCCTTGGGGCCGGTCAGCAAGATGGGGCGCGACCACCGACGCCTCGAGGGGCTGATCACGGCGGGCACCTGGAACGTCGACCCGACCGCGTCGGCGCCTACCGTGCTGTCGAAATTGATCAGCCAGAGCAGCGCGGAGCTGGACAAGTCCGGCCTGCCCGGCACCGCCGCGCAGCTGGGCATGACGCCCTACGAGATGCTGGTGGTGGCGTCGCTGGTGCAACGCGAAGCGCTGCCGCAGGACTTCGCCAAGGTGGCCCGGGTCATCGACAACCGGTTGGGGGAGCCGCAGCGGCTGGAGTTCGACTCGACGGTCAACTATCCGCTGGACCGCCAGGAGGTGGCCACCACCGACGCCGACCGGGCCAAGGTGACGCCGTGGAACACCTACGCCTCCGACGGGCTGCCGGCCACTCCGATCTGCTCACCGGGAACGGACGCCCTGCATGCCGCCGAGCATCCGGAGCCGGGCGACTGGCTGTACTTCGTGACGATCGACAAGGACGGCACCACTCTGTTCACGCACAACTACCAGCAGCACCTGAACAACATCGAGATGGCGCTGGACAACGGTGTCCTCGACAGCTCCCGCTGAACCCGGACGGCGTCGGGCCGCGGTGCTCGGTTCGCCGATCGCCCACTCGCGCTCACCGCAACTGCACCTGGCGGCCTACCGGGCGCTCGGCCTGCCGGACTGGACCTATGAACGCATCGAGTGCGGCGCCGAGGAGTTGCCGGCGCTGGTCGCCGGTTTCGGGCCGGAATGGGTCGGCGTCTCGGTCACCATGCCGGGCAAGTTCGCGGCCTTGGCGTTCGCCGACGAGCGCACCCGGCGTGCCGAACGCATCGGCTCGGCGAACACGCTGGTACGCACCGCGACCGGATGGTTGGCCGACAACACCGACGTCGACGGGGTGAGCGGGGCGCTCGGTTCGGCGTCCGGGTCAGCGATCGTGCTGGGCTCCGGCGGCACCGCGCCGGCCGCGGTGGTGGCGCTGACCGAGCTGGGCGCCAGCCACATCACGGTGGCCGCACGCAACGCCGACAACGCCGCGCGGGTGGTGGCGTTGGCCACCGAAGTCGGTGTGCCGGCTCGCTTCTGCGCACTCGATGACCCCGAGTTGGCCGCGGCGGCCGCCGCCGCGTCGGTAGTGGTCAGCACCTTGCCGGCCGACGTCGCCGCCCGATACGCGCCGGTCCTGGCCGGTGTGCCCGTGCTGCTGGACGCCATCTACAACCCGTGGCCCACGCCGCTGGCCACAGCGGTGAGCGCGGCCGGCGGGACGGTGATCAGCGGCCTGCAGATGCTGCTGCATCAGGCGTTCACCCAGGTTGAGCTGTTCACCGGTCGGCCCGCGCCCCGCGCGGAGATGACTTGCGCGGTCGCCGACCTCGGTTGAGCATGACGCCATGGAACTGGTGGCGGCGGGTTCGGTGTTGGCGTGGCTGACGCTGCTGAGCGGCTACGACATCCGTCAGCGCCGACTGCCGAATTGGTTGACGCTGCCCGCTGCGGTGCTGGTTCCGGCGGCGGCTGCCACGGTTGGCCGAGGACCGGCGGCGCTGGCCGGCGCGGCGGCTCTGACCGGGGTCTATCTGGCCGTTCATCTGATCGCCCCGGCCGGATTGGGTGCCGGCGATGTCAAGCTGGCCGTCGCACTGGGGGCGCTGACCGGTTCCTTCGGCGCCGACGTGTGGCTGCTGGCCGCGCTGGCCGCACCGCTGCTGACCGGGTTGTCGGGGTTGTTCATGGCGACCGCGGGCCGCGGACGCACGGTGCCGCACGGACCGTCGATGTGCCTGGCCAGCGCCCTGGCGGCGGGCTTAGGCACGTGCTGACCGGGTGCGTGCCGGCGGCCGTTCAGCGGTCTAATGCTCAGGGAACGTAAATTAACCTCGAGTGTGACCTTGTCAGGAAACGTTTGCCGCTCAGCCCATTATTAGGTAGCATCGGCCGTATTGAACTGCTGCTGACCGGTGCGTAGCCAGAGGGGGTGACCGTGAAGCGAGCTGTAATTGGGGGCGTGGCAGCTGCCGCGGTTGCCGCTGGTGGCGGCATTGTCCTTGCCAGCAACATGGCATCACCGTCCTTGCCTGACGTGCAGGTTCCGGCGATTCAGCTGTCCAGCGCCGAAGGAAACGACGCCACCGTGCAGTGGCTGGACCTGTTTGCGCAGACCTCGGCCGCCAACGCGGACTCCTTCGGCGGCTACCTGCTGGACCCGAGTTCCGCTGTCCCGCCGGGTGAATCGCCGTTAGTGCTGATCGACCCGGAGACCTCCGCGGAGGACTTCGACCAGATCCTCGACGGGGTGGTCGGCAACGCCGGTAGTCAGCTCAATGCGGTGACCTCGCCGAGCAACGGCCGCGACGCCGTCACCTACCTGATCCTCAAAAACGGTTCCTGAACCCGGCTGACGGGTCTCGAGCCGAGATCGAATCCCGGTTGTCGCTGCACTGAGCAGCCTGTGTGTGCAACCGTTAACTCCTCCAAGCCCGGGCGGGCCTGACCGGCATGGGAAGATGGGACACGTGTTGCGTTGGATAACTGCCGGGGAATCGCACGGTCGCGCGTTGGTGGCAATGGTCGAGGGCATGGTCGCCGGAGTGGCCGTCACCTCGACTGACATCGCCGATCAGCTCGCTCGCCGACGCCTGGGCTATGGCCGCGGGGCCCGGATGAAGTTCGAGGCCGACGCGGTCACCGTGCTGTCGGGGGTGCGGCACGGGATCACCCTGGGCGGCCCGATCGCCGTCGAGATCGGCAACACCGAATGGCCCAAGTGGGAGACGGTGATGTCGACCGATCCGGTCGATCCGGCGGTGCTCGACAGCGAGGGCGGAGCCCGCAATGCGCCGCTGACCCGGCCACGGCCCGGCCACGCCGACTTCGCCGGCATGCTCAAATACGGTTTCGACGACGCCCGCCCGGTACTCGAACGTGCCAGCGCACGCGAGACGGCCGCCCGCGTCACCGCGGGCACCATCGCGCGGGCCTTCCTGGACCAGGCGCTGGGCGTTCAGGTGATCTCCCACGTGATCTCGATCGGCGCCTCCGACCCGTACGACGGTCCGGTGCCGCAACCGTCCGACCTGGCCGCCATCGACGCCAGCCCGGTGCGTGCCTTCGACGCCGGCGCCCAGGAATCCATGATCGCCGAGATCGAGGCGGCCAAGGCCGACGGCGACACCCTGGGCGGTGTGGTCGAGGTGGTCGTGTCGGGCCTGCCGATCGGTCTGGGCTCCTTCATCAGCGGTGATGATCGGCTCGACAGTCAACTGGCTGCCGCGATCATGGGCATCCAGGCGATCAAGGGCGTCGAGATCGGCGACGGTTTCACCACCGCCCGCCGGCGCGGCAGCGCGGCCCACGACGAGATGTACCCCGGACCCGACGGGGTGGTGCGCTCCACCAATCGGGCCGGCGGGCTCGAGGGGGGTATGACCAACGGTCTGCCGTTGCGGGTGCGTGCGGCGATGAAGCCGATCTCCACGGTGCCGCGCGCCCTGGCCACCGTCGACATGGCCACCGGTGAGGAAGCCGTCGCAATCCATCAACGCTCCGATGTGTGCGCGGTGCCGGCCGCCGGCGTGGTGGCCGAAGCCATGGTGGCGTTGGTACTGGCCCGCGCCGCGCTGGACAAGTTCGGCGGCGACTCGCTGACCGAGACCCGGCGCAACATCGAGGCCTACCGGCGTTCGGTGGCCGACCGGGTGCCGGCGGGCGACCAGGAACGGGCCTCGGGGTAGACCGTATGTACGCCGCCCCTTCTCCGCGTCGCTCCGCTCCGCATCGTCGGTGGCGGTGATGGCACCCAGAGCGGTTCTGGTGGGGTTGCCCGGGGCGGGCAAGTCCACGATAGGACGGCGCCTGGCCAAGGCCCTCGACGTTGAGATGCTCGACACCGATGCCGCCATCGAGGCCCGCACCGGTCGTACCATCGCCGATATCTTCGCCACCGATGGCGAACCGGAATTCCGTCGTATCGAAGAAGACGTGATTCGGGAGGCGCTGGCCGAGCACGACGGTGTGCTGTCGCTCGGCGGGGGAGCCGTCACCACCCCCGGGGTGCGCGAGGCGCTGGCCGGACACACGGTGGTGTTCCTGGAGATCAGCGCCGCCGAAGGCGTGCGTCGCACCAGTGGCAGCACGGTGCGGCCACTGCTCGCCGGCCCCGGTCGGGCCGAGAAGTTTCGTGAGCTGATGTCGCAGCGGGTGCCGCTGTACCGACGGCTCGCGACCATCCGGGTCAACACCAACCGGCGTAACCCGGGTGCGGTGGTGCGCTATATCGTGTCTCGGCTGGAGGCCTGCACACCCGCCGGCCGGACGCATCCGCAACCGGCGGCACCAGGGCCTGCCGCCCCGCCGGTTACCCCGCCCACACCCGCCACGTTGGCCGCACGACAGACCGGAGGACGCAAGTGACCGAGATTCCCGAGCCGATCACCGTAACGGTGGCCACCGACCCGCCGTACCCGGTGGTGATCGGCAAAGGCCTGCTCGGTGATCTCGCCGGGTTGCTCGCCGGGCGCAACAAGGTCGCGATCCTGCACCAGCCGACCATGGAGGCGACCGCCGAGGGCATCCGAACCTACCTGGCCGACAAGGGCATCGAGGCGCACCGCATCGAGATCCCGGACGCCGAGGACGGTAAATCGCTGCAGGTGCTCGGCTTCATCTGGGACGTGCTGGGCCGCATCGGCCTGGACCGCCGCGACGCCCTGGTCAGTCTCGGCGGCGGCGCCGCCACCGACGTCGCGGGATTCGCCGCCGCGACGTGGTTACGCGGCATCTCGATCGTGCACGTGCCCACCACGTTGCTGGCCATGGTGGACGCCGCGGTCGGCGGCAAGACGGGCATCAATACCGAAGCCGGCAAGAACCTGGTCGGTGCGTTCCACCAACCCGCCGCCGTCGTCGTGGACCTGGCCACCCTGGAGACGTTGCCCAAGCGAGAGATCGTCGCGGGTATGCCGGAGATCGTCAAGGCCGGCTTCATCGCCGATCCGGTGATCCTGGATCTGATCGAGGCCGACCCGGTGGCGGCGATGGATCCGAACGGGGAGGTGCTCGGCGAGCTGATCAGGCGTGCCATCACCGTCAAGGCCGAGGTGGTCGCCGCCGACGAAAAAGAGTCGGATCTGCGCGAAATCCTCAACTACGGGCACACTTTGGCGCACGCCATCGAAGCGCTGGAGCACTACCAGTGGCGCCACGGAGACGCGGTGTCGGTGGGCCTGGTGTTTGCCGCTGAACTGGCCCGCATCACCGGACGTCTCGACGACGCGACCGCGGACCGGCATCGTTCGATCCTGCTGTCGCTCGGGCTGCCAGTCAGCTACTACGAGGATGCGCTGCCCGCGCTGCTGGAATACATGATGGGGGACAAGAAGACTCGGGCCGGCGTGCTGCGGTTCGTGGTGCTCGACGGTCTGGCGAAGCCGGGCCGGCTGGAAGGGCCCGACCCGATGCTGCTGGCGGCCGCCTACGACGAGGTAGGTCGGCGATTCCGGTTGGAGCGGCGATGAACCGGATCAACGTCATCAACGGTCCCAACCTGCAGCGGTTGGGCCGGCGTGAGCCGGATGTCTACGGCAGCACCAGCTATGCGGATCTCCAGGCGCTGATTGAGCGGGAAGCGGCCCTACTCGGGGTCGACGTGGTGGTGCGCCAAAGCGACAGCGAAGCCGAGCTGCTGGAGTGGATTCACTGCGCAGCCGACGCCGCCGAACCGGTGATCCTCAACGCCGGCGGCCTGACCCACACCTCGGTGGCACTGCGGGATGCCTGCGCCGAGCTGCCTGCCCCACTCATCGAGCTGCATATCTCCAATGTCCATGCGCGCGAAGAGTTTCGGCGGCACTCCTACCTGAGCCCGATTGCCAACGGCGTGATCGTCGGCTTCGGGGTACGCGGTTACCTACTGGCGCTGCGCTACTTGGTCGAGTCGTCGGAAGCCGAGTCTTCGGACTGAGCCTCGGCGCCGCCGTTGTCCTCGATCACGGGGAACTCGGTGGTGGCGTCGGTGTCGGCCGGGAACTCTTCGGTGGTGAAGCCGGCCGACGGGCCGGCCAGTGTCGCGTCGGAAGCCGGCGCGGCGGCTTCGGTCTGCACGGCGCCGGTCTCTTCGGCGGCCAGCGCGGGAGCGCCGACGGTGGCGAACACGTCGGTCGCCGGCTGGCTCTCCTCCGCGGCGGCCGGGACCGGCCGGCGTTCCGGGTGCTTCTCGTACTCCTTGTCGATGGCGCGGCGCCCGAGCGCCACCGCGGCCACCGCCACCACGAACACCAGCAACGCGGTGAAGGCAGCGAAGCTGGTCAGCTCGTTGAAGAAGGTGCTGATGTAGAGCGCCTTGTCGAACTGGCCGATGAGCCACGAGACGAACCCGCTGAGCAGCCCGGCGATCAGCCCGGCGCCCAGCCAGGTCATCGCGAGGTCAGCGCGCCGGTCCGGGTCGGCGTTGGCTTTGGCGTCCTCGCGGCCATCGGAACGGCCCCAGACGAACACCGCGATCGCGAACAAGATCATCAACGCCAGGCTGATCAGACCGGCCTGCGCCTCGAAGGCGTTGATCAGCACCCCCTGGATGAGGCGGACCACGACCATCAGTGCAGCGAACACCAGCCCGCGCAGAAACCACTTGCTCATGGGGCCACAGCGTAGCGAGTACCGTCACACCGCGTGACACATTCCTCCCGTCGGGCGCGTCTGACTGCCGCTCTCGGCGCCGCCGACCTGGACGCGATGCTGGTCACCGACCTGATCAACGTGCGTTATCTGTCCGGATTCACCGGTTCGGCCGGGGCGCTGCTGGTCTATGCGGACGAGCGGCCGGCGGTGTTGGCGACCGATGGCCGCTACCGGACACAGGCTGCCCGACAGGCCCCCGACCTGCAGGTTGCGATCGAACGCACCGGGGCCCGCCACCTCCTCATCCAGGCCGCGGCGGCCGGGGCGCGCCGGGTCGGTTTCGAAGCCCACGTGGTGACCGTGGACGGATTCGACGCCCTTTCGGCGGCCATGCAGGCCGAGGCAGCAGTGGCCGACGCGGACAGTCCCGTCGAGCTGGTCCGGGCCTCGAACACCGTGGAGACACTGCGCGAGGTCAAAGACGCCGGCGAAGTGGACCTGCTGCGACGCGCCTGCGAGGCGGCCGACGCAGCCCTGGGTGACCTGGTGGAACGCGGCGGCCTGCGGCCGGGGCGCACCGAACGCGAGGTCCGCCGGGAGCTGGAAGCGCTGATGCTCGACCACGGCGCCGACGCCGCGTCGTTCGAGACGATCGTGGCCGCGGGTCCCAATTCGGCGATTCCGCATCACCGACCCACCGACGCGGTGCTGGCCGCCGGTGACTTCGTCAAGATCGACTTCGGCGCCCTGGTGGCCGGCTACCACTCCGACATGACCCGTACCTTCGTGCTGGGGCAGCCCGCGGACTGGCAGCGGGAGATCTATCAGGTGGTGGAGGCGGCGCAGCGGGCCGGCCGAGAGGCGCTGCAACCGGGTGCGCAACTGCGCGCGGTGGACGCCGCCGCGCGCACCGTGATCGCCGAGGCCGGCTACGGCAAGACGTTCGGTCACGGCCTCGGCCACGGGGTCGGGTTGCGGATTCACGAAGCGCCCGGAATCAACGCGGCGGCCGACGGTACACTGCTTGCCGGTGCTGTGGTGACCGTAGAGCCCGGCGTCTATCTGGCTGATCGTGGCGGGGTCCGTATCGAGGACACGCTCGTGGTCGCTGATACTGCCGGGCAGGCCCCGGACCTGCTGACTCGGTTCCCCAAGGAACTGACCATTCTCTAGGAGACGTGAACGACCGTGGCTTCAACTGCTGACTTCAAAAACGGACTGGTATTGGTGATCGACGGCCAGCTGTGGCAGATCACCGAGTTTCAGCACGTCAAGCCGGGCAAGGGTCCGGCCTTCGTGCGCACCAAGCTCAAGAACGTAGTGTCGGGCAAGGTCGTGGACAAGACCTACAACGCCGGCGTGAAGGTGGAGACCGCCACCGTCGACCGCCGCGACGCCACCTACCTGTACCGCGACGGCAACGACTTCGTGTTCATGGACAGCGAGGACTACGAGCAGCACCCGCTGCCCGAATCGCTGGTCGGCGACTCGGCGAACTACCTGCTGGAGAGCATGCTGGTACAGATCGCCTTCCACAACGGAGTGCCGCTGTACCTGGAGCTGCCGGTCAGCGTCGAGCTGGAGGTCACCCACACCGAGCCCGGGCTGCAGGGCGATCGGTCGAGCGCGGGCACGAAGCCGGCCACCATGGAGACCGGCGCCCAGATCAACGTGCCGCTGTTCATCAACACCGGGGACAAGCTGAAGGTCGACACCCGCGACGGCAGCTACCTGGGACGGGTCAACTCCTGACCATGCCCGCTGGCAAGCCGGTAAAGGGCCGGCACCAGGCCCGTAAGCGTGCCGTCGACGTGCTCTTCGAGGCTGAGGCCCGGGGACTGACCCCGGCCCAAGGTGCGGAGTTGCGTACGGCACTGGCGAGTGAGCAGCCCGACGTGTCGCCGCTGCACCCGTACACCGTGACGGTGGCCAAGGGGGTCACCGAGCACGCCGCCCACATCGACGACCTGATCACCTCGCACCTGCAGGGCTGGAAACTGGAGCGGCTGCCGGCCGTGGACCGGGCGATCCTGCGGGTGGCGATCTGGGAGTTGCTGCACGCCGACGACGTCCCGGAGCCGGTCGCCGTGGACGAAGCGGTCAAGCTGGCCAAGGAATTGTCCACCGACGACTCGCCCGGATTCGTCAACGGCGTGCTCGGCCAGGTGATGCTGGTGACCCCGCAGCTGCGGGCCGCGTCGCTGGCCGTTCGCGGGGCGACTGAACCTGCGGCCGCATCCGGTGAGCCCGACTCCGAAGCCACCCCGCAGGACTGATCGCCGCGCTCTCGCGAGCCTGCCGGCTGAGGGGCCGGGGGCCGCTAAACCGGCCAGGCCGCGTCAAGATCATGCAGACTGGCCCCATGGGCCAAGATTGGGACGCACGGAATCGGAGACTGAGAGTATCGGCGTTGGCGGCGGTGGCGAACCCGTCGTATTCACGGGTGGACACCTGGAACCTGCTGGACGACGCGTGTCGGGAGTTGGCTGCGGTCGACCGCGCCGGCATGGATACCACCCATCAATATGCGCAGGTCAAGCGCCTGATGCAACGACTGGCGGCCTACGAGCGATATTGGTTGTTCCCCGGCGCGGGAAGGCTGACGGCGTTTCGCAACTACCTCGAAGGCATGGCGACGGTGTCGCTGACCGAGCAGGTATCGCTGGTGGTGCGGCTGCTGTCGGACTATGGGGACCGGGCGGCGTTGTTCGACATCGGTTCACCGTTGGCCGATCAGGAATTGGTGGCACAGGCCCGGCGGCAGCAGTTCTACACCGTGCTGCTGGCCGACGACTCGCCGCCTGAAGCACCGGAAAGCCTGGCGGAAAGCCTTCGCGCACTGCGTAACGTCGACGATGACGTGCAGATCGAGCTGTTGGTGGCTTCCAGCGTCGAGGACGCCATCACTGCCGTAGCGCTCAACGGTGAGATTCAGGCGGCGATCGTGCGGCATGACCTTCCGCTGCGATCGCGCGACCGGGTCCCGTTGATGAACACACTTTTGGGCGCCAACGACGACGCGGGAGTCGTCGATGGCAGCCACGATGCAATCGAGTGCGGCGAATGGATGCGGCTGCTGCGTCCCCACATCGACCTGTACATGCTGACTGACGAATCAATCGCCGCGGACACCGAGGCAGAACCCGACGTCTACGACCGCACCTTCTACCGGCTCAACGACGTCACCGATCTGCACAGCACGGTGCTGGCCGGCATCCGGAAACGCTACGCCACACCGTATTTCGATGCGTTGCGGGCTTACGCTGCCGAGCCGGTCGGTCAGTTCCACGCGTTGCCGGTGGCGCGCGGCGCCAGCATCTTCAATTCCCGCTCGCTGCAGGACATGGGGGAGTTCTACGGCCGCAACATCTTCATGGCCGAAACCTCGTCGACTTCCGGCGGGTTGGACTCGCTACTGGACCCCCACGGCACTATCCGGGTGGCGATGAACAAGGCCGCCAAGACCTGGAACGCCGACCATACCTACTTCGTCACCAACGGGACCTCGACGGCCAACAAGATCGTGGGGCAGGCGTTGACCCGGCCCGGTGACATCGTGCTGATCGACCGGAACTGTCACAAGTCGCATCACTACAGCCTGGTGCTGGCCGGTGCTTATCCGATGTATCTGGACGCCTACCCGTTGGCGCCTACGGCGATATATGGCGCGGTGTCGTTGCACACCATCAAGCGGGCGTTGCTGGACCTGGAGGCTGCCGGACAGCTGCACCGGGTCCGGATGTTGTCTTTGACCAACTGCACATTCGACGGCGTTGTCTATAACCCTCAACGGGTGATGGAGGAAGTCCTGGCGATCAAGCCGGACATCTGCTTCCTTTGGGATGAGGCCTGGTACGCGTTTGCGACTGCGGTGCCGTGGGCCCGGCAACGCACCGCCATGGTTGCCGCCGAACGCCTGGAGAGCATGCTCGGCTCACCGCGATATGCCAACGAGTACCAAGCGTGGTGCGAATCCATGGAGGGAATTGATCGCGACCAGTGGAGCGAGCACCGGCTGCTGCCCGCCCCTTCGGCACGGGTGCGGGTCTATGCGACCCACTCCACGCACAAGTCACTGTCGGCCCTGCGGCAGGCGTCGATGATCCACGTCCGGGATAAGGACTTCAACGCGCTGGCGCGTGATGCGTTCGCCGAGGCGTTTTTGACCCACACCTCCACCTCACCGAATCAGCAGCTGCTCGCTTCACTGGACCTGGCCCGCCGCCAGGTCGACATCGAAGGGTTTGACATAGTCCGGCGGGTTTACGACATGGCGCTGGTGTTTCGCCACCGGGTTCGAAAAGACCGGCTGATCAACAAATGGTTCCGGATTCTCGATGAGGACGATCTGGTGCCCGACGAATTCCGGACTTCCACGGTCAATTCCTACCGTCAGGTCCGCCAGGGCGGGCTGGCGGAGTGGAACGAGGCCTGGCGTTCCGACGAATTCGTGTTGGACCCGACCCGGGTAACGCTGTTCGTGGGTCAGACCGGGATGAACGGCTACGAGTTCCGCGAGAAGGTCCTGATGGATCGCTTCGGCATCCAGATCAACAAGACCTCTATCAACTCTGTGCTGTTGATCTTCACCATTGGCGTCACCTGGTCCAGCGTGCACTATCTGCTCGACGCATTGCGCCGGGTGGCCGGCGAACTGGACCGGGCCTGGGCGGCGGCCAGCAGCGAAGATCGGGCGTTGCAGCAGCGCAAAACCGTTGAGATCACCGAAGACCTGCCGCCGCTGCCGGACTTCAGCGAGTTCGCCCCCGCGTTTCGTCCCGGCGGTGCCAGCACATTCGGTGACATGCGATTGGCGTTCTACGCAGGCTATGAGGAGTCCGATCGCGAATATGTGATGCTCGGCGACGCCGGCCGCCGGGTCGCCGACGGCAAGACCCTGGTCTCGACCACCTTCGTCGTGCCGTACCCGCCCGGCTTCCCGGTGCTGGTTCCCGGTCAGGTGATCTCCAAGGAGATTCTGTACTTCCTGGCCGAACTCGACGTGAAAGAGATTCACGGCTACAACCCCGAGCTGGGGTTGGCGGTGTTCACTCCCGAGGCCCTGGCCCGCTATGCGCGGGCACCCGGCGTCGCCGATTAGCCTCACCGCGATTGTTACCCCGGCCACGGGCACGGCGGCGGCGCAATGCGCCCACACCGGGAGATTTCCGCTGGCAGCCCGCAGCGGGCGGGTGGCGCAATCCGTTTCACCCCCCGATCAGCGGAATTCGCAGCTCTGGGGTCGCCGAGGTGGTGGCCCTTAGCGTGTCTGCATGGCCGAAGCCCACGTCGCATCGCAGCCGATCCGCCGTGCGGATCGGGCCCGGCAGGTCGCCGACGTGTTGCGCCATCAGATCCATGCCGGCGCCTACGACGCCGGGTTGCCCGGCGAACCGGAACTGGCCACCGAGTTCGTCGTCTCCCGCAATATCGTCCGTGAGGCGTTGGCCGCGCTGAAGGCCGAAGGACTGATCCATCGCGGGCCGCGAACCGGCACCCACGTCGCTCAGCACAAATACGATCACGGGCTGGACTCACTGCGCGGCCTGCAGGAGACCTTCGACGCGCAAGAGGTGCGCAACGAGGTGCGGGTGGCCACGACGGTAAGCGCCCCGCCGTCGGTCGCCCGCCGGCTCGGACTCGGCGCCGGTGCTCAGGTGGTCTTCATCGAACGACTGCGCTACCTCGGTGATGTGCCGCTGAGCCTGGACCAGACCTATCTGGCGCCCGATATCGGCGCTGCCGTGCTGGCCCATCCCTTGGCGTCCACCGACGTGTTCCCGCTGATCGAGCAGATCAGCGGCCAGCGCCTGGGCGATGCGACCTTGGCGCTGGAGGCGATTCCGGCCGACCCGCACACCGCGGCCATCCTGCACCTTCCCGGCGGCGCGGCCCTGCTGATGCTGGAACGGCTCACCAGCTTGGAGGACGGCCGGCCCGTCGATCTCGAATACATCCGGATGCGCGGTGACCGCGTCACCATGCGCGGCACCCTGACAAGGAGCTATCCATGACGCTGGTCAACGGCCGTACCGATGTCCCCGTGACGATCGATGAATCACTGTGCATCTCCGGCTGCACGCTGTGCGTCGACATCTGCCCGCTGGATTCCCTGGCGATCAACCCGGAGAACGGCAAGGCCTTCATGCACGTCGACGAGTGCTGGTACTGCGGACCGTGTGCGGCGCGCTGTCCGACCGGCGCCGTCACCGTCAATATGCCCTATCTCATTCGCTGAATGCATTGACCATCAAGGTGTTTCATGAAGAGATCCCTCATTCTGCTGACCAGCGCCGTTCTCGTCCTGGCCGGATGCTCGCTGGATTCCACGTCCGCGGGTGATTCCGTCGACGTAGTGGTCGGTTATCAGTCCAAGACCATCAACACCGCGACCGCCGGCACACTGCTGCGCGCTCGCGGCTATCTCGAGCGCCGGCTCGCCGACATCACCAACCGGACCGGAACGCGCTACCGGGTCGACTGGCAGGACTACGACACCGGGGCGCCGATCACCGCGCAGATGCTCGCCGAGAAGATCGACATCGGCTCGATGGGGGATTACCCCATGCTGGTCAACGGCGTTCGAACCCGGGCCAACGAGCAGGCCCGCACCGCGATCGTTTCGGTGACCGGTTACCACCCCGCCGGTGCGTTGAACATGGTGGTGGTGTCGCCCGACTCCCATGCGGACACGCTGGCCGACCTGGCCGGGGCCAAGGTGTCGGCCAGCGTGGGCTCGGCCGGCCACGGCACCCTGCTGCGCGCACTGGCCGGCACGGGAACCGGCGTCGAGGTGCTCAACCAGCAGCCTCAGGTGGGAGCCTCAGCGTTGGAATCCGGTCAGGTCCAAGGTCTGTCGCAGTTCGTGGCCTGGCCCGGATTGCTGGTGTATCAGGATCGGGCACGGCTGCTCTATGACGGTGCCGAGCTCAACTACCCGACCCTGCACGGGGTGGTGGTGCGCCGAAGCTATGCGCAGGCCCACCCGGAAGTGCTCGACGCATTCCTGCAAGCCCAGCTCGACGCCACCGACTTCCTGAAACGCAAACCGTTGGAGGCGGCCCGCATCGTCGCCGAGGGCAGCGGGCTGCCGCAGGAGGTCGTCTACCTCTACAACGGACCGGGCGGCACCTCGTTCGACCCCACCCTTAAGCCGCAGCTGGTCACTGCGCTGAAGAATGACGTGCCCTATCTCAAGTCGATCGGGGACTTCGCCGAGCTGGACGACTTCGACGTGGACGGATTCGTCGAGGACAAGCCGCTGCGCGCGGCGTTCGATGCGCGAAAGCTGGACTACGACAAGACGGTCGCCGAGATCGACAAACCCACGACGGTCGGCGGCGAGCTCTGGCTGGATGGATCCGAAACCACCGTGACGGTGCCGGATTCCGACGCGCTGCTGGATGCCGTGCGCGCCGCGACGGCCCGTGGCGATCACCTGCGGGCCGCCTACGTCCACGACGCCGAGCTGGGGACTCGGTGGTTCGCCGACAAATCGGCGTGGGTTCGCGACGGTACGCACTACCTGCCTTTCGACACGACCGCCGGGGCGAGGCGCTATGTCGCCGCGCATCCGGGTGGCGTCGTGCTGGACTACCGGCAGGCCCTGGCGGGTGCGGCGTGACCGCGGTCCTCGCCGGCGCCCCGGCGGCGTCCGCTCCGGTCGGCGCCGCACCGCGCCGGGCCCGAACCCTACGGTGGTCCTGGGTGCTGCGGCTGGTCTCGGTGGCGGCCGCCCTGGGGCTGTGGCAGTTGCTGACCGTCGCCGACGTGCGGTGGTGGCTGCGGTTCGACACGCTGCCGACCGTCGATGAGGTCTTCACCACGTTGGTGCGCCGGTTGGGCACCGAGGCGTACTGGCTGGATCTGGCCCAGTCGCTGATTCGGATCCTCACCGGCTTCGGTCTGGCCGCGACGGTCGGTGTCGCCACCGGCATCCTGCTGGGTAGATCGCGGGTGGCTGCCGACGTCGTCGGCCCGCTTACCGAACTGATCCGGCCCATCCCGGCCATCGCGCTGGTTCCGGTCGCGATCCTGCTCTTTCCGGCCAGCGAACAGGGCATCGTGTTCATCACGTTCCTGGCCGCCTTCTTCCCGATCCTGGTCAGCACCCGGCACGCGGTGCGCGCCCTACCCACGCTGTGGGAGGACTCGGTCCGCACCCTGGGCGGCGGGCGCTGGGATGTGTTGAGCCAGGTGGTGATTCCGGGCATCCTGCCGGGGGTGTTCGGCGGCCTGTCGGTCGGCATGGGTGTGTCGTGGATCTGCGTGATCTCCGCGGAGATGATCTCCGGCCGCCTCGGCATCGGCTATCGCACCTGGCAGGCCTACACGGTGCTGGCCTACCCGGACGTGTTCGTCGGCATCATCACCATCGGCGTGCTGGGGTTCGCCACCTCGGCTGCGGTGGAGACGGTCGGGCGGCGGCTGACCCGCTGGCTGCCGCGCAGTGCGGAGAACGGGCGATGACGGTCGGCATGAGCCTGACGCTGGACCGGGTCCGGCTGTCCTACACCGACTCTCCGGTGATCGACGAGCTGAGCCTGGCGGTGCGCCCCGGCGAGATCTTGGTGCTGACCGGTCCGTCCGGCTGCGGCAAGTCGACCGTGCTGCGCGCCCTGGCCGGACTGCTGCATCCCGATCGGGGACAGGTGCTGGCCGACGACGCGGTAGTGACCACCACCTCGCGGGACCGCGGCGTGGTGTTCCAGGACAACGCGCTGCTGCCGTGGCGTTCGGTGCGCTCCAACATCGAGCTGGCGCTGCGCCTGCGCGGTGTAGCGCGCATCGGCCGGCGGGCCCAAGCCGACCGGTGGATCGCTGAGCTGGGGCTGACCGGCTTCGGCGACTATCTGCCGAAAAGCCTCTCCGGCGGGATGCGGCAACGGGTTCAGTTGGCGCGCGGCCTGGCCGGCGCGCCTCGTGCGGTGATGATGGACGAACCGTTCGGGGCGCTGGACAGCGCCACCCGCGCCGCCATGCAGGCGCTGCTGATCGACACCTGGCGATCCCACCCGACCACGATCGTGTTCGTCACCCACGATGTCGACGAGGCCCTGGCGCTCGGCGACCGGGTCGCGGTGCTCGGGCGTGCCGGACAGCCACTGCGGGCCCTGATCGACGTCCCGGAACCGCGCAGTGGCCGGGCAGAACCCGGACTGCGCGCCGCCATCCTCACCGCATTGGAGCAGTCATGACGCAGACGTCCCTGCAGATCCCGGATGTCGCTACCCCGCAGCGGCTGGACTGCGACGTGCTGGTGATCGGCGGCGGCACCGCCGGCACCATGGCCGCGCTGACCGCCGCCGAGCACGGCGCGCAGGTGCTGTTGTTGGAGAAGGCTCACGTGCGCCACTCCGGGGCGCTGGCGATGGGCATGGACGGCGTCAACAACGCCGTGATCCCCGGCAAGGCCGAGCCCGAGGACTACGTCGCCGAGATCACCCGCGCCAACGACGGAATCGTCAACCAGCGCACCATCTATCAGACCGCCACCCGCGGCTTCGCGATGGTGCAGCGGCTGGAACGTTACGGCGTGAAGTTCGAGAAGGACGAGCATGGTGAGTACGCGGTACGACGGGTGCACCGCTCCGGCTCCTACGTGCTGCCGATGCCCGAGGGCAAGGACGTCAAGAAGGCGCTCTACCGGGTGCTGCGGCAGCGCTCGATGCGCGAAAAGATCCGCATCGAAAATCGGCTGATGCCGGTGCGGGTGCTCACCCGCGACGGCCGGGCGGTGGGGGCCGCCGCATTGCACACCCGCACCGGCGAATTCGTGGCCGTCGGCGCCAAGGCGGTGATCCTGGCCACCGGGCCGTGCGGTCGCCTCGGGCTGCCCGCGTCGGGCTACCTGTATGGCACCTACGAGAACCCGACCAATGCCGGCGACGGCTACTCGATGGCCTACCACGCCGGTGCCGAGCTGTCCGGCATCGAATGCTTCCAGGTCAATCCGCTGATCAAGGACTACAACGGGCCGGCCTGCGCGTATGTGGCCAACCCGTTCGGCGGCTATCAGGTGAACTCGCTGGGGGAGCGATTCGTCGACTCCGACTACTGGTCCGGTCAGATGATGGCCGAGGTCAAATCCGAGATCGACTCCGCACGCGGGCCGATCTACCTCAAGGTGTCGCACCTGCCCGACGAGACGCTCTCGGCGCTGGAGAACATCCTGCACACCACCGAGCGCCCGACCCGGGGAACCTTTCACGCCAACCGCGGTCACGACTACCGCACCCACGACATCGAGATGCACATCTCCGAGATCGGTTTGTGCTCGGGGCATTCCGCATCGGGAGTGTGGGTCGACGAGAATGCTCGCACCACGGTTGCCGGCCTGTACGCCGCCGGCGACCTGGCCTGCGTGCCGCACAACTACATGATCGGCGCTTTCGTGTTCGGCGACCTCGCCGGTGCGGATGCGGCAGCAACGCTGAACGAGGTCACGGCGCCGGGGGAGCTGCCGGCCGACCAGCTCGCCGAGGCTCACGAGCTGATCTATCGCCCGTTGCGCCATCCCGACGGCCCTCCGCAGCCGCAGGTGGAGTACAAGCTGCGCCGGTTCGTCAACGACTATGTGGCGCCGCCGAAGTCGGCTGCCAAACTGTCGCTGGCGGTGCAGACCTTCGAGCGGATGCGCGGTGAGATCGCCGAGATGGGCGCCCGCAGCCCGCACGAGCTGATGCGCGCCGTCGAGGTGTCGTTCATCCGTGATTGCGCGGAGTTGGCCGCCCGGTCATCGCTGACCCGTACCGAGTCCCGCTGGGGCCTGTACCACGACCGCGCCGACCTGCCCGGTCGTGACGACGCACAGTGGGGCTACCACCTCAACGTGCGCAAACGTGCCGACGGCGCCATGGAATTCCTCAAGCGTCCGGTCGCCCCCTACTTCGTGGCCGTCCCCGAACTGGACGGGTTGCCGCCGACCGACCAGTCCGTGCACGCGGTGACGCAGCCCCCGCTGCTGGGCGGTCAGGCTCCGGCGACCGCGGGGTCACGGGTTGCCGCACCGGCCGCGGTGCACCCGCCGTCGCCGCGTATCGCGGCGGTCGTCGCCCTGGAGGAGCCGACACTGGCCGATCTGGCCGGATACCTCGGTGATCCCGATCCGGCGGTGCGCCGTACCGCGGTCGCCGCGCTGAGCGAGCACACTCCCGACGGCTACGCCGCCGCGCTATTCGCCGCGCTCGCCGACGCTGACGCAGCGGTGCGCCGGACCGCTGCCGACGGGGCGCGTGAGCTCGTCGAAGTGGTTACCGATCCGGAGTCGGCCGGTGCACAGCTGAACTCGCCGGATCCGGTGGTGCGGGCCGCCGTGGTGTACCTGTTGTCCAGCCGGCGGGCCGGAGACCCGGCGGACTACCGGGCCGCACTGGCCGATCCCGACCACCGCGTGCGCATCGAAGCGGTGCGGGCACTGGTCTCGGTCGACGACGCGGCAACGGTGGCGATCGCCGCCGGCGACGGCAACCGCGAAGTGCGCGTCGCCGCAGCCAACGCCTTGGCGACGTTGCGCGCCGGGGCGGATGCCGTGCGGGTCTTGATCGGCGACCCGGACCCGCTGGTGCGTGCGGCCGCACTGGCCGCGCTCGGCGAGATCGGCTGCGGGCCGCGGGACCTCGCCGTCATCGCACCGGCGCTGCGCGAGTCGGCGTGGCAGGTTCGAGTCGGCGCGGCCCGCGCGCTGGTCGGTGCGCACGCCGAAGCGGCCGTGCCGCTGCTGACGGTGGCACTGGAGGACCCGCATCTCGACGTGCGCAAAGCCGCGGTGCTGGGGCTGACCCGCTGGGCCGAATCCGACGTCGCCGCTCGCGATGCGCTCGGGCTCGCGGTCAAGGACAACGACGCCGACGTTCGCGCGTACGCGCGTCGGGCCTTGCAGGAAGCGGCCGGGTCAGTACGCTGACTCGCCATGGCCACGTCGGACGCAGTTGGCGGGTCGGGTGCCAATCCCCGGCTGTCCGTACAGGACTGGGTGCAGGCCGGCTTCCGGATTCTGGCCGAAGACGGCGTTAAGGCGCTGACCATCGACCGGCTCTGCAAGCGGCTCGGGGTCACCAAAGGCAGTTTCTACTGGCATTTCGCCGATATGAAGACCTACCGGCAGGCGCTGGTCGACACCTTTGCCGCAGTGCGCGACTCGGACCGTGGCGACTTCGATGCGCTGTCGGAACTGCCGCCGCGCGAGCGGTTGTCGCGCATGATGGCTGCCCTGGTCGGGCCCGCCCATTGGATGCTCGAACGTGCCATGCGCGAATGGGCCCGGTCGGAGGACAACGTCGCCGCGGCGGTCCGCAGCTCGGATCTGCGGGTGCTCAAGGCGGTTCGGCAGGCGTTTCTCGATGACGGCTTCGACGCCGATGAGGCAGACATGCGTGCCAACGCGACGTTCGCCGCCGGAATCGGGTTTCTGCATCTGTCCGTTTCGGCACCGAGCGCACGAGCGGCGAGTGGGCGGGAACAGTTCCTGGACGTCATGCTGCGACACTGATCTCCATACCAAAAGGTATGGTACGGTCCGGGCATGGCGACCATGACGGCACCGGTGATGCCCGAGGAATTCATCTCCAGACTGGCGCAACGCGCCGCAGCAGCCGAGGAGCTGCGCCGACTGCCGGCCGAGACCGTCGACGACTTCCGCGAGTCCGGACTGGCCGACCTGCTCTTGCCGGCCCGCTATGGCGGGCGGCAGGCCGAGTTTCCCGAGATCCTCGACCCGATTCGGCGCATGGCGCACGGCTGCGCGTCGAGTGCCTGGACGCTCGGGTTCTACATGCTGCACAACTGGATGCTGGCGCTCTTCGGTGAGCAGGCCCAGGACGAGGTGTTCGCCGACGGGCCAGTGCTGTGCCCGGCGCCGTTGGCGCCGACCGGGCGCGGCGTGCCCGACGGTGACGGCATCCGGCTGTCCGGGCGCTGGTCGTGGGCGACCGGGGTGGCCGACGCCGACTGGATCATGGTGGGGGCGATCTGCGGGCCCAGCGACGGCTCTGAGGCTCCCTACCCGGCGCTGGTGCTGCTCCCGGCGGCCGACATTCGTATCGAGGACGTCTGGCACACCGCGGGTATGCGGGCCACCGGCTCCAACGATGTCGTCATCGAGGATGTGCACGTCCCGTCGCACCGGCTGGTCAAGGTCCTCGACATCTACTCCGGAACCGCCCCCGGCGCCGAGCTGCATGACGCCTCGGCGTACCGGTGGCCGATGGTCCCGGCGCTGGCCCTGGTCGCCGCGATGCCCGCCCTCGGGTCGGCCGAATGGGTCGCCGACCTGTTCGCCGAGCGCCTGACCGAACGGGTGCTGGCGTATTCCGGTGCCGCGCAGAAGAATCAGCCGGCGGCCCAGATCCGCCTCGGCGATGCGCGAGTTCGACTGCGTGCGCTGCGCGGGCTTCTCGATGACACCGCCGGCCGGATTCAAGACGCGGTGGACGCGCGGGAGCGGATCGGTCGCCCCGTTCGGGCCGATGCCCGGGCGGCGGCCGCCTATATCGTGCACGAATCCCGGGCCGTGATCGCCGATCTGCTCGAAGCCTCCGGCGCCAGCGCGCAGTTCGTGACCAACCCGCTACAGCGCGCCAAACGCGATGTCGACGTCATCTGCGGACACGTCGTCTTCGACTACGACGTGGCACGCGAGCTGTCGGGCGCTCTCGAGGCCGGCGTGAAGATCTCACCGATCTCGATGATCTGACCGAGGCGAAGGACACCATGAAAACTCTGTGGGTGGAGGCCAGCCCGAAGCAAGAGCACTCGCTGTCCTCGGCGCTGACCCAGGCGTTCCTGGCCGCCGCGCCCGCGGCAGCGGTCGGCGACGTCGAACGGTTCTCGGTGTGGACCGACGACATGCTGGTGTTCGGGCGCGACGCAGCGTTCGCCAAGTTCGCTCCGCTCTACGGCGAGCGCCGAACCCCCGAGCAGAAGCAGATCTGGTCGCAGGTGCTGGCCGAGATCGAGCGGGTCCGGTCATTCGATCGGCTGGTGGTGTCCTCGCCGATGTGGAATTGGCATGTGCCGCATGCACTGAAGGCCTGGATCGACGTCATCGTGCAGCCGATGGCCAGCTTCACCCTCAACGAGCGCGGCGAGCACGTGGGCACGTTGGGGGAGGGCAAGCCGCTGCAACTCATCTTGACCCGCTCCAGTGCCTACGACGGCGACCGTGCCGACCTGCAGGACTTCCAGCGGCCGTATCTGGAGTACGTGTTCACCATGCTGGGCTATGCCGTCGAGACCCTGGTCTTCGAGCCGACCACGCGCTGGACCGCCGAAGAGCGGGCACAGATGCGCGACGCGGCGCTGGAGAGGGCCCGCCGCGCGGGGGCAAGCCTCTAGGCCGAGGAATTCGTTCGCGCGGGCGGCCGCAGAGGCGGTTTACTCAATTCGATGATCCCGCTCGACACCAGGCAGCTGTTCGCGGTGGAACGCCAAGCGCTGCTCGACCTACTGAGGTCGCTGGCCCCCGCGGACTGGGACAGGCCGACAATCTGCCCGGGCTGGGATGTGCGCGACCTCACCGCGCACATCCTCAACGATTACCTGCGGCGCATCTCCGGTGGCCGCGACGGGCATCGCGGTGCGGTGTTCGCCGACGACGAGTCGCTGCCGAATTACCTGGCCCGGGTCAACGGCGAGTTTGTCCGGGCGATGCGGCAGTGCAGCCCCGAGACCATGATCGATCTGTTGGCTCATCTGGGCCCCCAATTGGATGCCGTTTGGGCGAGCGTCGATCTGGCAGGCGCCGCAGCTCTGAACGTGTCGTGGGCGGGCACCGGCACCAGCCCGGCCTGGCTCGATATCGCTCGGGAGTTCACCGAGTATTGGGTGCACCAACAGCAGATCCGAGACGCGGTGTCGCGCCCCGGCGCGGACGAGGTGAAGTTGCAGCATGCGGTACTCGTGACGTTCCTGCACGCTGTGCCGGTCGCGCTGCAGGACCACAGGTGTCCGCGTGGCACCTCGGTTCGGTTCGAGATCACCGGTCCGGCCGGCGGACGCTGGTCGATGGTTGCCGACGGCACCGGGTGGGACCTGACTGCGGAGCTCGTCGAAGACCCCGCCGCGTCGGTGCGCCTGGATCAGGACACGCTGTGGCGGCTGGCCAGTCGTGGGATCACCGTCGAACAAGGACGTCGGCGCGCCGAGCTGCACGGCGATCGTGCTCTTGCCGAGGCTGCGGCATCGCTACTGGCCGTGGTCCACTAGCCGAGGCTCAGAGCCCCAGGGCGGCGTAGGTCCGCCGGACAAACTTCGGCTGCGCCACCCGCAGCTTGGCAATCGAGGTGTTGCCGGCGACCGCGACGGCCATGTCGGTGGACAGCGTCGGCGAGTTCTGGACCAGATAGATCAGGATCAGGTCCGCGGCCGGGTCCGCCTGCCACCAGGTGCCGTAGGCGCCCGGCCAGCCGAACGTGCCCGCACCGCCCGGCCCGAACAGCGGTTGGGACTTCGCCGGGTCGGTCACCACCGACAAATTGAGCCCGAACCCGCGGCCCACCCAGAACGGGGCGCCCAGGAAGGGGTGCCGCTTCTGGTCGTCGGTGAGTTGATCGGTGCGCATCGCCCGCGCCGATTCGGCCGAGAGCACCCGGGTGCCGTCGAACATCCCGTCGGCCAACAACATCCGGGTGAACGCCAGATAGTCGTCGGCGGTGGACATCAAGCCGCCCCCGGCGTTGGGAAACGCCGGCATCGCGATCGGTACCGGCCCCAACGCGTCGTCGCGCAGCGTGTCCCCGTCGACGCGGTACATGGTGGCGCTGCGCCCGCGTGCCTGCGGTGTGACGCAGAAACCGGTGTCGGTCATCCCCAGCGGGCCCAGGATCCGTTCCTCGACCACCTGCGGTAGCGGCTTGCCCTCCATCCGCGACATCAGCACGCCCAGCACGTCGGTGCCGTGGCCGTAGGTGACGCGCTCTCCGGGCTGATCCACTAGGGGAAGTGCTGCCAGCGCCGTCAGCCAGGCCTCGGGCCCGCGCCCGAAGGGCAGCCGCTGGTACTCCCGCGCGATCGGACCGGGTACCGAGAACCCGTAGCCGATGCCGCAGCGGTGCGTCATCAGATCGCCGACCGTGATGGCGCGCCGCGCCGCGGTGGTGGATTCCAGCGAACCGGCCGGGTCGACCAGCACCCGCGGCGCGGCGAACTCCGGCAACCAGTGCGCGATCGGGTCGGTCAGCCGCAGCCGTCCTTCGTCGACCAGGGTCATCGCGGCGGCGACGGTGACCGGCTTGGTCATGGAGGCGATCCGGAAGATCGTGTCGCGGGTCATCGGCAGGCCGGCGCCGACATCGCGATGGCCGATCTCGTTGACCTGCAGCACCGAGCCGCCTTGCCAGACGAGCGTCACCACTCCGGCGAGCAGGCCGGTGTCGCAGGCCTCGCGCAGCGGCGCCTGATTCGGGTCGAGATTCACCCGGTCAGGTTAGCGGCGTCCCCGGGTCCGGGCGTCCTTACCTTCCTGCGCGAGGGTGCGTGTCTGTAGGCCGACACGCCGTACTTGCGCGCACATCCGCGCACGCCCGCGCAAGGCAGCCCGTGGGCGGATGTTAAGCTACCCGGCAGTTCGACATCCTTTAACGATCCGTCCTGCGAGGCGGAGAAGGAGGTCCTGCGGTTTCGCATGGGCGCTGCCGGTAATTCCAGCACCGACCGGGAATTGATGTCCTCGGCGGATGTGGGTCGCACTATTTCTCGGATCGCGCATCAGATCATCGAGAAGACGGCCTTAGACGACCCCGATAGGGCTAACGCTCCGCGCGTCGTGCTGTTGGGTATTCCCACCCGCGGTGTCACCCTGGCCCAGCGGCTGGCCGCCAAGATCAGCGAATTCTGCGGGGTCGACGTCGCGCACGGCGCGCTGGACATCACCTTGTACCGCGACGACCTGATGCGTCAACCCCCGCGGCCCCTGGAACCCACCTCGATTCCGGCGGGCGGCATCGACGACGCGTGCGTGATCCTGGTCGACGACGTGCTCTTCGCCGGCCGATCGGTACGGGCCGCACTGGACGCGCTGCGCGACGTCGGCCGGCCCCGGATCGTGCAGTTGGCCGTGCTGGTGGACCGCGGCCACCGCGAACTGCCGGTGCGCGCCGACTACGTCGGCAAGAACGTGCCGACCGCCCGCGGCGAAAGCGTGCACGTCCTACTGGCTGAACACGACGGTCGCGACCAGGTGGTGATTACCCGATGAGCACCAGGCATCTGCTGGCAGCCGGCGACTTGAGCCGTGATGAGGCCACCGCGATCCTCGACGACGCCGACCGCTTCGCTCAGGCGCTGGTGGGGCGCGAGGTCAAAAAGCTGCCCACCCTGCGCGGGCGCACGGTGATCACCATGTTCTACGAGAACTCCACCCGGACCCGGGTCTCCTTCGAGGTGGCCGGTAAGTGGATGAGCGCCGACGTGATCAACGTGTCCGCGTCGGGATCCTCGGTCAACAAGGGCGAGTCGCTGCGCGACACCGCGTTGACGTTGCGCGCGGCCGGCGCCGACGCGCTGATCATCCGCCATCCGTCGTCGGGCGCGGCGCACCTGCTTTCCGAGTGGACCGCGGAGGCTCTGGCCGCCGATGCCACAGCCCCGGCGGTGATCAACGCCGGTGACGGCACCCACGAGCACCCCACCCAGGCATTGCTCGACGCCCTGACGCTGCGTCAGCGGCTCGGCGGCATCGAGGGCCGCCGCGTCGTCATCGTCGGCGACATCGTGCACAGCCGGGTGGCGCGCTCCAACGTGAGCCTGCTGTCGACCCTGGGCGCCGAGGTAGTGCTGGTAGCTCCACCGACCCTGCTGCCGGTCGGGGTGGCCGACTGGCCGGTGACGGTCTCGCATGACTTCGACGCCGAGTTGCCGGCCGCCGACGCGGTGCTGATGCTGCGGGTGCAGGCCGAACGGATGACCGGCGGATTCTTCCCGTCGACGCGGGAGTACTCGGTGCGCTACGGATTGAGCGAGAAGCGTCGGGCGATGCTGCCCGACCACGCGGTGGTGCTGCACCCCGGTCCGATGCTGCGCGGCATGGAGATCTCCTCGTCGGTAGCCGACTCGTCGCAATCCGCGGTGCTGCAACAGGTTTCCAACGGTGTGCATGTGCGGATGGCGGTGCTGTTCCATCTGCTGGTGGGTAGCGAATCCCCGGGGGAGGCAGAGCTGTGAGCGTGCTGATTCGCGGAGTGCGGTGCTACGGCGAAGGTGACCAGGTCGACGTCCTGGTGGAAGACGGCCAGATCGCCCAGATCGGGACCGGACTGTCCGTGTCGGACGACTGCGAGGTCATTGATGCGCCCGGACAGGTGTTGCTACCAGGCTTCGTCGACCTGCACACCCATCTGCGTGAACCGGGACGCGAGTACGCCGAGGACATCGAAACCGGCTCGGCGGCGGCGGCCCTGGGCGGCTACACCGCGGTGTTCGCGATGGCCAACACCGATCCGGTGGCCGACTCTCCGGTGGTCACCGACCATGTCTGGGCGCGCGGCCAGCAGATCGGCCTGGTCGACGTGCACCCCGTCGGCGCCGTCACGGTCGGACTGGGCGGCACGCAGCTGACCGAGATGGGCATGATGGCCGCCGGTACCGCCGGTGTTCGGATGTTCTCCGACGACGGTGTCTGTGTGGACCACCCGCTGGTGATGCGACGCGCGCTGGAGTACGCGACCGGACTGGGGGTGTTGATCGCCCAGCACGCCGAGGAGCCGCGGCTGACTGTCGGCTCGGTCGCCCACGAGGGGCCCAACGCCGCCCGGCTGGGCCTGGCCGGCTGGCCGCGCGTAGCCGAAGAGTCGATCGTGGCCCGGGACGTCCTGCTGGCCCGCGACGCCGGCGCCCGACTGCACATCTGCCATGCGTCCACCGCCGGGACGGTCGAGCTCCTCAAATGGGCTAAGGCGCAAGGTATCTCGGTGACTGCCGAAGTCACCCCGCATCATCTGATGCTCGATGACAGCCGGCTCGTCGACTACGACGGGATGAACCGGGTCAACCCGCCGCTGCGCGAGGCCAGTGACACAGTCGCCCTGCGCCGCGCCCTGGCCGACGGCGTGATCGACTGCGTGGCAACCGATCACGCCCCGCACGCCGAACACCAGAAGACCTGCGAATTCGCCTCGGCCCGGCCCGGAATGTTGGGCCTGCAGACCGCACTGTCGGTGGTGGTGGCCACGATGGTGCAGACCGGCCTGTTGACCTGGCGCGACGTGGCCCGCGTGATGAGCGAGCGGCCGGCCCAGATCGTCGGCCTGCCCGACCAGGGCCGTCCATTAGAGGTGGGCGAGCCGGCCAACCTGACCATCATCGATCCCGACACCACCTGGGTGGTCACCGGTGCGCAGCTGGCCAGCCGCTCGGACAACACCCCCTATGAAGACATGACCTTGCCCGCGACCGTCACCGCGACCTTGCTGCGCGGCCGGATCACCGCCCGGGACGGGAAGAGCCCGGCATGAACACCCCCACGTTGATCGGCTCGCTGGTCTTCGCTTTTCTGCTGGTGGTGCTGATCGGCGTGGTGATCCGACTGATGATGCGCGGCTGGCGCCGCCGCGGCCAGCTGCAGGACGCGCTGATCGGGACCCTGCCGACGGTGCCCGACACCGTGGGGGCGCCGACCGTGGCTGCCACCCGCGGGCAGTACCTGGGGTGCACGCTGGCCCCGAAGTGGAACGACCGGGTGGTGGTCGGCGACCTGGGCTATCGCACCAAGGCGGTGCTGACCCGCTACCCCGAAGGAATCATGGTGCAGCGCAGCGGCGCCCGGCCGATCTGGATTCCCGCAGACACGGTGATCGCGGTCCGCACCGAACGCGGCATCGCCGGGCGCACGATTCCTTCCTTGCCCACCCGACCCTCCGACGGGGTGCTGGCGATCCGCTGGCGACTGCCGTCGGGCACCGAGATAGACACCGGCTTCCGCGCGGACGACCGGACTGAGCACAGCCGTTGGTTAGAAGAAGAGGAAGACGACAGATGAACTCGCGAGCGGTGCTGGTTCTCGAGGACGGCCGGACGTTCACCGGAACACCGTTCGGGGCCGTGGGACAGACCTTGGGCGAGGCGGTGTTCTCCACCGGCATGTCCGGGTACCAGGAGACCCTGACCGACCCCAGTTATCACCGGCAGATCGTGGTGGCCACCGCACCGCAGATCGGCAACACTGGCTGGAACCGCGAGGACGGGGAGAGCCGCGACGAAAAGATCTGGGTGGCGGGCTATGTGGTGCGTGACCCGTCGCCGCGCGCGTCGAACTGGCGGGCCACCGGCACGCTGGACGACGAGCTGGTCCGCCAGGGTATCGTCGGTATCGCCGGGGTTGACACCCGGACCATCGTGCGTCACCTGCGCAATCACGGATCGATGAAGGCCGGGGTGTTCTCCGGTGACGCGCTGGCATCGCCGGATGAGCTGGTGACCCGGGTCCGCGAACAGCCGTCGATGCTCGGCGCCGACCTCGCCGGCCAGGTCAGCACCGACGCGGGATACGTGGTGGAACCCGAGGGCGCACACCGGTTCACCATCGCCGCGCTGGACCTGGGCATCAAGACCAACACGCCGCGAAACTTCTCGCGGCGCGGAATCCGCAGCCACGTACTGCCGTCGTCGGTGGACTTCGCGGCGATCGCCGACCTGAAGCCCGACGGGGTGTTCCTGTCCAACGGGC
>LZME01000113.1 GCA_001673575.1 Mycolicibacter heraklionensis | reverse complement strand
CGGCCGCCTACGTCAGCGGCGTCGCCGCCCTGGTGCGGGCGAAATACCCCCAGCTCACCGCACATCAGGTCATCAACCGGATCATGCAGACCGCACACAATCCGCCCGCGGGCGTCGACAACCGGGTCGGCTACGGATTGGTCGACCCGGTCGCGGCACTGACCTTCAACGTGCCGGCGGGTGACCCGCTGGCACCAGGCTCACAGCAGCGGGTGATCACCCCGGCACCGCCGCCACCGCCGCCGGACCATCGGGCCCGCACCGTTGCCCTGGCATTCCTCGGCGTGATCGCCACGACCGTTCTGGCCGCCGCGATCACCGCGCGGATCCGGAGGGCCACCAAGTGAGTCAGAACCGGGTCCGGCTGACCGGGTTCCCGCCGTCGAGCAACCGGCGGCTGCTCTGCGCGACGACGGTCGCCCTGTGCGGTCTGGCGGGCTGGGCGCTGGGCGGGCTGATCGGTGTCGCGGTGGCGGTCGTGCTGGCGGTGCTGGTGGTGCTGGTGCCGTGGTGGGGGCAGCCGGCGTGGTCGTGGGCACTGCTGTGGTTGCGACGCCCCTCCAAGGCGCGGCAGGCGGCCCGGAGCGAGCCGATTACGGTGGCCAACAACCGCGCCGGCGGCGGCGTCCGCATCTCCGACGGTGTGGCGGTGGTGGCAGTCCACCTGCTGGGCCGGGCGCATGCGGCCACCGTGGCCACCGGATCGGTGAACGTGGAGACCGACAACGTCGTGGACGTCGCCGAGCTGCTGCCGATGCTGCGGCACGCCCTCGGGTTGGTCCTGGAATCCATGAGTGTGATCAGCATCGGAGCCCGCCGGGCCACCACCGGCGACTACCCCCGGGTCTACGACACCGAGATCGGCACCCCGCCCTACGCCGGCCAGCGGGAGACCTGGCTGCTGCTGAGACTGCGGGTCACCGACAACACCGCGGCGCTGCGGTGGCGCACCACGCTGGGTGCCACCGCGGTCGCCGTCGCGCAACGGATTGCCGGCCTGCTCCGTTGCGAGGGCCTGCGCGCCCGGGTGGCCACCGCCAGCGACCTGGTCGAACTGGATCGGCGCCTCGGCGGTGGTTCGCTGCTGGCCGGCGCCGAGCGCTGGAAGACGCTGCGCACCGAGGGCGGCTGGGTGACGACCTATGCCTATCCGGCCCGCGACATCAGTGCCCAGCTGCTGGCGCAGGCGTGGACTCTGCCGGTCGATGAGGTGATCCAGAACGTCACGGTGTTCCCGGACGGGACGTGTACGGCCACCGTGACCCTGCAGACACCGCAGCCGGCCCCGACTCCCCCCTCGGTGGTGCTGCACCGGCTCAACGGGGAGCAGGCCGCCGCGCTGGAGGCCAACATGTGCGCCCCCCGCCCGCAGCTGCGCGGCCTGCGGCCCGGCCGGTTGCCGGCCAGCCTGCCCATCGAGATCGGTCCGTCGGGAGTCCTGATCGGCAAGCTGGCCAACGGCGACCGGCTGATGGTGCCGCTGACCGACTCCGGCGAGTTGAGCCGCGTCTTCATCGCCGCCGAGGACCTGATCGCCAAGCGCATCGTCATCCGGGCCGCGGGTGCCGGCGAACGGGTCTGCGTGCACACCCGGGACAAGGCCCGCTGGGCCAGCGTCCGAATGCCCGAAGTGGCTGTGGTCGGCGAATCCCGGCCGACGCCGCGCACCACCGTCAGCGTGGTGGACGGGCCGATTGCGCCGTCGCCGCGGCCGGCCACCGTGATCACCGTGGCACCCCCCGGGACGCCGCCGCCACCACCGGACGCAGTCGAGGTGAGTATCGAGCAGATCGACCGGAACGCGGTACGGGTTGCGGCCGCCGGGAAATCGTGGCTGGCTACGGTGGAGTTGTTCCGGGCGGAAAACCGGTACTGCAGCCCGGAGGCGCTGGCGCCGATGTCGTCGCGATGACACCGCATCGCATCGGTTGCCAGCCGGAGACCCTGGACGCGCGACAGAGGACGACGGACATTGAGTGACTTGCTGGCGGCCCGTCGACACTTCGACCGGGCCATGGTGAGCATGGACGGGCGCTACGGCTCCCCCGACGCGTTAACCGACTTCGTCGCCGCTACGGAGGCCGATCCCTCCATGGCCGACGCCTGGCTGGGCCGTATCGCCTGCGGCGACACCGAGCTGGACACGCTCAAGCGTCTCTACGCCAACAGCGACTGGCTGCACAAGGAGACCACCCGGCTGGGCAGGCACCTGGCCGCCCAGATCCCGCTGGGACCGTATCTGTCGATCACGGTGACCGACGCCTCGCACGTGGGTCTGGCCCTGGCATCGGCGCTGACCGTCGCCGGTGAATACGAGCGTGCCGACGCCCTGCTGGCCGACGAAGCCCTGCTCGACAGTTGGATCAACTATCAGTGGCATCAGCTCGGCCGCGCCTACCTGATGTTCGTCACCCAGCGCTGGCCGGATCTGCTGACGGTCGCCGCCGAGGAGCTCCCCGACCGGGCGATCGTCATGCCGGCGGTCACCGCATCCGTGTGCGCCCTGGCCGGCTATGCGGCCGCGCACCTGGGCCAGGGCCGGGTGGCACTGGATTGGCTGGACCGCGTCGACATCACCGGGCAGACGCGTTCCTCGGAGCGATTCCCGGCGGGTGTGCTCACCGCATCGATCAACCCCAGCGAGATCCCGTTGCTGGCTGCGGATCTGGCCTATCTGCGCGGCATGGTGCACCGCCAGCTCGGCGAGGAGGACAAGGCTCAGGTCTGGTTGTCCAAGGCGGCCATCAACGGTGTGCTGACCGAACCGGCCAAGGCCGCGCTGGCCGAACCGAATCTGCGCCTGGTGGTCACCGAAGAACAGATCATCGACAGTCGCAGCGACCGTTGGGATGCGGGTTCGGCGAAGAGTCGCGCGGAGCTCGACGAACACAACGCTCTGGACCGCCGCGCTGAGCTGTTGGAGCAGGGTCGTGCCGAGCTGGAGAGGCAGGTCGGCCTGGCCGAGGTCAAACGCGCGGTCAAGGCGTTGGAGGACCAGCTCGAAATCCGTGCCATGCGACTCGAGCACGGCCTGCCCGTGGAAGGCCAGACCAACCACATGCTGCTGGTCGGCCCGCCGGGAACCGGCAAAACCACCACCGCCGAGGCGTTGGGCAAGATCTACGCCGGCATGGGTATCGTGCGCAACCCGGAGATCACCGAGGTGCGCCGATCGGACTTCTGCGGCGAGCACATCGGATCATCCGGGCCCAAAACCAATGAGCTGATCGAAAAGGCGTTGGGTGGAATCCTTTTTATGGATGAGTTCTATTCACTGGTGGAACGCCACCAGGACGGGACCCCGGACATGATCGGCATGGAGGCCGTCAACCAGCTGCTGATCGCGCTGGAGAAGCACCGCTTCGACTTCTGCTTCCTCGCCGCCGGCTACGAAGACCAGGTCGATGAATTCCTGACCGTCAACCCGGGTCTGGCCAGCCGATTCAACCGCAAGATCCGGTTCGAGTCCTACACCCCCGAAGAGATCGTCGAGATCGGTGAGCGCTACGGTTCCAGTCGCGCCACCGTACTGAATCCCGAAGCACGCCAACGCTTCCTAGCGATGGTGACCACGATCCGCGGCTACGTCAGCCCACGCGGCGAGCACGGCATCAATGTCATGCACAATGGCCGGTTCGCCCGCAACGTGATCGAGGAGGCCGAACTGGCCCGCGACACTCGGGTGGCCGCCCAGAAACGTGCCGGGCAGCCGGTGACGATCGACGACCTCAAGACCATCACCGCCGTCGACATCGACTCGGCGGTGCGCGCCGTGTGCGACACGAAACGTGAGATGGCCGCCCTGAACTGGTAGGACTGCGGGCCACTGTCAGGCCGGGCTGATGCCGTAGCGGGTCTCGAAGTCGGACTGGGCTTCCTGGCGCAGTGCGGTAAAGACGCGATTGAGCCGATCCGCCAACTCGCTGTGCGTGTAATCGCTGACCACGCACGGGTGCAGGCTCAGCTCGAGCAGCCGGCCGTCGGCGTTGGCCACGGCACGAACATCGCCGAGATCGACACTGTAGGTAGTGTTCTCAGCCTCGGCGACCAGCGCTTCCCACTTCTCGGCGGCCTCACGCAGATCCCGCAACACGGACTCCACGAGGTCCTTGTCGCTGAGTTCCGCGTGGCTCTCCGCCCCCGACATTGGCTAAGTATGTCCAGCCGGTATGAACAGCGTCAATTCATCGATGCCCGTCAAATCTGTGAATCCCACGGGCCCGTGGGCGGTGCGGTGAGCGTCCGAAACCAGCTGTAGTGGTAGTTGGCCGAAACGGTGTCTCCGGTCGCCATGCCTTCGGAGGCGGCCAACAGCATGCAGTTCAGCACCAAGGCGATGTCGGAGTCGGGATACTGCGCCAACAGCTGGTAGCGCATGGTGTCCAGATGCACACGCAGCAAGTCGATTTCGGCCTCGACTACCCCGGTGCCGGCGGCGCCTGCCTTCACCAGGGTGTTGGCCATCCGTGGCAGTCCTTCGCGCCAGTGCGTGGCCTCGCTGAGTCGCCAGCCGAGATCGTCGATGGGCTGCAGCTCGCGGGGCGCGACCGAGGTGTCGGTGACCGCGAAATCACTGGCCCAGCCGAGACGGTCGCCGGGACTGTAGCTGACCGACTCCGCCGGGTTGCCCAGCATCTCGGTGGCGTTGCCATTGCGGCGGCCGGGTTCGAGCAGTTGCACGCCCTCGGGCAGCTCGATCCCGGACGGGACCCATCCGTGGGCGATGTCGGTGACCAGGCGGGTGGTGCCGTCGGCAAAGGCGCCGATCGCCCAGCGCAGTCCGGGTTCTTGGCGGGCGACGAAGGCCAGTAAGCGTTGGAGTCGCTGCTCGTCGGACTCGGCGACTATCGGCGCGACGGGCGCGGGCGCGACGGGTTCGGGGTCCGGTTCGGGTTGAGCCGCCGCGGGTGGTTGCGAGGCGGGGGAAGCCGGCTCGACCGGCGGGACGACGACCGGCTCGACCGCCGATACGTCGATCGCTTCGGTCGGGAATGCGGCCGTGGGCGGCTGCTGGTCTTCGATACTGCCGATCGCGGTCGACCTCGGGGCGTATGGCTCCGCGAGGCGCTCCGGTTCCAATACCTCCGGCATCACGGGCACTTCGGCGACCTCCGGTGCCTGCGGTGGTATCTCGGAAGGCTCAGAAGTCACCGCCGCCGGCGGCACAGTCACCGGTGGCGGATCGAGTGGTGCTACCCCAGGCACGGCGGCGGCGCCGGATTTCGGCAGCCGATGCCGGGCCCGCTGGGCCGGTTTCTCCGAAGGCTGCTCGGGCGGTTCGGGCGAGCGAGGCGCCGCGACGGGCTCGGCCGGGACCTCGGTGGGCCGCGACACCGAAGCCGGAGCCGGCGCCGGGACCGGGGCGGCGTTGAGGCTGATGTACTCGCCGCCGAAGTCCAGGGCTTCCTTGTGAAGTTGGCGCACCGTCGACTCCACCCGGAGGACGGCGAACGCTCTAGCGACGTTGATGACCCGGGTCTCCGCGGCCTGGCGCGCCGGGCCGGTCAGATCTGATCGGCTGATGGCGTGGAGCTTCTCGTTGGCCGAATGCGCGATGCGTTGCAGATCGGCATTGAGGTAGTCGGCAAGCGGGGCGGTCTCCGGGGTGATCGTCGCCAGCTCGGCGGGCCACAGTCCGCCGAGCACCCAGGAACTACAGTCGACCGGAGCGCTGAAGGCCGGGATCGTCAGTGATTCCCGGGCCGCGTTCCGGAGGCGCTGGCGCGCCGACCGCCGACCGAAGAGTGCCACCGCGCAAGCGTACCGTTGCCGTCCCGGCACTCTGATCCGAATTCGCTCTCATCGGGCCGCGGCGCCGACGGCATTCGGGCAACCTTCCACAGCCACTGCGCGCGGTGAATTGTCAGCCCCTGGGGCGGTCGGTAGCGTGCAAATCGTGGCTGATGTCGGGTCCCCGAGCACGGGTTGTGCAGCGCAGTTGAGCGAGGTTCTCGCGTTGCTGGAGCGGGCCCGAAAGCTGTTCGGCGACACGGTGGTTGATCCCCCCGCCGACATCGCGCCCAACGCAGATGCTGCCGGACGGTGGGTGCTTTAGCCGCCGGCTTCCTCGCCTGGGTGCAATTTGTGAGCCAGCAGCCGCTCGGTGGCCACCCGCAGATCGTCAGTGGTGGGCACCGCAGCAGAGGGCACGTGCCCGGTCGTGACGATCTCTCGCCGGATCTCCAACGCCGCCTTGAGAAACGAGACGTCCGCGGCCAGCACGATCGCCTCCGCAAGGCGGTGCACGTCGGTGTCCATCACCGCCTCAGTGAGCACCACACTGTGCAGATAGCCGCCACGGCACGAGCGGAACAGCACATCCCCACTGGGGTGGATCGTGTCGAAAGCCGGATTCGGCTCAGTCATCGGTGCCCATCGGTGAGGTGCCCGAAGGCGTTGGCGGCGTCTTCTTCATTCTTGTTCCACATCGCCACCGCACGGTGCAGATTGTCCGCGACAGTCGAATGTTCAGTCGACTGGTCGTCGTAGCAGTCCTTGCGTGCGTCGAGCAGCGAACCGGCCGCCTGGCGAAAATCACCGTAGATCGGACCAAGCGAATTCAGGGTCGCCTGGATCCCCTCGTGTGAGGCCGCGACGGTGGACAGGTAGTCCGACGCCTCTTGATGGTTCCCAGCCGCGTTGGTCAGAACGTCCTGGTTGACGTGGATCTTCTCGGGCATGTTCCACCTTCCTGGCTAATCGACGATGACGGTTGGCGCCGCCTTTTTCAAGCGCATAAGGCCACCGAGCGCCGTCGCCGGCCTGGTCGCGACCGGCTCGGCGGGCGGCGCGGGCTCCTGGGCCAGGGCCGGCGCGTGCTGCCAACCCAGGAATCCGGGACCACGCAGGTTCTCCACCAAATGGACCTGCCCGTCGAGTAGCGCCTTGCCGGCGCCCACAGCGAGGGCATGACGGTCGGTGAAGACGCCGATGTCTCCGGGACGCAGGCTGGCCACGTCAACCGCTGCCACCACCGGTGTTCCGGGCGGTGGGACGTGGATGCCTTGGCTGCGGAATGCCTCCACGACCGACTGTCCATCGGCGACGGCCTGCATCGCCGCAGCCAATTGCGGGTTGGTCACGGTCGTGGTCTCGCCGTCGGGCAGCCGCACAGTGACCGGCCCCCGCTCCCCCGGCTCCGGCTCCGACGTGTCGCGGTCGGCGTCGGCGTCGGCGTCATCGGGAGGGTTGACCGCCGCTTCCTCGGCCCCGTCATCATCCTCGGCGGGCAAGTCGTCACGGCCCCATCCGGACGTCGGCCCGTTGATCGGAAATCCGGACGGCATAGCGGCCGGCATGGCCCCGAAGCCCGGGCCATCGGAACCCATGCCCGGGAACATCGGCGTGGCCAACTGCGGCAGCCGTTGCGGTGCCTCCTGGTCGTCCGCCTCAGGCTGGTCATCGGCCAGTGCGTCCGGATAGGGAGCCGGTGCGTCCGGAAAGGGCTCGGTCTCGGCGTCCACCGGGAGCGTCTGGTCGTCCGCGGCGGGCGTCGGCTCGTGGCGATCCGATGGCGCGCCGAGGTACAGCCCCGTCAACGCAGTGGCAAGCGCCTCCTTGGAGGCGTCGTCATCGTTCGTCTCTTCGACCACCTTGATGATCTGCCCGAGTCTGCCGACCAAGAACCTCTGGAATTCACGTGCGCCCGCGGCGGTACTCAGGTCCCAGGAACGTGCGGCGCCGGCTATCTCGGCCTCGAGGTCGTCGAGGCGGCGGCGGCCTTCCAGCGTGGTCTTGTGCGCGTGGCGCAGCGCTTCAATGATCTGCCGGTCGAAGTCTGCGGCCGTTGACAGTTGGTGCGCCAGAGCAGCTTCGGCCAGCCTCATGGATTGCGCCGCCCGGCCCTGCTGTTGGTCACCGGTCGAGCCCAGGCGGCTTAGCACGTCGTCGTAGCCCGAGGGCGGCAACGGCAAGGTCAGGGCCGCCTGGGCCACGCGGGTGGCCTCGCCCGCGCCGCCGGCCCGTTCGATGCGGTCGATCGCATCGAGCACGTCGTCGCGGGTTGCCATCTGCTCAGCCCAACATCGCTGCGGTGGGCCGACGCTCGGGAGCTGACCGCTTCATGGCCGGTGACTGTACCGAGGCCCACCGATGCCGACAATTCACCCGAGCACCAGGTGGGGACAGTGCGATCACGGCACCGGCCGCCGGATCGCCACATGTGCGCCCAGCGGGCTGATCTGCACGGTTGCGCCGGCGTGCGGGGCTTCTATCACCCGGTTGCCACCGATCGCCAGCTGAACATGCCCGGTGCTGGGGAAGACCAGGTCGCCGGGTCGAATCTGGGAGCGCGGCACCGCGATTCCTTCGTGAATCTGCGTGTAGGTGGTGCGCGACAGCGGCACGCCGGCCTGGCGATACGCCCACTGAGTCAGCCCCGAGCAATCGAATCGGTCGGGCCCGGTCGCACCCCAGACATAGGGTCTGCCGAGTCGCGACAGTGCGGCGCGGACCGCCAGCCCGCCCCGAGTGTTGGGCAGCCGCAACCGATCCACGCCCACGGGCCTTCGCCGCGCTCCCCGGTATCGCAGCCGCCGCAACCTTGCGCGGTGGGCCCGCGCGCGATGCTGCGCCGACACCACGTGGGCGTGTTGGGCGCGCAGCCGGGCCACCCGCCGGCGCATCGCTTCCCGATGCGCAAGCGGCGTGCTCGGGGTGAGCGCCGAGTCGGCGCGGGCGGCGGCGACGACACCGTCGGTCTGCTGGCGTGCCCGGGCGTGGTCGGCGACCGCGGCGGCCAGCACCGTGGAGGCCAGCGCATCGGTACGCGCGCTGGCCAGCAACCGATCTCGCTGGGCAAGCACCGCCATCCGGTACCGGTCATGCCCGGAGCCGGCGTCGGCGTTGGCGTTGCGCTGCAACAACTCGGCGTAGTGATCCAGCGCGGATTCCAGTGACGCGGGCCGTGGTTTGCCCGCGAACAGCTCATTGGCACGTGTCAGTAGCTCCAACTCACCGTTGCTCACTGTTATCCCCCTTCGTCGCCACCATCTGTCGCGTCCATGGATCCGTCGGCGAAGGCACGGACTCGGGCCAGCGCGCCGGGCGGGATCACACCCCTGTTGCGGATGTCCCACATCTCTTCGGGGCCGACGCCGATCAACGCCGCGATCACCGGTTCGGGCAGCGACGACTGCGCACACGCCCGGTCGAAGCGAGCGGTCAGACTGCCGGGCATCCGTTGCAGCAGGTCAGTGCGGGTAGCCTCCAGGGCCTGCAGGTGCGCCATCAGTCGGGCAGCGTGATCGGCGCCCGCGTTGACCGCCACCCGCCACGAACTGGCCGCGAGCATCTCCGCCTTCACGCACTGCGTGATCACGGAAAGAATATACGTCTCGTATTCGTCTGATGCTTCCGACGGCAGTCTGGCGATCACCGAGCGCAGCGCATCGAGCTGTGCCTCGGCGTATCCCTCCAGCACTTCGGTGTCGCTGTGCCGGTCGACGACGATGGCTCCGGGGGGACGCGCGGCGGGCGCCTGCGGCCCGGTCGCGGAGAGCAACTGGGCCAGTTCGGCGTCGGCGTCGTCGGCCACCAGGAGCCGAGAATAGGTGCCCGGCGGCAGACCGAGCCCATTTTCAACCTTCTGAACTGTACCTTTGTGTGGCTTGCGGGCGCCACGCTCGAGGTAGCTCAATCCCATGATGCTGACCCCGGTGGCCGCCGCCAGGTCGGCCAGCGACCAGTCGCGCGCCTCCCGCAATGCCCGAATGGCCGCGCCCGCCGCCTCGCGGCTCATTGTTGCGCCCCGGCCATGGACGGATAGTACACAGCCTGGCCCTTCACTACTTACATATATGTTTTTATCAACTTCTGTTGCGTTCGCCGTATTCGATCGTATACGTTTCCATCTACGTTATCCGATCTGTTCGCGAGGAGGACCTACCGATGGCACCCCCCTGCTCCGCCAATCCTGAACTGTGGTTCGGCTACCCCGACGCCGACGGCGCCGACGGGGCCGCCAAGGCCCGGGCCTACGAACAGTCCTCCACCGAGGCTCGGTTGCAGTGCCTGCGTCGCTGCCCGCTCGCGCAGCAACGACGGTGCGCGGCGCTCGCTGTGGAACGCGGCGAGGAGTACGGCGTGTGGGCCGGCGTGAAGCTTCCCGGCGGCCAGTACCGCAAGCGGGCCGAACTCGCACAGGCGCACACGCTGTTGCGCGCCATCGCCGCCGGCGAGATCAACACCCGCGAGCTGCCCGACAACCAGACGCTGTTGACCACTCACGAACGCGACCAGCTGCCGGTGACAGCGACGGTTTTTCACCTGCCGACCGGGCGGCTCGGCCCTCGGTCAGCGGCGTGACCTACGCCCGCCGACGGCATCAGTCGGTAGGATCGCCACAGCGGTATGGCGCGCGGCGCGGAGGTGGACAGTTGAGCAACCTGGAGGCCAGCTCAACTGAATTCACCTGTGCGGCAACGCCTGAGAAACATGTCGAAGTACTACAGCCCCGTGAGGTGCCCCTGGGCGGAGCGCGTGCCATCGGAGTCCGGCGCACCTTGCCGCAGCGCGACCGCTCGCTGATCGGCGCCTGGTGCTTCGTCGACCATTACGGACCTCACGACGTCGCCGACGGTGGCATGGACGTGCCCCCACACCCACACACCGGGCTACAGACGGCGACCTGGCTGTTCAGCGGGCGAGTCGAGCACCGCGACAGCGGCGGCGTGCAGGCGCTGGTGCGCCCCGGTGAGTTGAACTTGATGACCGCCGGCGCGGGAATCTGCCACTCCGAGGTCTCGGTCGACCCACAGTCGGCTCCTGTCCTGCGGGGCGTGCAGCTCTGGGTAGCCCTGCCCGACGCTGCCCGCCACAGTGCCCGCGACTTCAACCATTTTGCGCCGGAACGGATTTCGCTACCGGGAGCATCGGCGTTGGTGTTCCTCGGTGAACTGGCAGGGTACCGCTCCCCCGTCGCCACCTTCACTCCCCTACTGGGCGCCCAGCTCGACCTGGATCCGCGCACAGAACTGGCACTCGACGTCGACCCCGCATTCGAGCACGGCGTGCTGTGCGACCAGGGTGCCGTCAGCCTGGGCGGCACGGGTCTGGATTTCGGTGCGCTGGGCTATCAAGGCCCCGGTCGCACGATGCTGCCCCTGCGCAACACCGGCGACGCCAGAGCCCGAATCCTGGTGCTGGGCGGGCTGCCGTTCAGCGAGGAGTTGGTGCTGTGGTGGAACTTCATCGGCCGCAGCCACGACGAGATCGTTGAGTTCCGTCGCCGCTGGCAAGACGGCGACGAGCAGTTCGGCCAGGTCAGCGGCTATCAGGGCCGCCTGCAACGGCTGCCCGCCCCGCCAATGCCGCCGCTGCGGCTACGGCCGCGCCGGCCCCACAGCCGCTAGCCGATCCCGCTCTCAACGGATGGTGCCCGCACCCGCGATCAGCGGCAGGTCCAGTGCCGTGACCCAGCCCGGCGGAAGATCATTGACCGCCGGCACCGCATTCAGCGCGCGCAAACCGGTGGCCAGGCAGCCGGCCGTCGCCGCGTCGCGGCCCGAACCATCGGTGAAGTGGAATGCCGTCTCCTGCGAAATACTCGGCGTCCCTTCGATATCGACGCGGTAGACGTCGTCCTGGGTGCCTGCCGGCCAGTCCGGTGCGGCGTCTCGACCGATCCGGTTGACGTGCTCGAGTTGGATCCGGGTCTCGCCACGGTAGATGCCGTTGATGGTGAACCGCACCGCCGCGACCTGGCCGGGCGCAATCACCCCCTTGGCGGTTGTGCGTTCGTTCGGCGTCACCCAGGTGTCCCAGGTGGTGGTGATCTCATCCAGCTCGATCCCGGCGGCGTGCGCGATCATCGGCACGGTGCCACCCCAGGCGAAGATCAGTACCTCGGGGGTCTTGAGCACCGGCTGGAAGTCGGGGTCCCGGCCGATGCCCATCTCGTTCTCGTAGTCACCGGTGTAGTTGGTGTAGTCGAGCAGCTCGGAAGCCTGCACCTTGCGCACCTCGGCGCAGACCCCCATCAGGGTCATCGGGAACAGGTCGTTGGCGAAACCGGGGTCAATGCCGGTGGTGAAGCACGACGCTCCGCCGTCCTCGCAGGCTTGAGTGATCGGCGCCAGCAGGTCCGGCGGATTGAGCTTGAGGCCGGGCCACACCCACGGCGTCATCGCGGTGGAGCAGACGTCGATCCCGGCACGCAGGAACCGCGACATCAACGCGATGTTGTCGCCCGCGTGCGCGGCGGTCGGGCCGTAGTGCACCAGTGCGTCGGGCGCCAAGGCGATCAAAGCGTCGACGTCATCGGTGGCGGTGACGCCGACGGGCGGGATCCCGCAGATCTCCCCGACATCGCGGCCCACCTTGGCGGGATCGCTGACGCCGACGCCGACGAGCTCGAACAGCGGGTGTCTGACGATCTCGGGGATGACCAACTTGCCGACAAACCCGGTGCCCCAGACGACGATCCGCTTAACCATCTGACATCCTCTCGTCCCCCGGCGTCGCTTCAGGCTACGGCGTGAGCAGCACCTTCACCACGTCTCCGGATCGTGCCGCCACGGCGCGATAGGCGTCTGCGGCGTCGTCCAAGGCCATCTCGGTGGTGAAGATCCCGTCCACCGACAGTCGCCCGGATTGCAGCAGCGGCACCAACTGCGGCCACGTCTGTTGTACCGGTGCGGTGGTCATTCGCAGGGTGACACTGCGCAGCAGAGCCGGCAAGGCCGGGAACGGGAAGGGCTGCAGGTCATGTACGCCGACCACCGAAACCGTCCCACCTGGCCGTACCGCGTTCAGCGCGTCGGACATGGTGGTGTCCGAACCGACGGCGTCGATCACCGCATCCACGCCGCGCCCGTCGCTGAGTTCCATGGCCGCGGCCGTGGTCGACGGCTCCGCCGGTGTCACACCCATCAGAGCCGCCCGTTCCCGACGCTCACGCACCGGGTCGATGCCGAGAACCGTTGCCGCACCGAGGAACAGCGCACTGCGGGCCGCGCACAGGCCTACCGCTCCCAGCCCGATCACCGCCACCGTGCCGCCGACCGGGATATCGGCGCGCAGCGCGGCGGCCCAACCGGTGGCGAGGTTGTCGGTGAGCAACAGAGCTTCGGCATCAACAATCCCCTCGGGAATGCGGGCGAGCTGAAAGTCGGCGCCCGGCACGGCAAGCAGCTCCGACTGCGCTCCACCCAGCAGTCCTGATCCAAAGATCTGCGGACCCGAATGACACCGAATGGGATCGAGAGTCCCGCACCCGGCGCAGTGTCCGCAGCCCGCGACTGACGACACCATGACCCGGTCACCGACCCGCACGGAGTTCACCTGCGAGCCGACGTCGACAACCGTGCCGATCGCCTCGTGACCCAGCGGAACTGGATCGGCGATCGGGTAATCGCCCTCGTAGAAGTGCAGATCGGAACCGCAGATCGCGGTCGCCGTCACCTCGACGACGGCGCCGTCGGCTCCGGGCAGCTCGGGATCGGGGCGGGTGTCGACTCGGATCGATCCGGGCCCGTCGATTACGACACTGCGCATGGCTTCATCCTTCAAATCCTGTGGCTAAGGCTTGTACTTTGCCGAGCACGTCGGGGTAGCGCTTCAGATGCGCACCGCCGTTGACGTCGAAGACCGATCCGGTGATCCAGCCGGCACGTTCCGAGGTCAAGAACTCCACGGTCTGCGCGATGTCGTCGGGGATGCCCGAGCGGCCGAGCGGAGTGTTCTCGATGTACTCGTCGGTGAGCCCGGGCACCATCGCCAGGCCGGCGACCAGGGGAGTGTCCACCAGGCCGGGGGAGACCGCGTTGACCCGGATGCCGCGGGGACCCAGCTCCAGGGCGGCCACTTGGACCAGCATCAGCACTCCGGCCTTGGCACTGCAGTACGCGGCCATCGTGGTGCCGGGCTGACGCCCGTTGAGCGAGGAGATCGCGACCACGCTGCCGCCGTCTTCGAGATTGCGGGCTGCATGTTTGATCACCAGCATGGTGCCGGTGAGGCAGACATCGATGGTGGTCTGCCAACCGGACAGCTCGATGTCGGCGATCGGGCCGATGATCGACAGGCCGGCGCAACTGACCACCGTGCGGAGCGGTCCGACTTCGCGGGCGACCGCGAATGCCGCTGCGACACTGGCCTCGTCGGTCACGTCCGCGACGATGGCGGTGGCCATATCGCCCAGTTCGGCGGCCCGGGCACGGGCGGCTTCCTCGTTGACGTCGGCGATCACCACATGGTCGCCACGCGCGACCAGGGCGTGCGCGGTGGCTAACCCGATCCCGGAAGCGCCGCCCACTATCAGGGCCACGGGCTTTTGAGCCGTCATCGTCGCGCTCCCGTCGACGTGGCGGTTCGGTAGGTGCGCTCCCGTTCGGGACGCTCCCACAGGTTGTCTGCACCGACGTCGGTACCGTCGGCGACCAACACGCGTTTGAGGATCTTGTTGGTTGCCGTCGAGGGCAGCTCCGCGGTCAGCCGGACATAGCGCGGCCAGGCCTTGGGGGAGAGGTCCTCTTGAGCGGCAAGGAAATCAGCGAACTCGCCCTCGGCCAGCCGAGCGCCGTCGCGCAACACCAGCGCGGCCATCACCTGATCGCCGACATTACCGTCCGGCACGGCGTACACCGCGGCCTGGTTGATATCGGGGTGGCGCATCAGGATCCGCTCGATCGGCGCCGCCGCCAGGTTCTCGCCGTCGACCCGCATCCAGTCGGCGGTGCGCCCGGCCAAATAGATCCAGCCGTCGGCGTCGGCGTAGGCAAGGTCGCCTGACCAGTACATGCCGTCGCGCATCCGGTCTGCGGTGGCCTGCTCGTTATTGTAGTAGCCCGAGAAGAAACCCGATCCGGAGGTGTTGACCAGTTCGCCGATCGCCTCGTCGGCGTTGATCAGCGCACCGTGCTCATCGAAGACCGCCGGCGGGCATTCGCGGACGGGATCGCTCTTATAGATGGCGACGCCGGGGAATCCGCGTCCCACCGAACCGGGCGGGGTGCCTTCATCACGGGTGATGGTGACGGCGTTCTCGGTGGACCCGAAGGCGTCGACCACGTGGACACCGAACCGGCGGGCGAACTCGCCGATGTCACGTTCGGAGGCCTCATTGCCGAAGGCGACCCGGAGCGGGTTGTCGGCGTCATCGGGCTGCTCGGGATGCGCCAGTAGGTAGGCGAACGGTTTACCGACGTAGTTCATATACGTGCCACCGTAGGCGCGGATGTCGGCCAAGAACCTCGAAGCCGAGAATTTCGCCGGCGCCATCGCCGCACCGGCGGCGACCGCCGGACCGAAGCCGGCCGCAATCGCATTCGAATGGAACAGCGGCATGGACAGGTAGACGACGTCGTCGGCACCCAACTCGAATCGCTCAGTCAGGCTCTGCCCGGCGACCAGCACCATGAAGTGGCTGACCAGAACGGCTTTCGGGTCCCCACTGGTGCCCGAGGTGAAGATCAGCATGAACGGGTCCATCGGCCCGACCTGCCGATGCGGCTGCAGTACTCCGGCCTCAGCGCACTCGCTGGCCCAGGCCGGATCGTCGACGTCGATGACCGTGACGCCGGGCAGTTCTATTCCCCGTAGCAACGCCCGGTGTTCGGCGTCGACGAGCAGGATCTGCACATCGGCGGTGCGCAGATCCCCGGCGAGCGCCGATCCGCGGCGGGTGTCGTTGACCCCGCACAGGACGTAGCCGCCCAGCCCGGCGGCGGCGAGCGCGGTGAGCATCGCGGGGGTGTTGCCCAGCAGGGCGCCGACGTGCATCGGCCGGCCGGTATCGGCGCGCGCCAGCACCGCGGCCCCGTGGCGGGCCGCTCGGACGAGGTACTCCCGCCACGTCCAGCGGATCTGCCCGCCGTCGCCGTCGTTGTAGAGCACCGCCAGACCGGTATCACCGATGCGTTCGGCGAGCAGCTGCTGCATGGTCTCCGCCATCAGACCTCCTAACCCGTGACCGTAGCGGTCGCGCCGGCCAGATGCCGGGCCAGAAACGCGATCTGGTGCTCGACGACGTGATCGAACCAGTCGCCACCAGCGAAGACGTCGAAGTGATCGCAGGGATAGTGCCGCACTTCGGCGCGCGCGGCGAAGGCCGCTTTGGCGGCGGCCTGCGGGGGAGCCCCGCGGTCGAAATCGGCTATCTGCACCAGGATCGGGCAGGCGATGGCCTCAGCGTGCTTGGCCGCCGGACGGTAGCCGCCGAGCTGCACACCGACCTGGGCATCGATCTCGTTGCGCCAGGTCGGACCCGCCATCGCGGTGTAGGCCGCGTGGTAGCCGTCGGCGGTCAGGGTGGCCAGCTCCCCGGGCAGGCCCACCAGGGGGATGGTCGCGGGCGGCCCGCCGAAGCGTTGCGCCAGCGCACTGCGCCAGCCCGTTGCCGTTGAGCGCAGCATCGCTGCCGGGCGATGGTGTGGCAGTGCAGCGACCGCGGCAGCCGGTCCGCTGACCAGTGGTGTCAGCGCGATGGCGGCGGCGACGCCGGGCGTGGTGGCGGCCACCTCGAACACATGCCCGCCGCCCAGCGACACTCCCCACACCACGATCCGGCGAGGATCGACACCGGGCTGCTCAGCCGCGGCCGAGCATGCCGAGCGGAAGTCGTCGACCTGTTCTTGCATGGAGATCCGTTGGCGCGGTTGTGCTTCTGAGGCACCGAAATACCGGTAGTCGAAGGCAAAGGCGGCGAAACCGGCTTCGCTGAGTCGTTCGGCGAACGGGATCAGACCGGAGTCGACGGTGCCGCCCAACCCGTGGCCGAGCACCACGACCGGGGCGCCGTCGCCGTCGTATTGCGCCGCCGGGAAGAACTGCCCGACACACGTGGCGCCGCCACTGCCGAATCGGATGGTCGCGCTCATGCGGATGCCTCCATCTCGCGCACGCCGGCCCATCCGGGCACGCCGAGTTCGGCGGCGCGTCGGGTACCGCGCGGGATCTCCGCGGTGCGCATGTCGTGTTCGTAAAGGAAGTAGTCGAGTTGCTGGGTGTGGCGCGGGGTGTCGAGCATGTGGCCGGTGTACTTGCGCCGGTCCGCCTCGATCACCCGGCGCATTTCGGCGACCGACGGCAGCCGGTAGCGACCGGCCGCGTAGGCGCCGATGAGGCGGGCCTGAGTTTCGACGAACGGGAACAGCGTCGGGGTGGCTTGGGCGAATCCGGCGAACACCAAGTCGTCGATGCCCGGATAGAACATCCGCTTGTACAGGTCGATTCGATTGCCCGGTGCGCTGATGAACTCCGGGTCAAAGAACGGGAAGGTGATGTTGTACCCGGTGGCGTAGATGATGACGTCGAATTGGCCGCTGGTGCCGTCGGTGAAGTGGACGGTATCGCCGTCGAGCCGGCTGATGTTGGGTTTGGGGATGACGTCGCCGGACCCCAGGCGCAGCGGCAGTTCCACCGATTGGGTCGGATGCGCTTCGAAGAACTTGTGGTTGGGGGTGGGCAGCCCGAGGTCCTCGGGGCGCCCGGCGATGATCGGCTGCGCCCATTGAGCGACCTTGCGCTGCCAGGAGAACGGCAGATACGGGCTGGTCCGGAAGTACTTGTCGGCGGGCTTGCCGGCCAGATACTTCGGCACGATCCACGCGCCCGAGCGGGTGGACAAGGTCAGCTCGTTGTCCAGCGCCTTCGACGACAGTTCGACGGCGATATCGGCGGCACTGTTACCCAGGCCGACCACGAGGATCCGCTTTGCGCTGAAGTCCAGCGGCGTCTTGGGGTCGATGTAGTGGTGCGCATGCAATGTCTCGCCGCTGAATTCGCCCGGGAAGTCCGGTAGGCGTGGATCCCAGTGGTGCCCGTTGGCGACGATCAACAGGTCGAATCGACGGCGCCCGCCGCCGGCCAATTCCAGCTCCCAGCCGCCGCCGGGCAGCCGCTGGGCGTGGGTGACCTCGGTGTCGAACTCGATGTTGCGTTTGAGCTCGAACGCCGCCGCGTAGGACTCGAGGTACTCCTTGACCAGGGTGTGGTGCAGAAAGTCGGGGTAGTGCTCGGGCATGGGGAAGTCGCGGAACGACAGCTGATGCTTGGAGGTGTCGATGTGCAGCGACCGGTAGGCGCTGGAATGTCCGTTCGGGTTGCCGAAAGCCCAGTTGCCGCCGATTCGGTCGGAGGATTCGAAGCAGGTGTAGTCAATCGCGTAGTCGCTCAGCATCTTTCCGGCGGTCAGGCCGCTGATGCCGGCACCGATGATCGCGGTGCGGGGTGAGGGCATGGAGAACCTTCCAAGATCCGAGGTAGACAGGTTTGCAGAAGTGTCTACGTGACGCGTCGCAATAGTACACAGATCTGCAGATGTGTCTACCCCCTTGTTAGGCTTACCGACCAGGAGGTGGCCGTGAACGCAGCGTCAGCGTCACCCGCGTCCCCGTCAACAACGGATCGGCTTCTCGATGCAACCGAGAAACTGTTGGCCGACAAGGGGATTCGGGCAACGACGATGATCGACGTCGCCCAGGCGGCGGGGGTGTCCCGGGCCTGGCTATACCGGAATTTTCCGGACAAGCCGACGCTGGTCGGCGCGGCGATCATTCGGCTGATCGAAACCAGCTGGGCGCAGACCCGCGCCGAGCTGTCGACGCTCACCGGCTTTGAGGACCAGCTGGTGGCCGGGGTCAAGATCGGCCGACGCGCCTACGACGATCCCGGCACACTGCTGATGCGGCTGCGCACCGCCGAACCCGAGGAGTTCACCGCGTGTGCCGGAACCGGGGTCCGCGGCTTGGTTCCCGATCTCGCGGGGTTCTGGCTTCCGTTTCTGGCGGCCGCGGCCGCGAGCGGCGACATTCATCCCGACACCGATTTACCCGAGGCCAGTGAATGGATCGCTCGGGTGATGATCAGCTTCGGCAGTGTCCCAGGAAATCACCTGGACCCCGACGATCCGGCGGCCGTGCGGCAGCATCTGCGCCGCTACGTTCTACCGGCGTTGCGACAAGCGCCAACGCCCGCGACACCGCAGGGGAAGCGATGACCGAGTGGTTCTTGTACCTGCCGCAGACCAGACTCGGCCTCGACGACCTGGTGACGCGCGCACGGGCGGCAGAGGCGTCGGGTTTCGACGGTGTCGCATTCCTCGACCACTTGGACACCCCGATGGCACCCACCGCGCCGCTGTGGGAGGCGATGACCGTTGCCACCTGGGTCGCCGCCCACACGCAGCGGATCAAGATCGGCCACGTGGTGTTGTGCGATGGGTTCCGCCATCCCGCCGTGCTCGCCAAGCAGGCGACTACCTTGGCCGAGGCCTCTGGCGGACGCTTCGAACTGGGGCTGGGTTCTGGCTCGATGCCCGACGAGTTGGTCAAGTACGGCATCACGACGGCGAGCCCACGGCAACGCGTCGACGCGCTGGGAGAGACGCTGGCGCTGTTGGGTGAGTACTGGAGCACCGAGGGGGAGCGGGCGCAGACTCCCGCTCCAACCCGGCAGATCCCGCTGGTCCTCGGCGGGGTGGGGCCCCGGATGCTGGAGCTGGTTCGCCGGTACGCCGATTGGTGGAACCTGCCGGCGACGCATGTGCACAAGTTGCCCGAGTTGCTGCCCTCGGTCGGTTCCGCGCGCGCCTCGGTGCAGCAGATGGTTGGATTCGCCCGACGCGACCAGGACGTGGCGGCGGTGTCGGACACGGCGCAGCGGCGATACGGCCGGCTGGGTTCGGGCCTGGTGTGCGGTGATGCCGCAACACTGGCCGAGCATTTCGGCCGGCTCGAAAGCCAGGGGGCACAACGGTTCTACGTGTGGTTCGCCGATTTCGCGCCGCCGGAGTCGATTATCGAATTCGCCGAGACCGTGGCCCGGGCGGGCCGCTGAGCCCTCGCTCGGGGGCTTGTCAGCGTGATCGACGCGGTGCGTTCCAGCGGATCTCGATGTCGTCGGCGTCGGTCATCGGCCCCTCCAGATCGTCGGTGACGCGGACGCCCACCGGCCGCTGGGTGGTCGCATCGACGAAGCTCAACGGCGGCGCCCCGTCCTGCAGGTACTTGTCTCCCCACTGCATCAGCGCCAGAAAGACCGGCAACAGGTCTTCGCCGGCCGGCGTCAGCCGATACTCGTCGCGGACCCGCTGCCCGGATTCCTGGTAAGGCACCCGGCGGATGATCCCGGCGGTCTCGAGTTGCTTGAGCGCCCGCGACACCGCCGGCGCCGAGGCGCCGATGCGTGCCACGAAGTCCTCGAATCGACTGGTGCCGTAGAAGCATTCCCGCACCACCAGGAACGCCGTCTTGGTACTGAGCACATCGAGCAGTCGTGCCACCGAACAGGCGTCGCCGGTGGACCAGCGTGTTCGGTCGCGCAACCGGGGTTCGAACTCCATGTGGTCCAGCTTACGTGACTAACACTTGCGTTATCCAGCTTGCCGTGCTTTGCTCTTACTAACGCAGTCGTTAGTCAGCAAGAGAGGGTCCGGAAATGGTTGCAGTACAGGGAAAGGTCGCGGTGGTCACCGGCGGACGGCGCGGACTGGGCGCAGCCCTGGTCGACGAGCTCTTGGCGCGCGGGGCCCGCAAGGTCTACTCGACCGCACGCACCGCATTCACCGATGAGCGCCCGCAGGTGGTGCCACTAGCACTGGAGGTCGGGTCACCCGAGTCGGTGGCGGCCCTGGCCGAGGCGGCCGGCGATGCCGAGCTGGTGTTCAACAACGCGGGCGTGCTGCTGCCGGACTCGTTGCTGACCGGCTCCTTCGAGCGCATCACCGAAACCTTCGACGTCAACGTGTTCGGGCCGCTGCGCCTGGCGCGGGCGTTCGCGCCGATCCTGGCGGCCAACGGGGGAGGGGCGCTGGTCAATATGCACTCGGTGCTGTCTTGGATGGCAGGCTCCGGCGCCTACGGTGCTTCCAAGGCCGCCGCCTGGTCGGTGACCAACTCCCTGCGCGCCGAACTGGCAGCGCAGCACACTCAGGTGGTCGGCGTCCACGCCGGCTTGATCGACACCGACATGGTCTCCGACATGCCCGGCCCCAAGGTGACGCCGGGCCAGGTGGCGCGACGAATCCTCGATGGCGTGGAGTCCGGTGCCGCCGAGGTGCTGGCCGACGACGTCAGCGTGAGCGTCAAAGCCGCGCTGTCCGGCCCGGTCGAGAGCCTGTCCTTCGCCCTGTCGCACTGAACCGGATCAAGGAGCAACGAACCGCCATGCCACTGTGGACAATTCACCACACCCCGGGCATCTTCAATGCCGAGCAGAAGCGCGCGCTGGCCGCCCGCATCACGGAGCACTACGAGAGAGCGGGGCTGCCGCGCTTCTATGTGGTCACCCTCTTCCAGGAGACCGCGCCGGAGGACTTCTACGTCGGCGGGGAGCCGACGCAAGTGGGCGTTCGCGTCGTCATCGACCACATCGCCCGTCACGCCCACGACAAAGAAGGCCGCCGGCGGATCGCCGAATGGATCAACGGGATTTTGACGCCGACACTGGACGAGCACCCGGGCGTGCACTCGGAATTCCACGTCGATGAAACCAGCGAAGAGCTGTGGATGATCAACGGGCTTGTTCCGCCGCCGGGCGGATCGGATGCCGAGAAGCGGTGGGCCCAGGAGAACGTGGTGTCGGCGTACTGAGGCGCGCTCATCGGTACCGCGCCGCCAGCGCGGTACCGATGGCGGCCAGATGATCGCGCACGCCCTGAGGACCGGTCACCTCGAGCCATTCGATGAGCCCGGCGAGTTGGCCGGCGAGGGCGTATTCACTGTGGCCTCGAATCACCACCTCGATCCGGCCGTCGGGCGCGGAACCGCCCACCTCCAGGCGGCCCCCGAGCACTCCCCGGAGCAGGCCAAGCCCGTCGGGAACACACAGCGCCTGGATTTCGAGCGGGGTGCGCTTGCGGTCGACCTCATCGGCGATCTCGCGCCAACTCTGCGCAAGGTCGAATCCCCGGGGCCGCCGCACGGGATCGTCGGTGAACTGGACCGACGAGACACGGTCGATCCGGAAGGTCCGCCGCCCCGCCTCCGTTTCAGACACCAGGTACCACGTCGGGCCCTTGGCCACGATGCCCAGCGGGTGAACGGTTCGCTCGGTCACGGCGCCTTTGCTGTCGGTGTAGCCCAGCCAGACCTGCACTCCGCTGATCACCGCCTCTTGCAGCGCGTCGAGAAACCGCGGTGGCCGGGGCATCACCTGACTGGCCCCCCAGAGTCGTGGATCGACGACCACGGAGGCCGCGGCGGCCTCGGCCTGCGCCCGGAAAGGCTCGGGCAACGCGCGGACGAGCTTGCGCAGCGCGGCCTTGACTTCCGGCGTGGCCGTCGACGCGGGTCCGGCCACGAGAAACAGGGCGCGAGCCTCGCTTGCGGTCAGCCCCGAGAGGTCGGTCCGAGCGCCGCCCAGCAGGCGCCACCCGCCCCCGCGACCCTGCACGGAGTACACCGGGATCCCGGCGACACTGAGGGCTTCGAGGTCGCGGCGGGCGGTGCGCTCGGACACCTCCAGCTCCCGAGCGACCTCCAGCGCGGTTACCTGCTTGCGCTGCTGCAGCAGTAGAAGGGTGGCCACCAGCCGGTCAGCTCGCACTCCAGCAGATTCCCACACAAACTGGCCAATAGATGCCCGGTTATGGTCGCAACAATGGCGCCATGACCACACCGACCAGTTCTCCCGCAGCCCCTCTGACCGACCCGCGGCCACTCCTCGACCGTGCCGTTGCCACCGCCGGCGCCGTTATCGCCGGCGTCCGCTCCGACCAATTCGCTCACCTGACGCCCTGCACTGAGATGAACGTGCAGACCATGCTGGCTCACCTGGTCGGCGTTCTTAACCGCATTGCCGCGCTCGGCAACGGCGAGGACCCCTTCGCCGTCGCCGAACCACGGGTCTCCGACGGTCGCTGGGCCGACGCGTGGCAGGAGTCCGGCAGACGCGCCGCCGACGCCTGGGGCGATGACGCCGTCCTCCAACAGCCCATGGCGCTGCCGTGGATCCAGGGCAGCGGCGCCGACGTCCTGGCGTCCTACCTCTCCGAGATCACGGTCCACACCTGGGACCTCGCGGCGGCCACCGGTCAGCAGCCTGACTGGGACGACACAGTGATCGCCGCCGCGTTGCAGTCGGCACATCGGATCTTGCCGGCCGAGAACCGCCGGGCGCTCTACGAGCAGATCTCGGCCGCGATGGGGCTGGACGAAGTGGCCATGCCGTTCGCCGAAGCTGTTCCCGTCCCCGACGACGCCCCCGCCATTGACCGGCTCATCGCCTGGAACGGCCGCGATCCGCTCTGGTGATCTGCAGGGAATCCGACGCGTCCGCCATATGGCTCAACGAAACAGAAAACCCCGGCCATATCGGCCGGGGTTTTCCACATTGTGGGCGAAGGGGTGTCATCCGTCAGGACATCCCGGACTGATGTCTCAAGACATCCCGGACAGTTCAGTGGGTGTCGAAAGCGCGC
>LZME01000112.1 GCA_001673575.1 Mycolicibacter heraklionensis | reverse complement strand
CGCCTCGGCTGGACCGACGGCACCACCCCACCCCAAATCAACCACGCCCACCACCCCGAAGAACTCCTGCGCGGCGACCCAGACCCGCCCAACAACGAAGCCGCCTAGCGGCGAATTACCCGCACAATTCTGTGCATTTGCCGGGAGCCGGAGAAAGCGCACTAGCCTGTCCCGAAACAACCGGGGCCGCATGGACACCGATTACGCTGCTTGCCGAACTATGCCCACGGACAAGGCATTTCACTCGCTCTACATCGACGCCGAGGCGCCACTAACCGGCCGGCCACGGCCCCACCGATTCCGCCGCAGGCATTTGCCGGGGCGGCGCTACCCGCCAAAAGAGGTGAGCCGGTAACCGCCGTTACCAAACCCCAAAACATGTGATTGAACTTAGAAACGATCCGCTGTAACTTATCGCCAAATCAGTAACTTTCCATCTAAAGGGCCTGTTTTCCACGAAAGGAACCGCCCATGGCTGACCGCAGGTTGCTCCCGCTGGCTATCGCGCCGCTGCTGATCGCCAGTCCCGCCCTACCCGCAAGTGTGGCGGCCCACGGACTGAAGTCGGTCTCCGCACAGGTGGTCCTGCTCGACACCGAGGCGTGGGGCATGGGTGGCAGTGGCATGCCGATCCCCAGCCAAGCGGTCATCGACGCCGTCGGCTCGCGCTACATCATGCCCACCTCGCCGATCTTCCCCGGCCAGCCGATCTTCCCGGTCGACTCGATTCATCCGCTCTTCACGCCGGAGGGCCTGTATCCGATCACCGGCACCAAGTCCCTGATGCTCGACCAGTCGCTGGCGCAAGGCGTACAGATCCTGGACGCCACCATCAAGGAGCGGCTCGCCCTGGGCCACGACCTCGTCGTGGTCGGCGCCTCGCAGAGCTCAACTCTGGCCGGACTGGAGATGCGCAATCTGCTGGCACTGCCTGCTGATCAGATCCCAACGTCCGATCAGCTCTCGTTCGTCCTGTTGGTCGATCCCAGCAATCCCAACGGGGGTCTGCTCTCCCGCTTCGGAGACTCCAGCCTGCCGCCACTGACCGTTCCGAGCATGGGAGTGACGTTCAGCGGGGCAACCCCGTCGGAAACCCCTTGGGACACCGCGATGTACAACATCGAATACGACGGCTTCTCGGACTTCCCGCGCTACCCGCTCAACTTTCTGTCCGTTCTCAACGCGGTCTTGGGGATCGCGTTTGTGCACAGCTCCATCGCTGACCTCTCCGACGAGCAGATCGGCCAGGCCGTTCTGATGCCGGTGTCGGACGGCTACGGCGGCAACACCGATTACTTCATGATCCCCACCGAGAACCTGCCGTTGCTGGAACCGCTGCGGTTCCTCCCGATCCTGGGCGACCCGCTGGCTGATCTGCTGCAGCCGGCGCTGCGAGTCCTGGTCAACCTGGGCTACGGCAACATCGAACACGGCTGGGACACCGGCCCGGCCGACCTGTCGACACCGTTCGGGGTGTTCCCGAACCTCGATCTGGGCGACGTCCTCACCGCGCTGGGCAACGGCGTCCAGCAGGGCTGGCAGGACTTCATCAACGACCTGGGTTCGCTGCCCAGCCTGCCCGAAGCCCTGGCGAACAGCGCGGATGCCCTCGGCGGCTTCAGCGATGCGGTCAACGGCTTCTCCGCGGCGCTGGCAGGCGGCTATTCGGCCCTGCTGCCGATCGCCGACCTGGTCAATGCCCTGCTGACCACCCTGCCGGCCTACAACGTCAGCCTGTTCGCACAGGAGCTCGCCTCCGGCGACCTACTCGATGCCCTGATGATGCCGCTCGCGGCTGACGTCGGCCTGGTCACCACCGGACTCGGAATCGGCCTGTTGAGCGTGGCGTCGGCCTTTAGCTTGTTCTAAAGGGCGCACTACGGCCGTCACTCGAGCCCGTCGCGGGCCCAGGACGGCGTGATGAAAACCCCCTCGGCCTCCACGGTGACCCCGTTGGCGTCGGCGATATGGCCGCGGGCATAGGTTTTCACGCCGTCCTTGCGGTAGATCGAGGCTTCGGCGTGCAACGGCCCCAGGGGCGTACCGCGCAGGTATTTCACCGTGATCGTGCCGGTGTAGCGCGGTTTGGTCAGGCCGTCGCTGGCGGCCTCACCGAGCACATGGTCAAGGACCAGCGCGCTGACCCCGCCGTGAACCAGCGACGGCGGGCCCTCGTAAGCCGCGCCCAGGTAAAAGTCACTCCAGCAGTGCCCGTTCTCCCCGTGCTGGATCACCAGCGGCGGGGCGATCGGATTACGCAGACCCACGACGGCGTTGCCCCACGCCAGCGGCCGCCCGTCGACGACGTAGCGCAGTCCCGGTGAGTCGCTGAGGGTTCCGCCACGAAGCCGCTCGGTCAGCTCCTGCAACTGGGCGGTCACCTCGCGAGCCGTGGCGTCGTCGGCCTGGGTGCGGATGGTGGCGTCGATCAGGTCGCGGACCGCCTGAGCCAGCGGACCGTAGCGCTCCACCAGCTGCCCACTCTCGTCCGCGCTGATTGTCGGCACGTTCGAATGAGCCCTGAAATCCACCACCGAGGTCCTCCTTCAGTCTCCGAATACCTTGCGCGCGACGACCTTCGCACGCCGTGTCACCCGGAGGTAGTTGTCCAAGAACTCACCGCCGTCGCCGCCGGGCCAGCCGGCGGCCACCGCGACCGCGTTCAGCGCGCGGCCCGGCCCGGGCAGTTGGTCGGTGGGTTTGCCACGAACCAGCACCAGCGCGTTGCGCGCACGGGTGGCGATCAGCCAGGCCTGCCGGAGCCGGTCCACTTCGTCTTCATCGAGCAGCCCGGCAGCGGCGATGGCGTCCAGGGTTTCCAGCGTAGAGGTGTTGTGCAGCGCCGGAACACGGTGGGCATGGCGCAGCTGCAGCAGCTGCACGGTCCACTCGACGTCGGCCAGACCGCCACGGCCCAGTTTGGTGTGCGTGTTGGGGTCGGCCCCACGCGGCAATCGCTCGGCGTCGACTCGCGCCTTGATCCGGCGAATCTCACGTACCGCGTCGGCCGACACCCCGCCGGGCGGATAGCGGGTGGCGTCGACCATCTGCAGAAAGCGGTTGCCCAGGTCCGCATCACCGGCGACGCAGTGCGCCCGCAGCAGCGCCTGGATCTCCCAGGGCTGCGCCCATTGGTCGTAGTAGGCCGCGTAGGAGGCCAGCGTGCGCACCGGCGGGCCGTTGCGGCCCTCGGGACGCAGGTTGATGTCGACCTGCAGGGGCGGATCGACGCTGGCGGTGCCCAGCAGCGCCCGGACCTGCTCGACGATCGACGTGGCCCAGCGCACCGCGTCGGCGTCGCTCACCCCGGTCGCCTTCTCGTTGGCCTCGCACACGAACATGACGTCGGCGTCCGAGCCGTAGCCGAGTTCGCCTCCGCCGAGTCGGCCCATGCCGATCACCGCGATCTTCGCCGGCGCTTCCGGCGCGTCAGTGTCGGGCGACCCGGGCAGATTGACCCGGACGATCGCGTCCAGGGCGGCCTGCAACACCGCCGCCCACACCGCCGTCAGTGCCCGGCAGACATCGGTGACGTCGAGCATGCCCAGCAAGTCCGCCGAGGCAATTCGGGCCAGTTCGTGGCGACGCAGGCTGCGGGCCGAGGCGATCGCGCGCCCCGGGTCGGGGTGGCGGCCCGCCGACGCGATCAGCGCCCGCGACACCGCGTCCGAATCGGTGTCGAGCAGCTTGGGCCCGGTCGGTCCGTCGCCATAGGCCTGGATGACGTCGGGTGAGCGGATCAACAGTTCCGGGATGTAGGCCGAGGTGCCCAGCACCCGCATCAGCCGCTTGGCCACGGCGCTGCTGTCGCGCAGCGTGCTCAGATACCAGCGCTGCTGAGCCATCGCCTCGCTGAGCCGCCGGTAGGCCAGCAGCCCCGCGTCGGGATTGGGCGTGTCCGACAGCCAATACAGCAGGGTGGGCAGCAGCACCGCCTGCACCCGACCCCGGCGACCGCTCTGGTTGGTCAGCGCACCCAGATGGGTCAGGGCGTTGTGCGGCGCCTCGTACCCGAGCGCCGCCAGCTGCCGTTCCGCGGCACCGGGAGTCAATCCCCCGGCCAGCTCCAGTCCCGCCGGACCGACGGCCTCCAGCAGCGGTTGGTAGAAGAGCTTGGCGTGCAGCCGCGACACCCGCCGGTTCTGCGCTTTGAGCTCTTCGCGAAGGACGCCCAGGGCGTCGTGACGGCCGTCCGGGCGGACGTGGGCGGAGCGGGCCAGCCAGCGCAGCGCCTCGTCGTCATCGGGCGGCGGGAGCATGTGGGTGCGCTTGAGCCGCTGCAGCTGCAGGCGGTGTTCCAGGAGCCGCAGGAACTCATAGGAGGCGGTCAGGTCGGCCGAATCCTCCCGGCCGATATAACCGCCGGCCCCCAGGGCCGCCAGTGCATCGACCGTGGATGCCACATGCAATGACTCATCACTGCGGCCGTGCACCAGTTGCAGCAGCTGCACGGCGAACTCCACGTCACGCAGTCCCCCGGAGCCCAGCTTGATCTCGCGAGTCCGGATCTCGGCGGGTACCAGCTGCGCCACCCGGCGACGCATCGCCTGCACGTCGGTGACGAAATCCTCACGCTCGCATGCGGTCCAGACCATCGGTAGCAGTGCGTCGATGTAGGCCTGGCCCAATTCGGCGTCGCCGACGGCGGCGCGCGCCTTGAGCAGCGCCTGGAACTCCCAGGTCTTGGCCCACCGTTGGTAGTAGGCGATGTGCGATTCCAAGGTGCGCACCAGGGCGCCGTGCCGCCCCTCGGGCCGCAGCCCGGCGTCCACTTCGAAGAACGCCTCGCCGGCCACCCGCATCAGCTCACCGGCGACTCGGGTGCTCACCGCGTCGGCTTCCTCGGCAACAAAGATGACGTCGACGTCGCTGACGTAATTCAGTTCCCGCGCACCGCATTTGCCCATGGCGATCACGGCAATCCGCGGCAGGTCGGCGTCGGCTTCGGAGCCGCAGACCTGCAGTTCGGCCACCCGCAGGGCGGCCGCCAGGGCGGCGTCGGCCAGGTCGGCCAGGTGCTCGCCGACTGCCACGAAGGGTAGGGCCGGCAGCTGTTCGACGGTGGGCGCCAGGTCTATCGACGCCAACACCAGCATCCGATCGCGGTACAGCGACCGCAGCCGATCGATGTAGGCGCCGTCGGTGGTGGCGGCAACACAGTCGGTGAACATCGCGCGCAGTTCTGCCGCCGACGGCAGCGCGATCGTGTAGTCGTCGGAGTCGACCGGACTGGCCAACAACTTCCAGGTCTCGGGATGGGTGATCAGGTGATCGCCCAGCGTCAGTGAGGATCCCAGTACCGCGAACAGGCGCCCGCGCAGTCCCCGGTCGGCCATGAGCGCTGCGCTCAGTTCGGCCCAGTCGATGCCCGGAGCTTCCGACAGCCGGACCAGGGTGCGCAACGCGACGTCGGCATCGGGAGCACGCGACAGCGCCCAGAGCACGTCGACGTGCGGTTGGGTGTACGCGCTGTACCAGCCCAGTGCGGTCAGGTCGGCCGCGGCGTACCGGTCCACCAGACCGAGGCGCCCAACGCTGGGCAGCTTGCGGCGCTGAGCTCCGGGATAGGCCATGAGGCTGCGGAGGCTCCTACAGCGCCAGGTAGTTCTGCAGCTCGTAGGGGGTCACATGGCTGCGGTAGTTCGCCCACTCCTGACGCTTGTTACGCAGGAAGAAATCGAAGACCTGCTCCCCCAACGCTTCCGCGACCAGCTCGGAGTTCTCCATCTCGCTCAGCGCGCGCTCCAGGGTGCCCGGCAGCTCCTTGTAGCCCATGGCCCGGCGCTCCTCGGGCGTCAGCGCCCACACGTTGTCCTCGGCCTCCGGGCCGAGCTCGTAACCCTGCTCCACCCCACGCAGCCCGGCAGCCAACAGCACCGCGAAGGCCAGGTAGGGGTTGCACGCCGAGTCCGGGCTGCGTACTTCGATGCGCCGCGACGACGTCTTGTGCGGGCTGTACATCGGGACCCGCACCAGCGCCGAGCGGTTGGAGGCGCCCCAGGACGCCGCGGTGGGTGCTTCCCCACCGTGGATCAGCCGCTTGTAGGAGTTCACCCACTGGTTGGTGACGGCACTGATCTCGTTGGCGTGCTCGAGAATCCCGGCGATGAACGACTTGGCGGTGGCCGACAGCTGCAGCGGGTCGTCCGGGCTGTGGAAGGCGTTGACTTCGCCCTCGAACAGGCTCATGTGGGTGTGCATGGCCGAACCGGCGTGCTCGCGGAACGGCTTGGGCATGAACGACGCCCGCACACCCTCCTTGAGCGCGATCTCTTTGATCAGGTAGCGGAACGTCATCACGTTGTCGGCCATCGACAGCGCGTCGGCGTAGCGCAGGTCGATCTCCTGCTGGCCCGGAGCGTTCTCGTGGTGGCTGTACTCCACCGAGATGCCCATCGACTCCAGCGCGTCGATCGCGTGCCGGCGGAAGTTGGCGGCCGAACCGTGGATCGACTGGTCGAAGTAGCCCGCGTCGTCGGCCGGAACCGGGGTGCTCCCGTCGTAGGGGCCGGGCTCCAGCAGGAAGAACTCGATCTCGGGGTGCACGTAGCAGGCGAAACCGAGTTCGCCGGCCTTGGCCAGCTGCCGGCGCAACACATGCCGCGACGACGCCCAGGCCGGCGATCCGTCCGGCATGGTGATGTCGCAGAACATCCGCGCCGAGTACTGCCGGCCGGAGTCGGACACCCATGGCAGCAGCTGGAAGGTCGACGGATCCGGGTGGGCGACCATGTCGGATTCGAAGACCCGGGCGAAGCCCTCGATCGCCGAGCCGTCGAAGCCCACGCCTTCGTCGAAGGCGCCCTCGAGCTCGGCCGGGGCGATCGCGACTGATTTCAGATAACCGAGGACATCGGTGAACCAGAGCCGGACGAAACGGATGTCGCGTTCCTCCAGCGTGCGGAGCACAAACTCCTTCTGACGGTCCATACCGCGAAGCGTATCAGCGCTCAGCACTTAGCATCGGTTGGCGGCAACGTGCCGTCGACCAGGTATCGCGTGGCGAATCGGTCCACGCATTCGTTGCCCTGGAAAACCACCGTGTGCTGGGTTCCGTTGAACGTCAGCAGACCCCCGCCCAGCTGCTTGGCCAAGTCCACGCCCGCCTGATACGGGGTGGCCGGATCCCGGGTGGTGGAGACCACCATCGTGGGCGGCAGGTCCGGGACCGAAAGAGCGTGCGGCTCAGTCGTCGGCGGTACCGGCCAGAAGGCACAGGTGCCCAGCGGGGCGTCGCCGGTGAACTTTCCGTAGCTCATGAACGGCGCCACCTCGCGCGATCGCCGGTCCTCCTCGATCACCTTGGCGCGGTCGGTGATCGGCGGCTGGTCGACACAGTTGACCGCGACGCGGGCGTCGGTGGCGTTGGTGTAGTGGCCGTTGGCGTCCCGGCGCATGTAGAGGTCGGCCAGGCTCAGCATGATGTCGCCGCGGCCGCCGGCCAGATCGGACAGGCCGTCGTTGAGGTGCGTCCAGAACGTCGGCGAATACAGCGCCATGATGGTGCCGACGATCGCGTCGCTGTAGCTCAGGCCGCGCGGATCCTTGGTCTTGGCGGGCTTGTCCACCAACGGGTCGACCAGGCTGTGGTAGACGTCGACGGCCTTGGCCGGGTCGGAGCCCAACGGGCAGTCATCCTCCTTGGCGCAGTCGGCCGCGAAGTCGTCAAACGCGCCCTGGAAGGCCTGCGCCTGCCGCAGGTCCTCTTCGATCGGGTCGGCGTTGGGGTCCACCGCGCCGTCCAGGATCATCGCGCGCACGTTCTGCGGGTAGGCCTCGGCGTAGGCCGCGCCGATCCGGGTTCCGTAGGAGTAGCCGAGATAGGTCAGCTTGTCGTCGCCCAACCCGGCGCGGATCGCGTCGAGGTCGCGAGCGACGTTGACGGTGCCGACGTTGGCCAAAAATTCCTTGCCGGTCTTTTCCAGGCAGCGCTCGACGTATTCCTTGGTCTCGCTCTCGATGCGCGCCACGCCCTCGGGGCTGTAGTCGACCTGGTTCAGGGCCCGCAGCCGGTCGTTCTCCTTGTCGGAGTTGCACCAGACCGCCGGCCGTGACGACGCCACCCCGCGCGGGTCGAACCCGACCAGATCGAACTGCTCACGGACCTGACGCGGCAGCGAGCTGACCAGGCCCACCGCGGTTTCGATTCCGGACTCCCCCGGCCCGCCCGGGTTGATCACCAACGAACCGATCTTGTCCTTGGTGGCGGGGAATCGGATCATGGCCAGCCGGGCAACGGCGCCCTGCGGCTTGGAGTAGTCCACCGGAACCCCGATGAACCCGCACTGGGCGTCGGCGGGCACCTTGATGTTGGTGTCGGCGGTGAACCGGCACTTGTCCCATTGGACCGGTTGACCGACCCGCGGCACGGCCAGCACCGCGTGGCCCGGGGTCATCCGGGTGCAACTGCCGACGGTGAATGCCACCATCGCTATCGCGAGGCAGGTCAGGGCGGTGCGCGTCATCCTATTGCGGCGCGTCGGCGAGCTCATGACACCACATGCTGCCATGCACGCCGGTGCGAGCCCGGTCACCTGCTGCGCAGCGCGCGTGGCGGTGTGAGGAAATCCACTGCACATGGAGGTTCAGCTGCGCGGCGGCAGGTGGCACACTGGGCATGTCAGACGACCCGGGGACCCGAGTGACGGGCTTCGAGGATCGACCCGACCAATTCGAGGGACAACGATGTCTGAGCACGTTTATGGCGCTTCGCCCAGCCCTGCCCGTATTGCTCCCCAAACCCGCGTGCACCATCTGCAGCAGATGAAGGCCGAGGGTCGCAAATGGGGGATGTTGACGGTTTACGACTACTCGTCGGCCCGCATTTTCGACGACGCCGGCATCCCGGTGCTGCTGGTCGGCGACTCGGCGGCCAATGTGGTCTACGGCTACGACACCACCGTTGCCATCACCGTCGATGAGCTGCTCCCGCTGGTCCGCGCGGTAGTGCGCGGCGCCCCGCATGCGCTGGTGGTCGCCGATCTGCCGTTCGGCTCCTACGAAGGCGGTCCGGCGGCGGCGCTGGCCACCGCCACCCGGTTCATGAAGGAGGGCGGCGCCCACGCGGTCAAGCTGGAGGGCGGCGAGCGGGTGGCCGACCAGATCGCCACGTTGACCGCGGCCGGCATCCCGGTGATGGCGCACATCGGGTTCACCCCGCAGAGCGTCAACACCCTGGGCGGCTACCGGGTGCAGGGACGCGGTGACGCCGCCGAGCAGACCATTCACGACGCGATCGCGGTGGCGGAGGCCGGTGCGTTCGCGGTGGTGATGGAGATGGTGCCCGCCGAGCTGGCCACCCAGATCACCGGAAAGCTGACCATTCCCACCGTCGGGATCGGCGCCGGGCCCAACTGCGACGCCCAGGTTCTGGTGTGGCAGGACATGGCCGGGATGACCACCGGCAAGACCGCCCGCTTCGTCAAGCGCTTCGGCGACGTGGGCGGCGAGTTGCGCCGTGCCGCAGAGCAGTACGCCACCGAGGTGGCAGCGGGCACTTTCCCGGCCGAGGAGCACTGCTTCTAGAACGCCATGTCCGGGCGGTCCGGATATGACAGGCTGGAAGCCGTGTCTGCAACCGACCCGAGCACCTCTCGGTTTCGCGAGGTGGAACGCAAGTTCGACGTTGACGCAGAGGCGATCTCGCCGTCCTTCGACGGCATCGCCGGGGTCGCCCACGTCGAGCAGTTGCCGGCGCAGGATCTTGCGGCCGTCTACTTCGATACACCCGGGCACGACCTGGCCGCGCGACGGATCACGTTGCGCCGGCGCACCGGCGGTCCCGACGCCGGCTGGCACCTGAAACTTCCTGCCGGGCCCGACACCCGCACCGAGGTGCGCGCACCGCTGGGCCCAGAGATTCCGGAAGAACTGCTCGACGTGGTGAGGGCGATCGTCAGGGATCGGCCGCTGGCACCGGTGGCACGTATAGACACCGCCCGCGGCGTGGTGGTGCTGCGGGACGATCACGGTGAGGCGCTGGCCGAGTTCTGCGACGACCAGGTCACCGCGTCGGCGGGCGATGACGCCCAGCAGCACTGGCGGGAATGGGAACTGGAACTCGGCTGCGGGGACCTCGAGCTGCTGGACCGGCTGAGCAACCGGCTGCTCGACACCGGAGCCGGGCCGGCCGGCTACGGATCCAAACTGGCCCGGGTGCTCGGTGCGGCGCCGGCGCCCGCGCATCCGACCGATCGCCTGCATCGGGCGCTGGCCGAGCAGATCGACCAACTGCTGGTCTGGGATCGCGCGGTCCGCGCCGACGCCGACGACGCGGTCCATCAGATGCGGGTGACGATCCGGCGGATCCGCAGCCTGTTGCAGGGCGAGGAGACGGCCCACGCCCCGCTGCTCGACGAACTGCAAGAACTGGGAGCGGTGCTCGGTGTCGCTCGCGACGCCGAGGTGTTGGCCCAGCGCTATCAGCAGGCACTCGACGAGCTGACACCAGAGCTGGTCCGCGGGCCGGTGGGCGAACGGCTGGTCGGCGGTTCGCTGCGCCGCTATGAGACGGGGCGACGGCGCAGCCTGGCCGCGATGCGCTCGCCGCGGTACTTCCGGCTGCTCGACGGCCTCGACGAGCTGATCAGCGCGCCGGCCGCCGAGCGGTACGCCACGGTGGACATCGCCTACCGGCGAGTGCGCAAAGCGGTGAAGGCCGCCAAGAAAGCCGCCGACCGCGACGTGGCCCTGCACCGGATCCGCAAGGCCGCCAAGCGGCTGCGCTACGCCGCCGCGGCAGCGAACAAGAAGAAGATCGCCAAGCGGGCGAAGACGATTCAGACCGTGCTCGGCGACCACCAGGACAGCGTGGTCAGCCGGGCGCATCTGCTTCACCAGGCCGATGCCGCGGCGGCCGCCGGGGAGGACACCTTCACCTATGGGCTGCTGTATGCCCGGGAGGCCGACCTCGCCGCGCGGAGCCGGGCGGCGTTGCGGCCAGCGCTGCGCAAGCTGAAGCGGGCGGTTCGGTGAGGCACGGTGGTCTGCCGGCATCATCGAGCCGTGTTGCGGCAGCCAGGCCAGCGCAGGCTCAGCTAGCCCTTTGGGCCGCTCGGCGCGCGAGCTGAGGTCCGCGTCGTCGCAGGTCATGTCGGCCGGCCGCAACGCTCTCGACCAGTTGACTGTTAACGATATTGCGGGTTCGCGACCAGGAACTCTTCGATGTCGAGGATTGCCCGCCGCAGAGCGCGGAGGTCCTGGCCGGGCACCTCGACCCAACCTCCATCAGAGTCGTCGACATCCCCAGCGTCGAGGTCTACTGGCAGTACGCCCTGAGGTGCATTCTGCGTGTTGATCAGGTCGACGTACGCGCCGTAATCAATGACATAGACGTCATACCGCTCACCAGGTTCGTCTTGCGCCGAGTAGCCCTTTCGGACCAAGTGCAAAACTCGTGCGTCGAACAGTTGGGTCAGCAATGGGGCGCCTGCTGAGCGCTGGTTCACTAGGAAGCCCCGCGCACGCTTCTCGCGAATGACCTTGTCGATAACCCAGTTGAGTAGCTCTTGTCCACCAGGGACTGCTCGAAGCGCCGACTCTTTGTCAGTCTGGAACCACTGCCGGGCAGCTCGGCGCACCTCTGGCATGGATATGGCGCGTTCACCTGAGCGGACCGCTGCCTTGGCGGCGATGTTGATGGCGTCTCGCGGCACACCCTCCGAGGCGCGGACAAGCTCGTCGAAAACCCGTGCGTTCGTGAAGCCGATGGAGATGAAATCGCGTTCAGAGTGCAGTCCGGGCACTTGCTCTTCGGCCTCAGCGCCGGCAGTTAGGTGCTTGTAGAACAGTCCTCGGAAGAACTCGGGAGCGCGCTTCTGGTCTTGCTCGAACACCATGAAGTCATCGAGGTTGATATTGGCAGCGAAATCCGCGCCCAGTTCGATGCCGATAGGCGCGCCGTCCCCGATGACAGCTCGAAAGTTGGTCTGCTGCTCAATAGCAGCGATCTTCACAGTGAAAGCCTGAACTGGCGTTACGCAGCGAATCAGAAACTCGCCGAGGTAGGGCTGCATGTCGAGGGGCACGCTGCTCCATTCGTCGAGGAGCAGCCACACACGACGGGCCCTCAACGAAGTGGCGAGCTCACGAAGCGATCTGGCGATTTCGCCGAAGTTCAGGCTCAGCCGAGGTTCGCCGGTCCGTTTCTGGGACTGTCGATCTTTCTGACTAGATGTCAGCTCGCCACCGGCATCGGCCGATGCGGTGAGGGATGACCCCAGCTTGAACCCGAGGAAGCCCTTGCGAGACTTGCTTTTCTCGACGTCGGTCGTTGTTTCGACTGCGGTCTCCACCACGCTGACTTTCAACGAATCAAGGAGGTAGTCGAGCTTCTTGGCGATCGTCGCGTCCGCGATGAGTTGATCGTCCGCGAGCACCGCTTCCATGATGACGTCGTGCATCTCGGTTAACAGATTCACCAGCAAACGCGAAGTTCTGTCAAGTGCGGATGCTCTTGCCGAATCGAACAATCCTTGAGCTGAACCAATTATCCGCAGGTCGATATAGATTCCGATGTCGCCCTCGTCGAGACGGGTCGCCGCTAGGTAATTCAGGGCGTGAGTCTTCCCAGTTCCACGACGGCCGTAGAGCACCTGGTGGTCGATTGACTCGAGAGCCGCTGCGACGCCTGAGTCGACGAACGTATCTTTCAACTGTGCACTCACCCGCCCCTCAGCGCGACGGGGCACTCGGTTCAATGCTCGGTTGAGGGCAGAAACCCCGGCCATGAATTTGAGCCTAGCCCTGGGCCACGACATCCCCGCGGCTTTCGTCCCTTGGGCGCGTCGGACGGGTTTATCGGGGCCCGATGGGCCAATCCCACGGTGCCCCAGCACCAAAAGCTAGGACAAGATGAGGGCCTCCCGCGGACCCGTCCGGCGCACGTAGGGCCGCGCCGGCCGGAAGCAGCTGACTCCCCACAGTGCAAGCGACGCCGCGACCAGTA
>LZME01000111.1 GCA_001673575.1 Mycolicibacter heraklionensis | reverse complement strand
GGAACCGTCATCGGCGCCGGCGTCGGAGCGGTGGTCGGCGGCGTGATCGGCAGCGAGATCGGAAAGAAGATGGGCGAAGAGATTTCGGATGTGTCCCACAGTGTTTGGCGGAGCCTCTTCGGCTGAGCTGGCCCATAGGTAAGGGAGATCGATCACCATCAGTAACGCAGAGCGCATCATCTTTGCCGCCGGGGCGGTGATGTTTCTTGTCGCAGTCCCCGTGGACCCCCGTAAGGACGCGAAGTCGAAGTGGCTGTTTTGGCTCATCGGCCCTCTGGTGTGTACAACGTTATTCGCTGTCGCGCTCTACAGCGCCGTGAAGAACCCCGAGCCGTCTGACCTGATCAGCGCGGCCATCGGAGCAGCGTTCTTCTCCTACCTCGGCTTCGGCGCCGCCTATGTCCGCAAACGCTGGCCGATCGGGCGATGGCCTGGTTCTCGTTCGTGACGCTCCGAAAGGACCTCTATGGAAGCCGATAGTCAGCCAGCCAATGAGGGACCCATCCAGCTGGATCCCCGCGACATCGACGAACCGACGATCACCCTCCCCCGGCCCCCGGGTTGGGAGTTCCTGCCCAGCAACGAATCGCCGCCGGTGCGCGGCGTGCTCTACAACCAGGACCTGCGGCGGCACGGTTTCACCCCCAACGCAGTGGTGACGTGCGAAGATCTCACCGGCCAGGTGGGACTGCCATCGCAGGCCCTGGCCAAGGAGCGCGCCGCGATCATCGACCTCGTCGGTGACCTCGACACCGAAGCCCCCGGCACGGTGTCGGGCTTTCCGAGCAGAACGATCACCTACAACCTGCAGGGCCGCCCTGCGACCGGCCTGCTCATCGCCGTGCAGAACGCCAAGGCCAGGATCTGGGCGATCACGGTCACCCTGCAGACCACCGACGCCGACAACCCCCACTACATCGCCGCCAAACAGGCCCTACTGGAGTCGGTGGAAGTCCGCCTGCCCACCCCGTGACGCCCCTGGGAGAATGCACTCATGGTCGAGCAGAGCCTCTGGATGCAGAAAGTCGCCGCCGATCCCGGGCATTCGCAGTGGTATATCGAACGCTTCCGCGCGATGGCCCGCGCCGGTAACGATCTGGCCGGCGAAGCACGCCTGATCGACGCGATGGCGTCCCGCGGCGCCCGCATCCTCGACGCCGGCTGCGGCCCCGGGCGAGTCGCCGGCGTCCTGGCCAAGTGCGGTCACGACGTGGTCGGTGTCGACGTCGACCCGGAGCTCATCGAGGCCGCCGAGCAGGACTATCCCGGACCGCGGTATCTCGTGGGCGACCTCGCCGAGCTCGACCTGCCCGCCCGCGGCATCTCCGAACCGTTCGACCTCATCGTGTCGGCGGGCAACGTCATGGCATTCGTGGCCCCGAGCACGCGCGCGGAGATCCTGCGCCGGTTGCGCGTCCACTGCGCCGACGACGGCCGGACCGTGATCGGCTTCGGCGCCAACCGGGACTACGACTTCGATCAGTTCCTGCGCGACGCGTCGGCCGCCGGTTTCGCGACCGATCTCCTGCTGGCCACCTGGGACCTGCGCCCCTTCACCGCGGACTCCGATTTCCTGGTCGCGGTGCTACGCCCCGCTCACAGCGGCAGCTGATCGTCCTCGGTCAGCTCCCCGAGCTGGTCAACGCTCAGCACCTCGGTCATGTCCTGCTCCTGATAGGCCAGCCGACCCACCCGGTGTGCGACCACCGGCGCGGTGATCAGGGTGAACAGGATGCTCACCGTCACCATTCCCGCGTCGTGGCTGCCGCGCAGCCGGATCAACGCACCGAACAGCACCAGCAACAGGCCCAACACCTGCGGTTTGGTGGCCGAGTGCATCCGGGCCAAGGTGTCGGGGAACCGCACCACGCCGATGGCCGCCGTCAGCGCCAGCACCGAACCGGCGAGCACCAGCACCCCGGCGAGCACGTCGAGCAGGATCACGGTTGCCTCCCCAGGTCAGGCGCGTCGTCGGGCACCCGGAAGCGTGCCACGCTCACCGACCCGATGAAGCCGACCAGCGCCAGCGCCGCGAGGCTGTAGGTCACGGTGGTGTCCCGGCTGACCGCCGCCCAGATACCGATACCGCACATGGTCATCGCGGCCAGCGTGTCCAGCGCCACCAGCCGGTCCAAGGTGCTGGGTCCGGCCAGCAGCCGATACATGGTGATGACGGCGGCGAAGCCCAACAGCACACCCGCCGTTCCCCAGATCACGTTCATGCGTCTACCCCCGCCGGCAGCCACTCGTCGTCGCGCTCGAACGCGGCGATCAACAACCGCTCCACCTGCGCGACCTGCTGAAAGAAACGTTCGACCGCTGGCGCAGACCCGACGTCGATCACATGGCAATACAGAATCCGGCGCACCTGGTCGATCTCCAACACCATCGATCCGGGAATCAAGGTGGTGATGTTGGCGGCCAGCACCAAAACCAGGTCGGATTTGATGGTCAGCGGCACCCGTAGCACCCCGGTGAGCGGCGGCGGTCCGGGTCGGATCGCCAGCCACATCAACTGGATGCTGGACTCCATCAGGTACCAGGTGAACAACCCCAATAGCCTCACCAGCGGCACCAGATGCACCCGGCCCTGGACGGGCACGGGCGGCATCGGCAGCAGAACCATGATCACGGTCGCGACCACGATTCCGGTGGCGATGTTCGGGATCGTGAAGCGGCCCCACAACAACACCCACACGGTCGCCAGCGCCGAAACTGCGAACACCCGCAGCGCGAAGGCCCTCATGGTGTACCCACCGACAACACGGTCGAGATGTACTCGCCCCGGTCCAGAACCTCGGCTGCCGCCCGTTCGGTATAGGCGAAGATCGGGCCGGCCCACACGCTCAACGACAAGCCCAGCGCGATCAGCGCGAGCGTCGGGACCACCATCCAGGTCGGCATCTTTCCGACGTCGTCACGATCGTTGTAGGCAATGTCACCGACGTCGTCGAGCAGTACCGGCGGAGCGGCGAGTACCAGCTCTCCCTCGGGCGCGTCGACGCGGCGCCGCCAAAACGCCATGGTCCACACCCGCGCCAGCACATACAGCGTCAGCAGACTGGTCACCACCGCGCCACCGACCAGGAACCAGGCCAGCACCGACCCGTCGCCCACACCCGCCTGCAGCACGGCAGTCTTGCCGATGAAGCCCGAAAAGGGTGGAATACCACCAAGATTGAACGCCGGAATCAAAAACACAAAAGCCAACAGTGGATTGGCGATCAAACCACCCAGCCGCTGCAGCGACGAGGCGCCGCCCTGGCGTTCGATCAGTCCGGCCGCGAGGAACAGCGTGGTCATCACGATGATGTGGTGCATCACGTAGAAGATCGCGCCCGACATCCCCAGCTGGCTCGACAACGCGACCCCGAACATCATGAAGCCGATGTGGCTGACCAACGTGAAGGACAAGATCCGCTTGATGTCGCTTTGCGCGATGGCACCGAAGATCCCGATCAGCATGGTCAACAACGCCGCGACCAGCAACACCGAGTCCAGGCCGCCGTCGGGGAACAGCAGTGAGTGCGCCCGGATGATCGCGTAGACACCGACTTTGGTCAGAATCCCGGCGAACACCGCGGTGATCGGGGCGGGCGCGGTGGGATAGGCGTCCGGCAACCACGCCGACAGTGGGAACACCGCGGCCTTGATGCCGAACGCCACCAGCAGCACCGCGAACACCGCGCTTCGGGTGCCGCCGGGCAGAGCACCGGTCCGCGTCGCAAGCTCGGCAAGATTCAGCGTTCCGGTCGAGGCGTAGACCAGGGCGATGCCCAACAGAAAGACCAACGACGAGGCCATCGAGACCATCACGTAGCCGATACCGGCGCGGATACGTTCAGCACTGGCGCCGATGGTCAGCAAGACGAAGCTCGCCGACAGCAGCATCTCGAACCCGACGAACAGGTTGAACAGGTCGCCGGCCAGAAACGCCAGCGAGACGCCGGTGGCCAGGGTCAGATAGGTGGGCAGGAAGATCGAGACCGGCTGGCGGTCGTCACCGTCGCGCACGCCCTGCCCGATGGCGTAGACGATGACCGCCAGCAGCACGACCGCCGACACCACCAGCATCAGCGCCGACAGTCGGTCGACGACCAGGCTGATGCCGAGCGGCCCCAGCTTCTGCTCGGTCGGTCCCCAGCCCCCGACATGCAGCACCAGCGTGCCGTTGCGGTCGGTCAGATACAGCAGCGCCGCGCTGACCGCGGTTACCGCGCACAGCACACCGATGGTGATCGGCCGCTGCAGCCGGGGGCGGCGGCCGACGATCAGCGTCAGCGCCGCGCCCAGCGTGGGCAGCAGCACCGGCAGCGGCATCAAGACGGCGGCAAGACTCACCGCGAGACCTCGCTTTCAGGAACGGCGTCGAGCTCACCGGCCGCCACCGGCACGCCCTGGTCGGGTTCGGCGGCGATGACCTCTTCGTCGGACAGCTGCGAGACGCGGGTCGCTTCCTGGTCGTCGCCGATGTCATCGGTGGTCGTCAGGTGGTAGGAGCGGTAGGTCAGGGCCAGCACGAACGCGCCGACGCCCATGGTGATGACGATGGAGGTCAACACCATGGCCTGAGCCAGTGGGTCGGCGTCGGTTTCCTTACCGGAGCTGGCCCAAAGAATCGGCGGATTCCCGTCAGGTCCGCCGACATCGATGATCAGCAGGTTGATGGCATTCCCGATCATCATCAGGCCCAACAACATTCGGGTCAGACTGCGCTCCAGCAACATGTAGACGCCACACGAGGTGAGTCCGGCGGCCATCAGCAACGGAATCAGATGGGCGGTCATGACACTCCTGCCAACGGTCGGGTCGGGGGATGCGATTCAAGCTCCTGGTCCAATCGCACGCCCAGGCTGCGCAGCACATCGAGCACCATGCCGACCACAACCAGATACACGCCCAGATCGAAGAACAACGACGTCACCACATCGACGTGCCCCACCACCGGCAACGTGAAGCTCAGCACCGCCGAGGACAGCACCGGCGCCCCCAGGAACAACGACGCCAGCGCCGTCCCTCCGACCAGGGCCAGCCCCACGCCCAGGATTTTGCTGGAGTCCAGGGGCAGCGTCTCGCCGAGCTCGTATCGTCCGCCTGCTAGATAGCGCAACGCCAGACCCAGCCCGGCGGCTAGCCCGCCCGCGAAGCCACCGCCCGGATAGTTGTGCCCGGCGAACAGGAAGTAGATCGAGACCACCATGATCAGCGGGAAGATGACCCGCGTCGCGACCTCCAGGACCAGCGACCGCTCGTTGGGATCGTGGTAAGCGCTGCCCCGCAGCCAGGTGGTGGACCCGATCGCCGGGCTGTAGGGGGTGGTGATGCCCGCGGTCTTGCGCGGAGTGCCGGCGTCGGCGATCCGTGGGGCTCGGCCGAACCGACGGTTGCGGAACACCATCGAGGCCACACCGGTCGCGGCGACGAGCAGCACCGAGATCTCGCCGAGGGTGTCCCAGGCCCGGATATCGACCAAGATCACGTTGACGGTGTTAGCGCCGTGGCCGCGGACGTAGGCCGCCTCGGGCAACGCCTCGGCCACGCCGTCGCGGGCGCGCGCCGCCATCGCGAAGGCGGCCAGCACGGCGACGCTGATGCCTACCGCGGCGGCCAGCACTATGCGCGGCAGCCGGTTCAGCGCCATGGTGGGTCGCTCGGCCTCCGCCGGCAGCGTGCGCAACACAAGCACGAAGATCACCAAGGTCACGGTCTCGACCAGCAGCTGAGTCAGGGCCAGGTCGGGCGCACCGTGGAAGGCGAATGCCGCCGCGCACCCGTAACCGGTCACTCCGACCATCAACACCGCGGACAGCCGGTTGCGAGCCATGGTCGCGCCGATCCCGCCGGCGACCACCAGCACCGCGACGGTCAACTGCAGCGGGGTGTCCCACAGGTGCAGTTCGACGTGATTGCGCGCGCCCAACGCCAGCGCCGTCAGCGGGAGCACCACCAATGTCGCGAAGATCATCCCCTGGTTAACCGGCAGGGAGCCTCGCTGGGTGATGCCGGTCAGCCGCACCGCTGCCACATCGAGCAGCCGAAGTACTTCGTCATAGATGCGATCGGCCTTGCCAATCGGCAGCCGGCGCAGCCGGGACAGGCCCAGCGGGCCGCGGGCGGCGAACACACCGGTCCCGACCACCAAGACCAGCGCCGACAGCAACACCGGCAGACCCACGCCGTGCCACAGCGCCAGGTGGTAGCCGGTCCCGCCGGGCATGGTGTCGGCGTAGCTGCGCAACACGGTGTCGAGGGTGAGCGCACACAACCCCAAGACCAGGCTGGCGCCGGCCAGCACCGCCGGAGGTGCCAGGAAGGACACCTCCGGTCGGTGCAGTCCGGCCACGGGAGCACTCGGCGCGGTCCGGCCCTTGCTGGCGAAGCCGCCCCACACGAACCGCACGCTGTAGATCACGGTGAACATCGAAGCGAGCACGCCGGCGGCCAGCACATACGGACCGGCAGAGCCCAGGACCGGGGACTGTGCCTCGGCCCCGAAGATGGTCTCTTTGGCGATGAACCCCACGAACGGCGGCACTCCGGCCATGCTGGCGGCGGCCGCGGCCGCGATCACGAACAGCCCCGGACAACGGCGTCCCAATCCGGCCAGTTCGCGCAAATCGCGGGTGCCGGTGGCGTGGTCGATGATCCCCACCACCATGAACAAGGTGGCCTTGGCCGCCGCGTGCGCGCACATGGCAGTCAACCCGGCCAGCATGAGATCACCGGTGCCGGCTCCGACCAACACGATCATCAGACCCAGCTGGCTGACGGTGCTGTAGGCCAGCAGCAGCTTGAGGTCGTACTCGCGCACGGCACGCCATCCCGCCAACAGTGCGGTGGTCAGTCCGAGAACCATCAGCGTCGGCCGCCACCCCGGCGAATCCGCGAACCCCGGCGCCAGCCTCGCCACCAGGTAGATCCCGGCCTTGACCATCGCCGCGGCATGCAGGTAGGCACTGACCGGAGTCGGTGCCGCCATGGCGCCGGGCAGCCAGAAGTGCAGCGGCACGATCGCCGACTTGCTGAGTGCGCCGACCAGGGTCAGCAGCACCCCTACGGTGACGACGGTCCCCGATGGGGGATGAGCCACCAGCTCCGACAACAGGTACGTGCCGCCGGCGTTGCCCAACATGATGATTCCGACCAGCATGGCCAGCCCGCCGGCAGTGGTCACCAGCAACGCCTGGATGGCGGCTCGGCGATTGACCGCACGTTCGGCGTAGTGACCGATCAGCAGGAACGACAACACGGTCGTCATTTCCCAGAAGACGTAGAGCACCAGCGCGTTGTCGGCGACCATCAGCCCGAACATCGCTCCGGCGAAACCGACCATCTTCGCGGCGAAGCTGGGCAGCCGCGGATCGGTGTCGGTCTGCGACCCGACGGGGCGGAAGTATGCGGCGCAGTAGAACAAGACCAGGGCGCCGATCCCCAGCGCCAGCACGCACATGATCGCGCTCAGTGAATCGAACCGCAGCGCGATGTCCATCGACAGTCCGGGCACCCAGGGCACCGTGACGCGGTGGTCGGCGGCCGGACCGGCCGGCCAGTTCGCCACCACCCAACCCAGCGATACCAGCGGGATCGATCCCAGCGGATAGAACGCCGCCCTGCCCCACCTGCGCACCAACGCTGGTGCGGCAGCGGTGCCAACAACATGGGCAAGCAGTATCGCCAGCATCACGCTCCACGGGCCGTTTCGTTTAAGTCGATGCGTTCAGTCGTGGCCAATCGTGAGGAGACCGCGGACGCGCTCAGAACACGGCCGCACCCATCTCCCACCACCACTGATTCCAGTTTGTGTGGTGCAGCGGCCGCGCGCCATGGAATACAACCCCCATTCGGCGGGGGGTGAAACACCCATTGCTGATGGCGCAGCCTAGGCTCCCCGGCGGCGTCCCGTCCCCCGCAAGCGGGAGGTGCCCCCAGCGCCCGGCTCCGCCGCGCTTGCGAACGCCGCTACGGCTCGATCAGTCCCGTCCGGATTGCATACCGGGTGAGCGCCAGGCGGTCACGCAAGCCCAGTTTCTGCAGGGTGTTGGTCCGGTGGCGGTCGACTGTCTTGGCGCTGATGCCGAGCGTCTTGGCGATCTCCCGCGCCGAGAAGCCCTCGGCGATCAGCTTGAGGACTTCCTCTTCGCGGGGCGTGAGGATGGTTTCGGGCAACGTATTGCCGTGCCGCGCCCGGTGCAGGTAGTCGCGGATCAGGGCGGTCACCGCCCCGGCGTAGAGAAACGGTTCACCGCGAATCGTCGCCCGGCACGCCTCGAGCAGGTCGCGGTCGGCGACCGACTTCAAGACGTAGCCCGAGGCACCGGCCTTGAGGGCTTCGAAGAAGTACTGCTCGTTGTCGTGCATCGACAGCATCAGCACCCGCACGTGGGGATGATTGCGGTTGATCTCGCGCGCGGCCTGCAATCCGGTCATCCTCGGCATCGCGATGTCCAAAATGGCCAGGTCGACGGGCGTGTCCTGCAACGCTGCGAGCGCCTCGGCGCCATCGGCGGCCTCGGCGACGACGGACAGGTCGGGCTCGGCGTCCAGAATCATCCGCAGCCCGCTGCGCATCAGGGCGTGATCGTCGGCCAGCAGGATGCGGGCCGGTTGCGTCGGCATCATGGCCGTCCCACCCCCGGTCGCGCCGGTACCACCAGCCGGATCTCGGTGCCTTGCTCGGCTGAGGAGGTGATGGTGAGGGTGCCGTGCACCAGCAGGGCCCGCTCGCGCATCCCGGTGATTCCGGCACCTTCGGCGCTCATCCCGCCCGTGCCGTCATCGGAGATCCGCAGGGTCAGCTCCCCCGCTGCATCGACATGCAAATCCAGCCACACTTTCTGCGCGCCGGAGTGCCGGGCGATGTTGGTCAAGCTCTCCTGCACGATGCGGTAGCACACCAACTCCACGTTGGGATTCAACCGTTCCGCTTGCGGACCAATGTCTTTGACGACGTCGATGCCGCTCGCCTGGGTGAACTGGTTGCATAGCGCCTGTAGTGCACTCGGTAAGCCGAGGTCTTCCAGGGCGTCCGGGCGCAGCCGGCGCGCAATGCCGCGCACTTCGTCGAGACTGGCCCGCACGATCTCCTGCGCGTCCTCGAGGTCACCGCGTATTCCGTCCGGCGCCGCGTCGACGGCTCGTTTGAGGGTGAGCAGGGCGACGGTGAGGGTCTGGCCGATCTCATCGTGCAACTCCCTGGCGATCCGCTGCCGCTCGTTCTCCTGGGCGACCAGCACCAAGGCACTCGATGATGCTCGTTCGGTTTCCAGGCGGTCCAGCATGGCGTTGAACGATGCCATGAGGTGGTGCAGATCACTGTCGCCGGTGTCGTCCACCCGGTCGGTGTGCCGGAGGAGATCAACCCGGCGCATGGACGCGGCGAGGCGGTCCAGCGGGGCCAGGCTCGACCGCAACAACAGGGCGTTGGCCCCCACCACGACTGCCAGGCCAATGACCAGTACCGGGATCTCGGTCAATCGGACGGGGCCGGAAACGGTGGCGGGCGACATGGCCAGCACCAGGGTGCCGAAGGTGAAGACCAAACCGTTGATCAGAACGACGCGCCGAATAAACCCCCGCGCGGGCGCGCTCGCCCGTCGCCGAAATCGGTCGACGAGCCCAGTCGAACGGCTCATACCACCACCCTGGTCTGCCCGGCACACAATGTCCATACGGGTCACCGCAGCGCACGATTGGGTGTCAAACACCATGGCGAGTCACCGGTTCTGGCTCGGAGAATAGTGGTACGCCCAGCGCATCGTCGGCTTCGACGCCATGGCCGAGGTGTTTGCCGCCCCGGAGTGTCGAGCCCCCTGTGGAGCGCCGGGCGAGTTAGATCGACGGATCACACCACCACCGACCCGTGACCGGAGGGATGCAACTGCGATGGACCGCTGTACCCGAGCGCGGCGTCCCGCAGCGCCCGGCTCCGCCGCGCTTGCGAACACCGCAACCCGAGCGCGGCGTCCCGCAGCGCCCGGCTCCGCCGCTACCGGCGTGCACCGCCAATGAATTTCGCGGCGTTGCCGCCGGAAGTCAACTCCGGTCTCATGTACCTCGGCGCCGGCTCGGGGCCGATGCTCGCCGCGGCGACTGCCTGGAGCGGGCTGGCGGCCGAACTGCACACCGCCGCAGCAGGTTACGAATCGGTGGTCGCCGAGTTGACCAGCTCGGCGTGGTCGGGTCCGTCCTCGGCGGCGATGGCGGCTGCAGCTGCCCCATTCGCGACGTGGCTGAACACCACCGCTGCTCAGGCTGAACAGACTGCCCTGCAAGCGAAAGCGGCTGTGGCCGCCTACGAGGCCGCGTTCGCCCTGACGGTTCCCCCGCCGATCATCGCCGCCAACCGGGCACAGTTGCTGACACTGTTGGCCACCAATGTGCTGGGACAGAATGCCGCGGCAATCGCGGCCACCGAAGCCGAGTACGGCGAAATGTGGGCCCAGGACGCCACCGCGATGTACAGTTACTCGGCCCTATCGACGACCGCCAGAGAGCTGGAGCCCTTCGCGCCGCCGCCACAGACCAGTAACCCGGCCGGACCAGTCGGCCAGACCGGCGCTCAGGGCAATCCCGCCGCCAACCTCGCGCAGACGGTGTCGTCGCGACTGGCCTCCACGCTGACCGGACCCGGCTCGGCGGAGGCCGCCCAGGCGTTGCCTGGCGTGGCGTTGCCGAGCGACATCCCGTCTGGATTCTTCGAGTGGATGGCCGTCATCGCCGACGAGACCGCCCTCGGGATCGCCCTGCCGATGTCGATCCTCGGTGTCTTCCTGGCGGGCGCGGCAATGCATTTCGCCGAGCAGGACTCCCAAGAGATCTTCGACACCCAGGACATCCTCCGCGCCGGCCAGAAACGCATCTTGAATGCACTGGACCAATTGGGAGTGCACGAGGAACTGCCGTCGATGGAGAACCTCCGAATTCCCCACGAAGCGGTCGTGGTCTCCATGGGCGAAGCGTTCCCGCTCGGGGCGCTCTCGACGCCCATCAGCTGGGCCGAGGTCGCCCCCGAGATCCGTCATGCCAGTTTCTCGACGCCGCTCGGCGCCCCCGCCACGACACCGGCTGGGCTGGGGACGGCATTCGGCCAGATGGCTCTGGCCGGTATGGGCGGCAGCGCGTTGGCCGGCGCCATGAACCAGCGTCGCTCGGAGGGCGGGAAGGCGACTGCTGCCGTCGCGTCCGCAGGGTCCGGCAAGCCGTCCTCGGATTCGGCGGAGCAGACAGCGGTGGCGGCGGCGCACTCTCCGCTGACCTCGGTGGTGGAGCTGGCAGCCGGGATCCGCGAACTCGGCGAATTACACGACGCCGGCTATCTGACCGGCGAGGAGTTCGCCGCACAAAAGCGCCGGCTGCTGTCCCGGTAAGTCCCTCGGCCGAGTGCCGCCTAGCGACGGCGCGACCTCAGGTAATCTCCGACCACCGCCGCGCCCAGGCCGTCGAGTTCCGGAACCACCACCCGGCCCTGGACCCGCCGCGCCACCTGGTCGATGAAGCGGGCCAGCCCGGGATCGTCACCGAGCCGGAAGATCGTCACCTGCGCACCGAGTCGGGCGACGTCATCGAAGCCCCGCACGGTGTGTGCGATGGTCCGCGGGTGTGGAGGGTAGTCAAAGAACACCGACGGGCCCGTCGTACCGCGGCCGTCGTAGTCCTCCAAGTGCGCCGTCGGCTCCCCGTCGGTGACCACCAGCACCACCGGCTGGGCGTTGGGGTGGCGGCGCAGGTGCCGACTGGCCAGCGCCAGCGCATGGTGCAGGTTGGTGCCCTGCTCGTAGACACCTTCCAGTCCGGTCAGCTCCGCGGCGGTCACCGTGCGCGCATAACGCCCGAAGGCGATGATCTGCAACGCATCTGAACGGAACCGCGTGCTGACCAGATGGTTCAACGCCAGGGCGGTGCGCTTCATCGGCAGCCAACGGTTGTCCATCACCATCGAGAACGACGTGTCCACCAGCAGCGCAACGGCGGACTGAGTGCGCGTCTCGGTCTCGGAGACCTCGACGTCCTCCACGCTGATCGACAACCGCCCGCGGGTGGCGGCCGTGCCGGGCTCGGGTCCATGCGGCGGTCCCAGCTTCGCCTCTCCTACGTCGAGCCTCGCTGAACCACCGGAGACTTGCCGCAGCACCGTGTTGGTCAGGGTCCGGGTGACGTTCCACGGCTCGGTGTCGCCGAACTGCCAGGGCCGGGTCGCGCCGGTCAGCTCGCCGGCCGCTCCGGCCCGACGGTGGTCGCGTTCGCCCCGACGCCCCGAAAGTTGCCGTGCCACATCACGTAGCGCCGTTTCGCCGAGCCGGCGCATCGCCTTCGGCGACAGCCGCCACTGCCCGTCGGAGCTGCGGTCCAGGAACCCTTGGTTGAGCAGCGCACGTTCCAGCTCGGCCAGCGTGCGTGCGTCGACGGCGGCTTGGTCGCCGAGTTGACGGGCGAGCGCGTCAAGGTCGACGTCGTCCATGCTCGCACCCGGATACGCCTGCGACAATTGCTCGGCCAGCTGCTCGAGCTCGGCGATATCGGACAGGGCCTGGGCGCCCTCCCCCATGCCGAGCGGGTTGTTGCCGGAGAACTCCGACGAGCCGGTCCAGTCCTCGCCCGGCCGGGCCGCCTGCAGATGCGCGTCCAGGCGGCCCAGCGCTTGCTGCAAGGCCGGGGAGCCGAACGCCTGCTCGGCCAACGCATCCAGCTCGGCACGCTGCTCGGCGCTCAGGCTGTTACGGAAGCGCTGCGCGGCGGCGGCCCGCTGAGCCAGCGAATCCAGCAGCTCCTCGACATTGCGCGGGTTCTCCGGGAAGAACTCGCCATGAGAATCCATGAACTGCTGGAAGTCCTGCGCGGTGTCCTCGCCGCGAGAATGCTTGTCCAACAGGTCATTGAGATCGTCGAGCATGTCGTTGACCCGTTGCCGGTCGGCGTCGGTGGCGCCTTCCAGCGCCTGCTTCATCCCGGCGAAACGCTGGTCAAGCATCTCGCGGCCGAGCAGATCCTTGATCTTCTCGTAGGACTCGCGGGCCTCGCCGCTGCGCCAGTTGTAGTCGGCGAGCTCCTGCACCGCTTTGGCCGGCGACGGCGACAGCCCCTCGATCTGCATCTCGGCGAAGCGGGCGTCGTCGTCGAGCGCGCGGGCCAGCTCTTTGCGTTCAGCGAGCACCGCTTCGTCGAGCAGCCTTTTGACCTCTGCCAGCGTTCCGTCCAAGTTGTTGCGGCGCAACAGTTCCCGACGCCTGCGTTGCGCCTCAGCCGCCAGCTGATCGGCGCCCGTCAGGTTCTTCGTGCCACGGCGCAGCAATTCTTGCAGCGCCCGCCGCGGCGAGGTCCCCTCCATGACGTCGCGCCCGATCTCCTCCAGCGCCTCGGCCAGATCAACCGGCGGCGCCAACGGATCCGGCCCACCGCTGTAGGCCGAGTATCGGGAGGAGTGGCTTCTAACCATAGACGGTTTCACCCTCGTCTGAGGTCTTGTCGATACGCTTGGCCAAATACAGTGCTTCCAAAGCCAACTCGAGTGCCGCGGCGCGTTCGCCGTCGGATTCGGCACCGAGGCGCCTCGCGACGGCGTCGATCACCGGCAGATCCGGCAGTGCCGCCAACACCGCTTTGGCTGAAATCCGCTCTCCCGTCGTCACCGTCGCGTCCTCGACCGCCGCCACCAGCGGTCCCACATCAATCCCGCCCAGTGCCCGCGATGCGGTATCGGCGATAGCCCGGCGCAACAGGTGCTCCAGCACTGCCTGCTCGCGCCCCTCCTCGCCGGATTCGAATTCCAGCTTGCCGCGTAGCACGTCGACGATCGTGCTCAGGTCCACCACCCGGGCCACCGGGTCGGTTTCGCCCAGCACCGCTCCGCGGTGGCGCGCCGAGGCCGCCACCGTCTCCGCGGCGGCGATCGCGAAGCGCGCCGAGACGCCGGAGCGCTGGTCCACCGAGCGGGACTCGCGCAGGTAGCGGGCGAATCGGGCCAGCACGGCGAGTAGGTAGTCGGGCACCTGCGCGCTCAGATGCGCCTCTTGGGCGATCACGCCGACCTCGGCGTCGAGTTCCAGCGGGTAGTGGGTGCGGATCTCGGCGCCGAAGCGGTCTTTGAGCGGGGTGATGATGCGGCCGCGGTTGGTGTAGTCCTCCGGGTTGGCGCTGGCGACCACCAGCACGTCCAGCGGCAGCCGCAGCGTGTAGCCACGCACCTGGATGTCGCGCTCCTCCATCACGTTGAGCATCGCCACCTGGATGCGCTCGGCGAGGTCGGGCAGTTCGTTGACGGCGACCACGCCGCGGTGCGCCCGCGGGATCAAGCCGTAGGCGATGGTTTCGGGGTCACCCAGACTGCGGCCTTCGGCCACCTTGATCGGGTCGATGTCGCCGACCAGGTCGGCGACGCTGGTGTCGGGGGTGGCCAGTTTCTCGGTGTAGCGCTCGCTGCGGTACCGCCACGCCACCGGCAGGTCGTCGCCGAGCTCGACTGCCCGGCGAATGGACTCGGGCGTGATCGGCGAATACGGGTGCTCTCCGAGCTCGGCGCCGGCGATCACCGGGGTCCACTCGTCGAGCAATCCGGCCAACGCGCGCAGCAGCCGGGTCTTGCCCTGGCCACGCTCGCCCAGCAGCACGATGTCGTGACCGGCGATCAAGGCGCGCTCGAGTTGCGGCAGCACGGTGTCCTCGAACCCGAAAATGCCGGGCCAGATGGCTGCGGCGTCGTCGCCGTCGCCGAGTCGGGCCAACAGGTTCTCGGCGATCTCCTGTTTGACCCCCCTCTCACGGTGGCCGGCAGCGCGCAGCTCACCGAGAGTCTTGGGCAGATCGTGCGGGGCATTCGGCGCGGTCACCACTCCACGCTACGACGGGCGTCAAAAGTCCGTCACGATGTCCCGGTTTATCCGGACGCCCAATACCCGATACCCTGGGTACTGTGAACTTTCCGGAATGGCGCGAACGACCGGCTCAGACCTACTTCGGCCCGGCATCCTGGCAGGCCCGGCTACTGGCTGCGGCCGCGGCCATCTTCTTGCGCACCTCGATCGCAGTGCTGACGCTGGTCGGCATGGTCGTCAACAGGTTCTGGCCCGCCGGTCTGCAGCGGGCACGCCTTGACCTCATCGACCAGCCGATGCGCTACATCCGGGCGCTGCCGGGCACCGAGGTGACACCCGAGCGATTGACCGACTGCCCGGCGGAGTGGGTGGTGGCACCGAACGCACGCGACTCCAACCGGGTGATCGTCTACTTCCACGGTTCGGCACTGGTGACACTGGGCCTCAATTCGCATCGCCGCTTTGCCAGCAAGCTCTCCGCGGTCACCGGCGCGAAGGTGTTCAACGTCGGCTACCGGTTGGCCCCGCTGGCCGGTATCGACGAGGCCGTCGCCGACGGTCTGTGCGCCTATCGCCGGGTCCTGGACGCTGGATTCACCGCCGATCACATTGTGGTGGCGGGAGATTCGGCCGGCGGCCTGATGGCGGTGAACACCGCCATCGCTGCACGCGATGCCGGGCTGCCGGCGCCGGCAGGTCAGGTGTTGATGTCAGCGCTGACGTCGTCGGACATGGAGATCAAACGCGAGGCCGCCCGCACCCACCGCGACCCGTTCTTCCCGTTCATGGCGTTCATGTTCATCTACCGGGTGTTCGCCACCGTGAACGGCACCCGTGAGCTGCCGGTCATGCCGCCGGAGGCGGAGCTGCGCGGGCTGGGTCCGTTCCTGCTGCAGGTCGGCAACAACGAGATGCTGCGCAATGACACGTTCGTGCTGGCCGACAAGCTGACCGTCGCCGGTGTGCCGAACTGGGTTCAGGTCTGGGACCGTGCGTTGCACATGTTCCAGCTCACCTTCGACTTCAACCCCGACGCCCGCCGGGCGGTCGCCGAGATCGCCGACTTCGTGGACCACGTGACGGCGGCCGCACCGAGAGACGCCGGCTCTGCACCCGTCAGCGGCGAGATCGCCTAAGACGTCCGGCGTTCACTCCAGTCCTCAAACAACTTCAGCAGCAACGGAATGCGGTTAGCCTCGATCTCAGGCTGCGGCAGCACAGTCCGTACGATCGCGGCGCCGTCGAAGGTGTTGGTGAGCAGCGTTACCACGTTGGGGAACAGCTCCTCGGGAAAGGCGTCGGCGCCGGGGAACCCACGGGCGGTGTCGTAGATCTTCGCGCGGTATTCGTCCAACACCTCCGAGAGCGTGGACCGCAGCTTCTCGTCGGTGCGGGCGGCGATCAGCAACTCGTAGACCACCGCGTTGTTGGAGTTCGCCGTCAGGTCACGCAGTACGGTCAACACCGCTTCCAGCGCCGAGCCGTTGGCCGGGATCTCCGCCACTTGCTTGGCGATCAGCTCCAGCTGACGGCGCAGCACCTCGCGGGCGGTGGCTGCCATGAAGTCACCCATGGTGCCGAAGTGGCGGAACAACGCTCCGTCGGATACCCCGGCGCGCCCCGCAATCACCTTGGCCGACGCCCGCGCGTAGCCGATCTCGGAGATGGTGGCGATACTGGCATCGAGCAGTCCGGCGACGGTGGTCTCGCGGCGCTCCTGCTGGGTTCTGGCCATGCGCTAGACCGATTGCAGCTCACGGGATCCGGCGCGCAGGAAACGGCCGGACTTCACGGTGGTGCCGTAGCCGTCGCAGAACTGTCCGTTGCGGAAAACCACGGTGCCGCCCACGCCGGTGACGACTACCGCGTCGTCATTACGGTTGACCATCCGGCTCAGGTCGCCGTAGAACGGCACCTTCTCCTCGTGGTAGCCGTCGACGGCGTCGGTCAGACCGGCCGGGTCGATCACCACGAAGTCCGCGCGGTCACCCCGGCGCAGCGTGCCGGCGTCGAACCCGAACCAGTCGGCGACTTCGGAGGTCAGCCGGTATACCGCCCGCTGGACGCTCATGAACGGCCGCCCGGCCGTCTCGGCGTCGCGGACGCGCTTGAGCAGGCGCAGCGAGAAGTTGTAGAAGGCCATGTTGCGCAGGTGCGCTCCGGCGTCGGAGAACCCCATGTGGATAACCGGTTCGTTAGCCAACTTGTCGAGCTGCTTGGGCCGGTGGTTGGCGACGATCGTGGTCCAGCGGACGTTGCGTTCGCCGTTGTCCACCAGCACATCCAGGAACGCGTCCAAGGGGTGCAGCCCGCGCTCGTCGGCGATCTGCCCGAAGCTCTTGCCAACCAGGCTGGCATCCGGGCATTCGACGATCACCGCGTCGTGGAAGTCGCGGTGCCACAAGGACGGACCCAGCTTTCTACGGTCGAAGGCCTTGCGGAACCGGCGCCGGTACTCGGTGTCGGCCAGCAGCGCGTTGCGCTCCAGCTGGTCGCGCAGATGCAGCGCGGCGGTTCCCGCTCCGAATTCCTCGAACACGGGCAGATCGATTCCGTCGGAATACAACTCGAACGGCACCGGCAGGTGCTGGAACCGCACGCTGGAGCCCAGCACGGCATTGAGCAGCCGAGCACCGGGACCGAAGACCCGGACCGCGCCCGGCGCCGACTTCGCGTCCGCGGAGACCAGCAGGCTCATCCGAACCCCGCGTCGCCGTCCGAACATTCCACTGCTTGTGAGGAAGAAGTTCAACGCCGTCAACGGGTTTCGGACGTCGGGCGCGCTCTGCAGCATCCGGCCGCGCTTGCGCAGCACCTTGATCAACCGCCGACGTTCCCGCCAGGTGGCGAACGTGGACGGCAGCGCCCGAGACCGGAACCGGTCGCCGTCGAGCTTGTCGATCGGGGCGTCCATCCCGGACATGCCCAGCAGTCCGGCGTCGAGGCCCGCATCGAGCAGGGCGGCCATCTTCTCCAGCTCGGCATCGGTCGGGACGACGCCGTCGGTGGTCGCGCGGTCCAAGCCGAGCACCGCGGTCCGCAGGTCCGAGTGGCCGAGCATGGAGCTGATGTTGGGCCCGAGCGGCAACTCCTCAAGGGCGCGCACGTACTCGGCGGGCGTGGACCAGGTTCTCTTGGACTGCAGCGCGTCCAGCACGAATTTCCGCGGGACCGCCTCGACCCGGCTGAACAGGTCAGCGGCGTCCTCGGACTCGGCGTACACCGTCGACAGCGAGCAGTTGCCCAGCAGCACCGTGGTGACGCCGTGGCGCACCGATTCCCGCAGCCCCGGGTCCAGCAGCACCTCGGCGTCGTAGTGGGTGTGCACGTCGATGAAGCCCGGGACCACCCACTTGCCGGCCGCGTCGATCACGTCCGGGCAGCCGGTCTCATCCAGCTCCCCCGCAACGATGTCGGCGACGACGCCGTCGCGGATGCCCAGGGTGCGGACCTGGGGGGCGTTGCCCAGGCCGTCGAACCACAGTCCGTTGCGGATGATCAGGTCGTAGGCCACTAGGTCTCCCAACTTCGAGGTTGAGATAGATAGTGAGCGCCTACAATCTTTCTGTCAAGGGTTTGGCCCCGGGGCAGTTATCCCCAGTTCGGATTTCATCCACAGATTCGCGCTCTGCCTGCGCCAATGCCCGCAGGTGGCAATAGAATTAGCACATGCGTTCGAATAGCAGGGAGGCGATCGTCGAGGTGTTCGACACGCTGGCCGCGGCCGTGGACCGAGCGCTCGACCTGGACTTCGAGACGCTGACCCCACGGGAATGCCTGGCTCTGCTGCGGCGCTGCGAAGTGCTACGGCGCCGGCTTCCGGCAGTAGAACACCCCCTGGTCAACCAGATCGCCGCCACCGACCCAGCCGAGTTGGGCGGCAAACCCCGCTGGGTATTGGCCGACGAGTTGCATATTGCCCGTGGGGAGGCCGGCCGTCGCATCACCGAAGCCGCCGAACTCGGTTCCCGCCGCACCCTGACCGGCGAACCCTTGGAGCCGGTGCTGCCGGAAGTCGCGGCAGCGCAGCGGGAGGGGCGGGTCGGGGCCGCCCACATCGCGGTGATCCGTTCCTTCTTCAACTACCTGCCCGACGACATTGATGCGGGCACCCTGACCCAGGCCGAACTGCAGCTGGCCGGGTTGGCCGGGCAGTGCCGCCCCGACGAACTGGCCAAACTGGCCCAACGCCTCGCCGACTACCTGCACCCCGACGGCAACTACAGCGACGACCAGCGCGCCAAACACCGTGGTGTGGTGCTGGGACCCCAAGGCCGTGACGGTATGACCCCCATCAAAGGATGCCTGGATCCGCAAGCCCGCGCCACGTGGGACGCGGTGCTCGCCCGCTGGGCCGCACCCGGAATGTGCAACCCGGATGACCCCACCCCCTGTGTGAAGGGCACGCCCTCACAGGCGGCGATCGACGCCGATACCCGCAGCGCCGCGCAACGCAACCACGACGCGCTCACCGCGATGGGCCGCGCACTGCTCGCCTCCGGAGAATTGGGCCAGCACAACGGCTTACCGGCCAGCATCATCGTCTCGACCACCCTGGCCGACCTGGAAGCCGGCATCGGCAAAGCCCACACCGGAGGCGGCACCTGGTTACCCATGCGCGACGTGATCGCCATGGCCAGCCACGCCCACCACTACCTGCGGATCTACGACGGCGCCAAAGAGCTGGCGCTGTTTCATACCAAACGGCTGGCTTCGCCGGGGCAGCGAATCGTGCTCTACGCCAAGGAACGCGGGTGCAGCCACCCCAACTGCCCGGTCGCCGGCTATTACTGCGAGGTCCACCATGACGACGACTACGCGAAAACCAAGCGCACCGACGTCACCGACCTGACCCTGCGCTGCGGCCCCCACCACCAACTCATCACCTCAGGCGGCTGGAAAACGCGCAAGCGCCACGACGGCACCACCCAAACCCTGCCGCCGCCACATTTAGACCACGGACAACCCCGGGTCAACTATTACCATCACCCCGAAAAACTGCTGGGCGACAACGGTTCCGGCGCCGACGAAGACGACGGACCCTAGCTCAGTGCGCGAAATGCCGTGCCCCGGTCAGGTACAACGTGATCCCGGCCTCGGCCGCCGCCGCGGTCACCTCGTCGTCGCGCACCGAGCCGCCCGGGTGCACAATCGCCTTTACCCCGGCCGTGGTCAGCGTCTGCAGGCCGTCGGGGAACGGGAAGAACGCATCCGATGCAGCGACCGCACCGGCCACCCGCTCGCCCCCGCGCTCCACCGCCAGCCGGGCGGCGTCGACCCGGTTTACTTGCCCCATGCCCACGCCGATGGTGGCACCGTCGGCCGCGACCACGATCGCGTTGGACTTGACCGCGCGGCAGGCCCGCCAGGCGAAGACCAGGTCGGCCAGGGTGGCCGCATCGGCCGGTTCGCCGGTGGCCAGCGTCCAGTTCGCCGGGTTGTCGCCCGGCGCGTCGAGACCGTCGCGGCTCTGCATCAACAGCCCACCGCTGATCTGGCGCCATTCGGTGCCGCCGCGCAGCGGCTCGGACGCCAACAGCACCCGGATGTTCTTCTTGCGCGACAAGATCTCCACGGCCCCGGCTTCGTAGGCCGGGGCGATGATCACCTCGGTGAAGATGGTGCTGACGTACTCGGCCATCTCGACGCTGACCTCGGTGTTGGCCGCGATGACGCCACCGAACGCGCTCAGGGGGTCGCACTCGTGCGCCTTGCGGTGGGCATCGGCCACCGAGGTCGCCGAGACCGCGATGCCGCACGGGTTGGCGTGCTTGATGATGGCCACGCAGGTCTCTTCGTGATCGAACGCCGCCCGCCACGCGGCGTCCGCGTCGGTGAAGTTGTTGTAGGACATCTCTTTTCCGTGCAGCTGCTCGGCCTGAGCCAAGCCCGGCCACGCACCGGCGTCACAGTAGAGAGCGGCCTGCTGGTGCGGGTTCTCGCCGTAGCGCAGCTGCGCCGCGCGGCGGTAGGTGCGTCCGTACCATTCCGGCAGTGCTTGGCGCGGCTCTTCGGGCGCCAGCGTCGACGACATCCAGCTGGCGACCGCGACGTCGTACTCGGCGGTGTGCCGAAATGCCAGTGACGCCAAGCGTTTCCGCTCTTCGAGGGTGAAGCCACCGGCGTTGACTGCAGCCAGCACATCGTCGTAGCCGAGCGGGTCGACCACCACGGCGACGCTGGGATGGTTCTTGGCGGCCGCCCGGATCATCGAGGGCCCGCCGATGTCGATCTGCTCGACGCACTCGTCCTCGCCAGCGCCGGACTCCACGGTCTCACTGAACGGGTACAGGTTGACCACCACCAGCTCGAACGCTGCGATCTCCAGCTCATCGAGTGCCGCGGCGTGCTCCGGCTTGCGCAGGTCAGCCAGCAGCCCGGCGTGCACCCGCGGGTGCAGAGTCTTGACTCGGCCGTCGAGTACCTCGGGGAAGCCAGTCACCTGCTCCACCGGTGTCACTGGAATGCCCTTGGCCGCAATCGACTTGGCAGTGGATCCGGTGGAGACGATATCCACGCCGGCGGCGTGCAGGCCGGCGGCCAGGTCAACCAGTCCGGTCTTGTCGTAGACGCTGATCAACGCCCGACGAATCGGTCGCTTGCCGTCGGTCATCCTAGGGTTGCCTTTCGTCCGTTCCAGGTCACTCCGCCGGTCGCCAAAGCGGCCAGTACGTCAACCAGGAGCTTGCGCTCCACCTTCTTGATGCGTTCATGCAAAGAATCTTCGTCGTCGCCGTCGAGCACGGCGACCGGTTCTTGGGCCAGCACCGGGCCGGTGTCGGTGCCGGCGTCCACGAGGTGCACGGTGCAGCCGGTGACCTTGACCCCGTACGCCAACGCCTCGGGCACCGCGTGCGCTCCCGGAAAGGAAGGCAGCAGCGCCGGATGGGTGTTGACGGTGCGCCCCAGAAAACGGGACAGGAAGTGCGAGCCCAGGATTTTCATGAAGCCCGCCGAAACCACCAGATCTGGGCTGTGGGCCGCGGTGGCCTCGGTCAGCGCGAGATCCCATGCTGCTCGGTTCGGATAGTCACCCATCCGGACGGTGAACACCGGCAACCCCGCCGCCGTGGCGATCTCCACCGCCCGGCAGTCGCGGTCCGTGCCGACGGCGACCACCCGCGCGGGGTAGTCGTCTACCGCCGCGGCCAGCAGGGACTCGAGTAGCGACCCGGTGCCCGAAGCCAGCACCACCATTCGGGCGGGGACGCTGGGAGCCACATGGATCGGTTGCACGGTGACTGAGCCTAACGCGGTGATCGCAAGCGCGGCGAAGCCGGGCGCCGCGGGTCACCGCCATCGGCGGCGCGGTGATCGCAAGCGCGGCGAAGCCGGGCGCCGCGGGTCACCGCCATCCACAGTGGTGATTGCGAATGTAGCGAAGCTGGGCGCATGTACCCCGGCGGTTCAGCGAGGCTCGGCTCGATCCCGGGCGACCCGAAGTGCGGCCGCAACACCGTCGGTCCAGATCTCGACCATGTCCCAGGTGACCTCGGGATGACCGATCGGCTGGGTCATCTTGCCGAGCTTGCTGACCCGTCCATACGCCAGGTCCTGAAAGTCGGGGTCGTCCAACTCGGGGAACTCGTCGTATTCACTGCAGAACCCCGCGCGCTCCAGCTCGTCGTAGAGGGACTCCGGCAGGTCATCGGCCATGCCGAGGGTGCGTAACTGCGGCGACGGCTCGATCATCTGCATCCCGGCCTCGACGCCGTCCACCCAGATCAGGCCCACCACGTCGAGCACCCGCTCATGTCCCGGCGGCAGGATCAGCCCGGTCAGCATCTCGGCCCGGACGCCGGCCAGCATGTGCAGGTTCCGACGCCTGGGCACGCCAGACGGGCCGCTCTTGCCGGCGGGCTCGGTGCTCACGACGTCGGTCATGTCGTCCCCCTGGAGATCGGACGGTCGGCACTACCATCCGATCAGCCAGAGTCGACATATATAAGGGACTGAAGTCCTCGATTTAACGGTCGTATCCGTCGTCGTCGGTGAACATCAGGTCTTCGGGGTCTTCCAGCGGCCCCGGCGGCTGCGTCGGCGCGTGCGACCGGAACGGTCGCGGCGGCTCCGGTTCTGGCGTCCAATTCAACTCGCCGCCATCGTTGACCTCGTCTGGCTGGAAGCCCGGTTCGAAGTCGGCGTCGAACAGCTCGTCGGCCTCGAAGGGCTGCCCGACTATTACGAGGTCCTCGGGATCGATGTCGGCGATGGGCGCCGGACCCGGTTCGGGGACGTCGTCGGGCTCCACGGGCCGCTGCGGGGCGGGTGGCAGGACACGCTGTTCGCCGACCACCGCATCGGCCCGGACCCCGCCGATCATCACCACCGTCAGCGCTCCGATCGCGGCGAACCAGCCGAACACCGCGGGCCCGAACGTCAGCTGATCGACTCCGACGTCGCCGAAGTTGCCCAGCCGTCCCCCACCGGCCAAGCCGAGCACGGCCATCGACACCGCCGCGATGAAGGCCGCCACGGCCACCTTGGCCAGCGCCGGAAGCAGTGGCAGCGGCCGGCGGGCGCACTGCTGCCCGACGGCCACTCCGGATGCCGCCCCGATGATCAGCAGCGCCACCCACGCGGGCCCCAACGGCGGGGTGGGCGCCGCAGCCAGGATCGGCAGCGCGGGGATGTCGCCGCCGAGAACGGTGAAGGCGCTGAACAGCGCGGGGCCGATGTGTGCGCTCGAGCCGACCGCCATCGCCGCAGCGCCGACGAGGACATTGGGCACATACAGCAGCGCCAGCAGGGTCAGGCTGAGCTGGCCGAAAGCTGAATCGGTGATCGCGTAGAGCTCGTGCATGGTCCCCCAGTGCCAGAGCAGGGAGAGCACCGTCACCGCCCCCGCCAGGCCGAACAGCGCCAGCATGCCGGTGATCGCGGCTCGCACCGAGTCCGCCAGCCAGTCCGGCAGCCGGGTCTCGGCCAGCGCTCGCCGGCCCACTCGCGTCCCCACTCCCAGCGCCGCGCCGATCGCGTGCACGAAAAAGACGTGCGCGAAGGCGCTCAGCGCATGCGGGGTCTGCAGTTCGGTGATGACCGAGGCCGCGTCGTGGATGACCGCCAAGGAGACCGCTGCGATCAACAGTGGTCCACCGACCGCGGAGGCCACGATCCAGCGGATGACGAACCAGGAGGCCCCACGGGCGGTGGCCTGCGCGGTGGTTCGGGCCGTCCCGGCGACCATCAGCAACACCGGCAGCAGCGGCAGCGCGCCCAGGTCACGGCCGCCGATCGAGATCGGCACCTGGTGCACGCCCAACCACATGCTGGCGATGGCACCCGAGGCGCCGGTCATGTCACTGTTGGCGATCAGCAACTGCAGCAGCGTCACCGCTGCGATGACCGTCAACGCCACGACGGACGGGCCGAATGCGACCCGTAGCAGGTCGCGGGTCGGGTTCGAACCTGGTTTGCCGCCGGTCACCGATGTCACGCTGCGAGCACGTTCAACTCGGCGCGCGGGCGCGGGTTAGGGCTGCGCCGGCCCCGACGAGGTGGAGCCGCCCTGCGACTGCTGGCCACCCGTCGAGCTCTGATCCGAACCGGCTGCGCTGTGTCCACCGGTCGACGCACTCCCCGACCCACCGGACGACGGCGAGTTGTAGGAGGGGAAGCCGGTCGGCGGGGTCGGCGGCCCCTGGGGTGCCGCCTGCTGTCCGCCGGAGTTAAAGGAGCCCGTCGAAGGGGAAGCGGGTGCCTGCTGCGCGCCGAAGCCGCCACTGGACGGTGCGGACGGGTAGCTGCCGTACGACGACGGGTAACCAGGCTGTTGCGGAGCCTGCTGGCCCTGGTGTCCCTGGTGGCCATAACCCTGCTGGCCGGGCTGACCGTAGTAATTACCGCCCGGCGGCAGGCCGTACTGGGCGTAGGGGTCGTACTTGGGACGCGGCGCCGGCGCGGTGACCACGCCGGCCTCCAGCAGCAGCGATCCGACAGCGGCGGCAGCCTGCAGGACGCTGAAGGTCAGGATCAGCCACAGGCCCCAGCCGATGGTGTAGCTGCCGCTGGCACCGGCGACGGTCGAAATGGCCAGCAGCGCACCCAGTGCCGAGACCACGGCGACCACCGCGGTGTAGCTCTTCGCCTTGGGCAGCAGGGCTGCACCGGCCAGTAGTGCGGCCAGCACCGCCAGCGGAACGGTGTGGCCGGCGTCGCTGAGGATCAGGGGGTAGTCGACGTCGGTGATCGTCACGATCGGGCCGAAGTTCGCCAAATAGACGCCCAGGCCCAACGCAACTACTGCGATTCGGAGGTATTGCGGCACTTTGCTCTCGACTTCGCCACCCGATTTCGCGAATGACGGGGTCGGTTGTCCGTACGAGCCTGATGGTTGAGAAGGCTGGAAGCCGGGATTCCCGGGCGAGTAGGTCATGACCTCTCCTGTGCTTGTGGGCAGGGCGCTGGTGGGCGGTGCGGCGCGCTTCGACCATCCACGCTAGCGCACTTGCGGGCCGAGTCGGTGGGTCAACACTGCGCGACAAGGACCCCCCCGTTGCCCGCCGAACAGGAACACGTTCTAATCGGGGCTATGGATTACGGGCTCGTGCTATTCACCAGTGACCGTGGAATCAACCCGGCAGCGGCCGCCAAACTCGCCGATGATCACGGCTTCACCACCTTCTATGTACCGGAGCACACGCATATTCCGGTAAAGCGGCAGGCCGCTCACCCGACCACCGGCGACGAGTCCCTGCCCGATGACCGTTATATGCGCACCCTGGACCCGTGGGTCAGCCTGGGTGCCGCATGTGCGGTGACCTCACGAGTGCGGCTGTCGACCGCGGTGGCACTGCCCGTCGAGCATGATCCGATCACGCTGGCGAAGTCGATCGCCACCCTGGATCACCTGTCCGGTGGGCGGGTGAGCCTCGGCGTTGGATTCGGTTGGAACACTGACGAACTGGCCGACCACGGCGTCCCCGCTGGCCGCCGGCGCACCATGCTTCGGGAGTACCTGGAGGCGATGCGGGCGCTGTGGACTCAGGAGGAAGCGTCCTTCGAAGGCGAGTTCGTGAACTTCGGCCCGAGTTGGGCGTGGCCCAAGCCGGTGCAGTCACACATTCCGGTGCTGGTCGGTGCGGCCGGGACCGAGAAGAACTTCAAGTGGATCGCCCGAAGTGCCGACGGCTGGATCACCACGCCGCGCGACTTCGACATCGACGCGCCGGTCAAGCTGCTGCAGGACACCTGGGCGGCCGCCGGCCGCGACGGCGCACCGCAGATCGTGGCGCTGGACTTCAAGCCAGTGCCGGAGAAGCTGGCGCACTGGGCCGAGATCGGTGTCACCGAGACGCTGTTCGGCCTGCCCGACAAGTCCGAGTCCGAAGTGGCGGCTTACGTGGAACGCCTGGCCGCCAAGCTGGGCCTCAGCGCCTAAGCAAGGCCCCAGCAAGGGACGCCACCCGCGCGAAGGTGCGTGTTTGTCTGCCGACACGCCCTTTGCGCTGGCATTCTGCGCACCCTCGCGGCGTGGCGGCGACTCAGCGCGGGGAGCAGCGGTTGCCGTAGTCGAATGCGTGCACCGTCACCGGGGCGCCCAGCGGGTCGCCGTCGGACAACAAGGCCACCAGGTCTTCGTCTTCGGTGGTCGCCAGGAACCGGGTGCCGTCGGCGTCGAGTCGGCCGATGATGATCCCCGTCCGGGTGTCCCAGTCGTAACGGACGCTGTAGGTCTCGATGGTGGCCGGGCCTTGGGCACTCTCGGTGACCGGCACAGCGGGTGCGGTATCGGCCTGCGCCTGCAGCTCGGCGCTGCGATCGGCCTTCCACGGCACCGGGGTGGTCGAGTACACCCCGGCCGCGTACTTGCTCATCATGCCGCCGTTGGCGCCGACGAACGTGAATTGCCCTGGGGCACTTCGCGCTGAGGCGACGGCCTCGGCGATGGCGTGCATCGAGTAGTTGTTGCCGGCGCCGCCGAAGAACGGCAACCCACCGGTCAGGGTCAGGCCGCGCGGGTCGTCGGCGGACAGGCCGAAGGCGTCGCAGATGGCGAACACCGGGACGGGGAAGCAGCTGTAGAGGTCCATGGCCGCGACGTCGTCGAAGCCGATCCCGGCCATCTCGAGCGCCTCGGTGGTGGCGGTGATGGCGGCCGGGTAGGCGCTCAGGTCAGGCCGCTCCAGCAACCGCTGGGCACGCTGGTCGGCGTGGCCGTGCAAGTACACCCACCGGTCCTCGGGCACACCCAGGCGGCGGGCGGCCTCCACCGCCATCACCAGCACCGCGGCGCCCTGGTTGACCTGGTCGCGCGCCACCAGCAGCCGCGGGTAGGGGTCGCAGATCATCCGGTTGCCGGCGCTGATGGTGGCCAGCTCGTCGACCGAGCGCTCCACCGGCGAGGCCGAGAACGGGTTCTTGGCGGCGATCTTGGTCATCGGCGCGAACAGCTCCGCCATCGCCTGTAGGTAGTCGGCGGTGCTCAGGCCCAGCCGGGCACGCCGGGCGTTCTCCAGCAGGCCGTATTGCACCGGCGCACCGGTCAGGCCGTGAATGACGGTGTAGTGCTCGACGAACTCCTCCAGGCCGAAGCCGCGGTCTTCGAGCTGGCCGTCGATGGTCTCGGTGAAGTCCGGCTTGTTCTCGGCCTTGGCGAAGTGACGCAGCGTTGAGGTCGCGTCGGACCCGCACAGCAGCACCACGTCGGCGGTGCCGGCCACGATCTCGCCGGCGAACTCGGTGAGCAGCTTCTGCGACCCCTGGCCGCCCACCTTGTCCAGCACCGCACGGGCCGGCTCCGCGCCGATCAGACGCGCAACGGATCGCGGGAAGTTGTTGGACTTACCCAGCGGCGCAGGGGCTTTCGGAATCGAAATCTCGAACTGGCGGGTGGCCACTACCGCGTCGATGGCCGATGCGACCTGGTCTGAGCTCGCCCCGCAGTCGGCCAACGCTGCCTGCGCCGCGGCTGCGGCCAACTCCACCGGCGACATCGCCCGGTAGTCGGCGTCGTCGATGCGCTCGGCGGCCTGCCCGACGCCGACGACGACGGGTGTGCGGGGATCAATGCTCATGGTTTTACCTTCCGATGGCTCGCAGTCCCCCGCAAGCGGGAGGTGCCCCCAGCGAACGCCCCCAATTCCGTACGGAACTGGGGGCGTTCACGTCTGCTCGGCAGAAACTGTTACAGGCTCTCGAGGATCTGTCGAGCCAGGGCGGCGGTGGCCGACGGGGTCTTGCCCACCTTCACACCGGCGGCCTCCAGGGCCTCCTGCTTGGCGGCCGCGGTGCCCGACGAGCCCGACACGATAGCGCCGGCGTGGCCCATGGTCTTGCCCTCCGGCGCGGTGAACCCGGCCACGTAGCCGACGACCGGCTTGGTGACGTTGGCCTTGATGTAGGCCGCGGCCCGCTCCTCGGCGTCGCCGCCGATCTCGCCGATCATCACGATGAGCTTGGTGTTCGGGTCCTTCTCGAACGCCTCGATGGCGTCGATGTGGGTGGTGCCGATCACCGGGTCACCGCCGATGCCGATGGCGGTGGAGAAACCGAAGTCCCGCAGCTCGTACATCATCTGGTAGGTCAGGGTGCCCGACTTCGACACCAGACCGATCGGGCCGGTGCCCGAGATGTTGGCCGGGGTGATGCCGACCAGGCACTCACCCGGGGTGATGATGCCGGGGCAGTTCGGCCCGATGATCCGGGTCTTCTCCCCCTTGTCGACGTTGTAGGCCCACGCGTAGGCGCTGTCCTGCACCGGGATGCCCTCGGTGATGACCACCAGCAGCGGGATCTCGGCGTCGATGGCCTCGATCATGGCGTCCTTGGAGAAGGCCGGCGGCACGAAGGCGATCGACACGTCAGCGCCGGTCTCCTTCATGGCCTCGGCGACACTGCCGAACACCGGCAGCTCGACGTCGGCGCCGTCGGAATCCTTGTGCGACACCGTGGTGCCGGCCTTGCGGGCGTTGACACCACCGACGATCTGGGTGCCGGCGGCCAGCATCCGCGCGGTGTGCTTGGTCGCCTCAGCACCGGTGATGCCCTGGACGATGACCTTGCTGTCCTTGTTGACGAAGATCGACATGACTTATGCGTCCTTTCCGGCTGCGAAAGCCAGCTCGGCGGCCTTGTCGGCGGCCTCGTCCATGGTGGCGACGACGGTCACCAGCGGGTGGTTGGCCTCGGCCAGGATCGCCCGACCCTCCTCGACGTTGTTGCCGTCCAGGCGCACCACCAGCGGCTTGGTCGCGGCGTCACCGAGGATGCCCAGCGCCGACACGATGCCGTTGGCCACCGCGTCGCAGGCGGTGATCCCGCCGAACACGTTGACGAACACGCTCTTGACCTGCTTGTCACCCAGGATGACGTCCAGGCCGGCGGCCATCACCTCGGCGGAGGCGCCGCCCCCGATGTCGAGGAAGTTGGCCGGCTTCACGCCGCCGTGCTTCTCACCGGCGTAGGCGGTGACGTCCAGCGTCGACATGACCAGGCCGGCGCCGTTACCGATGATGCCGACCTCACCGTCGAGCTTGACGTAGTTCAGGTCGTGCTCTTTGGCCTTGATCTCCAGCGGGTCGGTCGCGTCCAAGTCGGCGAACTCGGCGTGCCCGGGCTGACGGAACTCGGCGTTGCCGTCCAGGGTGACCTTGCCGTCCAGCGCCAGGATCTGGTCGTCGGGGGTGCGAACCAGCGGGTTGACCTCGACCAGGGTGGCGTCTTCGGCGACGAAGACCTCCCACAGCTTCTGGATGGTCACCGCGGCGGCGTCGAGCACCTCGGCGGGCAGGTGGCCCTGTTCGGCGATCGAGCGAGCGAACGCCAGGTCGACGCCCTTGACGGCGTCCACCGGCACCTTGGCCAGCCGCTCCGGCTTGGTCGCGGCGACCTCTTCGATCTCCATACCGCCCTCGACCGAGCACATGGCCAGGTAGGTGCGGTTGGAGCGGTCGAGCAGGAAGGAGATGTAGTACTCCTCGGCGATGTCGCTCGCCTCGGCCACCAGCAGCTTCTTGACGATGTGACCCTTGATGTCCAGGCCGAGAATGTTCTGCGCGTGGGTCAGGGCGTCGTCCGGGGTGGCGGCGTACTTGACGCCACCGGCCTTACCGCGGCCACCGGCCTTGACCTGGGCCTTGACCATGACCGGCCGACCGATCTCGGTGGCGATGGCCTTGGCGTCCTCAGCCGAGGTGGTTACTCGACCAGGAGTGGTGGGCACGTTGTGCTTGGCGAACAGCTCCTTCGCCTGATACTCGAAAAGATCCATGGGCTCACTGTCTTATTACGGGTAGCCGGAAGGCCGGCACTGTCGGATTGCGAGAGATTTAGCTCCCGAGGCACTGTATCGAGAGTGCGGCGGGGTTCCCTCCTCGCGTACCACTGCTGTGGCACATCTCACCGCCAGAAAAACGTGATTCGTTTCACATTAACGGCGGGATTTGGCCGATAGCTTGCCACGCCCCAGCGGGAGTGGTTACCGTCACCAGGTCCAGGTCTTTATAACGTTCTGATCACGACCAGAGGAACTTCCAGGCTGATGCAGCACGGTGCACCGATGCGTCCGGTTTCCGGTGGGGCTCTCCCTCGACGTCGAAACGGCGCTACGGCAGCTGTGATCCGCCCGTCGGCACCCAGCCCCACCGAGGTCACCGACATCATTCCGTTCAACGAGTTCGGCTGGCCCGAAGACGCTTTCAGCGAAGACGTGTTCGACGAGGCGTCGGACGTGCTGCTGGCCCCTGAACTGGACGACATGACCGACACCGACAACATGCCGGTTCTGCAGCTGGCGTTCCCCCGCGGTGGCTACTCGGACAGCTACTACCGCCCGCACGAGGCGGCCCAGCTGCCCCCGCGCCGCGGAAAGCACCGCAGCCAGCCCGCCAGCGCTGTCAAGAGTCGCGTGATGATCGCGGCGATGGCCGCCGGGGCGGCCGCTGCCGCCGCGCACGCCGCCACCCACCAGTCCGGCGAGACCGTTGCCCGGCCCGCCGTACTGGCGGCCAGCAAGACCACGCTGAACGACGGCACCACCACCACGTCCAGCCACGGCTTGCAGATGATCACGGTCAAAGCTGCGGCCAACGTCGTCGTGCACAACGAGGAGCTGGCCAAGGGAGTGGCGTTCGCGCAGGAGCGCGCCGAGCGTGAAGCCCGGCTGCAGCGCCCGCTGTTCGTCGCACCCACCCAGGGCGCGTTCACCTCGAACTTCGGCTACCGCTGGGGCGTGCTGCACGCCGGCATCGACATCGCCAACGCCATCGGCACCCCGATCCTGGCGGCGTCCGACGGCGTGGTGATCGAATCGGGCCCCAGCGCCGGCTACGGCATGCTGGTCAAGCTGCGCCACTCCGACGGCACCGTGACCCTCTACGGCCACATCAACCGGTCGCTGGTCAGTGTCGGCGAGCGGGTGATGGCAGGCGACCAGATCGCCGAGATGGGCAACCGCGGCTACTCGACCGGCCCCCACCTGCACTTCGAGGTGCTGCAGAACGGCACCAACCGGATTGACCCGGCTTCCTGGCTCGCCAAGCGCGGGATCAATTTCGCTTAATCTGGAATGGTGAGCGACCGCCACCAGCCACCGACCGGCGCCAGTTCTTCCAGACCCGCCGGGACCGATCCGGCGAGTTCCCCCAGCCGCATCATTCGCCGGGCACCCACCGGCGCCATCCCGATCGTCACCAGCTCAGGGCGGATCCCGCCGGCCATCCAGCCCAGCCCGGCGGTATTGCCGGCGCGATTCCCGTCAGCCGGCGTCGCGATCAGTGCCTGCGTGCTCGCCCTCATCGGCTGCTGGGCCACCTCGGTGGTCTCTACCGATCTGATCGCCAGTTGGTGGCACACCGACCGGCTGTTCTGCGTCGCAGTCGGCTTCTTGAGCCTGGTATTCGCCGGGACGACGGTGTCCGGCGTGATCATGCTGCTGCTGCGGCGCCCAGTCGGCCGCTACCTGATCGCGGTCGGAGCGGTGGTCGCCCTGCTGACTTTCGGCAGCCTGTTCCTGGCAGGCGCCCGCGTGCCGGGGATCGTGCACGTCATCCCGGTCATCCAGATCGCCACCGTCGCGACGGCACTGCACCCGGCCACCAGACGCTGGCTCTTCGGCAGTTAGCGAGCCTCGACGGAGGAGAGGCGACGCTGAACTGCCGACTCAAGCCCGGCAGTTAGCGAGCCTCGACGGAGGAGAGGCGAAGCTGGACTGCCGCTCAAGCCCGGCCAGTTAGCGAGCCTCGACGGAGGAGAGGCGACGCTGGACTGCCGCTCAAGCCCGGCCAGTTAGCGAGCCTCGACGGAGGAGAGGCGACGCTGGTCTGCCGACTCAAGCCCGGCTCGTAAGCCGACGGCGCGCTAAAGCTTGGTCACCGGCGCATGGTTGTGCATCAGCTTGACCCGCCCGGAACTGCCGAAGTCGATCAGCGACATCGCCGACTCGCCCACCCCGGAGACTTCCTCCACCCGGCCCAGGCCGTACTTGTCATGCGTGACCCGATCCCCCGGCGCCAACACCAGCAACGGCCGGTTGCCCGATCGGCTCGGTGCCGGTCTCGGGGTCCCGAACCGGCCGGCGCCGCTGACCGGGGCGCTCGGTGCGGCCGTTACGTCGGTCCGGCGCCAGTCGATGAGCTGCTGCGGGATCTCCCGCAGGAATCGCGACTCCGGGTTCAACATGGGCTGGCCCCACGACGAACGCACCTTGGCCCGGCTCAGGTACAGCCGTTGCCGCGCCCGGGTCAGGCCGACGTAGGCCAGCCGGCGTTCTTCGGACAGCTCGCGGGCATCCCCCAGTGAGCGCATGTGCGGGAACATGCCGTCCTCCCAGCCGACGACGAACACCACCGGGAACTCCAGCCCTTTGGCGGTGTGCAACGTCATCAGGGTGACCATGCCTGACCCGTGCTCGGGGATCTCGTCGGTGTCGGCGATCAGCGACACCCGCTCCAGAAACGCCGCCAGCACCCCGACATCAGGCACGTCCTCCTCCTCGAGGATGCTGTCCTGGTCGGCGAGCGCATTGGCCCGGTCGATGCTGAATTCGTGTGCGACGCTGACGAGTTCGTTGATGTTGTCGAGGCGGGCCAGATCCTGCGGATCGGTCGAGGCCTCCAGCTCGGTGCGGTAGCCGGTGCGGTCCAGCACCAGCTCCACCAGAGAGCCGAGGTCGTCGTCGCAGGTGTTCAGGTGCGCCCGCAACTCCTCGAGCATCGCCACGAAGGCGGCGATCGCGTTCTGCGAACGGCTGTTGAGCATCGGTACGCCGCCCTCGGCGGCGGCAGCCAGCGCGGCGGCGAATCCGGTACCGGTGTTCTCCGCGTGCACCGATACGCACGCCTCCGCACGGTCGCCGATACCGCGGCGTGGGGTGTTGAGGATGCGTCGCAGGCTGACCGCGTCGCCGGGATTGTCGAGCACTCGCAGGTAGGCGATGATGTCGCGGATCTCTTTGCGTTCGTAGAAGCGCACGCCGCCAACGACTTTGTACGGGATACCGCTGCGGATGAACACCTCTTCCAGCGACCGCGACGCGTTGTTGGTGCGGTAGAACACCGCGACGTCGCTGTAGTTGACCGCGCCCGAATCGGTCAGCTCATCGATCTCCTGCGCGACGAACCGCGCCTCGTCGTGTTCGTTGTCGGCGACGTAGCCCACGATCAGCTCGCCGTCACCGGCGTCGGTCCACAGTCGCTTCTCCCGGCGCCCGGAGTTGTAGGCGATCACCGCGTTGGCTGCCGAGAGGATGTTCTGCGTGGAGCGGTAATTCTGCTCCAGCAGGATGGTGGTCGCGTTGGGGTAGTCGCGCTCGAAATCCTCGATGTTGCGGATGGTGGCGCCGCGGAAGGCATAGATCGACTGATCGGCATCACCGACCACGCACAGTTCCGCCGGGGGGATGTCGTCGGACTGCCCGCCTTCGACGGAGTGCCCCGCGAGCTCGCGCACCAGCATGTACTGGGCATGGTTGGTGTCCTGATATTCGTCGACCAGGATGTGCCGGAATCTGCGCCGGTAGTGCTGAGCGATTTCGGGGAACGCCTGCAGAATCGCGACCGTCTCACCGATCAGGTCGTCGAAATCCAGCGCGTTGGCCGACCGCAGCCGGCGCTGATACTCCGCGTAGACCGAGGCCACCACCCGGCTCAGGTCATCGGAGCTCTCGGTGAGGTCGGCCAGCGCACGGTCCGGGTCGATCAGCTCGTTCTTCAGGTTGGAGATCGCATTGGCCAGCAACCGCGGCGAATGCCGCTTTACGTCCAGGCCCATGTCTCGGCCGATCATCAGCAGCAGCCGCCGCGAATCGTCGGCGTCATAGATCGAGAAGTTCGAGTTCAGACCGGGGACGACCGAGGCCTGGTTACGCAGGATCCGCACACAGGTGGAGTGAAACGTCGATACCCACATCACCCGGGCCCGGGGTCCGACGAGACTCGACACCCGCTCACGCATCTCGGCGGCGGCCTTGTTGGTGAAGGTGATCGCCAGGATCTGGCCGACGCCGACGTCGCGGGCGGCCAGCAAGTAGGCAATGCGCCGGGTGAGCACCGCGGTCTTGCCCGAGCCGGCTCCGGCCACGATCAAGAGCGGGGAGCCCTCGTGCAGCACGGCCCGCCGTTGCTGCGGGTTGAGCCCATCGAGGAGGTGGTCGGTCTGCGGACTGGCGTGCAAGCTCATAGCGCCCCCAACGTACCGCCGCCCGGCGACAGTCTTTGCGCTGGCACTGCCCTTAGTGGCAGACTCGGTGCGTGCTCGACATGCAGCGTCGATTTTTTTACGGGTACCGGTCAGCGGTGCCCGTGGTTTAGCTGCAACGCCAAGCCCCGCGGTCCGCTTCGCCGACCCGGGGCTCGTCTGTTGTGTGAGGCCGGATCGCCGATGGGACCAGAATCCACCAACAGCGAGAACCTGGAGTTTTGATCATGTCTGCCCAACCCCAACAGCTGCCCGACATTGATGAGCTGCGCCACGAGATCGACCGGCTCGACGCCGAGATCCTGGCCGCGGTGAAGCGCCGCACCGAGATCTCGCAGGAGATCGGTAAGGCCCGGATGGCGTCCGGCGGCACCCGCCTGGTGCACAGCCGCGAGATGAAGGTGCTCGAGCGCTACAGCGAGCTTGGCCAGGACGGCAAGGATCTGGCGATGTTGTTGCTGCGGCTCGGCCGCGGCCGGCTCGGCCACTAGGCCTTAGCGCGCTTGCGATCGCCGCGGGTCTGATGGCGACGACCCGCTGCGCCCGGCTCCGCCGCGCTTGCGATCGCCGCGGGTACGTCCGGCGCCGTACCGGCGCCGGCGACCCGCCGCTAATGTCGGGGTATGAGCCCCGTTTCCCAGATCCCGGACATCTCCACCACCCCGGCCTGGAACGCGTTGCGCAAGCATCACCAGCAGATCGGCGACACCCACCTGCGTGAGTTCTTCGCTGACGATCCCGAACGCGGCTCACGGTTCACCGCCACCGTCGGTGATCTCTACATCGACTACAGCAAGCACCGCATCACTTCCGAGACCGTGCGCCTGCTGGTCGATCTGGCCCGGACGGCCGGCCTGGAGGACCGGCGCGATGCGATGTTCGCCGGGGTGCACATCAACACCTCCGAGGACCGGGCGGTGCTGCACACCGCGTTGCGGCTGCCGCGCAACGCCGATCTACACGTCGACGGCCAGGATGTCGTGGCCGACGTCCACGCGGTGCTCGACGCGATGGGCGATTTCACCGACCGGTTGCGCAGCGGCGCATGGACCGGCGCCACCGGCAAGCGCCTCGAGACCGTGGTCAATATCGGTATCGGCGGCTCGGATCTGGGTCCGGTGATGGTGGACCGGGCATTGCGCCACTACGCCGACGCCGGCATCTCGGCACGGTTCGTCTCCAACGTCGACCCGGCGGACCTGACCGCGAAACTGGCCGGCTTGGATCCGGCCACCACACTTTTCGTCGTCGCCTCCAAGACGTTCTCGACCTTGGAGACGCTGACCAACGCCACTGCGGCGCGCCGCTGGCTTACCGACGCGCTGGGCGACGACGCGGTGTCCAAGCATTTCGTAGCGGTCTCCACCAACGCTGCGCTGGTCGAGGAGTTCGGCATCGACACCGCGAACATGTTCGGGTTCTGGGACTGGGTCGGCGGCCGGTACTCAGTGGATTCGGCGGTCGGACTGTCGGTGATGGCCGTCATCGGCCGGGAGCGCTTCGCGGAGTTCTTGTCCGGTTTCCATATCGTCGACGAGCACTTCCGTACCGCGCCTTTGGAATCCAATGCGCCGGCGCTGCTGGGCCTGATCGGGGTGTGGTACTCCAACTTCTTCGGCGCTCAGTCCCGCGCGGTGCTGCCCTACGCAGGCGATCTGGACCGCTTCGCGGCTTACCTGCAGCAGCTCACCATGGAATCCAACGGCAAGTCGACCCGCGCCGACGGCACACCGGTCAGCACCGATACCGGTGAAATCTATTGGGGCGAGCCGGGAACTAACGGCCAGCATGCGTTCTATCAACTGCTGCACCAGGGCACCCGGCTGATACCGGCCGACTTCATCGGCTTCTCCCAACCCGTCGACGACCTAGCGACCGCGGACGGTACCGGCAGCATGCACGACCTGTTGATGAGCAACTTCTTCGCCCAGACCCAGGTGCTGGCGTTCGGCAAGAGCGCCGAAGAGATCGCCGCCGAAGGCACCCCCGCGGATGTCGTGCCGCACAAGGTCATGCCCGGCAACCGCCCGACGACCTCGATTCTGGCTACCCAACTGACGCCGTCGGTGCTGGGCCAGCTGATCGCGCTCTACGAACACCAGGTGTTCACCGAGGGTGTGGTGTGGGGCATCGACTCCTTCGACCAGTGGGGCGTGGAGCTGGGCAAGACGCAGGCCAAGGCGCTGCTGCCGGTACTCACCGACGACGCCGCCCCGCAGCCCCAGACCGACAGTTCCACCGACGCGCTGGTGCGCCGCTACCGGGCGGAGCGGGGCCGGGCATCGTCGTAATTCCTACTGCCGGACGGTGACTAGGTCGGCTGTCGCCCGCCAGTCTTGGCCCGCAGGCTGGGCAGGAGCACCTCGTCGACCACAACACGGACCGTTTCCTCCGTCGGCGGCCGATCGGAAACCAGTGCCCGAAACACCAGGTAGCCCGGCAGTAGATCGTAGAGCTCCTGGTTGATCGCCGAGGCCTCGATCTCACCGCGCGCGACGGCATCGGCCAGCACGGTGTCCATCACAAGGTTGCGATGCTGGACGAATTTCTGCTGCATCGCCTCCTGCAAGGCGGGGCTGTGTGACATCTCGTTCAGCACCGCGCGCATAGTGCGCATGTGTTCCAGCGCTTGGCCACGGGTCCAACTGCCGATCTCCAGCAGGTCGCCACGCAGTGAGCCGGTATTCGGCGGGCTGGCCGACGCGCGGGTTCCTTCTATGAACGCTGCGAGCACCAGGTCCGCCTTCGTCGGCCAACGCCGATACATGGTGGCCTTACTGGCCTTGGCCCTGATCGCGACGGCTTCGACGGTGAGTCGGTCGTATCCATGCTCCTGCAGCAACTCCAGGGTGATCGCCAACAGCTCGGCCTCCCGCTCGCTCCACGGGCATACCGAGCCGTCGCCACAGTCTTTGGAAATCGTCGTCCCCTTACCCAGCGCGCCGCGGTTGTTCCGCGAGAGCAGCCATTTGCGCAGATGTCAACCAAGTTGCGATCCATCGGCACGGTACCGTACCGTTTCCATCCTACGTGACAATTTCACCGCATCGCATTCGGGGGGATCGTCAGCGCGGCGTCGAAAGGCTTTGTTGTGAAGAAGTTTTCGGTAACCAAATTGATCCGTCGGCAGTGGGTGGCGATCGTGGCGATCGTGGTGGTCGCTCTGGTCGGGTTCAGCGTCGACCGACTGCGCGGCATCTTCGGCTCGAACAACGAAATCTCGAGGCCCGGCTCAGAGGCCTTGGAGAACACCGGCTACAACCCTAAACAGGTGTTGTTCGAGGTGTTCGGTTCGCCCGGTTCCGTGGCCACCATCAACTTTCTGGACATCAACGCCCAGCCGCAACGCGTCGAGAACGTCCCGTTGCCGTGGTCACAGGCGCTGACCACCGACGACCCGACTATGTACGCCGACCTTCGCGCACAGGGCGACGGCAACACCATCGGCTGCCGAATCACCGTCAACGGCGTCGTCACGGATGAAAGGTCTACGAACCACGTGAACGGATACATCGCGTGCCTGGACAAGACGGCATGAGCGGCCAGCACGCCGACACCGCTCCCGACGCCCACGACGGCAGCCTGCCTGCCCGGCTCATCCGGAGGATGTCCTTACCGATCCTGTTGATCTGGATCGCCATCGCTGCCGTTTCGAACGCCATCGCACCCCAGCTCGAGGTTGTCGGCTGGGAACGCTCAGTCGGGCAGAACGCGCCTGACGCGCCGGGCATTCTCGCGATGCGACACATCGGGCAGGTCTTCGGCGAATTCGATTCCGACAGTGCGGCCATGATCGCGCTTGAGGGCGATCAGCCACTGGGGCCCGAAGCACACGAGTACTACGACGGCCTGGTGAAGAAGCTGCAGGCCGACACCGAACACGTCGAGCACGTCCAGGACTTCTGGGGCGACCCGCTGACCGCCGGCGGCTCACAGAGCAAAGACGGCAAAGCGGCCCTTACCCAGATCTATCTGCGCGGCAATCAGGGCGAAGCGATGTCGAACGAATCCGTCGACGCCGTCCGCAAGATCGTCGACGCCACGCCACCCCCGCCCGGCATCAAGGCCTACGTCACCGGCGCGTCGCCGCTGGTGACGGACAACTTCGAGGTCGGCAGCGCCGGTACCCACGAGGTCACCGCGATCACCTTCCTGGTCATCGGCCTCATGCTGCTGTTCGTCTACCGCTCCGTTGTGACGATGGCGATCGTCTTGCTGACGGTGGCCGTCGAGCTCATGGCGGCACGGGGCGTCGTCGCGGTCCTCGCCCACTCCGGCGTCATCGGCCTGTCCACCTACGCGACGAATCTCTTGACACTCTTGGCTATTGCAGCCGGGACCGACTATGCGATCTTCGTCGTCGGGCGCTACCAAGAGGCGCGTGGCAAGGGGATGGACCGGATCGCGGCCTATCACGACATGTGGCGCGGCACCGTCCACGTCATGGTCGGATCGGGATTGACCATCGCCGGCGCGGTCGCGTGCATGGGCTTCACCCGGCTCCCCTATTTCCAGACACTCGGGATCCCGGCTGCCATCGGTGTTCTCGTGACCTTGGCGGCCGCCCTGACGCTGGGGCCCGCCGTGTTGTTGATCGCCACCCGGTTCGGACTGATGGAGCCCAAGGTCGCTCAACGGACGCGGGGCTGGCGGAAGATCGGCACCGCAATCGTGCGCTGGCCCGGGCCGATCCTGGTGGTCACCGGCATGGTTGCGCTCATCGGCGTGTTCGCGTTGCCCGGCTACCAGACCAGCTACGACAACCGGCCCTACATCCCCGCCAGCGCACCCGGTGTCGTCGGAATGGAGGCCGCCGAACGCCACTTCACCGAAGCGCGGATCAATCCCGAGTTGGTGATGATCGAGACCGATCACGACATGCGCAACCCGGCCGACATGCTGATACTCGAACGTGCGGCCAAGGCAGTGCTCCACACACCGGGAATCGCACTGGTGCAGTCCATCACGAGACCACTCGGAACGCCGATCACGCACAGCTCCATTCCATTCCAGATCAGCGCATCGAGCGCGAGCCAGATCATGAACCTCGACTACCAGAAGGACCGAGCCAACGATCTGCTGAAGCAGGCCGGAGAGATCGACAACACGATCGCCGTACTCAGGCAACAGCTCGCCCTGCAGCAGCAGAGCGCCGCGGTCACCCACGAACAAACCGAGGCGTTCCACGACACCGTCACGACGATGAACGCGCTGCGCGACAAACTCGCCGATTTCGATGACCAGTTCCGCCCCCTGCGCAACTACTTCTACTGGGAGCCGCACTGCTTCGACATCCCCATGTGTTGGGCGCTGCGCTCGGTGTTCGACTCGCTGGACGGGATCTCCGAGCTGTCCGAGAAGTTCGGCAACATCACCGCCAGCCTCGACAACCTCGACGCCCTACAACCACAGCTGGTGGCACTGTTGCCGCCGCAGATCGCGATTCAGGAACGCAACCGCGAGCTGACACTGTCGAATTTCGCGACCAACGGCGGCATCAATGCCCAGAGCGAAGAAGCGTTGAACAATGCCACTGCGATGGGCAAGGCGTTCGACGATGCCAAAAACGACGACACTTTCTACTTGCCGCCGGAGGCCTTCGACAACCCTGACTTCAAGCGCGGCCTCAAGCTGTTCTTGTCGCCCGACGGCAAGGCGGCGCGGATGATCGTGACCCATCAGGGCAATCCCGCCAATCCCGGGGCGATTCCGCACATCAACGCCATCAAGGAGTCGGTGTTCGATGCCCTCAAGGCGACACCGATGTCAGACGCCAAGATCTATGTCGCGGGTATCGGCTCGACCAATAAAGACATCCAAGAGGGAATGAAGTACGACCTGCTGATCTCGGCGTTGGCCGCAGTCGCCCTCATTCTGCTGATCATGGTGGTTGTGACGCGCAGCCTTGTCGCCGCCTTCGTCATCGTCGGCACCGTCGTCCTCTCATTGGGGGCATCGGTGGGTTTGTCGGTCCTGGTGTGGCAGTACATCTTCGGGATTCATCTCTTCTGGGTCGTGGTGCCACTGGCCATCATCTTGCTGCTAGCGGTGGGGGCGGACTACAACCTGCTGTTGGTGTCCCGCTTCAAGGAGGAGATGCACGCGGGTCTCAACACCGGCATCATCCGCTCGATGGGCGGCACCGGTTCTGTGGTCACCGCCGCCGGTCTGGTGTTCTCGGCAACGATGGCAGCCTTCATCTTCAGCCCCCTGGTGATCCTCGGGCAGATCGGTACGACCATCGGTCTGGGCCTGTTGTTCGACACCTTGATCGTGCGGTCGTTCATGACGCCGTCGATCGCGGCGTTGCTGGGCAAGTGGTTCTGGTGGCCGCAGCTGGTGCGCCAGCGTCCGGTTCCCGCGAACTGGCCCGATCCCGTCCAACGACAGCCCGAGGAGGCCCTGGCGTGAAATATGCAGTCCACCTCGGCATCGCCGCAGCAGCCCTGATCGGCGCCGTGACCACCGCCGGTGTCGTGGCCGCCGACGCCACCGACGACTACCCGATCCCCAGCCGGATCCTGCGCACCCCCTGTTCGGCCGAACAGGTCATGGCCGCAGCCCGCGACGTCGCGCCGGTCTACTACGAGCGCTACATGATCGACTACAACAACAAGCCGGCCGCCGACCAGCAAGGCGCCCGGGACCGCATCCACTGGTTCTTCGCCATGGACTACGCGGGCCGCCGCCAATATTCCGAGGACACCGCCACCAACGCCTTCTTCGAAACCATGTCGTGGCGCTGGCCCAACTGGGCCAAACTGTTCTTCAACAACAAAGGTGTGGCCGCCCGTACCACCGACATCTGCATGAACTATCCGGCAGACGACATGTCGGTCTGGGACTGGAAGTAGCCAGAGCCTTCGGAATTTCCCTCACGCTGACTTTTTGCCGCCGGCCGGCAATGTCGACCCTGCTGAAGTGCGACAGATTGCATTCCGGCCGGAAAACCTATCGCGGCACGACAAAGATTTCGACGTCCAGGTTTCCTTAAGCTACCCGCCATGCAGATGCCATCCCGTGTTGGGCGGTGCGCCGCAAGGGCGTTCGGCCGTCGCGGCGCCCTCGGGAGCGGCGTCGCGGGTTTTGTGCACTGTTGTCGCTGACTCCCCCGCCACTTGCTAATTCTCGGTAGTCACTTTCGGTGACCGGTGCCGAACATCTCGGGCATTGGAAGGCCAGCATGCATTCTTCTTTCGGATCCGGCCGATGACAGTCGCGACGCCCCTCGACCCGGCGCAGCGTGTCGAGCCCGGCACGGCGGTGGCGGAGGCCGCCGCTGCCCAGCCCGCCACCCCGCGCCGGTCCGTCATCACGCCACTGCGCATCGGCGTGACCACGCTGTGGCTGTCGGTGATCGTGCTGCTGCCGTTGGTCGCCATCGCGTGGCAGGCCGGCGGCAGGGGCTGGAACGGCTTCCGGCTGGCCGTCACCTCGCACGCGGCACTCGAATCGTTTCGCGTGACACTGACGATTTCGGTCTTGGTCACCGTGCTCGACGTGGTGTTCGGCTTGGCGACCGCCTGGGTACTGGTGCGCGACGACTTCGCCGGAAAGGGAGTGATCGATGCGCTGATCGATCTGCCGTTTGCGCTGCCGACAATCGTCACCAGCTTGGTGATGCTCGCCCTCTACGGCAACTCCAGTCCGATCGGCATTCATCTGCAGCACACCCCGCCAGGCGTCGCGATGGCACTGGCCTTCGTCACGCTGCCACTGGTGGTCCGTGCCGTCCAGCCGGTGCTGATGGAGATCGACCGCGACGTCGAGGAAGCGGCTGCGGCACTCGGCGCGACGCGCCTGGTCACCTTCAAGACGGTGGTGCTGCCGTCGTTGCAGCCGGCGTTGTTGACCGGTGCCGGACTTGCGTTCTCGCGGTGCGTGGCCGAGTTCGGCTCGGTCGTGACGATCGGCGGTGCCGTGCCGGGCAAGACCGAGGTGTCGTCGCAGTGGATTCGCTCGCTGATCGAGAACGACGACCACACCAGCGCGGCGGCGATTTCGATCGTGTTGTTGGCGATCTCGTTCGCGGTCCTGGTGCTGCTGCGGACCGTGGGTGGGCGTGCAGCCAAGCGCGAAGAGGAGGCCGAGTGACAGCGCGGCTGGAGAAGCGTCACCTGCTGCGCTTCACCGTCTTGATCTATATCGGTGTCATGCTGATCGCCCCGGTGTCGGTGATTCTGTACCGAACGTTTGAGCATGGGTTGGCCCATTTTTGGGCCTGGATCAGCACTCCCGCGGCGATATCGGCGCTGAAGCTGTCGCTGCTACTGGTGATCATCGTGGTGCCGCTGAACGCCTTGTTCGGTGTGTCAACGTCGATCCTGCTGGTGCGCAACAAATTCCGGGGTCGATCAATCCTTCAGGCCATCCTGGACCTGCCGTTTGCAGTCTCGCCGATCATCGTCGGGGTCGCCCTGATCGCATTGTGGGGGTCGTCGGGGGCGCTGGGCTTCGTCGAGAACAACCTGGGATTCAAGATCATCTTCGGGCTGCCCGGGATGGTGCTGGCCAGCATCTTCGTCACGCTGCCGTTTGTGGTACGCGAGGTCCAGCCGGTGCTCGTGGAGATCGGAATCGAACAGGAGCAGGCCGCAGCAACGCTGGGTTCCAACGCGTGGCAAACGCTGTGGCGGGTCACGCTGCCGTCGATCCGGTGGGGACTGACCTACGGCGTCGTGTTGACCACGGCGCGCACACTCGGCGAGTTCGGCGCTGTCATCATGGTGTCATCGAACCTGCCGGGACACTCGCAGACCCTGACCCTGCTGGTCAACGATCGCTACCACCGCGGGGCCGAGTACGGCGCCTACGCCGTGTCCACGCTGCTGATGGGGGTGGCCGTGGCGTTCTTGATCGCCAAGGCGGTGCTGCTGATCTACCGCCGCCGGGCCAAGGCCCTGGAGTGGATGACCCGCTGACCCGAGCGGGAACCGATCAGGCGAAGCGTTTGGTGTACTGCGGCGGCAAGCGGCGCAGTAGCCATACCAGCGGGACCCACGGCCAGGACGGAACAACGGCGCGGCCGGTTTCGCGTTCGATGGCACGCACCATGGCCTTGACCCCGGATTCGTTGTCCACCATCAACAGGGTGGACGCAGATTTCGCGGTCATCTCCGATTCGATGTAGCCCGGCTCCAGCACGGTCACCTTGATCGGTCCGCGCGAGTACTCCGCACGCAGCGACTCCCCCAGCGACGAGACCCCGGCCTTGCTGGCGGCGTACGCCGCCTTGACGCCGGGAACCCCCTTGTTGCCCAACACCGATGAGATAAGCACCAGGTGGCCGGTGCCGGCGGACTTGAATATCTCCAGCGCGGTCTCGATCTGCACCAGCGCGGCCAACAAGTTCGTTTCAATGGTGGCCTTGTTGGCCCACAGCTTGCCGGATCCGAGCGGGGCGCCCTTGCCGATGCCGGCATTGACGATGACCCGGTCGAGTCCACCCAGCTGGGCGACGAAGTGGTTGAACACCTTGGGTATTGCGTCGTGGTCATTTACGTCGAGTGCAGCCACCGCTACATTGATTGCTGGAAATTTTTCTGTCAGTTCGGCTTTCAGTTCATCAAGTCGGTCCGTCCGGCGGGCGCACAGGGCCAGGTCTCGTCCCTGCGCAGCGAAAACGCGAGCCATGCCGGCGCCCAGTCCCGAACTGGCACCGGTGATGAGGATTCTCTGACGGGTCACAAGGGGCAGCTTAACGACGTCCGCAGTCTGCCGAAATCAGGTCGGAGAATTACTTGAGCAGTCGCGACATCCGTCGGTCGGCCAGCACCTTGCCGCCGGTCTGGCAGGTAGGGCAGTACTGAAATGACTTATCGGCGAAAGATATTTCCCGAACCGTGTCGGCGCATACCGGGCACGGCAGCCCGGTTCGGGCGTGAACCCGCAGACCCGAGCGCTTCTCCCCCTTCAAGGTGGCGGCCTGCTGGCCGACCGAGCGGGTGACGGCGTCGGTCAGCACGGTGTGCATGGCGTCGTGCAATGCGGTCAGCTGGGCCGTCGACAGTTTGCCGGCGGTGGCGAACGGCGACAGCCGGGCGGTGTGCAGGATCTCGTCGCTGTAGGCGTTGCCGATTCCGGCGATCACCTTCTGATCGGTCAGGACGGTTTTGATGCGACCGGTATTGCCGGCCAGCAATCCAGCCAGCGCGTCGGCGTTGATCGCCAGCGCATCCGGCCCCAGTGTGGCGATGCCCGGCACCTTGACCGGATCGTCGACCAACCAGACCGCGAGCCTCTTCTGGGTGCCGGCTTCGGTGAGATCGAAGCCGGGGGCCTGCCCCGGGACGCCCAGGTGCACCCGCAGCGCGATCGGTCCCTTGCCCGGTCGCAGCGGCGCCGCCGCCAGCTGATCCGACCAGCGCAGCCAACCCGCCCTGGACAGGTGGGCGATCAAGGACAGCTCACCGACCTGCAATCCCAGATACTTGCCCCAGCGGTGCGCGCCGGTCACCTGCTGACCGTGCAAGGCCGTCGGCGGCGGGTCGAACGTCTTGAGCACCGACAGCGCCGCCACGTCGATCCGGCCGATGGTGCAACCAGTCGCGTGCCGACGCAGATGATCGGCGAGTGCTTCGACCTCGGGCAGCTCCGGCATGCCCCCGAGTCTGCCCGTTTATCTGACGATGCGTCCGGCGACTAGCGACAACACCCAGCCCACCAGCGACAGAACGATCGCCGCCCAGATCGCGTCCCACCAGAAATCGGCGATGTAGAGGCCCCAGTGTTTGGCCGTCTTGTCGGTGATCCACGCGGTGATCCAGAGCATCAGCGCATTGACCACAATGTGGAACAGCCCCAGGGTGACGATGTACAGCGGTATCGACAGCAGCTGCACCACCGGTTTGATGAAGGCATTCACCAGCCCGAAGATCAACGCGATGACGAAGATGACGCCCACCCGTTGCAGCGTGGTGTCGCCGCCGACGATCTCGATCCCCGGAACGATCTGGGTGACGATCCACAAGGCGAGTCCGGTCAGCGCGGCGCGGAGCAGGAAGGGTCCCATGCGCAGATCTTGCCACGGGGCGAACGCCGAGAACCTGACTTTGTCAATTGCGTCGGGCCGGAAGCCCGTCGACGCCTAGACCGACTCAAAGCCAGCTCCCGGCAGCCTCGGCGCGGGCCCGCACCCCCCAGATACGGCCAGGCCAGGCCGCGTGACGGGCATCACACAAAGAACCCGCGGTATCCGGTACCGTCGGTATTGACATGTCTTGGTGCGGCTCCTAGTTTTTACAAGTCCGAGCGAGAAGGGATTGCGTCATGACCACTGCGGTGCGGCCGAGCGAACCAACCCGGGAGGAATTTGCCGAGCGCCTGCTGAAGGGCTCGGTGAAGAAGTCTTACGCACCGGTCGTCGACATCGACTGGGACGCCCCGCTGGAGGAGGACAAGTTCTTCCTGCCGCCACGGATGTGCACCCTCTACGGCACCGGCCTGTGGGAGTCCATGACCCGCGAACAGCAGATCGAGATGTCACGCCAGGAGCTGGTCAATGTCCTGTCGGCCGGCATCTGGTTCGAGAACATCCTCAACCAGGCACTGCTGCGCGACATGATGCACAAGAACCCCACCGCACGCACCACCCACTACTCGCTGACCGAACTGGGTGACGAGACCCGCCACATGCTGATGTTCGGCAAGACCATTGACCGGATCGGCGGCGTGCCGGTACGCCCGCGCCTGCATCAGCGCATCGTCATCAACGCGCTTCCATTCCTGTTCCGCGGGAGCATCTTGTGGGGAGCGGCACTGGTCGGCGAGGAGATCTTTGACGCGCTGCAGCGCCAGATCCTCGACGACCCGGACCTGCAGCCGATCGTGCGGCGGGTGATGCGCATCCATGTCACCGAAGAAGCCCGCCACATTCAGTACGCCCGCGACGGTCTGCGGCGCAGTGTCCCGGCGATGCCCCGCTACCGCCGGATGCTGTTGGCCAACCTGCAGGGCGTCGGCGGACCGTTCTACCGCCACCTGTTCACCCTGCCGGTCGTCTATAACCGCGTCGGGCTGGACGGTCGCGAAGCTCGCCGGGTGGCGCGGGCCAACCCGCACTTCCACGCGGCGTCCCGCTCGTCGTTCGCGCCGCTGGCCGCGTTCTTCACCGAAGTCGGACTGATGGGCGGGCTGGCCCGGCGGATGTGGCGGCGGGCCGGATTCCTGTGAGCCGCAACGGCGTCCTCGACGTGCTGGTGCTGGGCGACCCGACGCCCCTGCACGGGTTGATCGACGGCGTCCGCGCCGTCGACGCGACGAACGTGACCACCCGATTCGACAGCCGTACCGACACCTGGACGGTGATCACCGCCGACGGCAAAGAGCTGACCGCCCGCACGCTGATCGGCACCGCCGCCTCAACCGACGACGCTGTCGCCAGGCACGGAGTCCCCAACCGCTTCCACATCCCCGGCCCGCACACCCATCGGCAGGCCCGGTATGTAGCCGGGGTCATCGATGCCCTACGGCGTAGCGGGGCCAGCCGCATCGAGTCTCGCTCGCCACGGCTGCGGGTGCACCCGGTGCTGCCGACCCGGGGGATCTCCCGGTTCTACCTCAGCGGGTGCGGTGGCGTTGATTTGGAGAACGCAGAAACCTACGATGGCCCAGCGGTTCTCACCCACAACGGCGAGGATTACCCGACGCAAGTCCGCCTGACCGGCCACTTCGATCCGATTGATGGCCAATACCATTGGCAGGGAATGTTTTTCAATGACCTTCCGGGAGCGAGCGTCACCGGCTCGAAGGTCAGCATCCGGATTGGCGATCACACCGCGCAAGGGCGCGTCGCCGAGCGGACACCGTGGGGCACCCTGACCGTGATCGGCGCCGCTGGATATCCGCCGTATCCCTTGGAAGACGTCGAGATCGCGATGCCGCCACGTATGTGAACGCACTCCCCCACTCCGGTCGCGGCGGGCCAGTCTGCTATGCAGAGAACAGCGCCCCACCACCGAAAGACCGAGGAGACGACGTGCGGTTCACCTACGCCGAAGCGATGACCGACCCGAGCTATTACATTCCTCTCGCCAAAGCCGCCGAGGCCGCCGGGTACCACAGCATGACGATCCCCGACAGCGTCGCCTACCCGTACGAATCAGACTCGAAATACCCGTACACCCCCGACGGCAACCGGGAGTTCCTCGACGGCAAGGCCTTCATCGAGACCTTCGTCTTGATCGCAGCATTGGGCGCGGTCACCAGCACGCTGCGGTTCACCCCGTTCGTGGTCAAGCTGCCGATCCGCCCGCCGGCCTTGGTCGCCAAGCAGGCCGGCTCGCTGGCCGCGATGATCAACAACCGGCTGGCCCTGGGCGTGGGCACCAGCCCGTGGCCGGAGGATTACGAACTGATGGGGGTGCCGTTCGCCCGGCGCGGCAAGCGGATGGATGAGTGCATCGAGATCATCCAGGGCCTCACCACCGGCGACTACTTCGAGTTCCACGGCGAGTTCTACGACATCCCCAAGACCAAAATGACCCCGGCACCGACGCAGCCGATCCCGATCCTGATCGGTGGCCACGCCGAAGCCGCACTACGCCGCGCAGCACGCCACGACGGCTGGATGCACGGCGGCGGCGACCCGGCCGAGCTCGATGGACTCATCACCCGACTCAAGCAACTTCGCGAGGAAGCGGGCCGCGCCGATGACCCGTTCGAGATCCACGTGATCTCGGTCGACGGATTCACCCTCGACGGCATCAAGCGCCTGGAGGACAAGGGCGTTACCGACGTCATCGTCGGCTTCCGGGTGCCCTATATCGTCGGTCCCGACACCGAGCCGCTGGACACCAAGATCCGCAACCTGGAGCGGTTCGCCGAGCACGTCATCGCCAAGGCGGGGTGACGCCGGTCACGTCTTCGCTCACGCGTGTGCACCCTCACCGTTTTATTCGGCTGAATCGGGATAGTTTTCGTCCCCGCCGGCGTTGACCGATACGTGCGCTGACCGCCCACCCACAGCGGTCGGGTACTGCAGTTCTCGTTGCGTGACCTGCAGGGGGTATTCACACATGAAGACACAGAAGTATCTACCGGTTGAGCCACAAGTCGGCCACGGCGACCACCAGCGGGTTATCCGCCTGCTTCGCGCGGCAGCAGCTGAGGTCGGGCAGAGCGAAGCTCGGCGTCAGTGGATTCGCGCCGCGACGCAATGTTGATCGGGCTCCCCCCGGGAGCTCTTGCGCGCTGAAGCACCGGCTTTGCGTGGCAACCTTGCGCAACACTAAACCCGCGAACTACCTTCTTAGCTACACCTCAGGATTGAGGCCTGCAGAAGGAGCGCGTCGGAATGTCTCACCGCAGCAAGGTTGTCGGAGTAGCCGCGTTTTTGGCGCTAGCTCCCATTGCCCCGTCGGCTCAGGCCGATTTCGACGACATGCTCGATGTCCTCGTCGCACCTTTTGCCACCGCAGCCGGCGAACTGGACCCC
>LZME01000110.1 GCA_001673575.1 Mycolicibacter heraklionensis | reverse complement strand
CACCATGGTTCAACTGACGGATTCCGTCGGCAAGCGCCGCCGAGCCATCCCGGGCCGTGCCCATGTTGTCGGCCAACGTTTTTGAGCCGTCCGAGAGCTGGCCGGCTCCCTCCGCCGCCTTCTTGACCTCGTCGGTCACCTGGGTCAGTGCGGTGCCGATCACCTGTTGGCCGACAACATGGGCACGGCCCGGGATGGCTCGGCGGCGCTTGCCGACGGAATCCGTCAGTTGAACCATGGTGTCCAACAGGCGACCGATCCGCTGCTCAAGGTGACCGATGACCTCGCCAACATGGGCTTCGACCCCAACGCCGCCGGCGCGGCCGCCGCGAGCCTCAGCGGCAACCTCAAGACGGTCAGTGACCGGATCGCGTCGCTCAACGTCAACTACCAACAGGCCGCGGGGATCGTGAACCAGGTGGTAGACGCCCTGCGCGGCAACCCCGACCCGGCGGTACGCGGGCTCGGTGACACCCTCGCCGGCGCCCAGCGACTGCTCGATGTCGAAGGACTGGACCCGGCCACCGATGAGGGCCTGGCCAATCTGCGCGCCAACACCCAACAGCTGGAGAACGACCTGGCCAATCCCAACAGCGGGCTGCGCACCTTCATGACCCACGCCCTCGACGGCGGCCTGCGCTCAGATGTGGTGGCGCTGCGCGACGGCGCCACCGCGCTGGTAGCCGGGGCGAACCAGCTCAGCGACGGCCTGGTCCAACTGGCCGACGGCAGCAATCAGCTCAAGGACGGCGCCGCACAGCTGGCGTCGGGACTGGGCGAGGCTGATCAGCGCGCATCGACCATCACCGACCAGCAACGTGTCGACGTCTCGGCAATCCTGGCCAGCCCGGTCGGAGTGGACATGGACTTCACTCATCACGCCGCCACCTTCGGCACCGGGTTCGCCCCGTTCTTCTTGCCGCTGGCACTGTTCATCGGCTCGCTGATCGTGTGGATGTTGTTGACCCCGCTGCAGACTCGCGCCATCGTCAACGGCCTTGGCGCGCTGCGGGTGGTGCTCGCCTCGTACTGGCCGGCCCTGCTGCTGGGGTTGTGCCAGGTCTTGCTGATGTACACGGTGGTGCACTTCGGGGTGGGGCTGCAGGCCCGCCACGCCGCGGGCATGGTCGCCTTCCTGGCGTTGATCGCCGCGTCGTTCCTGGCGATGATCCAGGCGTTCAACGCCGTGCTCGGTGTTGCCGTGGGCCGGGTGTTCACCCTGGCCTTTCTGATGTTCCAGCTGGTGTCGTCCGGCGGCGTGTATCCGGTGGAGACCACGGCGAAACCGTTCCAGATATTGCACCCCTATGACCCGATGACGTATGCGGTCAACGGGTTACGCCAGCTGACCGTCGGCGGTATCGACGAGCGGTTGTGGACGTCGGTGGCCGTGTTGGCCGGGATCCTGGTGGTGTCACTTGTTGCCAGCTCCTTGGCTGCGCGCCGAGATCGTCAGTTCACCCTCGAACGCCTCTACCCGCCGATCGAAGTCTGACGGTTTCGCGGGTGCTGGGCTCCGGTGCACGATCGCTTACCCGCCGCAGCGTGCTGCGCGGCGCCGGAGCGATCGGGGCCGCAGCACTGTTGCCCGCGGTGTCGGCCTGCGGCAGCGACGACGACGCACTGACCTTCTTCTTCGCGGCCAATCCCGAAGAAGCCGACGCCCGGATGCGGATCGTCAACGCGTTCCAGCGCGAACACCCCGACATTCGGGTGCGCACGATTCTGGCCGGCGGCGACCCGACCCAACAGATGTCGACGTTCTGCGCCGGCGGGAAATGCCCGGATGTGCTGATGGCGTGGGAGTTCAACTACGCCGGACTTGCCGACCGCGGTGTGCTGTTGGACCTCAACACCCTGCTGGATCGGGATCGGCAGTTCGCGGCGGCCTTGCGCGCCGACAGCATCCCCGCGCTCTACAAGACGTTCGGCTTCAACGGCGGCCAGTACGCGTTCCCGGAGCAGTGGTCAGGTGCTTTCCTGTTCTATAACACCAAGATCTTCGCCGACGCCGGGGTGCCGCCGCCACCGGGCCGCTGGGACACACCCTGGACGTTCGACGAGTTCCTGGCCACCGCCGCCGCACTCACCCGACGGTCGGGCAATGGCCGAGTCACCCAGTGGGGCTTCGTCGACACCTGGTCGCCGCCGTACTCCGCGGCGCTGTTCGGCATGAACAACGGGGTGCCGTGGGCGGTGCCGCGGGTCAATCCGACGCACCTGAACTTCGACGACGACGACTTTCTCGCCGGGATCCAGTTCTACGCGGATCTGTCCAACGTGCATCGCGTGGCGCCCGCCGCCGCGGACACCCAGTCGATCTCCACGATGGGCCTGTTCACCGCCGGTACCGCGGCGATGGCGCTCGGCGGGCACTGGCGCTACCAGACCTTCGTCCAAGCCGACGGGCTGGAATTCGACGTGGCGGTGCTGCCGACCGGCCCGGCTGCTGCGGCCAGGGGCATGGCGGCTCAATCCGCCATCGGCAGCACCGGCCTGGCCATCGCCGCCGACAGCCGCCACCGGGAACAGGCCTGGGAATTCCTCAAATACGCGGCGGGGCCGGTGGGACAGTCGCTCATCGGCGAGTCCGGGCTGTTCGTACCGGTGCTGCGCTCGGCGATCGACACACCCGGATTCATCGCCGCGCACACTGGGATCCGCAACCTGGCGGTGCTGACCGGCGGCCCAGCGCATTCCGAAGGACTACCGATCTCCCCGGACTGGCAGAAGGTCCACGCGCTGATGGACCGCGCGATCGGGCCGGTACTGCGCGGCAAGCGGCCCGCGGCTTCTCTGAAGCGTGGGCTGACGCCGCAGATCGACGAAGTGTTGGCCACCGCATGAATCCCACCCGCAGACGAGCACGCGCAGGACGCTGGTTCATCGCCCCGAACCTGGCGGCGGTCGCGGTGTTCATGGCGTTCCCACTGGCCTTCTCGCTCTACATGAGCTTTCAGCGATGGGATCTGTTCACCTCGCCGACGTTCGTCGGCGCCACGAACTATCGCGATCTGTTCACCGGTGACCCGTTGTTCGGCATCGCGGTCCGCAATACGACGGTGTTCACCCTGGGCACCGTGATCCCGACGGTGCTGATCAGTCTGGCGGTGGCGGGACTGCTGAACCGGAAGATCAAGGGGATCGGCCTGTTTCGGGCGATCGCCTTTCTCCCGTTGGCGGTGTCCTCGGTGGTGATCGCGGTGGTGTGGCAGTTCGTGTTCAACACCGACAGCGGCTTGCTCAACATCATGCTCGGCTGGTTCGGCATCGCACCGGTTCCGTGGCTCACCGAACCGCACTGGGCGATGGCCTCGTTGTGTCTGGTCAGCGTCTGGAAGAGCGTGCCGTTTGCGACGGTGATCCTGCTGGCAGCCATGCAGGGCGTGCCCGACTCCCTGCACGAGGCAGCCCGTATCGACGGCGCCGGTGAGGTGCGGCGATTCCTGTCCATCACGGTGCCGATGATCCGCGGCGCCGTGTGGTTTGTAGTGGTGATCTCGGTGATCAACGCATTCCAGGCATTCGACCTGGTGTACGTGCTCACCGGCAGCAGCGGCGGACCCGAAACCGGCACCTACGTCTTGGCCATCATGTTGTTCCAACAGGCCTTCGCCTTCTTGGACTTCGGTTATGCGTCCGCGCTGGCCTGGGTGATGTTCGCCGTGCTGCTGGTTCTGACCGTCATCCAACTGCGCCTGTCGCGCAGGAACGCGGTGGACCAGTGACCGGCCCAGCGACACGGCACCGCATCGCCGGGCTGCTGGGCGTCTACGCGGGATTGGGCGCCGTCACCGCCTGCGCGTTGTTCCCGATACTGTGGGCGCTCTCGGGCTCGCTGAAGCGCCAGGCCGAGATCAGCCAGCCCATACTGTTGCCGGCCCATCCGCAGTGGTCCAACTACGTCGAAGTGTTCGCCCGAATGCCGTTCTGGCGGATGCTGTTCAACACCATTCTCTACGCCGGCTGCGTAACCGCCGGGCAGGTGTTCTTCTGTTCGCTGGCCGGCTATGCCTTCGCCCGGCTGCCGTTCACCGGCCGTGACACGCTGTTCGTGCTGTATCTGGCCACGCTGATGGTGCCGTTGACGGTCACGGTGATTCCGCAGTTCATCCTGATGCGGGTGTTCGGGTGGACCGACACCATGTGGGCGATGATCATCCCCGGCCTGTTCGGCAGCGCGTTCGGCACCTATCTGATGCGACAGTTCTTTGCCACCCTGCCTATCGATCTGGAGGAGGCCGCGATCTTGGACGGCTGCTCACCGTGGGCGATCTATTGGCGGATTCTGTTGCCGCACGCCAAACCTGCGGTGATGGTGCTGGCGGTGTTGACCTGGATCAACGTCTGGAATGACTTTCTGTGGCCGCTGCTGATGATCCAGCGCAAGGGCATCGCCACCCTGACCCTCGGGTTGGTGTGGATGCAGGGGGAGTACGTCGCCGAATGGCCGGTACTGATGGCCGCATCCATGCTGATGTTGGCCCCGCTGGTGATCATCTACGCGATCGCCCAGCGGGCCTTCGTCAGCGGGATCGCGGCCACGGGCTTCGGTGGACGGTAGTCAGGAGAGCGCAGTGGCCTCAGTGACCTTCGACTCAGTGACGCGGCACTATCCGGGTACCGATCGCCCCGCCCTCGACGCGCTGGACCTTGCGGTCGAAGACGGTGAGTTCATGGTGCTGGTCGGGCCCTCGGGTTGCGGCAAGACGACGACGCTGCGGATGTTGGCCGGCCTGGAACCCGTTGACGCCGGTCAGATCTACATCGGGGATACCGATGTCACCGCCACCGATCCCGGCCATCGCGACATCGCCATGGTGTTCCAGAACTATGCCCTGTATCCGCACATGACCGTGGCGCAGAACATGGGCTTCGCCCTCAAGGTGGCCAAGACCCCGAAGGCCGAGATCCGCGCGCGGGTAGCCGAAGCCGCCCAGCTGCTGGGGCTGGCCGAGCTCTTGGCGCGCAAGCCCAAGGACCTCTCCGGCGGCGAACGCCAGCGCGTCGCGATGGGCCGCGCGATCGTGCGCCGTCCGCAGGTTTTCTTGATGGACGAGCCGCTGTCGAACCTGGATGCCATGCTGCGGATACAGACCCGTAATCAGATCGCCGAACTGCAGCGGCGACTGGGGATCACCACCGTCTATGTCACCCACGACCAGGTTGAGGCCATGACAATGGGGGATCGCGTCGCAGTCTTGCGCGACGGGGTGCTGCAGCAGTGCGCCCCGCCCCGCGAGCTCTACCGCACGCCGGCCAACGTGTTCGTCGCCGGATTCATCGGGTCTCCGGCGATGAACCTGTTCACCGTCACCACCGTCGACGGCGCGGTCTCGCTGGGCGGTCATCACATCGACGTACCGAGCGAAGTATCTTCAGCAGCAACGCAACTGGTCGTCGGTATTCGACCCGAGCACCTGCAGATCGCCGATCGTGGGATCGGTATCGAGGTGGACTTCGTCGAGGAACTGGGTGCCGACACGTACCTGTATGGCACGACGGTTGACCCGCAGACCTCGCAATCAGTGGTCGCCCGGGTTCCCGGCAACACCGAGGTACGCCGCGGCGCCCGGCTGTCACTGGGCTTCGACGCGACCGATCTGCACTTCTTCGGCGCCGACGGCGCCCGGCTGGGGTGACAACGGCCCTGCGAACGTCAGTGGATTCGCGTACCATCGAATGTATGTTCGATACAGCTCTTCCGTCGCTGGAGGGCATCCGCGCGCGTGACGACGCGGGTCTGGTAGACGCGATGCAGGCGGCCGCGCGCCTACAGGCGGCCTTTCTGGCCCGGGTATTCGCCGCCGCGGCTGAGCTGTATCACCGCAGACTGGCCGAGCAGCAGGTTGCCGCTCGGGAGGTCTGGGCCATCGATGGCTGGGAGGCGGTGGCTGCGGAGATCGCGGCGGCTCAGGGCATCAGCCGCGGGCGGGCAGCGGGGCAGTTACGGCTGGGCTTGGCCTTGGCTGAGCGGCTGCCCAAGCTGGAGGCGTTGTTCGCTGCGGGTGTGGTCGATTACCAGGTGGTGGCCGCGGTGGTGCATCGCACCGAGTTGATGATCGATCCGGACGCGATTCCGCGGATGGACCGGTGGCTGGAGCGCAATGCGCCCCGGTGGGGCAAGTGGTCGAGGGCCCGGATCGTCGAAGCGGTCGACTATTGGGTGCAGGTGGTGGAACCGGCCGCAGTGCGTGAAGCCCGCACCCTGGATCAATCTCGTCACATTCTGGTGACTCCGCAGCATTCGGGGCTGGCGGAGATCTTCGGCGAGGTGCGCACCGCCGACGCGTTGGCCTTCGACCACCGACTCGATGAGTTGGCCGGCACGGTGTGCCCGGCGGATCCGCGCACCAAGCAGCAGCGCCGCGCCGACGCCCTCTCGGCACTGACCGCGGGTGCGGCCATCATGGCGTGCGAATGCGGCTCGCCGGATTGCCCGGCTATCACTGGCGATGCCTCGGTGGGTGCGGTGATGATCCATGTGATGGCTGAGCAGGCCACTCTTGAGGGCCGCTCGGACGTGCCGGGGTACGTGCCCGGGTTCGGTGGCTTGCAGGCCGACGCAGTGCGCTCGATCGCAAAATCGGCGAAGCTGCGGACGGTCCATCATCCGCGGGATGCAGCGCCGGAACAAGGGTATCGGCCGTCGGCGGCCCTGGCGGACTTCATCCGCTGCCGCGATCTCACGTGTCGGTTTCCCGGATGCGGTCGACCCGCCGAGGTCGCCGACATCGACCACACCGTGCCGTGGCCACTCGGGCCTACGCATCCGAGCAATCTGAAATTGCTGTGCCGGCTCCATCATCTTTTGAAGACTTTCTGGGTCGGGCCCGCTGGGTGGCGGGACCGCCAAGAGCCCGACGGAACGGTGATCTGGACCGCGCCCACCGGGCACACCTATGTCACCAAACCCGTTGGTGCCCTGTATTTCCCACAGCTGGCGAACCCCACCGGCGAGCTGGATCTGCCCGAGTGGTCACCGACCGGTAATCGCGGCGTGATGATGCCCACCCGCCGGCGTACCCGGGCTCAGGATCGGGCCTACCGGATCTGGCTGGAACGCAACCACAACCAGGAACGCATTGCCGACGCAGCGATCGAAGCCGCCGCTGCCGAACACGCCAGACGAATCGCCGCCGCAAACGACCCACCCCCGTTTTAGCGCGGTCCTGGCCCCAGGGTGTGGATCAGGTGGTGCAGCATCAGGACGAATACAACAGTCCAGGCGGCCAGCGCAATCCAGCTCTCGACCGATCCGATGTAGTAGACGATCGGCAGCTGGTCGGCCTGTCCCAGGTAGTGACTGCCCACCCCGTACATGCCCAGCGGGAAGATCACACTCCACCAGGGCGCCTCATAGCGCAGTGGAACACGATGCACCACATGGCGCCACACCCCGGCGGCGATCATCGGCGGAATCAACCAGGTGCCGAACGCCCAGAACACCACCGACGTGCCGGCGATCAGACCGCGAGTGGCGTGCACCATCGGCGCTTCGGCCATCTCGACGATGTGTGCACCGGCCAGCACCGTGATCGCGGTGGCGCCCATCGCAACCCAGTACTGCGGGATGAGGTCTTCGGGGAGCAGCGGGTAGAGCAGCAGCCGCAGCGCGACAAAGATACCGGCGGCACCGTAGAGGAACACCCCGACCGACCAGGAAACCACCGCGAGCAACGCCAGGCTTTGGCGCCACGGCTCGGACACCTCCACCTCGAGCACCGCGGCCAACACCGCAATGGACTGGCTGGCCACCACCCAGATGAACCAGGTGCCGTTGGCCCGGCGCACCACCGGCCGCTCCGAGGTCCCCAGCACCGCGGTCCACGGAATCAGATAACCCAGCACCAGCCAGGTCAGCGTGCTGACCACCAGCAGACCGACCGCGACGGTGCTGTGCCCGTCGATGACTAGCCGCGCTCCCAGCACATTGGTGGCCGAGACGAATGTGAACAGACCGAAGGCGCGCCCGGAATCGTAGAGATCGGCCAGGAATTCGCGCCGGTAGGCCACGACACGCACTGTCGAGGCCACGATCAACACCAGGTAGGAGAGCACCGTCACCCACAGCAGCAGCACCGAAACCCAGTCCGATTTCTGGTGATACATCGCGGTCGACACCATGCCGCTGGCCATCACCAGCGCGAAGTAGCCCGGGTTGAGCGTGCGGATCGCCTCACGGGTCCCGGTCGCCGGGACCGTCGCCCCCGTTCGGGTGCCCATCAGTCGAGCAATTGGCGCAGTACGTATTGCATGATGCCGCCGTGCCGGTAGTAGTCGGCTTCGCCGGGGGTGTCGATGCGCACCGTCGCATCGAATTCGACGTCACCGGCCCGTACATGCACGGTGTCGGGGATGCTGTCGCTCAGCGCGGTCACCCCGGTGATGTCGAAGGTCTCTTCGCCGGTCAGGCCCAGCGAGTCTGCGTCGGCGCCGTCGGGGAACTGCAGCGGAAGCACCCCCATGCCGATCAGGTTGGACCGGTGGATGCGCTCGTAGGACACCGCCAGCACCGCCCGCACACCGAGTAGCACGGTGCCTTTGGCGGCCCAGTCGCGCGAGGAGCCCGATCCGTATTCCTTACCGGCCAGGATCACCAGGGGAGTTCCGGCGGCGAGGTAGTTCACCGACGCGTCGTAGATGGTGCTGACCGGCCCGTCCGGCTGGGTGAAGTCGCGGGTGAAGCCGCCCTCGGTGTCGGGTGCCAATTGGTTGCGCAGTCGCACGTTGGCGAAGGTGCCGCGGATCATCACCTCGTGGTTGCCGCGCCGCGAACCGTAGGAGTTGAAGTCCTTGCGCTCAATTCCATGCTCGGACAGGTACTTTCCGGCGGGTGAGTCGTATCGGATGGATCCGGCCGGGCTGATGTGGTCGGTGGTGACCGAGTCGCCGAGCTTGGCCAGCACCCGGGCGCCGGTGATGTCGGTGAGTGGTGCCGGGTCGCGGGTCATGCCGTCGAAGTACGGCGGCTGGCGTACGTAGGTGGAATCCGGTGCCCAGGAGAAGGTGTCGGTGTCGGGGACGTCCAGGGAACGCCAGCGGTCGTCGCCGGTGAAGACGTCGGCGTAGCTGTTGGTGAACATCTCGGCCTGCAGGTTGTCGTCAACCACGGCGGCGATCTCGTCGGTGGTGGGCCAGATGTCGCGCAGGTACACCGGTTCGCCGTCGCTGCCGGTGCCCAGCGGATCGGTGAGCAAGTTGACGCGCAGTGTGCCGGCCAGCGCGTAGGCGACCACCAGAGGCGGGGACGCCAGGAAATTCATCCGGACTTCGGGGTGGATGCGGCCCTCGAAGTTGCGGTTGCCCGACAGCACCGAGCACACGGTCAGATCGTTGTCGACCACGGCTTTGCTCACCTCTGGGATCAGCGGTCCTGAATTGCCGATGCACGTGGTGCAGCCGTAGCCGACCAGGTTGAAGCCCAACTTGTCCAGGTAGGGCGTCAGGCCCGCCCGCTCGTAGTAGTCGGTGACCACTCGCGACCCGGGCGCCAGGGTGGTCTTCACCCACGGCTTGCGCGACAGACCCTTGTCGACGGCGTTGCGGGCCAGCAGTGCCGCGCCGACCATCACCGAGGGGTTGGAGGTGTTGGTGCATGAGGTGATCGCGGCGATCACCACGTCACCGTTGTCGATCTCGGTGCGGGTGCCGTCGGCGAGTTCGATCGGCTTGGCATCGGTCCGCCAAGGCAGCTTGTCGCCGCCGGCCCACTGTTCCCGGGGTTTGCCTTCCGATTGGGATTCGCCGAACGCGATCGGGTCGCTGGCCGGGAACGAATCCGCCGACGCCTTGTCCAGGTCCGACAGGGCTTGAGCGGTGGTTTCGGCGCCGTCGAGCAGTGCAGCGACGGTGTGAGGGGCCAACCGCAGCGGGATGCGGTCCTGCGGGCGTTTGGGGCCGGCGATCGACGGCTCAACACTGCTCAGATCCAATTCCAGTGTTTGTGAATAGACCGGTTCGCGATCCGGGTCGTGCCACATGCCCTGCTCTTTGGCGTAGGCCTCCACCAGCTTGATCTGATGCTCGGAACGGCCGGTCAGGCGCAGATAGTCGCAGGTGACGTGGTCGATCGGGAAGATGGCGCAAGTGGCCCCGTACTCCGGGCTCATGTTGCCGATCGTGGCGCGGTTGGCCAGCGGGACATTGGCCACACCGGGGCCGAAGAACTCGACGAACTTGCCGACCACCCCGGTGGCGCGCAGCAGCTCGGCGACGGTGAGCACCAGGTCGGTGGCGGTGGTGCCGGGCTGCAGTTCACCGGTCAGCTTCAGGCCGACCACCGGAGGGATCAGCATGCTCATCGGTTGACCGAGCATGGCCGCTTCGGCTTCGATGCCACCGACGCCCCAGCCCAGCACTCCAAGCCCATTGACCATCGGGGTGTGCGAGTCGGTGCCGACGAGGGTGTCGGGGTAGGCCAGCGGCCCGTCAGCGCTGTCGCGGGTGAACACCACCCGCGCCAGGTACTCCAGGTTCACCTGGTGGCAGATGCCGGTGTCGGGCGGAACCACCGAGAAGTCGTCGAAGGCCTGCTGGCCCCAGCGCAGCAGCTGATAGCGCTCGGCATTGCGCTCGAACTCCAGCTCGGCGTTGACCGCGAACGCGTCGGTGCGGCCGAAGACGTCGGCGATCACCGAGTGGTCGATCACCAGCTCGGTGGGGCACAGCGGGTTGATGCGCGTGGTCTTGCCACCCAGCTCGGAGATCGCGTCGCGCATCGCGACCAGGTCGACCACACACGGCACGCCGGTGAAGTCCTGCATCAACACCCGCGCCGGCGTGTAGGCGATCTCCCTGCCGTGCGCGGCGCTCGGGTCCCAGGCCGCCATCGCGTCAACCTGCTCGGCGGTCACCAGCCGGCCGTCTTCGTTGCGCAGCAGGTTTTCCAGCAGAACCTTGAGACTGTAGGGAAGTCGCGCCGAGCCATCGACGCGATCGAGCCGTCGAATCTGATACGTGGTGTCGTCGACGCTCAGCTCGCCCCGGGTTCCGAAGCTGTCGAGGTTACTGTCTGCGGCCATTGCGGGCCCTCCCACCGGTCGGATCGGTTATCACCGACCCTAGGTCCGCTTTACCGAAGGGACCAGGGGGAGAAGGCCCTCAATCAGCCTTGCTGGGCCGCGCGCTCCAGCACCGGCCGCTTGTCCGGGCAATAGGTGTTGACCGAGGCGCCAAGGAACTGCCAGGCCTGCGCCTGGTTGGTGCCCTTCTGCAGGTTGGGGGTGATGAAGCGGACCGACTTGGCCGCGTCACCGTCGACGCCCTTGTCCAACCGCTCGCAGACGATCTTGCCGAGCCAGGCGTTGTAGTCGCGCGGGCCGTAGATGCCATAGGTGTGCAGTTCTCGGGCGAAATCGGTGTCGGGGTCGGCGTGAGCGGGTGCTGCCAGGGTCACGGCCAAGCCCAAGACCGCTGCGGCGAGGGTCGTCGATTTCATGAGATGCAGTGTAGACCCATCTGCTTAGGTGATCTTCCTTTGCAGCCGCGCGAGACCGCCGCGATGCCGCGCTCACCTGCGCGAATCACACGCAGTGTGGCGCCCGTCGCCCATTCAGATGTGACGAGCAAGACAATAAGGAATTTATGAGGTTTATAAATTTGTGACTATTAGCCAAATTTCTCGTATTGTGTCTCCCCGTGGGCCGACACGAGTTAGCCAGCCAGCGCAAACGATCATCGGTATTGATGGCGGCAGTCCTCGCACCAGCTGCATTGTTCTTTGCTGTGGGAGGTAGCGCCAATCCTGCGGTGCCGAAAGAATCCATTGCGGCGGTTGCTGAAGACAATTCACCAGGCGGTTTGCAGCTGGTAGCCGCACCGGCAGCGTCCCCGGAAACGGGACCACCCGCGCGGTTCGCAGTGGCGTCACGAACGCGCACCGTGCCGCGGTTCCTACCCGCCGGAGTCGCGCCCGAACGTGGCCTGCAGGTACGCACGATCCAGGCCGCGCGCAGCATCAGCGACGCCTTTCCCCAGATCATGCAGATCGGTGGCGTACGGGCCGACGCGCTGCGCTGGCACCCCAACGGCTTGGCGCTGGATGTGATGGTCCCCAACCCGACCAGCGCCGAAGGCATCGCGCTCGGCGATTCGATCGTGGCCTACGTGATGGAGAACGCCGGCAGATTCGGCCTGCAGGACGCCATCTGGCGCGGTGTCTACTACACGCCCGGCGGCGGTGCCCAGCGCGGCGGCTACGGCCACTACGACCACGTCCACGTCACTACCACCGGCGGCGGGTATCCCAGCGGCAGCGAGGTTTACCTGCGCTGACGACCGACCTGACGGTCAGCGTCACCGACGGCGTCGCGCTGCTCACGCTGAACCGGCCCCAGGCCCGTAACGCCTACACCGCGACCATGGGGCGGCTGCTGAGCCAGGCCTACCGTGACTGCGACGCCGACGACGCGGTTCGTGCGATCGTTCTGACCGGCGCCGGCGACGCGTTCTGCGCCGGAGCCGACCTGTCATCGCCGACAAGCCCGTTCGAGGCACCCGAGGACTCCGGCGCGTTCACCGCCTCGCCGATAAGCCCGGCCGCATTCGAGTTGAGCACTCCCGTGATCGCCGCGGTCAATGGTCACGCCATCGGGATCGGGCTGACCATCGCCTTGCAGACCGATATCCGGATCGTGGCCGCGGACGCGAAATACGCCGTGCCGCAGGTCCGCCGAGGCGTCGTTCCGGATTGCATGGCGCATTGGACGCTGCCCCGACTGGCGGGCACCGCCGTGGCCGCCGACGTGCTGCTGACCGGGCGCACGTTCGACGGGCATGAGGCCGCCCAGATGGGCATCGCCAGCCGCTGCCTGCCGGCCGGGGACGTCCTCGACCATGCGCTCTCGATCGCCCGGGACATTGCCGTCAATGTGGCCCCCAGGTCGGCGGCGCTGAGCAAGCGGTTGCTGTGGGACACCGTGATCAACGGCTATGGCCCGCGGCAGGTCGCTGAGCTGGAAACCCAACTCCATCACCAGGTGATGGGGAGCCCCGACGCACGCGAAGGTGTCGAGGCGTATCTGCAACGACGCGCACCCCGCTGGAGCACAACGCCTTAGCGCCCGGAGACCCCAGCGCCCAGCGGCCGGTCGACGAAGAAGTCCATCAGCGGCTCTGGTCCGCCCCCGTAGCTGGAGAAGTCGGTCACGCCGGCCTCCGTCAACACGTCGGCGTCGATGTAGCACTGGCCGCTGGCCTCGGCGGCCGGGCGCCGCAGAATCTCCACGGCGGCATCGGCCATGATCTGGGGGCTGCGCGCCTTCTCGATTAACTCGCCGCCGTCGGGGGAGTTGGCCACCGCAGAGGTCGCGATGTAGGTCTCCGGCCACAGGCAGTTGCACGCGATTCCGGCTTCGGCGTATTCAGCGGCCCAGCCCAGCGTCAGCAACGTCATTCCGTATTTGGACAGCGTGTAGGACGGGTGGACGCCCAACCAGTACGGGTTCATGTTGATCGGGGGAGCGATCGTCAGCACGCGCGGCGCCGCGGACTTGCGCAGGTGCGGCAGGCACGCCTTGGTCAGCAGAAACGTCCCGCGCACATTGATGTCCTGCATGAGGTCAAATTTCTTGGCGGACAAATGCTCTGACGGCTCGGTCGCGATGGAGCTGGCATTGTTGACGCAGATGTCGATGCCGCCGAACCTGTCGACCGCGGCGTCCACGGCGCGCTGCACGTCTTCCTCGCTGCGCACGTCGCCCACAACCGCCAGAGCTTTGCCGCCGGCCTCCTCGATCTCGGCCGCCGCGGTGTGCACGGTGCCGGGCAGACGCGGATGCGGCTCGGCTGTCTTGGCCAGCAGCACCACGTTGGCGCCCAGTCGTGCCGCACCCAGTCCGATGGCCAGGCCGATACCGCGGCTTGCGCCGGACACCACCATGGTGCGGCCGGAGAATTCGGTGCCTGCCACCTGCCCACTCCTCGTCGTCGATGCGTGTGGAGCAGCGGACCTTCCGATTGGTTTCGCCCGCCCCACGTCCGGCCGCAAGCGTGACAGTTTCGTGCAGAATTGTAAAGCTCGTCAAGAAGCGCCGGGGGCCTTGAGTGCGGCGGCCAGCATGGTCGCCGTCAGCCGAACCATCGCCTCGCGATCGGCGGTCACGGGCCGCTGCAACGCGATTCGCAGGCAGGCGCTCGACGTCACGCCCATGGTCACGAACACCAGATCGTCCAACTCCGCGGGTGACAGGTCGGGGCGGGATCGGCTCGGGATGACGCTGCCCAGCGGCAACAGACTGCGCTCGATCTCATCCATCGCGGTGTGGTTGAGGTAGGGCGGCAGGTCAAAAGATGAGGATGTCAGCGCGGCGAGCAGGATCGGGCCGTGCTGCTCGTACGCGGCCGTCAGGGTGTCGACGATAAGCAGCGCCGCCTCGTCGACCCCAAGGTCGATGGCCTGGCCGACGGTACGGACCAGCTGGAATGAGATGTCGCGGGTCGCGGCATCCACCAACTCGGCGATGATCGCGGCCCGATCCGGAAAATACCTGTATACAGTGCCGATACTGACGTGGGCGGTGTCGGCGATGCTCTGCGTAGTCAGTGTTTCCACACCGCGTCGCGCGATCAGCTGGCGGGCGGTGTCGAGCAGGCGGCTGCGCATCTCCCGGGCTCGCTGCTGCTGCGGCCGCGATCGTGCCTGCGCGGGCATAGCACCCCCAGATAAAAGTGAGTAGTAAGTGAGGCATTCTCATGTTCCCATAGCTGTATGGCAAACGCGTCCAATGTGCCCAATGCCGACCTCGCCGTTGCGCGATACGGCCAGGCCGGCCGCGACTGGATCGCCGGGACACAGATCGCCGACCCGCTGGCCGATGCCGTGGTCGCTGATTTCGCCACGCTGCCTCGCGGGGCGGGGATGGCCATGTTTCGGGCCGCGGTCCAGCACGGCATCGACGCTGTCGAGTCGCCACCAGAGTCGCTGCGGGCATTGTTCGACGAGATTGACCACGAGCCCGACTGGCTCGACCACGAGCGCCTGGATCGCGCTGCGGGTCATATCGTGCGCCACACCGCGTCCTACGGCATCGTTTTGGGTGCGGCCTCGTTGACTGCCGGCGCCATGAATGCCGCGGCCGGGATGCCGTTGGTGCTGACCGGCCGCTACACCAGCCAAGCGGCCGTGCGGTCGATCGAGGTCGGCGCGTGGCTGGAGGAGATCCTGACGCCCGGCGGGCTGCGGCGCGACGGCGCCGGTCTGGCCACGACGTTGCGGGTCCGAATGATTCATGCGTTCGTCCGGCGCCATCTGCTGGCCGACAGCGACTGGAACAGTGACGCGTGGGGCGCACCCATTCCGCAGAGCTACATGGCGTTCACCATCGTCGAATTCGGTCGGATCGCCCTGGCGGCGATGCACCAGTTAGGGGTTCGCTACACCCAAGACGAACTCGACGACATCTACCACTTCTGGCGTTACGTCGGTCTGCTCAACGGTGTTGCTGCCGAACTGAATCCGGCCACCGAGGCCGATCAGATCCGAATCGCCGAGCTGTATGCGCTCACCGCGGTGGAACCCGACGACGGAGATCGTGACTTCGTCCGCGCATTGACGCACGACTACCTGGCGCGCGAAATCGCCGAGCTAATGCCGTTCGGCGGATCGTGGAAACACCGGCTGGGCGTCAACATCATCAATGGCATGACCCGGGCGTTTCTCGGTGATGCCAACGCCAGCCGACTTGGCGTGGCGGACACGCCCTTCAAGTACCTGCCGCGGGTGCTCGGCCCGACCGTCGGCGGGGTCAACGAGGTACTGGCGCGCATCCCCGGGGTCAACGAGCTGCGGACCCGGCGCGCCTTGGCCAACTATCCGCGGCTGATGGCCGAACAGCGGCGGCGCTACGGGGTACACCACGACCTGGTCGATGCCGCGCCCGACAACGGCGGCCATCCCGCGGCGGTGCGCTCGGCGTAGCCGGTCGACGGAACGCCGGCGACGCCAACCCCTTCGAAGTCGTTACGGAGTTCATGGCCGGCGACCGGCTACGCTGCGCTACATGGCGCTGCTGGCCGGTACGGAATTCGCTGGTTACACGATCATCAGAAGTATTGGCGCAGGCGGGATGGGCGAGGTATATCTCGCCGAACATCCACGCTTACCCCGGCGTGACGCCCTGAAGATCTTGCCCGAAGCGTTTACCGGTAATCACGAGTTTCGGGGGCGGTTCGTTCGCGAAGCCGATCTTGCCGCGGGCCTTTGGCACCCGCACATCGTCGGTGTTCACGATCGCGGCGAGTTCGACGGCCGTCTGTGGATCGCCATGGACTACGTCGACGGCTGCGACGCCAGCCAATTAATGCGTACCAGGCACCCCGATGGCATGCCAGTAACCGAGGTGACAACCATCGTCTCGGCAATCGCCGGCGCGTTGGACTACGCGCACCAGCGCGGTCTGCTGCACCGCGATGTCAAGCCGGGAAACATCTTGATCGAATCCGCGTCATCCGGCCCGCCGCGTATCACCCTGTCTGACTTCGGGATAGCCCGGGAGATTGTCGACTCCGCTGGACTCACGGCAACGAATCTGACGGTCGGGACTGTTGCCTACGCTGCACCAGAACAGCTGATGGGGCAGAGCCTCGACGGGCGGGCTGACCAGTACGCGTTGGCGGCGACCACATATCACCTGCTGACCGGCTCAGCGCCGTTTAGCAACTCGAACCCGGCAGCCGTGATCGGGCAGCACCTCACCGCGACACCGCCGCAGTTGAGCGCGCTACGTCCGCAATTGGCTGCTCTTGACGAGGTACTCGGGAAAGCACTGTCCAAGGCCCCGGCAGATCGGTTCGCCACGTGTGCGGAGTTCGCATCCGCACTGAGCCAGGCCGAGAACGATGCTGGCCGTTCGACCGTGCGACGCCAGGTCACGGCTACCCCCGCCGCAATTCAAACGCAGGAGAACCGTCGGCCGCGCGGCCGGAGACGCGGCGTCGCAATCTTGGCCGTCGCGACCGTCCTGATCGCCACTGTGGTCGCCATGGGGACCTATATCCGAAACCACCCGGCTACCCACATCGATGAGATTCACCCGATGGCCGCGACGGCGCCACTCGACGGAACATTTCGCTTTCAATACCGTCCCGCACAGTCGACCTTGATGGGTTCTCCGCATCCACTGCCGTACGAGGACTACGAGCGATGGTGGGCAATGCGAACTAGCTGCAACCAATCCGCCTGTTTCGCCATTGGATTGCCATTGGATCCCGAGGATCACAATCGGCTGCAAGAGAACGGGACTGCTACACGCTTTCAGTTTGTCGATGGCAACTGGCACGAGTCTCCGAGGCGGAAACGCGATGATATGGACGCGTGTTCCATTGGCGCTGATGGCACGATGGAGAAGGGGCAAGACACGACCGTAACGACTTCGCAGCTGCAACCGCAGTCTGATGGATCGTTCCAGAGCACCGTAACCATGACAGTCATTACCAGTGAATGTGGGCGGCAAGGCGGGGTTTTCCAAACACCGTTCACAGCAGTGCGAGTCGCCGACAACCCGCCCGAGATCGCCATGCCAGATCCGATAATCGATGAGCTGCCTACTCCTGAAGCTGTGGCGGGCCCCGTCTTGGCTGGCTCGTATCAACTGACTCTCAATACCGGCCAAACCCGTTCAGATGGCACTTTCAACCACACCAGCGACGTACTACGCCAGTGGTGGGCGTTTCGATCACGATGCACAGCGTCAGGATGCGTAGCCACCGCAGCCGCCCTCGATGAAGCTAAAACCCCACCCAAGCCACAGGACTGGCCAGTGTTCTGCGACTGGTAGATGGCCGCTGGCACCAGATGTCAACACCAGTCCGCGTCCCCTGCGACTCCGACCCCAACCGCGAACACACCACAGATAATTCTCTGACACTGGGTCCGCTACCCGATGGCACCCTCAGTGGGACATACAAATTCACGATCAATTCGAACGAATGCGGCGGTATGGGGTCATGGTTCGAGGTCCCTGTTACTGCAGTGCGCGAAGGAGAGGTCCCGCCGACCATCATTGTCGCCGATCCGGCGCTATTCGGATGACTCTCGAACTGCTATCTACTGCGTGTGATTGCGAGGCCGCCCGAGGGGGTAGTGCTACTAGATCGACGCCCAAAGTGGGGGTCGAGGCACTTCGGAAGGAGGTCTCACTATGTTCGTTCTTCGCGTGGCATTCGCCGCGGCTGTGGCGTTAGCGCCTGTGGCGTATGTGACAACGGTAGAGCCCGCGGTGGCCTCGGCTCAGCCGCCTGACTGCGGTCCGGGCAACTGGTGGAATCCGGGAGCCAATGCGTGCCAGCCCACCGCACCGCCGAATTGCGGTCCGGGTAACTGGTGGAATCCGGCAGTCAATGCGTGCCAGCCGGTAACGCCGCCACCGCCGCGGTAGCGCTGCAGCACTCGGCCATGACGGTCATCTGCCCCCGGTGATGGCCGCCATGGCTCGATAGCCTTCTCGGACACTTCGATGGCGAGGCGCCCATCCGGTGGCCTCCCGAAAGCGTTTGTTGCTGACACGCAGTGATCTGGTCATCGACGTGGTGCGATCGCCGAGCAGCAGCGCCAACCGGCCCGGCCCGGTGATCCATGGCCTGACACCAGCGGAATCGGCTAGCGCCTGGGTGTTCTGCGACTTGGTGACCGGCTCGTCGTCGACGACGTTGTAAGTGCCGGCGGCGCAGGTCAGTGCGGCAACCACTGCGCTGGCCGCGTCGGTGAGGTAGATCGACGACATGTAGGAGTCGCGGCGGCCGGCCTGGAACGCTATGTGACGCCGGGCCATATCCATGATCTGTTCGCTATGCGCCGCTCCTGGCCCGTAGAACAGCCCGAACCGCAAAATGACTGCATCGCCGCCGGTTTCGGCGAATCGCCGTGCGTTGGCCTCGGCTGCGTGGTTGCCTGTGGAGATGGGGTAGTGGTCGACAGGGCAATCCTCGTCAAGCCATCGATCCGCTCCATCGCGATAGAGCATCGCCACCGACTCTTGCACCACTCGCGAAACCCCTGCGGCGTGCGCTGCGTCGACGACCGCCGCCGACCCCTCGGTACGGATGCGATGGCACTGCTCCCAGGCGGATTTCAAGACGAAACGCTGCGGAGACGGAAGTGCCGAAGCCATATTCACCACTGCATCATGGCCACGAAACGCCTCGCTGAGCGCATCGCGATCGAACAACGAAACCGGAAGCGGAGCAGCACCCTGGCCGGTCACGACCGATGCTTTCGCGTCATCGCGCACCATCGCGGTCACTTCGTGCCCAGCAGCGATCAAAGCGGGGATGGTATGGCCGCCGATCGCGCCGGTGCCGCCCGTGATGAACACTCGCACTGGCCTCGCGCCTCCTGGGAAGTTCGCCGATCTCTACATGTTGCCTCAGCCGATGTAACGCGGCTAGTGCATGTCAATTTTCTTCTGCCATAACTGCTTTCACGACAACTGGGCCGGACTGGGCCCCGCATACCGTTTCGTCACTGTGACGTATTTACCCAGCAGCGCCGGGATCCGCAGGAGTCAGACGACGTCGTCGAATCGCTGCGCGGAAGTCTGGTCGCAGTTGATTCGCCACTTGGAGAACTGATCTCGGACCGATGTCCTTCGAGGGCATCACCCGGCACTGCCGGCGAGATAGCCGCAAAGCATCGTGACGATCGCGTCTTCCGCTACGTCGGCGGCAACCGGGGTGGGCGTCGCGATCAGTCGGTGGACCAGCGCTTCGACGGTGGCGACGGTGACCTGTGCGGCGGTCGTGGGATCGCTGACGTTCACCTCTGGGTGCTGAGCGAGTAGCTGTGCGGTCGACGCAACTGCCATGCGTTCGAGATGGTGCAGGTGCTCGAGGAACTCGGGGGATCGCGGAGCTTCCTCGAAGAGCACTCGATGCAGCCCCGGGTCTTCGCGATGGTTGTCGATGGCCGAGCGGACAAAGACTCGGAGCGTGCCCTCAAGGCGGTCGGGCAGGCCATCGGCGGTGCGTCGGGCCAGCAGTTCCATACCCGCCTCGACGTGCTGGTCCATCAGGGCGCGCAGGATCGCATCCTTGTTCGGGAAGTACTGATACAGCGAACCGATAGACAGTTGCGCAGATTCAGCGATGTGGTTGGTCGTGCTCCTCGAATACCCGCGCTCGGAGAAAACGTGAGCGGCAGCATCGAGGACCCGTTGCCGAGTCTCCTTGGCGCGGTCCTGTTTCGGCTGCTTACGGGGGCGATACCGGTCTGGTGGAGCGATTGCTGAACTCCTGCCGAAAAGCGAGTAGTCAAACCGAGGAAATCCCCTCAGTATTGACGTGATCCTAACGGCGAGGGATTGCTCGGCGTCCCCGACGGCCCTGCGCATCCCAGATCAAGCACGTCACTCAAGCCAACAGAGGAACGACATGAGCTCGGCCCATACCGATGAACAGGTAATCCGCACGGCCAGCGTGATCGACAGCCCGCCTGACGCGGTGTGGCGGCGGATCACCACGCAGGACGGGATCAACGACGAGATGGGTCCGTATCTCAAGATGACCATGCCGCGCAGCTTCCGTGGCAATTCCATAGCCGACGTGACGCCCGGTACCCGGATCGGCCGCAGCTGGCTGTTGCTTTTCGGGGTCATCCCGGTCGGTTTCGACGACATCACCATCGCCAGGATCGAGCCGGGTCGGATGTTCCGAGAAGAGTCTCGAATGACCGGAATGCGCATTTGGGTGCATCACCGCACCTTGGAGTCAACGAACGGTACCGCCGGTGAGAAGACCATCGTCACCGACGAGATCACCGTGGCCCCATGGACGCTGTTAGGGCTCATCCCTGGATCGAGCACACTGGTGAGCACCGTCCTCGGGCGCTTCTTCGCCCATCGTCACCGGCGACTGGCGCGGACGATGCGCACCCTTGGCAGCTCCGTGCCGCCTCAGGCCTGATTCGCCACTCCGAGAAGTGATTTCGCGTCGATAGGGCACTCCGGGCATACTCAATCATTTCGTCACTGTGACGTATTGACAGTGTGCGGCAGGGGTGAGGCAGGGGCGACTTTGGGTCAGTCGCGGCCGGCGTCGCGCCGTGAATAGCGGCGTGCGTACCCAAGGCGGCGACGCACCCGCAAGGGATCCTTGGCGGCGCGGCCGGCGCCGCGACGCTTATGGGGTTTGCACATCGGGCAACCGCGCCAGGACCGAGACGGGTGATGGGTAGGCATGACGTCACTCCAGGGGTGACTCCGCATACAAGGCGAAGGAAGCTACATTACCGATCTGATCCGGCCACTTCCAGCAGGTATCAGTAACGCCGATAACGTACATTATGTCAGGTTATGTACGCCGTGTTCATTGGATGAAACCCCCGCCGTACCGGACCGTTTTGCGCTGCATCCCAATTACTTTCGTCCGACGAGGCCGATAGCCGATAGCCGATAGCCGATAGCCGATAGCCGATAGCCGATAGCCGAGCATCACAGATCGAGGACAAAGCGTAGAGCTTGGTCAATGGCCTGCATCTGATCTGGGCCGATCATTCCCTGGCGAGATGACAGCCGTTCGACCGAGACAACTCGCAGTTGATCGCAGCGCGCGTACGAGGTGTGGTCCAGCCCACTGGCCTCAGGCTCCAGTTCGACATGGCTTCGCAGGCCGTAACCAGCGGTCGTGATCGGGACGACGACCACCAGGCCCCCCGGTCCGTTGTTGAGAATGTCGACCGAGACCACAACCGCCGGGCGGCGAAAGGCTGGCTCGTGTCCGACCGGCTGGCCGAGATCGACGTTGTGGACCTCCCCTCGCCAGATCAAGCCAGGGTGTCCCACTCGCGACGCTCGGCCAGGTATCGCTCCCACAGTTCGGGGTCGTTGCGCAGGCGCTGGTAATCCCCGTTGAGCCCCCGCAGGAATTCCTGCCGCTCCAAGGCGTCGATCGCTGCGTGCACGACGTCGATGACGGCGGTTTGACGAGCCTTGGCTAGAGATTGCAGCCGCTCGGAATCCGGACGGCGGACTCGGACAGTTGTGGTTTCGGCTGCCATAACGCCAGTGTAGACGAAATGTAGACACAGAGTCTTGCGGATCGTCCCGCGTATGAGCAATAGCTGCGTTCGGCGCGGATCATGACACCAGCCTTCCGGCGCCCGGGCGGTGGTCATTCCGATCTGACCAACGGCGAGATGCTTGCGTGTCCCCCGTAGGCTCGCGGCATGCACGAAGTGGCTCTGGCCAGCGCCGGTGAAGCGGCACTGCTGACAGTCGGACTGTCGCTCTATCCAGCGTTGATCCTCGTCATCATTGCTGTGGCGATCGACAGCGCCCGCCGACACCGACGCCGCCGCGCGATCTACGCCGCGGTAATTGCTGGCGTGCTGATCCTGGTCGGGCTGGTTGCGGCAGTTTTCAGCAGCATCGCGTGAACCCGGCAGCGTCGGCTCAGCGACTCGATCAGGCGGCTAGCGCGGCGGCCTGACCACTCGAAGCGGCCTCGCCGCTCGGGCGACATCCACCTTGGTGGACACTATGGCGTGGCCCTTTCCGCAACGGTATTCAAAGTCGACCTTGGCGTCTCCGATGTCGATCACGGTTACTACGCCGATCACGCGCTGACCGTGGCCCGCCATCCCAGTGAGAACGATGAGCGGATGGTGGTGCGGTTGTTGGCGTTTGGGCTGCGCGCACACCGACTCGGCGACATCGACGGAGAGTTGGCGTTCGGCGCGGGCCTGTCCGCCCCCGGCGTACCGGACTTGGCGCTCACCGACTACACCGGCCGGATTCTGGAGTGGATCAACGTTGGCCAGCCCGATGAACGCGCCTTGGGCAAGGCGGCCGGCCAGGCCGACCAGGTGCTGCTGTTCCCGTTTGCCGCCGGCGTGGCCAGCTGGTGGCGCGCCGTCGGCCCCAAAGTGGCGGGGCTTCCGAACCTGTCGGTGGTGCAGATACCGCACGCGCCGGTGCAGCAGCTGGCTCAGACTGTCGATAGACGGGTCTCGGCGCAGGTAATGGTGATGGAAGGCCAGGTGACGATGACCGTGGGCGGTGTCGACGTCACCTTCACGCCCGAGCCATTGAAGTGAACAACTGAGCCCCCCGCTATCGCCGACTAATCGTCCTCCGCGTCATCGCGGTGCGCGGCCTCGATCACCTCAGGCGGCACCGGCCTCAGCAACCAGACCCGCATCCGCATCAGTCCGCCGGCGACCGTCCCGACTGCGAGCAAGGCAACGATGATCCAGAGCGCGGGCGACATGCACCAATTCTCCCCTTGCCCCGCGCGGTGTCCAGTGCACACTGATCTGCATGGGCAAGCTCATCTACGGCTTCACCGTGTCGGTGGACGGCTACATCGCCGACGCACACGGCAGCATCGACTGGAGCGAGCCGAGCGACGAACTGCACCAGTACTGGAACGACTTCGAGCGCGAAACCGCGCTCTCGTTCTACGGGCGGCGGCTCTACGAACTGATGGCCGCCTACTGGCCGACCGCCGACGAGGACCCGGATGCTCCCCCGTTGATCGTCGACTTCGCCCACATCTGGCGCGGCATGCCCAAGGTCGTGTTCTCACGCACCTTGGAGTCGGTCGACTGGAATTCCCGACTGGAGCGCGGCGACCCGATCGAGGTGGTGACGAAATTGAAAGCCGAAACCGACGGCAATCTGGAGGTGGCCGGTGCGACGCTGGCGGCACCGATCGTGCAGGCCGGACTGGTGGACGAGTACCGGATCGTGATCGCCCCCACCGCCGTGGGCGGTGGTATCCCGTTCTTCCCCACCCTCCCGTCCTGGATCTCGCTGCGGCTGTTGGAGAACCGCACCTTCCCGGGCGGCACGGTACTGCTGCGCTACGAAGCGAAGCACGACTGAACCAACCTCTAGCTGCAGAGCAACTGCCGGTTGAGCATGCAATTCACCGGTGGCGAGTAGTTCCCCGACACCACGCCCCGAAAACCACCCCTGGCGGTACCGCCCGGCGCGATGATCCGATTCCAGTTCGCCGGGGCTAGAACATAATGCGTGCCGGATCGGCCAACGCTGCTGTTCCACGCGTGCGAGATGGATTCGTTGGCCGGCAGGTCGAATTCAAGCCGCCAATCGGTCATCGGCACCGAGCTCCAGTTGGTGATGGTGAAGCGGGCGATGAAGCCGGTCTGCCACGAAGAGGTCACCGACAACGTCGCGGTGGCCGCGGCCGCATGAGCCACGGCGGTGGTAGCGAATCCGAGGATAACCACCATCGCTGCCGCCAGGGCAACGTGAAGCGCTGTGCACCAGCGTTTCACGTGACTGCGGAGTACGGCGGCCATAGCAGGCAACACTAAAGCCGAACGGGCGAGATCGACCCTGCCAACCCCGGTCGCCTGCAGTACCTTTGCTCAACTGAAACCGACACGTGACGTCAGTCGGCGTCGTCATGGATCTGGTCGATCCGGGTGACACCCTCGATATCAGCGAGTATTCGCGTTGCCTCGACGACGCGAGGACCCGACAAGGTGATCGTGACACCGACGTGATCGGCGGTCTGGGTATGCGATCCGAGGGGCAATCCCACCGTTGCGGGCGCCGTCGCAGGCGAATCGGTGACCAACGAAGTCAGGTGCCAGCTGTGCAGATCGCAGGCCTCCAGCAGCTTCCGCAGGATGCCCCGGCCGTCCTGGTAGATGACATGCACCCGGACCGAGCCCGGCAATCGCGTCGCCATTCTTCGCACCGACGGCGCGATCCCGATCACGATCACGAAGTGCAGCATGGTCACCACCACGGCCAACAGCAGCAGGCCTGCGGCGGCGGCCATTCCAATCGCCGCTGATTCCCAGATTGCCGCCGCGGTGGTCAGCCCGATCACGGCGCCGCGGCGTGTGATGATGAGGCCCGCGCCCAGAAAGCCGATCCCCGACACAATCTGGGCCGCAACCCGAGACGGGTCCAGGATCACGGTGCCCTCGGCGATGACGTCGCCGAACCCGTACTTGCTGACCAGCAGAATCAATCCCGCTGACGTGCCGACAATCGTCTGGGTACACAGCCCGGCGCTTTTGCCTCGGATCTCGCGTTCCAGACCGATGAGCGCGGTCAGCCCGAACGCGGCCACCAACTCGACGACCTGGCGAGTCCCCTGGCCTGTTCCGCTGAAGAATCCCTGCGCCAACCACGTAGTCACCGAGGAGGGTTACCACGTATCAAGAAGGGCTACACCTACACGGCCATTCAGTCGGCCCCGCGGTCCCCGCGGGACTGCGAGCAGGGCTACCGTGGCCAAGGGGCGAGGTCACTGTCCGCGACAAGGAGCACCGACATGCTGAAGTACGAGATCCATGGAACTGGTGAGCCCTTGGTGCTCGTGCACGGGATCACTCACCGCAGGCAGGCCTGGTATCCCGTACTCGAACACCTGACCGACCACCGCACCGTCGTGCTCTTCGACCTTCCCGGCCACGGCGAGTCGCATGACTTTGTGGTCCGCAACGACGACGTACAGGGAACCCTGCGCGACGAACTGGTCGGGCTCTTGGACCAGCTGGGACTCGAGCGCCCGCACATTGCCGGGAACTCCCTGGGCGGCCGGATCGCGATGGAGGCCGCCGCGGATAATCTGGTCGCAAGCGCCACCGTGCTGTCCCCCGCCGCGTACTGGCACAACGCCATCGACTTCGCCTACATCCGCCTGCTCTTCACGTGCCTGACGACCAGCGCCCGCCTGCTGGCACCCGTGGTCCCGAAACTCGCTCGTTCTCCGCGTGCACGGCACCTGATGGGCGGGGTGGTGTCAGCCCACCCCGAACGGATCCCAGCCGACGAATTCGTGGGCGACCTCAACGGCATGCGCCGGGCCATTCCCGCCATGAAGAAGATCTTCCCGGCCGCCGAAGTGTTCGACCGCGAGATCCCGGCCGACATCCCACTGACTGTCGCGTGGGCCGCGCGTGACCGGATCCTGCTGCCCTACCAAGCGCGCATCGCCGAGAAGCGACTCCCCCAGGCCCGCCACATCCGACTGCCTGGGTGCGGCCACGTGCCGATGGCCGACGACCCCGAGCTCGTGGCACGAGTCTTGCTCGAAGGCAGCGCTCCCAGCGCACGAGCCGAGGCCTCGTAGCAAGCCCTTAGTGATCCACGATGCGGCCGGCGCGGATGCTTGAATAGGCCGTGGCCAACCGCATCCAATCCCTGCTCGGCGTCGCCTACCCCGTCGTCCAGGCCCCGATGACCTACATCGCGCGCGCCGAACTCGCTGCGGCGGTGTCCGAGGCCGGCGGGCTCGGCGTGATCGAGACTCTCACCCCCGAAGGCCGTGCCGATCTCCAGCGGGTGCGTGAGCTCACTGACAAGCCGGTGGCGGCCAACCTGATGATTCAGGGATGGAAGGGCGACCCTTCGATTGTCGACACCCTGGCCGAAGCCGGCGTGCGCCATATCTTCACCTCCGCCGGCGACCCCGCGTTGTTCACCAAACCACTGCACGACGCCGGCATGACGGTGGTCCACGTGGTCGGCTCACTCAAGGGCGCACTCAAAGCCGCCGACGCCGGTGTCGATGCGCTGGTGGTTGAGGGCGTCGAAGGCGGAGGTTTCAAGTCACTGCTGGGCGCCTCAACTATGGTGCTGCTCCCCCTGGTCGCCGAAAACGTCGCCCTGCCGATCATCGCCGCCGGTGGCATCTGCGATGCCCGGTCGGCCGCCGCGGCGCTGGTGTTGGGCGCCGAAGGCGTACAGATGGGCACCCGGATGCTGGCCAGCCACGAATCCGCGGTGCACGCGAACTTCAAGGACGCCATTGTGGCCGCAAATGATTCCGGCACAGTGCTTCTCGATGTTCCTGGCAATCCGACCATGCGGGTCCTGCGGACTGGACTGGCCGCTCGGGTCGCTGCACACGATCCGGATTCACGGTTGCTGGGAAAGATCACCGAGCTGTACTTCGACGGCGACATGGAGGCAAGCGTCGCCAACACCGGCCAAGTGTCTTCCCGGATCGTCGATCTTCTGCCGGTGGCCGAGATCATTCGCCGTACGTGGGACGAGATCGAAGCGGTGCTGGACGGCGCACGATCGCGAGCCGAGAGTTTGTGAACCTCGCCCGCAGATGAGCTCCGAGCGTCCATGATCATGCAATGGTTCGCCAGAGTCGGACGGCCGACGCGTGACCCTGCCTGAGTCGGGACCTGAATCGGGGCAGGATTCGCGGCGCCGCTCGAGATTCTCACCCCTGCATCTGTTCGCCGTGCTCGGCGTCATCGCGGTCCCGGCATTCGGCTGGTTCGGCCAACATTGGTCGGGGGCAACGACCGTGGTCGTGTACTGGTTCGAGAACGTCACGATGTGTCTGCTCGTGATTGCCCGCATCGCTGTCCACCAGCGGCTGAACCCCAAGTACGGGCACTTCCGCTACCGCGGCCCTGGAACCGGCGGCCCGTCCAATTCGTCGTTCTTGAGCGGCTTCGCCCTGATCAGCCTGGTGTTCTGCGCTGCCCACGGCGTGTTCCTGGCGGCCATCCTCGCGCTGCTGATTCACAACCGGGCGCCCGAGCTTGCGATGATCGATCTGGACTGGCGCAGCGTCGGCTGGGGATGTTTGGGCGTCTTGCTGTTTCTGACGATGGAATTCCTCACTGATCTGGTCGATCTGCGCCGCTGGTCTTTCCGAGATATCGAGACCGCCGCCAACGTCGGCCTGGGCCGCGTCATGGTGGTGCATATGACGCTGCTGCTCGGGTTCGCCGGGATCGCCGCGACCAACGCTCCCGGGGCGCTGTTCACGGTATTCGTCGTGCTCAAGAGTCTGGCCGCACTCAGCGCGGTGGTTCCCCAATGGGAGCCGGCGAGGCCGCCACGCGGGCTCAGCAACCTGATGAATCGACTCCCCAACGTGCATCCCGGAGAACGATTCGAGGACTTTTGGGTGAAGGACCAAGCCAACGAGAGAGAGCGGCAACGCCGCAACGAGCAGCCCTGGAAAACCACCCGGACCTAATCGTGTGCCACCGGAACATGCTCGGCCGCACCGAATATGGCGACGGCCACCGCACCTGCGACTGCGGTGCAGAACCCCAACGCCACCAGCCAGCCAAGCCCGGCTCGCGCGGTATCCCCGAGCAGTGTCACGCCGACGATGCCGGGCATCACCGTCTCGCCGACGACCAGAGCCGCAACGGCGCCGTTCACCGAACCCAGCTGCAGCGCAACGGTAAACAGGTAGAAGCCCCCGGCTCCGGCAATGACGATCGCCCACAACGCGGGGTCCTTCAGCAGCACTGGCAACTGCAGCGGATCGACGCCGTCGACCACCCGGACCGCGATGGCCATCACCCCGTAGAGGACACCGGCGACCATGCCGGCGGCAATGGCGGCGCGGGCTCCGAGCAGGCGAATGAGACCAACCCCGAGCGCGGCGATCAGCATTGCCAGCCACAGCAGCGCCCAGTGCAGCCCCGATCCCGACGTGTCTGTACCAGCCTGACCAGAGCTGAGCCCCAACACGCACAGCGACACAATCACGGTCGCGATCGCCACCCAATCGCGGTGGCGCAGTCGAACGCCGAGCACAGCGATGCCGAGCACCGCGGTAACAACCAGATTGGCGCTGATGATGGTCTGCGACAGAAACAGCGGTATCAGCCGCGCCGAGACGATGTTGCCGGCGAAACCGATGACGTCGAGGACCATTCCGGCAATGAATGCCGTGGTCAGCACCGCGTTGGCGGTCGAGCGTAGGGTCGGTCGGCCGTCTGAGGTCACTAGGGCACTCTCCACCGCAGCAGAATTCCGTGCACCGTAGGCCTGCAGGACCGAGGCAACCCCGTACCCGAAACAGGCCAGCAACGCTGCGGCCACCCCGATCAGCACGCCATTGACCTCAACGCGCCTGGACGGTGTGCGGCCCGGCCGAAATCCGCTGGGCGATCTCCCCGTATCGCTCGAAGCGCTCGGGGTCGCCGAGCGCGTTGTACAGGACCAGCCGCGTCGCAACTCCCCCGTACTTGCCGATCAGCTTGTCTGCCAACTCATTCCACGTCGACTCGGTGGCGAACGCGGCCAGGTGCTCGTCGCTGATCTGCGCTGCCATCCCGGCGAAGTCGCCGGCCTTCTGCTTCTCGCGGATCCGGGCGGTGGTGCCGTCGAATCCGGCCTCATCCCAGATGAAGGCATAATTCGGGGTGCTTCCGTAGAAGCTCAGGCTGGCCCGCACGAACTCCCGCTCCTTGTGCCGCTCTTCATCGCTGTCGCCGACGATCGTCATCGCGGGCACGATCACGGCGACCTCCGACGCGGAACGGCCCGCCTTCGCGGCGCCTTCGGCCACCTTCGGCACCACGTGACGCGCCAGGTAGCCAGGCTCGCCGAGCGGGTGAACATGCACACCGTCAGCCACCTCGCCGGCCATCCGCAACATCCATGGGTTCACCGCCGCGACATCGACTTTGGGATCGGGTGCCTCGATCGGCCCTGCGCTCCACTGCGGGGTGATGAAATCCAGGTCATAGAAGTCCCCATGATGATCCAGCTTTCCCGTTCGGAAGGCGGCGAAGCACGCCTTGACCGCGAGCACGTAGTCGCGCAGCCGGGGGCCGGGATGGTCGAACGCCGCGCCGTAGCGCCGCACCACATGGGTGCGCACCTGGGTGCCAAGACCCAACCGGAACTTGCCGCCGCTCGCCTCCTGCAGCTCCCACGCGGTAGCCGCCGTGACGAACGGGCTGCGGGGAAAGGCAACCGCGACGCCGGTCGACAGCTCCAGACCCGGTGCGGCCTGAGATGCGATGGCGGCGTTGAGGTACGCGGTGCGACCGGCTTCGGTGAACAGCAGACCGGAGAAACCCGCCTTCTGGGTGTTGCGGGCGAGGTCGCCGGCCTTGGCCAACGGCTGCGGCAGGGCCATGACATCGATGTGCACGTGGGTGAGACTACGCGCCCGGGCTAGGCCGATAATCGGCTTCAATTCGGGGGTGCACTGACGCCAGGATCCCCCGGGCCGCCGAGGTAGCCGGTCAGGCGTCGGGCATGATCTCAACCGGATGTTCGCCCATCGGGTCAATTACGATCCGCACGTCTTTCATCAGCTCAATTGAGCTGATCGTGTCCATCACGGCCTTGATATCACCTTCGATCACCAGGTACGCGGCGCGGTTCCGCTGCTCATAAAACTCTTTCATCGATTCCGCGCTGCGGAAGACTGGGAAGTACTGGACGCCGTCGCGTTCCAGCAAGAATGTCTTTGGCTTCCCGTCTGTTGTCTCGCCGATCACCAATGGCGCTTCTCCATGGGGCTGGTGAAGCACCTGTAGCGTGACGAGGGTGAATTCCACTGGCATACATTCCCTGGTTTCGCTCGCCTCGTGTGTCGCGGCAATCGTTCTCCCCCTCGCTGGAGCCGGAACGGCGTCGGCCGCTGACACTTGCCCCACGGCCGCACCCGCCGCCGGCACGCCGGAGTGGACACTGACCGGGGCCACCGGCAGCGTCGCGGTCACCGGGTCGACCGAGACGGCCGCGCCCCGGGTGGATGTGTCGGCGCCGTTCAGCGTGACGTCGACCCAGGTGCACACGTTGCAGGCCGGCAGCGGCCCGGTGGTTCCGGGCACGGCCAAGGTGTCCGTCTGCTACATGGGCGTCAACGGACGCGACGGGTCGGTGTTCGACAGCAGTTACAAGCGCGGCGCCCCGGTGGACTTCCCGCTCGACGGCGTTATCCCCGGATTCCAGAAGGCGATCGCCGGCCAAACGGTCGGGTCGACGGTCGCGGTGGCCATGACCTCCGCGGACGGCTACCCCGACGGCCAGCCCAGCGCCGGCATCCGGCAGGGCGACACCCTCGTCTTCGCGATCAAGATCCTGGGCGCCTCAGGCTGATCCACGGTGACGCTCGCCGGGGACATCGAGGCGGAACGGGCGACACTCACGAGCTCGTTGAGTGCCGCCGGCGCCTCAGCGCCCGCCGGGTGCGGGTCGTGGACCGCGCGAGATCTTGCGGCCCACCTGGCGGCCGAGGAACGCCTCGGTGGCGTCTCGACTTTCATTGCGCGATCGCTGGTGGCGCGCGGAATCGCGGTGCCGGCGCCACCGGGGTTAGTGGCGTTCGCAATTCGGCGTGAGCATCGCTACAGCTTTGCCGAGTTGATCGACCGGCTGCGGCGCCCGCTACCGCGGCTGCTGCTCAGGTCGCCGGTAGCACCGATCACGCTGTTCGAGTATTGGACTCATCACGATGACCTCGCCGCCGCCAACGGCGCCGACCACCCCGCCCCGGCAACACTGAGACAGGCCATTGCCCCATTGCTGCGCTATCAGCGCGCAAGACTGCCCGTAGGCGCGGCGATGAGAGTCAGCACCGATGACGGCCACGTTTTGGCGTCCGTGGGGCCCACGGCAGATCAGGAGATACTGGTGCAGGGAACGCCCGCAAACCTGGTTCGCTGGTTGGCCGGACGCCAGACACGAGCCGACGTCGAGGTGACCGGTCCCGCCGCCCAGGTGCAGGCCCTGCGAATGTTCACAGGCCACGTGTGAAGCTCTCTTGCGTTGCGCCCCAACTGATTTAGAGACCATTGCCATGGCCGTCCGCGTGCGGTAGCGTGCGCACATGACCGATCGCAATCGCCGCTTCCTTCTCCGCGAACGCCCAGCCGGTCGGATTGGCCCGGACACCTTCGAACTCAGCGAGCAGGCGGTGCCGGAGATCGGCGACGGCGAGGCACTGGTGCGTGTCGATTGGATCTCGGTGGACCCGACCAACCGGATGTGGATCAACGAGACTCCGTCGTACCTGCCGCCGGTCGGCATCGGCGAGGTCATGCGCGCGGCCGGCCTCGGCGTGGTCATCGCATCGAACAATCCGAACTATTCGGTCGGCCAGACCGTGCAGGGCCTGACCGGCTGGCAGGAGTACGTGGTCGTCTCCGACACCATGCCCCTGTTCCCGGTCGATGTCGCGGACGGCGTCTCGCCCAGCGCCTACCTGGGCGCGCTCGGCATGACCGGGCTCACCGCGTGGGTCGGTATCCGCGACATCGGCAAGCCGCAGCCGGGCGAGACCGTCGTCGTCTCGGCGGCAGCCGGCGCGGTCGGATCGGTCGCCGGTCAGCTTGCCAAGGCCAGCGGCGCCCGGGTCGTCGGGATCGCCGGCGGACCGGAGAAATGCACGCTGCTCACCGATCAACTCGGTTTCGACGCGGCGGTGGACTATCGCGCCGACGACTGGGCCCGCCAGCTTGCCGCCGCAACGCCCAACGGCATCGACGTCGACTTCGAGAACGTCGGCGGCGACATCATGGATGCGATCTTTGCGCGCGTCAACGTCGGCGCCCGAATCGCGCTCTGCGGGCTCATCTCGGGGTACAACGAGACCAACCCCCCGCCCGGTCCGCGTGCGTTCGGCAACCTGCTGATCCAGCGGGCCACCGTGAAGGGCTTCATCGTCCTCGATCACTTCCTTCGGGCACCCGAGGCCAACACCGAGATCTCCGAGCTGATCGCCGCCGGCAAACTCACGCCGCTGGAGACCGTCGTCGAGGGCTTCGAGCAGCTGCCGACCGCGATCAACATGCTGTTCGACGGCAAGAACGTCGGCAAGCTCGTGGTAAAGATCTCCGCTTAGGCGGGCCAGCGCGTCACCAGCGCGTCGGGCGCCCAGGCCGGCCAGCTCAGCTCGCCGATCGGCGCGCCGCCCGCGAACTGCGCCACAATCTTCGGCCCGGCGGCCCGCGAGTTTTCGTAAACCGTTGCGACGTCGACCATTCCGATCGCTTCGGCGACCAGCGGCCAGAGCCGGTGGTAGCGTTCGCGGATCTTCCCCTCGGGAACGGTGTGTCCGCCTGCGGCCACCCGATACCGGACCCGGTGGATCGCCAATGCTTCGGGGATGAGCACCGCGTGCAGAACCACCGTGTAGTCGTGGGCGTCAGCGGTGCGGATCAACTCGATCTTCGACTCATGGGAGAAGACGGTCTCGGCGATGAACGAACGTCCCACCTCGATGAGTTTCATCCGGGTCTGGGCGGCCAACCGCGCCGCGTCGTAGGCGTGCGCGGCCGCCTCGTCGGGCCAACGGTTCTTGGCGATCTCATCGGCGTTGACGAACGGTACGCCCGGCAACAGCGGCGCCAACGTGAGGGCGACAAAGGTCGATTTCCCCGCCCCGTTGGGGCCGACGACGAGGTCGAGTCGCCTCAGCGCGACGCCTCCACGATCACCGAGGTGCCGTCGGGCCGGTATTCGACGATGCGGCCGTCGTCGTCGAGGGCGACGGTGGTGACGCCACGCTCGGCGAGGATGTCACCGTAGTGGGTGTGCGACAGGTTCTCCTCGATCGCTGCGGAGATCTCGGCGTTGAACACCACGCCCTCTTCGGCTGTCAACGCACCGGTATCGAGGTGACCGGCCAGGGCCGCCTCGACCCGTCGCCGCGCCGCGCTCTGCTGCGCCGACACCGCGCGGCCGACCCGCGCCCAGTGGTCAAGCTGCTGCTTGGCTGATCTGCTCTGGCGCGCGCCTTCGGCGGCGGCGCTATCCACCAGGTCCGCGGCGAACCTGGTGACCCGGTCGGCGACCTCAGGCATCAGCGACTCCCTACTACGTAGCATCTTGTAACGATGCATAACAAAATGCTACACGAGGGGCTTTCGCCAGATCAACGCGTAGCGAAACATCGGCAGCAGCTTCCAGCGCACCCCAGGCAACTCAGCCCTCGCGTGGCGCCGAATCTCGGAATAGGACTGCGCGGGCGGCCACACCGTGGGCGCGGTGTGCTCCCAGTAGCCGTTGCGCCAGGACAGCCACTTGTGCTGGAGCACCCCGCACGCGGCCAGCGCCCACTCCCACAGCCGGGTCGCCCGTGCGAGGCCGACCACCACCAGGACACCGCCCGGCGCGGTGAGCTCCGCCAGCCTGCGCAGCGCCGATTCTGGATCCGCCAGGTGGTGCAGGGTCGCGACCGAGGCCACCACGTCGAAGGTCTCGGCGAACGGGTAGGACATCACGTCGCCATGAAGCCAGCCGATATCGCCACGTTCGTGACGAGCCGTTTCCAGCACCGTGTCGTCGACGTCGATGGCCAGCACCCGCGGAATCCGTTCGCGTAGGTCGGCGGCCAACAGCCCGTTTCCGGTCCCGACGTCCAGAGCCGAGGCGGCGCCGTCGGGAACGGCGTCGAGGACAACGCGGTGGTAGTGAATGTTGTGATTCCAGCGTGGCCGCTGCTCGCCCGGCATGCGCTGATGCTAGGGGCTGTAGCGTGGCCAAGGTGAATTCGCGCATGCCTCGGTTCGTCGTACTCGCCGCCGGTGTCGTCTCGTTGGCGGCGACGCTCGCCGGTTGTGGCGGTTCGGACAGCACCTCGTCGTCGAAGACGTCGTCGGTCACCGACCTGTTCCTGCCTCCGGGTGGCGAAACCGTCACCGCCTGCCCGTCCACTCCGCCGGCTGAGGGTGTCGCGGCGGACTGGACGTTGAAGGGTGTCACCGGCAGCATCGCGGTAACCGGCTCCACGAACTCTGCCGCGCCCAGTGTCGTCGTGACCGGGCCGTTCAAGGTGGCCCAGACCGAGGTGCACACGCTGCACGCCGGCGACGGCCGCGTCGTCGGGGACACCGCAACGGTCTCGGTCTGCTACATGGGCGTCAACGGACGCGACGGGTCGGTGTTCGACAGCAGCTACGAACGCGGCAAGCCGGTCGACTTCGGATTGGACCGCGTGGTCCCGGGATTCCAGAAGGCCATCGCGGGCCAGAAGATCGGCTCGACCGTGGCGGTCGCGATGGTCCCCGCCGACGGCTATCCCGAGGGGCAGCCGGCCGCCGGCATCCTGCCGGGCGACACGCTCGTCTTCGCGATCAAGATCCTCAACGCCTCACGCTGAGCCTGGGCCGCCATGGAATCGAGCCGGGTGGATCGGTGGCTGTGGGCGGTGCGGATCACCAAAACCCGGCCGGACGCCGCGGCCGCCTGCCGCGGCGGACACGTGCGGGTGAACAACCGGCCGGCCAAGCCGGCGACAATG
>LZME01000109.1 GCA_001673575.1 Mycolicibacter heraklionensis | reverse complement strand
TCGCCACCTCCGGCCTGGAGGCCGGCCTGGTGCTGGCCTACCTGGGGCTGCTGTGGTGGATGCTGGTCTGCTGGTCCCAGGCGCTGCGGATGCCCCGATCCCGTGCTCGCGGCGCCCTTTTCACCGCATGCCTGGCGTTCGTGGCCGGTTGCAGCGTGCTGGTCCGCCCCGAGTTGGCGCTGATCGGCGGCGGCGCCCTAATCATGCTGTTGATCTCGGTGGCCGATTGGCGGCCGCGCGCGCTGATCCTGGTGGCCGGCGGCGCGCTGCCGGTGGCATATCAGATCTTCCGGATGGGCTACTACGCCCTGCTGGTGCCGGGGACCGCGCTGGCCAAAGACGCGGCCGGCGACAAGTGGTCGCAGGGCATGATCTACCTGGCCAACTTCAACGCCCCCTACGCGCTGTGGGTGCCCGCCGTGTTGCTGGTGGCGCTCGGCGCGGCACTGTGGGTGGGCGCCGCCGTCCGCTACCGGCCGCGCCGGCCGGTGCCGCCCGGGGTCGGCCCGTGGGCCCGGCTGGTGCAGAGCCCCGGCGCGGTGGTCTGTTTCTTCGTGTTCAGCGGTCTGCTGCAGGCCGCCTACTGGGTGCGTCAGGGCGGCGACTTCATGCACGGGCGCGTGCTGTTGGCGCCGCTGTTCTGCATGCTGGCCCCGGTGGCGGTCATTCCGGTGCTGTTGCCCGACGGCGCGCGCTACCGGCGGGAAGCCGGCTACCCGCTCAGTGGTGCGGTCGGTCTGCTGTGGCTGGCGGTGGCCGGCTGGGCGCTGTGGGCGGCCAACTCCCCGGGGATGGGCGACGACGCGACCCGCGTCACCTACTCGGGGATCGTCGACGAGCGCCGGTTCTACTCCCAGGCGACCGGCAACGCCCACCCGCTGACGGCGGCGGACTACCTCGGCTATCCGCGGATGCGCGCGGTGTTGACCACGATCGCCGCCACCCCCGACGGCGCGCTGCTGCTGCCGTCGGGCAACTACGACCAGTGGGACGTCGTGCCGGTCATCCTGCCGGTGCCCCCGGGCATCGGCGTTCCGACCGATCCCGATCCGGGCGACACCGGGCCGCACACTGTCTTCTTCACCAACATGGGCATGTTGGGGATGAACACCGGCCTGGACGTTCGAGTGCTGGACCAGATCGGGTTGATCAACCCGATCGCGGCGCACACCGAGCGGCTGGAGCACGGCCGGATCGGCCACGACAAGGACCTGTTCCGGGACTGGGTGGTGGCCGACGGGCCGTGGGTCAAGTGGTACCCGCTGATCCCGCCCTACCTGGACCAGGACTGGATCGCCCAGGCGGAGGCGGCCATGCGCTGCCCCGACACCGCGGCGGTGCTGGGCTCGGTGCGTGCGCCGATGGGCCCGCGCCGTTTCCTGTCCAACGTGTTGCACTCGCCCGGCTTCACCCGCTACCGGATCGAGCGGGTCCCGCGCGACGAATTGATCCGCTGCGGACTGGCCGTGCCCGAACCGACCCGACCGACCTATACCGGGATGCCGCCTGAGCTCCCCTGACAGTCTGGTGCCGGGCCGACTCGAAAATTGTGACCGACGTCATTCTCCGGACCCGGCAGCTACCCGCCTTGCCGGGTCTCACCGGCCGGTATGCCCACATGAGCGCAGCACGCCGACTGTCACAAAATCCGGTCACAGCCCGGGTGGCGGGCCCTGCGATGGAACCCGGGGCCCTCGATGGTGAGTGTTTTGTGGTTGACTACACCGGCACTGTTGCGTTGGTACGCACAGATCGGGTCCGAGTCGGGCCACGCTATGAGCAAAGTACGGCACAACGAACGAATGAGGATGCCAAGAATGAAGCTGCTTGACAGGTTGATGGTCGCCGCCGGTGGCGCGGCCCTGCTGGCGGGACTGGTCGGTTTCGTCGGCGGTACCCCGGAGGCGAGCGCGTTCTCCCGGCCGGGTCTGCCGGTCGAGTACCTGCAGGTGCCTTCGGCGGGTATGGGTCGTGACATCAAGGTTCAGTTCCAGAGCGGTGGTCAGGGTTCCCCGGGCCTGTACCTGCTCGACGGCATGCGGGCCCAGGACGACTTCAACGGCTGGGACATCAACACCCCGGCGTTCGAGTGGTACCTGAACTCGGGCATCTCGGTGATCATGCCGGTCGGTGGCCAGTCCAGCTTCTACAGCGACTGGTACAAGCCGGCTTGCGGCAAGGCGGGCTGCTCCACCTACAAGTGGGAGACCTTCCTCACCAGCGAGCTGCCGGCCTACCTGGCCTCGGAGTACGGCGTGAGCCAGAGCCGCAACGCCGCGGTCGGCCTGTCGATGGCCGGTTCGTCGGCGCTGACGCTGGCGATCTACCACCCCAACCAGTTCACCTACGCGGGTTCGCTGTCGGGTTACCTGAACCCGTCCACCGGTAAGGGCTGGATCGGCCTGTCGATGGGTGACGCCGGCGGCTACAAGAAGAACGACATGTGGGGCGACGACAACGACCCGGCATGGTTGCGCAACGACCCGACGGTCAACGTCGACAAGCTGGTGGCCAACAACACCCGCCTGTGGGTCTTCTGCGGTAACGGCAAGGCCAACGAGCTGGGTGGCGACAACATCCCGGCCGTGTTCCTCGAGCAGAACTTCATGATCGGTGCGAACAAGAAGTTCCAGGAGCTCTACACCGCGGCCGGCGGCAACAACGCCATCTTCAACTTCCCGGAGTACGGCACGCACAGCTGGGAGTACTGGGGCCAGCAGCTGCAGGCCATGAAGCCGGACCTGCAGAGCCACCTGGGTGCTACCCCGGGCGGCGGCGCGAGCAGCAGCTCGGGCGAGTAGTAGCACGCTAGAGATGTACCGCCGACGGCGGCGACCTTCGGGTCGCCGCCGTCGGTCGTTTCCTGCCCTGCCCACCAGTGCCGTGTGATTGACTACCTCCCGGAGTCTGGGCGCGCGACCAGCGGGTGGAACCATCGGGGAATCTGTGCCGACGAGCGAGGTGGATATGAGCGGACTGTCGAAGTTGCTGCGGGCGCTGTGTGTGGCCGTGCTGATGCTGGGAATGTGGGGCGGGGGCACGATCGTCGGCTCTACCGCTCATGCCGCACAGTTCGAGAACCTGATGGTCCCGTCGCCCTCGATGGGCCGCGACATCCCGGTGGCGTTCCTCAACCAGGGACCGCACGCGGTGTACCTGCTCGACGCGTTCGATGCCCACCCCGAGGTGAGCAACTGGGTGACCGCGGGCAACGCGATGAACACCCTGGCGGGTAAGGGGATCTCGGTCGTTGCCCCGGCCGGCGGCGCCTACAGCATGTACACCAACTGGGAGCAGGACGGCAGTAAGCAGTGGGACACCTTCCTGTCCAGTGAGCTGCCGGACTGGCTGGCGGCCAACCGGGGTCTGGCGCCGGGCGGGCACGCCGTGGTCGGTGCGTCCCAGGGCGGGTACGGGGCACTGGCGCTGGCCACCTTCCACCCCGACCGGTTCGGCTTCGCCGGCTCGATGTCGGGCTTCCTGGGGCCGGCCAACACCACCGAGGGCGGTGTCATCGCCGCGGGACTGCAGAACTTCGGCGGCGTGGACCCGTACGGCATGTGGGGCGCACCGCAGCTCGGCCGGTGGAAGTGGCACGACCCGACCGTGCACGCCACCCTGCTGGCGCAGAACAACACCCGGGTCTGGATCTACGCTCCGCTGGGCGGCGCCTCCAACCCGGCCGCGATGATCGGCGACCCGTCGCAGGCGGCCGGCAGCGGTCGGTACTTCAACTCGCAGTACCGGCAGGTGCGCGGCAAGAACGGGCATTTCGACTTCTCGGCCGGTGACAACGGCTGGGGATCGTGGGCGTCGCAGCTCGGTGCCATGGCCGGCGACATCGTCGGCGCGATCCGCTAGCGCGGCGGAGCCGGGCGAGCGGGATCGCGCTTAGGCCGAGTGATCCGCTAGCGCGGCGGAGCCGGGCGAAGCGGGATCGCGCTTAGGCCGAGTGATCCGCTAGCGCGGCGGAGCCGGGCGAAGCGGGATCGCGCTTAGGCCGAGTGATCCGCTAGCGCGGCGGAGCCGGGCGATCAGGTAACTCTGGCGTTGACTCTGCGTCCACGGCGGGAAAGTTCGAGTAGGCACCGCCCTGGACGCAGAGTCAGTGTGTGCCGTCGCCGATCTGTACCGTGAAAGGCGCTATGGCCAAGAAGAAGACATCGAGAGCCCCGCGCAAATCCGCGAAATCTCCTCGCAAGTCCCCAGCCAACCGCCGTCGCGTCCTCGCCTGGATCGCCGCCGGCGCGATGGCTTTGGTGGTGGCGCTGGTGATCGTGGCGGTGGTGATCTGGATCCGCCGCCCGGCCACGCCCCCGATCGCGGAGCAGCCGGGAGCGGGCGTCCCGTCGACCAGTTCGGTCCCGACGCGGACGAAGAAGCCCCGCCCGGCCTACCAGGACGCCAGCTGCCCGGATGTGCAGCTGGTGTCGGTGCCCGGCACTTGGGAGACTTCGCTCACCGATGACCCGCTGAACCCCACCCAGTTCCCGATCGCGCTGCTGCTCACCGTCACCCGCCCGATAGCCGAGCAGTTCGACGCCGCCCGGGTGCAGACCTACACGGTTCCCTACACCGCGCAGTTCCATAACCCGCTGTCGGCCGACAAGCAGATGAGCTACAACGACAGCCGCGCCGAGGGCACTCGCGCCACCATCAAGGCGCTGACCGACATGAACAACCGGTGCCCGCTGACCAGCTACGTGCTGGTCGGCTTCTCGCAGGGCGCTGTGATCGCCGGCGACGTGGCCAGCCAGATCGGCAACTGGGAGGGGCCGGTCGACGAAGACCTGGTGCTGGGCGTCACGCTGATCGCCGACGGCCGCCGCCAGACCGGCGTGGGTGTAGACGTCCCGCCGTCTCCGCCCGGTCAGGGCGCCGAGGTGACCCTGCACGAGCTGCCGATCCTGTCCGGGATGGGGCTGACTATGACCGGCGCGCGCGAGGGCGGCTTCGGCGACCTCGATAAGCGCACCAACGAGATCTGCGCGGTCGGTGACCTGATCTGCGCTGCCCCGAAAGAGGCGTTCAGCATCGGCAAGCTGCCCGCCACCCTGGAGACGCTGGCCGGCGGTGCTGCTCAGCCGGTGCACGCGCTGTACGGCACCACCGACGTCTGGAGCCAGAACGGCCTGTCCGCAACCCAGTGGACGCTGAACTGGGCGCGTGAACTCATCGACAACGCGCCCCGTCCGCCGCACGGGTGAGGCTCGACTAAGGAGAGGCGAAGCTGGGACCGCTTCGTGACCCGGCGGTTCAGCGAGGCTCGACGAAGGAGAGGCGAAGCTGGGACCGCTTCGTGACCCGGAGACTGGCGTCACACGCGGTACCGTTTGATTTGGCATGGACCGCACCGACCTCTAACATTAAGAGCAATTTAAGAGCGGCGGTCCGTGGCCGCAGGGCAGCAGCGCGTCGTCGGGTGTCGGCAACCATTACCATCTGTGAGGTCCCGGGCCCGCGCGATGTAACGCACCAGCGTGACCCGATGCGCCCGGCAGCCGATGAGAACGCATGTTCGCGACAGGAGATTTTGATGGCCCCGGCAACACAGGCCGCCTACCACAACCCCTTTATCAAGGACGGCAAGATCCGGTTCCCGGACAACGCCAACCTGGTCAAGACCGTCGAGCGCTGGGCTGCGCTGCGCGGCGAGAAGCTGGCCTACCGCTTCCTGGACTACTCCACTGAACGTGACGGCCTGGCCCGGGACATCTCCTGGGCGGACTTCGGGGCCCGCAACCGCGCGGTCGGCGCCCGGCTGCAGCAGGTCACCGAGCCCGGCGACCGGGTCGCCATCCTGTGCCCGCAGAACCTGGACTACCTGGTGTCGTTCTTCGGGATCATGTACTCCGGCCGCATCGCGGTGCCGCTGTTCGACCCGGGCGAGCCCGGCCACGTGGGCCGGCTGCACGCGGTGCTCGACGACTGCACCCCGTCGGCGGTGCTGACCACCACCGACTCCGCCGAGGGGGTGCGGAAATTCTTCCGCAGCCGCCCGGCCAACGCCCGCCCGCGCGTGATCGCCGTCGACGCGGTGCCCGACGAGGTCGGGTCGACCTGGGTGATGCCCGACGTCGACCGCACCTCGATCGCCTACCTGCAGTACACCTCCGGCTCCACCCGCACGCCGACCGGCGTGAAGATCACCCACCTGAACCTGCCCACCAATGTGGTTCAGCTGCTGGACGCGTTGAAGGGCCGGGAGGGCGATCGCGGGGTCACCTGGCTGCCGTTCTTCCACGACATGGGGCTGGTCACCATCCTGCTGTCCTGCGTGATGGGCCAGCAGTTCACCTTCATGACCCCCGCGGCGTTCGTCCGCCGGCCCTACCGGTGGATCAAGGAGATGTCCCGCAAGGAGGGCGAGACCGGGGAGTGCTTCTCGGTGGCGCCGAACTTCGCCTTCGAGCACGCCGCCGCGCGTGGGCTGCCCAAGGAGGGCGACCCGCCGCTGGACCTGAGCAACGTCCGGGCGATCCTCAACGGCAGCGAGCCGGTGTCGGCGGCCTCGGTGCGCCGGTTCAACGAGGCGTTCGGGCCGTACGGATTCCGCGAGGAGGCGATCAAGCCGTCCTACGGGCTGGCCGAGGCCACCCTGTTCGTGTCCACCACCCCGCCCGAAGAGGGGCCGCGGGTGGTCTACGTCGACCGCGAGGAACTCAACAACGGCAACCGCTTCATCGAGGTGCCCGCCGATGCGCCCAACGCGGTCAGCCAGGCCTCGGCCGGGCGGGTGTCGGTGGACCAGTGGGCGGTGATCGTCGACTACGAGACCGGCGCCGAGCTGCCCGACGGCCAGATCGGTGAGATCTGGCTGCAGGGCAACAACATGGGCGTCGGCTACTGGAACCGGGAAGACGAGACCAACGACGTCTTCCGCAACGTGCTCAAGTCGCGGACCAGCCCGTCGCGGGCCGAGGGCGCCGACGAGAACGGCTTCTGGGTGCGCACCGGCGACTACGGCACCTACTACCAGGACGACCTCTACATCACCGGCCGGGTCAAGGACCTGGTGATCGTCGACGGCCGCAACCACTACCCGCAGGACCTGGAGTACTCCGCGCAGGAGGCCAGCCGGGCGCTGCGGGCCGGCTACGTCGCGGCGTTCTCGGTGCCGGCCAACCAGCTGCCGCAGTCGGCGTTCGACAACCCGCACTCCGGGCTGAAGTTCGACCCGGAGGACAGCTCCGAGCAGCTGGTGATCGTGGCCGAGCGCGCCCCGGGTGCCCACAAGCTGGAGTACCAGCCGATCGCCGACGACATCCGGGCGGCCATCGCGGTGCGCCACGGCGTGACCGTGCGAGACGTGCTGCTGGTGTCGGCGGGCACCGTCCCCCGCACCTCCAGCGGCAAGATCGGCCGCCGCGCCTGCCGGGCCGCCTACCTGGACGGCAGCCTGCGTGGTGGCACCACCGGCCCGAACGCCTACCCCGACGAGGTCTAACCCCAGATGAGCGAGGCTCCGCAGATGACCGGCGACGGCGACGACGCAACCCTGCGCGGCACCAGCCGCACCGACCTGACCGTCGCCGACATGCGGGCCTGGCTACGCGACTGGGTGGCCAAGGCCACCGGCCAGTCGCCGGAGAAGATCAACGAGACCGCCCCGCTGATCGAGCTGGGGCTGTCCTCGCGGGACGCGGTGGCGATGGCCTCGGACATCGAGGACTTCACCGGGGTGACGCTGTCGGCGACCGTGGCGTTCCGGCACCCGACGATCGAGGCGCTGGCCACGGTGATCGTCGAGGGCGAGCCGGTACTAGAAGACGACTCCGACGCCGAGGACTGGTCGCGCGACGCCGACGTTCCCGACATCGCGGTTGTCGGCCTGGCCACCCGCTTCCCGGGCGACATGAACTCGCCCGAGGAGACCTGGGAGAAGCTGCTGGCCGGCTTCGACGCGATCACCGACCTGCCCGAGGGCCGCTGGTCGGAGTTCATGGAAGAGCCGCGGGTGGCCGAGCGGGTCGCCAAGGCGCGCACGCGCGGCGGCTACCTGTCCGACATCAAGGGCTTCGACGCGGAGTTCTTCGCGCTGTCGAAGATGGAGGCCGACAACGTCGACCCGCAGCAGCGGATGGCGCTGGAGCTGACCTGGGAGGCCCTGGAGCACGCCCGGATCCCGGCGTCGAGCCTGCGCGGCGAAGCGGTCGCGGTTTACATGGGCTCGTCCAACGGCGACTACCAGAACCTGGCGCTGTCCGACCCGAGCATCACCCACCCGTATGCCATCACCGGCAACTCCAGCTCGATCATCGCCAACCGGGTGAGTTACTTCTACGACTTCCGCGGGCCGTCGGTCACCGTCGACACCGCGTGCTCGTCGTCGCTGGTCGCCGCGCACGCCGGGGTGCAGGCCCTGCGCAACGGCGAGGCCGATGTGGCACTGGTCGGCGGCGTGAACGCG
>LZME01000108.1 GCA_001673575.1 Mycolicibacter heraklionensis | reverse complement strand
CCCTGAGTGCGGTTCTGACGAAGTACTCGAAACGGGCTACTAGCCCAGGCGCTGCTTGAGTGCCTCGAACTCGTCGCGCAGGCCGGTGGGCAGCTTGTCACCGATGAACTCGAACCACTCCTCGATCAGCGGCAGCTCCGCGCGCCACTCGTCGGCGTCAACGATCAGCGCCTGGTCCACGTCGGCGGCGGTCACGTCCAGCCCGTCCAGGTCCAGGTCGGCAGCGCTGGGCACGGTGCCGATCGGGGTCTCCTGGCCGCCGGCATTGCCCTCGACCCGCTCGACGATCCACTTCAGCACGCGGCTGTTCTCGCCGAAGCCCGGCCACAGGAAGCGGCCATCGTCGCCACGACGGAACCAGTTGACGAAGAACACCTTCGGCAGCTTCGACTCGTCGGAGTGCTTACCGGTGTCGATCCAGTGCTGCATGTAGTCCCCGGCGTTGTAGCCGATGAACGGCAGCATCGCCATCGGGTCGCGGCGCACCTTGCCCACCGTGCCCTCGGCGGCGGCGGTCTGCTCGCTGCCCATGGTGGCGCCGATGAAGACGCCGTGCTGCCAGTCGCGGGCCTGGCTCACCAGCGGCACCGTGGTCTTGCGCCGGGCGCCGAACAGGATCGCCGAGATCGGCACGCCCTGCGGGTCGTCCCACTCCGGCGCCAGGATCGGGCACTGCGACATCGGGGTGCAGTACCGCGAGTTCGGGTGCGCGGCAGGGGTGTCCGACTCGGGCGTCCAGTCGTTGCCCTTCCAGTCGGTGAGGTGCGCCGGGGTCTCCCCGTCGATGCCCTCCCACCACACGTCGTTGTCGTCGGTGTGGCCGACGTTGGTGTAGACGGTGTTACCGCGCTCCAGCGTGATCATCGCGTTCGGGTTGGAGCTGCGGCTGGTGCCCGGCGCCACGCCGAAGAAGCCCGCCTCCGGGTTCACCGCGTAGAGCCGGCCGTCCTTGCCGAACCGCATCCACGCGATGTCGTCACCGAGGGTCTCGGCCCGCCAGCCCGGGATGGTCGGCTGGATCATCGCCAGGTTGGTCTTGCCGCAGGCCGAGGGGAACGCCGCCGCGACGTAGTAAGCCTTGTTCTCCGGCGAGATCAGCTTGAGGATCAGCATGTGCTCGGCCAGCCAGCCCTCGTCGTGGGCCATCGCCGACGCGATCCGCAGCGCGTAGCACTTCTTGCCCAGCAGCGCGTTGCCGCCGTAACCGGAGCCGTAGCTCCAGATCTCGCGGGTCTCCGGGAAGTGGGTGATGTACTTCTCGGAGTTGCACGGCCACGGCACGTCCTGCTCGCCGGCGGCCAGCGGGGCGCCGACCGAGTGCAGGCCCTTGACGTAGGCGCCGTCGGTGCCGATCTTCTCCAGCGCCGCGGTGCCCATCCGGGTCATCACCTTCATCGAGGCCACCACGTAGGGCGAGTCGGTGATCTCGACACCCAACTTGGGGTCCTCGGCGCCCAGCGGGCCCATGCAGAACGGGATGACGTACATGGTGCGGCCGCGCATGCAACCGCGGTACAGCTCCGTCATGGTGGCCCGCATCTCGTCCGGGTCCATCCAGTTGTTGGTGGGGCCGGCACCTTCCGGGGTGCGGCTACAGATGAAGGTGCGTGACTCGACCCGCGCGACGTCGGCCGGGTCGGAGAGCGCCAGGTAGGAGTTGGGCTTCTTCTTGTCGTCGAGCTTGACCGCCGCGCCGGACTCCACCAGCAGGGCCATCAGCCGGTTCCACTCCTCCTCGGAACCGTCGGACCATTCCACCCGATCGGGCTGGGTGAGCTCCGCGACCTCCCGCACCCAGGCCAACAACTCGCCATGCTTTGTCGGGGCGGTGTCCAGACCGGGAATGGTCGCTGAGGTCATTGAGCTCTCCTGTGTAACCTGTGTCACTCGGTGGCGTTGCCGCAGCTGCGCGCCGCTGTCACCTCTTATACCGTCATTAAATAAGAGATTACCGTCAATAGCTACACGGATCGAAACAATCGCAACTCGAGCTATCTCTCGCCCGGGATCGCGGTGTCTACCGGGCCTGATTCACCCAGCTCAGCGCGCACATTGTCCAGGGCCCGGCGCAACCCCGGCAGCCTGCGATCACGTACCGCGGCAGCGCGTGCCGTGGCGGCCGCATGCTCACGCAGTTCCCGATCCAATGCGGCAACCCGGTCGGCAACGCGCGCTGCCTCGGTCTCGTTGTGTCCGGCGAGCTCGGCGGTGAGCACCGATTCGGCGGCCACCACCCGCAGGGCCACCAGCTCCTGGACCGAGGACCGCACCGCGCCGGTGGCCTGTCCCACCCACCGATCGAGCACCACCCGGTCGCGCAACAGCCCCCGAATCCTGACCACCCACACCGTGGCCACCACCCCGGCGATGGCGCATCCGGCCGCACCCACCGCGGCAAGTCCCGGCGCGAGGTGGGCGAAGACCCGGCTCAAGGTCAACGCCACGCCCAGCCCGAAGCCGATCCCCAGCACCGCCATCAACTGAGTCTCCAATCGTCGGGACTCCAACGGCGGCTTGCCAGGGTCGACCTGCGGCAGGGGCACCGCCGATCCGGTCGACGGTTCGTGGGCGGCCAGCCCCAGTTCCTGGGCGACGTCGGCCAAATGGTCGGTGACCCCCTGATCGACCTCCGCCACCACTTCGGTCAGCCGGTCGTGGACATAGGACTCGAATTCGGCCCACCTGCGCCGCGTCATGCCCGCCGCGTCTTCGCCCAACTCGCTGCGTACCGAGGCGCAGCGCTTGCTGGCGAAGTAGGACAGTTGCACGCGGGCCTGGGCGATGCGGCTGCGTAGTGCGATCACGCGCTCCGATTTCGACATTCGCCGCTGCCGCACCACCTCGTCCCGCTGCTCCTGCAGTTGCGTCACTCGAGCCCGACGCCCCTCCGCGCGGGCGTCGCGGTCGATGCGATCGGCGTCGGTGCGCAACTGGAACTCCCAAGAGCGCAGCCGGTTACGCCGCGGGGCGTCGCCTTCCTCGAGCTGTCGGGTCAGTTCCGCGATCAGGTCGTCGATCCGCGGGTCGCCGCGTTCGGGTGCCGCTGCTGCGCCCACCCATGCCACGTCGCGATAGCGCGGCGCGTGGCCGCGAAGAGTTTCGCCGGCTGCTCCCAGCATCTCGCGCCACTGCCGGTGGACGTCGACCTTGGAGACCACGCCGATCACCACATCGGTGTGTGCGGCCACGGCATCGAGCAGCGCACAATCCGACTCCGTCAGTGCGGCGGCTGCCGACACCACGAACACCACCGCCAGCGGCACCTCCCCCGGTGCTAGTTCGGTGGCTTCCATCACCAGCCATTGCGGCATCCGGTCGGCGAGGGCTTGAGTCATCGCACTGACGCCCGCCAGCCACGGGCCGGTCACCACCACCACGTCGCAGCGCCGCACCGCCGGCGGACGCACTTCGGGTGCGACCTCAGCGACGAGGGCGTCGACCCCGGTGGTGGGGTCCGGATCGGCTGAATCTGCACCCGGTGCGGTCATAGGCGGCCCCGCGTCGACGCCCAGGCCCGCAGCGATCCCCTGGCCATGTCGGCGGCGCAGGACCGCTGGGCGGCGTTGACCGGCGCGCTGCGGTGCGCCTGCCAGCGGCGGGCCCGTGCCAGCACCGGTTCGTCCGGTACGTCGATCGCGGCCGCCGCCGCGGTCAGCCGGGCGGCGATCGTCGCGTCCCGGTTCAGAAACTCGTCGATGCGGCCGTCCCCGACCGCCATCGCCTCCAACCGGATCACCGCCTCCGACATCCGCCGGTGGTGGACGGCAGCGCCCATCATCTTCAGGCGGGCGACGACACGATCGACACCGCTGAGCCGGCGCATCCGGGCGCGGGCCTGTGCCAGGGTTCCACCGCTCCCCGCCAGGTCAAGCAGTGCCGCGACCCCGGAGAGGTCGACGGTGGCGCACAGCCGCTC
>LZME01000107.1 GCA_001673575.1 Mycolicibacter heraklionensis | reverse complement strand
TCTCCAAGACGCCCGATCAGGAGTTGATCAAGCTCGCGGCGGCCACGGCCCGCGACGCCAAGATCGCCTTCCTGATGCTGCCCGGCGTGGCCACCAAGGAAGACATGAAGACCGCGCAGGGCAACGGCGGGCAGATCTGCCGGATCGCCACCCACTGCACCGAGGCCGATGTCTCGATCCAGCACTTCGGCCTGGCCCGCGAGCTGGGCCTGGAGACCGTCGGGTTTTTGATGATGGCCCACACCGTGTCCCCGGAGAAGCTGGCCGCCCAGGCCCGCATTATGGCCGACGCCGGCTGTCAGTGCGTGTACGTGGTCGACTCGGCCGGGGCGCTGGTGATGGAAGGTGTTCGCGATCGGGTGGCTGCGTTGGTCACCGAGCTCGGTGACGACGCGCAGGTGGGCTTTCATGGCCACGAGAACCTCGGGCTCGGTGTCGCCAACTCCTTGGAGGCGGTGCGCGCCGGTGCCAAGCAGATCGACGGGTCGGTGCGCCGGTTCGGTGCGGGAGCGGGCAACGCCCCGGTGGAGGCGCTGATCGGGGTGTTCGACAAGGTCGGGATCAAGACCGGCATCGACTTCTTCGATATCGCTGATGCCGCCGAGGACGTGGTGCGCCCGGTGATGCCGGCCGAGTGCGTGCTGGACCG
>LZME01000106.1 GCA_001673575.1 Mycolicibacter heraklionensis | reverse complement strand
GGGTCTGCTGCACGGATAGGTGACAGTTTCGGTCACGCGGCCTGACTGGCCGGTGTGGTCATGATTGCTTCGTATTCGATTGGGGTCAACCGGCCCAGAGTGATCTGACGTCGGCGGCGGTGATAGGTCCGTTCGATCCAGGTGACGATGGCGACCCGCAGGTCTTCACGGGTGGCCCAGCGGTGTCTGTTCAGGACGTTCTTTTGCAGGAGGCTGAAGAACGACTCCATGGCCGCGTTGTCCCCGGCGGCTCCGACTCGGCCCATCGAGCCGACCATGCCGTAGTGGTGCAGTGCAGCAACGAATTTCCGGCTGCGAAATTGCGATCCGCGATCGGTGTGCAACACACAGCCGGCTACCTCGACGCGGCGGGCGACCGCGTTACGCAGCGCGGTGACGGCCAGCTGGGACTTCATCCGGTCAGCGATGCTGTAGCCAACAATGCGGTTGGAGAAGCAGTCCTTGATCGCGCAGCAGTAGAGCTTGCCCTGCCCGGTGCGGTGTTCGGTGATGTCGGCCAGCCACAGCTGATTGGGGGCATCGGCGGTGAAGTTCCGGCCGACCAGGTCGTCGTGCACCGGTGGGCCGGGCTTCTTGCCGTTTTTGCCCCGTTTCTTGCCGAAGGCGCTCCACAACTCATTGTTTGAGCAGATCCGCCAGGCGGTCCGCTCGGCCATCAGCTGACCGGCAGCACGGGCTTCATCGACGAGGAACCGGTAGCCGAACTCCGGATCGTCGCGGTGCGCGTCAACTAGGGCGTTGGTGCGGTAGGCCTCGATGAACTCCGCATCGGTGATGGGGTTGGCCAGCCACCGGTAGTAGGGCTGGCGAGCAAGCTGCAGCACCCGACACGTCACCGCGACGGGGATACCGTCGGCGGCGAGCTCGCTCACGAGCGGGTAGAGCCTTTTCCCGGCAGATTCGCCTGCGACAAATACGCCGCCGCCCGGCGCAGCACCTCGTTTTCCTGCTCCAGCAGCTTGATCCGCTGCCGGGCTGCACGCAGGTCGGTCGACTCTGATGTGGTGGTGCCGGCTTTGAGGCCGTCATCGATGTCGGCCTGGCGCAACCACTTGTGCAGCGTCATCGGGTGCACCCCGAAATCGGTGGCGACCTTCTCGATGGTCACCCCGGGATCGCGGTTGCGGGCAACCCGGACGACATCGTCACGGAACTCTTTCGGATAAGGCCTGGGCACAATGACATCCTTCCAGCCCACCCCGCAGGGCAAGCCAACTCAGATGTCACCTGTTCGTGCAGCAGACCCCAG
>LZME01000105.1 GCA_001673575.1 Mycolicibacter heraklionensis | reverse complement strand
GGTTTCGTACGAGACAAGCCGATTTCGACCACCAAACCGCACACTCGGCGAGCTCTATTGAGCTGGGCTCAGCCCGTCACCTCGAAAACACCGTGCGCCCCGTTTTCGGCGTGGCGCATGTCGTGATCCATGAACGGATAGTGGCCCGGTTCGGGGAAGGTGAGCTCGACGAAGCCACCCTGGGCCGGCGCCAGGTCGAGGGCTTGGGAGCCGCCCGGATCACTCGCCCGCAGCAGCCAGGCGCCCTCTTTGTAGACGGTGTCGAACTGCGACCCGACGACGTGGAAGGCGATCGTGTCGCCTGGGCCGGCGTTGACCACCCAGATGCGCACCCGTTCACCGGCGCGCGCCGGCAGCGGGGCGTGCATGTACTGGGCGGCAGTGCCGTTCAACATCCAGCCGTCGGGCTGGCCGGCGCGGATGGCCGTGGTTTGGGCGTCGGAATCCGGTGCGCTCGCGTAGAGCTGGGCGCCGACCAGGGCGTATTCCCGGTCCACTGCCGGTAGCCCGGGCGGGTCGATGATCACGGCGCCGTACATGCCGTTGGCGATGTGCAGCGCCATCGGCGGGGTGCTGCAGTGGTACAGCCAGGCGCCGGCCCGGTGCGCGGTGAACCGGTAGACCAGCCGCTCCCCCGGCGCCAAGGTACGCATCGGCTGGTCCGGGGCGAGCGCTCCGGCGTGAAAGTCGATTCCGTGGCCCATGGTCGCGTCGTTGATGAGGGTGATCTCGAAGGTGTCTCCGACCCGGCCGTGCAGGGTCGGGGCCGGTTCGACACCACCGAAGGTCCAGCGGGTCCCCCGGCGGCCGGGCGCGATCTCCAACTCCCGGTCGACGGCGTGAAGTTCCACCCGATGCACACCCGGGGTCGCCGGTGCGAGCACCGCGTCACGCGGGGTCCAACCCGGGGACGGATCGGCGGCCAGGTCCAAGACCGTCGGCGCGGGCAGGCCACCGTGTCCCCCGCCGGTGTGCTCATGCTGCCGCGGGACACCACCGATGGCGTGGATCGTCATCGTCATGCCGGCCGCCCGGTGACCGGGTACGTCACACCACGCCTCCCGGTCCTGGTGCACCGCACCGAGATCCAGCACCGCGGTCTGGCCGCGACTCAACCGCGGGGTGTGCTCGCCGGTGTCGACGTGCAAGTCGTGCGGCAGTCCGTCGATGTTGGTGACTCGCACCACCAGCCGGGTTCCGGCCGGCACGTTGATCACGTCTGGAGAGAACCGCATGTTCTTCAGCGTGACGTCGACGGTGCGTGCTTCTCCGGAGATGCCGGCGGCACCCGAGGACGCGGGTCCGCCGATCCCGAGCCCCAGCGCGGCGGCGACCGCGGCCACTGCGGCAACGGCGACCGCCCCGGTGACCGCCCGAGAATGCGGCGTGATCGCGTCGATGTCGAGCGGGCCGCGCAGCGCCACGGGCAGCGCGAGCCGCAGCGCCAGCAGCACGAAGCTGGCGACCGCGACCGCGGCCAGCACCCAGCCGATCAACGGCAGCGGCGTTCGCCACGGCCCGGCGACCAGCGGGACGGCGATGTTGATCGCGCAGACCCGGGCCTGCCAGCCCTGGTCCAGGTAGCTGATGACGGCTTTGCGAACGGGTGGGCCGTTGGCCACCAGGATCGGCAGCAGCTGGCTCAGGGCTCCCAGCAGGATCTGGGCGACGAATCCGACCGCCAGCAGCGGCAGCAGGGTGTTCTCCGCGAACGCGGGCAATACGTCGACGGAGCGGGCGGCGATCAGACGGATCGTTTCGATCAGGACGGCGACACCGAGCCAGGCCGTCGCGCCGACCAGCATCCAGGCCGCGGGTCCGGTGAAGCTGCGTCCCGGCCACAACCCCACGATGGACAGACCGACTCCGAGCGCATAGGCGAGCAGTCCGACCGCGGTCAGCCACCAACTGTCGGTGAGCAGACCGCCGGCCGCGACGGTTAGGCCCACCGTCAGCGTCGGCAGCGCGCGTTGGGCCATCGCGAAGCTGCGCGGGGTGATCTTCTCCCGGATTGTGGTGGGCCACAGGGTGAACAAGGTGCCCACCACCGTCAGGCCGATCCACCCGTAGAGCATCACGTGCACGTGGGTGGTCCACAGCCGCGCATACCAGCGGGCCACCCCGAAGGCCATGGCCGCACCGGTCGCCGATCCGGCCAGCAGCGCAGCGATGGCCGCCAGGTAGAAACCGACCAGGTAGTCGAAGCGCGCCGACAGGGCGCGCTTCTTCATCGCGATCAACTCGGCGCCGTGGGCAACGGCGACCACGGCCACGGCCGTGCCACCCATCCCGGTCAGGGCCTCGGCGTTGAAGGCCACTCCGGCCAGGGTCGCGATCACGGCGAGGTTGAGCAGGCACAGCTTGGCCACCAGGTGCCATTGCGGTGGGTCGGGGACCCGGCACAGCGTGGTGGTGAAGTGTCCCGACCAGATCACGATCGCGTTGGTGGCCGCACCGAGCAGCAGCGCGTGCACCGGCAGCCAGATCGGGTGCGCAACAAAGTTGTGCGCGACCAGCAGCGCGACCGCGACGGCCAGCCAGCCCAGCACCACGATGTTGGCGCCCAGAAATACCGGCCCGCGCGGTCCACCCCGGCGGCGGGGTTTGGCGACCGGCGCCGGGGGCGGTGGCCCCACCTGAATCATGTTCGCCAGGCTACGGTGGCGACGCGCTCAGCCGGAAGTGACCTTTGACATCGAAAGCCATCGGCTTGATCGCGACGGCCTACCGGGGCCGGTCGGTGGTGACCACCAGACGGCCGGTGGTCTGGCGGGCGGCCATGCGCTCCAGGGCATTCGGCAGATCACCCCAGGGAACCTCTGCGCCGATGACGGTGCGGATCTTTCCGGTACGCAGCAACTCCAGGATCTTCGCGTGGGCTTCCAGTCCCTCCGAGCGGGCCGGCCAGTTGAACCCCAGGGTGCGCCGAATCGCCACCGGATCGTTGACGTAGACCAGGCATACCCCGCACACGTCGAAGTTGCTGTAGGCGATGGGCCGCGGCGAGAGGTAGTCGCCGTCCTCCAGGGCGATGTCCTGCGCGAATCCCGCCATCAGGTACCGGCCGTTCAGCCCCATACAGCGGAATGTCTGTACCGCTACGTCCCCGCCGACCGCGTCGAACGCGACGTCGACACCACGGCCGTAGGTCAATTCCATGACCTGCTCGACCCAGTCACCGTTGCGGTAGTTGATCGCGTGGTCGGCGCCGAGTTCCTTGCAGAATTCGATCTTCTCGTCGCTCCCTGCGGTGGCGATCACCCGCGCGCCCAACGCTTTGCCGAGCACCAGGGCACCGGATCCGGTGCCGCCTGCGGCGGCGTGCACCAGCAGGGTCTCCCCCGGCTTGAGACGGCCACGCTCACGCAACGCGAACCAGCCCAGGTGGAACGGGTAGTGCAGGGCGGCGCCGTCGATGTCGCTGACCCAGTCCGGCAGATCCAGCGCGGTCGCCGCGTCGACGATCGCGTAGGAGGCGTACCCGCCGAAGGCCATCACCGGGATGCCGACGATGCGCCGGCCGATGAGATGCTCGGCGCCCTGGCCGGCACTTTCCACGACTCCGACGGTCTCCATGCCGGGCACGAACGGCGGCTGCAGCGGCAGAGTCGTGTAGCGGCCTTGGATGATGTCGATGTCATTGAAGTTGAGGCAGAACGCGTTGACCGCGACCCGAATTTCGCCAGGTCCGGGCGCGCGTACCTCGACGCTCTGGCGGGCCAGCACCTTGGCCGGGTCACCGAGTTCGGTGGCGACCCAGGCGTCCGCGGAGATCGGTTGATTCATGGTTTCTCCCATTAGTCGGCGACGAATTGATTTCGGTAGGCGCGCAGTCGGTTTGCCACCTCGTCGGCATCCAGCCCCAGATCGGCCGGCTGGTAGTCGACGGCGCCGTAGCGCCCGCGAGGGTGCTCGACACAGAACTGCGTCATCGCGTCTTTGGCCCGGGTGTCCAGCGGCTGGCCCGCGAGCTCGTAGATGGCAGCGACGGTCCCGTCCTCATCCGCCATGAAGTCCTCGAACCGCACGTCGACGGACTGTGCCGCCGGCAGCACGTCGCGGTCGCGCAGGCAGCCGGTGAGCAGGTCGTCGGCCCGGTCCAGCCAGTACTTCGAGATCTTGACCGGATCGGGACGGTCACAGGCCATGCGCGCCGCGTAGCTGATCATGGTGGCCATCGATCGCGTCACCTCGACGGGATCCCGGTGGGTGACAACGAAGGTGGCGTCGGGGAAGGTGGCATACAGCGCGGGGAACTGCTCCAGATGCTGGGGCGATTTGAGCACCCAGCGGGTCCCGCCGCGCAGCCATTGCAGCGCCTGCAACGTGCGCTTCATGTAGGCGTACGACGCGCTCTGATCGTGTGCCTTGTAGTGCTGCGCGAATGTCGGCAGATAGTAACTACATTCGAACAGCATTCCGGAGATGTCGTTGCCCAGCAGCTGGATCTCTTCGTGCGCGTGGTCGACGGTCATGTCATGCATGCGTTTGAACTCGGGCATCGAGGTGTTGATCAGATCCAGGCCGACGGCGCAGCGGTCTCGCCTGGCCTGCGGATCGGGTTCGCCTGGCGTGGGAACCGGTTCCATACTCTCCCAGTAGGGCAGGTAGCGCAGGGCCGGGTCGGCGGCGATCAGGTTGTGCAGGTGGGTGGTACCGGTGCGTGGCAACCCGCAGATGATGATCGGGCGTTCGATCTCGACGCTCTCGATCTCTGGGTGCGCCGCGATCAGATCTTCCAGCCGAAGCCGGTTGACCAGGTGGCCGACCAGTTGCTCGAACGCCATCGCCCGGCCGACACCGGACAGGTCTGCCTCGGCGTTCAGCGAACCACACAGCACGTCGAGGCGTTCGGCGAATCCGTTGTCGCCCCAGTTGTCCAGGCCTGTTCGTTCGGTCGCGGCCTGCCGCAGGGCTTCCGGTGTGAGTTGCAGGACCGCGCCATAACCGGCCAGGCCGTCGCGCATCGGACCGGCGGCCGGCGGAAACACCGGGTTGGCAAGGTCCTCAAGCCGGATGGCGGCCGGGCGGGTGGCGGCGCTCACGAGGCCAGCTCCGCGACGTCGACGACCCGACAGTTCAGCGGGGCGGGGGTGGACTCGGGAAGGAACCAGCGCAGCCAGATCAGTCCTTTCGACCGGCCCGCGGTGGACACCCAGTTCGGATGCCCGGGATCGGTCTCGCTGATCACGATCTGCCAGGACCCGTCGGGAGCGTAGGTGACGTGCGCGCCGTTGATGGTGACCCGCTCGCGGGTGTAGTCGTAGGTGTGCAGGAACGGATTCCACAGGCACAGATTCCAGAACACACACTCCGGTGAGGTTCCGTCGATGACCAGCGCCTGGCCGGGTTGCAGTTCGTAGGCGCCCATCGAATAGGCGGCATCACCAGCAGCCCAGCCCACGGTGCGGCTGGGAACCGGGTAGGGCTCCTGCAGCACGTTGGCCGGTAGCCGCACGGGCGCCATGGCGGCCTGCTCCCGTATCCAGGTGCGCGCCGCGCGCATCCGCCGGCTCAGGTCGGCCCGGCTGTCGGGACGTCGCGGCGTGTCGTCCAGCGCCTCGATCTTCCACTGCACCCGCCGATCGGTGCCGGGGTCAGTGAGGTAGTCGCGGGTCAGGATGAACACCGCGTCCGGTTCCAGTTTGAGCCAGTTGCCTTGCTGCTCTTGCGCACTGATGATGAATTCGAAGTTGCCGTCGGCGTCGGGGGCCAAGTCGCGGTCATTGATGGTGTCGATGATGCGGTCGCTGTAGCGGCCGTCATCGGGCCCGCCGTAGACGGTCATGGACAGGTAGACCGCGTCGCCGCGGTTGCCGGTGACCCGGTAGCTGCGGCTCGGGTCGACCGGCGCCAGCTGGTAGAAGGCATCCGAATTGTCACCGCCCCATTTGAGATAGGGGCCGATCACGTCGACCAGGATCGGCTTGTCCGCATCGCCCCAGATGTAGGCCTCGGAGGCGACGCGCAGCAGGCTCAACGCCCATCGGTAGCCGTCGAGGACGTCGGCCTCCTCCAGCGGCGGATCGGCGGTCAGCAGGCGTTGCTCGACGGCACGGACCTCGTCGAGCAGGCCTGCAAAGGCCTCAGACAGCTCGGATGGCGCGTCACTCATCCCGGTTCTCCTTCTTTCTCATTCCCTGCAGCAGTAGGGAGCACAACCTGTCGGCGGCGGCGTCGACGGTCTCGGTGGCCAAGACTTGGGCGATGTAGAAGCTGGTGCCCACCAAGGCGTCATAGGCGATCTCGATATCGATGTCTGCATCGAGCACGCCTTGGTCGATGCCGGCGCGGACCAGCACACCGAATGCGGTGCGGGTCGTCTCGTCGAGCAGCTGTTGGGTGCGGATGAACAGTTCCGGGTCGCGGTGGCGGTCGGCCAGGATGCCCAGTGCCGCGGCGGCCACGTCCGGTGCGCGCCAGAACTCGAACACCCCGGCAACGAAAAGGCGCAGGTCTGCTTCGAAGTCGCCCGAGCTGGTCAGTACGTCACCGGCCTCGGCGGCACCGAAGACCGCGTCGAACACCAGATGGGTCTTCGACGGCCACCGTCGGTAGACGGTGGGGCGGCTGACGTCTGCTTCGCGGGCGATCGCCTCGATGGACACCTGGTCGTAGCCGTCGCGGGCCAGCAGTCGGCGGGTGGCTTCGGTGATGGCCTGTTCGGTGCGCGGATCGCGGGGACGTCCGCGACCGGCCGGGGCCGGCTCTGTGCCCGCGGTCACTGTGGCATCCGTTGTCGGCGACTCACGCCCTAAACAATTACATTACGTAACGTAATTCGTCAATGGTTTCGCGGGCCGCCCCGTCTGCGCAGCTCAGAAGGCATAGCGGTGGTACTGCGACATGTTCGCCACCGCCGGAATCAGCGACATCGCCTTGCCCAGCGCCCGGTAGGCGCGTGGCAGTTGGGCAAAGGTGGCCGACTCGAACCAGCGCTCCCACTGCAGGAGCCGGGTGCCCGGTACCGCGGCAAGAATGTCGTCGGGGCCGTTGATCGCCCAGTGCAGCTTCGCCCCGGATTTGCGCACCACCGCGTTGGACCATTGCGACTTGATGCCCAGCCAGTTGAAGGCGTCGAACTGCAGCTCACCACGCGGGGCGTGCTCGACGACACGGCGCAGCAGCGCCACCCCGTCGGATTCGGTGAGGTACATGGTCAGGCCTTCGCCGAGCATCAATGTCGGACGGCCGGTGGGGATTTCGGCGAACCATGCCGGGTCGGTGACCGACGCCGCCACCACGTGGTTGTGTGGTTGATCGGGCAGCAGCTGCCGACGCAGGGCGGCGACGTCGGGGTAGTCGATGTCATACCAGTCGATCCCATCGCCCGGTTGCAGCCGGAAGTATCGGGCGTCGAGCCCACAGCCCAGGTGCAACACCACCGCGTCGGGGTTGGCCGCCAGGAATCGGCGGGCCCAGGTGTCGAAGTGGGCCGAGCGGGTGGTCACCGACGGTGATCGAGCCGCGGTGATGGTGGTCTTACGCCAGTCGTAGTCGATGCGTGCGACCACGTCCTTGGCGTAGCGATCCCCCAGGATCGGTTCGGGCAGATCGGCATCCAGCGCCTTGGCGTACAGCGTCGCGAGCATGGTCTGCGGTGACCCGCTCAGGTCCACCCGCGCCTTGTCATCGGTCATGCCAATCCACGCTAGCGCCGCCGGCGGCTACCGGGTGCAGCTGAACGCGTCTCGGCGTGGTGTTCAGCCCTGGGGCGTTGACCACTGACGTTCAACCGCCTTGACCAGCGCGGTCAGCGTGGCGTTCACCGGAACCTGCTCCCCTACCTGCGCAGCCGTGCGCACCACGGCGCCGTTGATGACGTCGATCTCGCTGACTCGGCGGGTCAGGTGATCAAGTAGCGCAGACGGTTTGGCGTTCGGCATCTGCGCGCCGAAGGCCCGGACATGCGCAACCGGGTCTGCCACATCGATGCCGATTCCAGCGGCGCGGGCCACCGTCCAAGCCTCGGTTGCGGTGGCGCGGCTGACCGGTCCCATGTCCGCGTCGTCCATGACCTGGCCCACCGTCATTCCGGTCAGTGCGCACGGCGCGCTGTAGGCGGCGTTGCAGATCAGCTTCTCCCACTGCATGGCGGCGATGTCGGCGACTGCGGCCGCGTCGAACCCCGCCTCCGACCAGACCCGAGCGATCTGATCGACGATCGAAAATGGCAGCGCCGCATAGGAACCGAACCGGACGGCGCGCATCGCGTTGTGGTGCACATGCCCCGGGGCGGGACGCGAGGCCCCGAATCCACTGGCGATACCCACCGCTACCCGCGCCGCACCGACGATGTCGGCGACGGTGTCGGCCGACCCGAGTCCGTTCTGGATGGTCAATACCGGCGTGTTCTCGCCAAGCAACGGCAGTGCCTGATTGGCTCCGGTGGCGACGTCGGCGGCCTTGACCGCCAGCACCACCAGATCCATCGGCTCGGCCGGCGCGGTGGTGGCCGCACGCATGCGAACCACCTGTTCGGGCTGCGGCCCGCTGATCCGCAGGCCGCCCGCGGCGATGGCGTCGACGTGCGCGCTCGACCGGTCCACGGCCAGCACGTCATTGCCGGCCGCCGCCAACTTGGCGGCGTAGATGGAACCCATGGCGCCGCAACCGATGACCGCGATCTTCATCTGCTCATCCCACCAGGTCGGCGATCATGGCGGCCAGGTCGGGCTTCTCTGCCAACCCGAAACCCGGGGCATCGGTCGGCGCGATGGTGCCCTCGGACAGCGCACAACCCGGCGCATAGCCGCCGAACGGTGCGAACACCCCGGGATAGGACTCGCAGCCGCCCAGGCCCAGCGCTACCACGATGTGCAGATTGATCAGATGCCCGCCGTGCGGGAAGGCGAAGCGGCGATCGAAACCATGCGCTTCGAGGGTCTCGATCATCCGGGCGTATTCGGTCAGGCCGTAGCTGAGTCCGGCGTCCATCTGGAAGATGTCGCGGCCCGGCCGCATGCCGGCATAGCGAACCAGGTTGGTCGCATCGCGCACCGAGAACAGGTTCTCTCCGGTGGCGATGGCGCCGTCGTAGGCCGCAATGACCGCGGCATTCAAGGCGAAGTCGAGCGGGTCACCGGGCTCTTCGTACCAGCGCAGACCATACGGGCTCAGCGCCTGTGCCCACTGCACTGCGGCGGCCTCGTCGAACCGGCCATTGGCGTCGACGGCGACCCGGGCCCCGCTGCCGACGATGTCGATGACGGCCTCGATGCGCGCCAGATCCTCGCTCGTCGACGCGCCGCCGATCTTCATCTTGACCGCGTCGTAGCCCATGTCGAGATAGCCGCGGATCTCGCTGCGCAGTCGGTCCAGGCCGGCGTCCGAGTCGTCACCCGGGTAGTAGTAGCCGCCGGCGGCATACACCGGGACAGCGGCGGGTACGGTATCGCGGCCGAAGTAGTCAGCGATGGTGCGGTAGGCGGGCTCGTCGGCGAGTTTGGCGTTGAGGTCCCAGCACGCCAGCTCCAATGCGGCTGCCGCGCCGGCCCGGTCGCCGTGCCCGCCGGGCTTCTCGTCGGCCAGCGCAGCGCCCAGCACCCGCGCGGGATCGATCCGGCCGGCGTCGTCAAGCAGCGACTCCGGCTTCGCGCGCAGCACTCGCGGGATCATCCGGTCGGCCAGGATGCCGCTCTGCGCGAAACGGCCGATCGAGTTGAACGCCACCCCGGTCACCGGTTTGCCGTCGCGGATCTGATCGCTGATCACCGCGACCAGTGACACCGTGTGCCGGGAGAAGTCCACCAGGGCGTTGGCGACCTCGCCGCGCAGGCGCACCGGTGTCTCGATGATCTGGGTGATGCGCATGCGCTGTCAGTCCTCCTGGTGCGTCAATCCGCTCGCCGCAGGATGGCTTCGGCGTGCCGCAGCACCGGGGAGTCGACCATCTGTCCTTCGAACGCGAACACCCCGCGCTCGGTCCGCGCCGCGGCGAGCACCCTGCGCGCCCAGTCAACCCGTTCCGGGGCGGGTCGGTAGGCGTCGCGGACCACCGCGATCTGGCTCGGGTGGATGCACACCGTAGCAGCGAATCCGACCGCGGCGCCATCGAGTGCTTCGGCTTTGAGCCCGTCGAGGTCGCCGATGTTGAGGTAGACGGCGTCCAGCGCGGCCCGGCCGAACGTCGATGCCGCCAACAACACACTTGAGCGCACGTGGCGGGCCACATCGCGATACCGGCCATCGGCGTGCCGGCTGGAGCCGCCGCCCATGGCCGCGACCAGGTCTTCGGCTCCCCACATCATCGCGACGCATTGCTCTGCGGCGGCGATCTCGGTGCAGAACACCGCGCCGCGTGGGGTCTCGATCAGGGCCACCACCTGCCGGGGCGCCATCGCGGCGACCTGGGCGGCGGATTCGGTCTTGGCCAGCATCACCGTCGTGTAGGCGGTGTCGGCCAGTGCCTCCAGGTCACGGGCCTGGTCTTCGGTGCCGGCGGGGTTCACCCGCACCACGGTCCGCTCCGGATCAAGCGGCGTGCTCCGCAACGCCTCACGAGCGGCGGGCCGATCTGCCGCGGCCACACCGTCTTCCAGGTCCAGGATCACCACGTCGGCGACCGCGGCCGCTTTGCCGTAACGCTCCGGGCGATCCGCCGGGCAGAACAGCCAGGCCGGTCCGACGCTACTCATCGTCCGTCCTCGGTGGGCCGCTTGCGCACCAGCGTGGTGCGAACCGCGCGGGCGACGATGTCGCCGTTCTGGTTACGCCCGACGTGCTCCAACGTCACGATGCCCTCGCCGGGACGGCTCTTGGACTCCCGCTTGTCGGTGCAGACCGTCTCGGCGTAGAGCGTGTCGCCGTGAAACACCGGCTTGGGGAACGACACCTCCGAGAAGCCCAGGTTGGCCACGATGGTGCCCAACGTCAGCTGCGCCACCGACAGGCCGACCAGCGTGGAGAGGGTGAACATCGAATTCACCAGGCGCTCACCGCGGAAGCCCGGCTGCTGGGCCGCCCAGGCCGCATCCAGGTGCAGCGATTGGGTGTTCATCGTCAGCGTGGTGAACAGCACGTTGTCGGCTTCGGTGATGGTGCGTCCTGGCCGGTGCAGGTAGGTGGTGCCGATCTCGTACTCCTCGAACCACAGTCCGCGCTGCTCGACGGTCTTCCCCTCGTTGTCGGCCATCGTCACAGCCCCAGCGATCGTGCGATCAGCATCAGCTGCACCTCGGTGGTGCCCTCGCCGATCTCGAGGATCTTGCTGTCGCGGTAGTGCCGGGCCACCGGGTATTCGTTGATGAAGCCGTAGCCGCCGTGGATCTGGGTGGCGTCACGGGCGTTGTCCATCGCCGCTTCCGAGGAGATCATCTTGGCGATCGCCGCTTCCTTCTTGAACGGCTTGCCCGCCAACATCTTCGCGGCGGCGTCGTAGTAGGCGGTACGGGCGACGTGGGCACGCGCCTCCATCCGGGCGATCTTGAAGCTGATCGCCTGGTAGGAGCCGATGGTCTGGCCGAACGCCTCGCGCTCGCCGGCGTACTTGACGCTTTCGTCGACGCAGCCCTGCGCCACCCCGGTGGCGACCGCGGCGATCGCGATGCGGCCCTCGTCCAGGATGGACAGGAAGTTCGCGTAGCCGCGGCCTTCGTCGCCGAGCAGGTTGGCTTGGGGGACGCGGGCGTCGGCGAAAGTGAGCGGGTGGGTGTCCGAGGCGTTCCAGCCGACCTTGTTGTAGGCCGGTTCCACGGTGAATCCCGGTGTGCCGGACGGCACGATGATGGTGGAGATCTCCTTCTTGCCATCAGGCCGGGTTCCGGTGACGGCGGTGACGGTCACCAGTGAGGTGATGTCAGTGCCGGAATTGGTGATGAACTGCTTGGTGCCGTTGATGACCCACTCGTCGCCGTCGCGGCGGGCGGTGGTCCGGGTGCCGCCGGCATCGGAGCCGGCGCCCGGCTCGGTCAGGCCGAATCCGGCCAGGCTGCGACCGGTCACCAGATCCGGCAGCCAGGTCTGCTTCTGTTCTTCGGAGCCGAACCGGTAGATCGGCATCGCCCCCAGGCCGACGCCGGCCTCCAGGGTCATCGCCACCGACTGGTCGACCTTGCCGAGTTCCTCCAGGGCGAGCGCCAGGGCGAAGTAGTCGCCGCCCATGCCGCCGTACTCCTCGGGGAACGGGAGGCCGAACAGCCCCATCTCCCCCATCTTTGCGATGACTTCGTAGGGGAAGCTGTGCTCTTCGTCGTGCTTGGCCGCCACCGGGGCGACGACGGTGCGGGCGAACTCGGCGACGGTGTCGCGCAGGTCCTGATAGTGGCTCGGCAGGGTTCCTGCCTCGGTCGTGGTCATGATTTCGCTTCCTCGGTCTCTTCCTCCGGGATCAGCCGCGCCAGCACCTGATCCACCTTCACTTGCTCGCCCACCGCTACCAACACCTGCACCCGGCCGGAGATCGGGGCGGTCAGGGTGTGCTCCATCTTCATCGCCTCGACCACGACCACGGGATCACCTTCGCCGACAGTCGATTCCGAGTCGGCACTGACGGCGATCACGGTGCCCGGCATCGGGCTGGCGATCTCGGCGGTACGCGGGCCGGCGGCGGACCGCACCACAGTGCTTTCCTGGGCCTCCCGCAGCTGCCAGGTTCCGCGTTCGTCGCTGATCCACAGTTGACCGTCGTTCTCGGCGAACAGGTAGCGGCGTTGCCGCCCGGCCACGGTCGCGATCAGTTGGTCGCCTTCGACATGGGCGTTGGCGCTCTGGATTTCGCCGTCGCCGATCTGCACTTGCGCGGCATCGGGCAGACCCCACACCGACACCGTCTCGGTGCGCAGCGGGGTGTGCATCTCGGTGCGCACCGGCGCCGCCGCGCCGATGCGCCATCCGCTCGGGGCCGCCCACAGCGATCTCGGCGCGGTTTCGCCCGCCGAGCGAGCATTATCGCGCCGAAATCGCCCCGAGAGCGCCCACTGCCGGTAGAGGCCGCCGGCGGCCAACACATCGTCGGGGGCGGGGACGGGTGTGAAATCGCCTGACCGGGCGTCCAACAGTTCGGTGTCCAGGTCACCGGCGACCACCCGCTCATCGGCCAGCAGGAACCGCAGGAACTCGACGTTGGTCTGCACCCCGAACACTGCCGTGCCGGCCAGCGCCGCATCGAGGCGCGCCAGTGCCTGCGCCCGGTCGGAGCCGTGCGCGATCACCTTGGACAGCATCGGGTCGTAGTCGCTGCCGACGACGGTGCCCTCCTGCAACGACGAGTCCACCCGCACCCCCGGCCCGGGTCCATGCGGCGGTCCCAGCTTCGCCTCTCCTCCGTCGAGCCTCGCTGAACCGCCGGTGAGCTCGTGCACCGCCAGCACTCGCCCGCCGGTGGGCAAGAAGCCGCGCGCCGGGTCTTCGGCATACACCCGGGCTTCGACGGCATGCCCGGTGAACGTGACGTCGTCCTGGGTAAAAGACAGCTTCTCCCCGGCGGCCACCCGCAACTGCCACTCGACGAGGTCCAGGCCGGTGATCGCTTCGGTGACGGGGTGTTCCACCTGCAGTCGGGTGTTCATCTCCATGAAGAAGAACTCATCCGGGCGATCGGCGGAGACGATGAACTCCACAGTGCCGGCGCCGACGTAGTCCACGCTCCGCGCGGTGTTGCAAGCCGCCGTGCCGATCCGGTCCCGGGTGGCGGCGTCCAGCAGCGGCGACGGCGCCTCTTCGATCACCTTTTGGTGGCGGCGCTGCAGGCTGCATTCGCGTTCGCCGAGGTGCACGACGTTGCCTTGGGTATCGGCGAGCACCTGCACCTCGATGTGGCGGGGCCGCAGCACGAATCGCTCCAAGAACAATGTGTCGTCACCGAATGCCGAAGCCGCCTCGCGCCGTGCGGTGGCCAGCGCCGGGCGCAGTTGCGCCGGGTCTTCGACCAGGTGCATGCCTTTGCCACCGCCGCCGGCCGACGGCTTGATCAGCACCGGGTAGCCGATCTCACCTGCCGCGGCCACCAGCTCGTCGTCGGACAAACCGGGTTTGGCGATACCCGGAACCACCGGCACCTCAAAGGCGGTGACGGTGTTCTTGGCTGAGATCTTGTCGCCCATGACTTCGATGGCCCGGGCCGGCGGCCCGATGAAGACCACACCGGCCCGCTCGCAGGCGGCCGCGAATCCGGCGTTCTCGGAAAGGAATCCGTAGCCGGGGTGAATGGCCTGGGCGCCGGTGGCGGCGGCGGCCTCGAGCACTTTGGGTATCGACAGGTAGCTCTCCAGCACCGGTGCGGGCCCCAGGCGCACCGCGGTAACGGCTTCGCGCACATGACGCGCGCCGGCGTCGGCATCGCTGTAGACGGCTACTGACCGAATGCCCATCCGGCGCAGGGTGCGGATCACCCGCACCGCGATCTCACCGCGGTTGGCTATCAAGACGGTTTCAAACATGTGCGCTCACATCCGGAATACGCCGTAGGAGACCGGGTCCAAAGGCGCGTTCGAGCAGACCGAAAGCGCCAGTCCCAGCACTGTTCTGGTGTCGGCCGGGTCGATGATCCCGTCGTCCCACAACCGCGCGGTCGAGTAGTACGGGTTGCCCTGCACCTCGTACTGCTCGCGGATCGGGGCCTTGAAGGCTTCCTCATCGGCCGCCGACCAAGGCCTGCCGGCGGCGTCGAGTTGATCGCTGCGCACGGTGGCCAGCACCGAGGCGGCCTGCTCGCCGCCCATCACCGAGATCCGGGCGTTGGGCCACATCCACAGGAACCGCGGCGAATACGCCCTCCCGCACATGGAGTAGTTTCCTGCCCCGTAGGACCCGCCGATCACGACGGTCAGCTTGGGCACGCGTGCACAGGCCACCGCGGTGACCATCTTGGCGCCGTGCTTGGCGATGCCACCGGCCTCGTAGTCGCGGCCGACCATGAACCCGGCGATGTTCTGCAGGAACACCAGGGGGATCGAGCGCTTGTCGCACAGTTCGATGAAGTGCGCCCCCTTGAGCGCGGATTCACCGAACAGCACCCCGTTGTTGGCGATGATGCCGACCGGGTGTCCGTGGATGCGCGCGAACGCGGTCACCAGGGTTTTGCCGTACTCGGCCTTGAACTCGCTGAACTCACTGCCGTCGACGAGCCGCACGATCACCTGGCGCACGTCGTAGGGCACCCGCGGGTCGGGGGGAACCACGTTGTAGAGCTCGGCCGGATCACGGCGCGGCTCGACAGAGTCGCTGATCTCCCATGGGCTTTCGGGGCGCGGCCCGAAGGTCGCCGCGATCTGGCGCACGATGCGCAACGCGTGCTCGTCGTCATCGGCCAGATAGTCGGTGACCCCGGAGACCTTGGAGTGCAGCTCTCCACCGCCGAGTTCTTCGGCGGTCACCACTTCCCCGGTGGCGGCCTTCACCAGCGGCGGTCCACCGAGGAAGATGGTCCCCTGCTCCCGAACGATGACGGCCTCATCGCTCATCGCCGGAACGTAGGCGCCGCCCGCGGTGCACGAACCGAGCACCGCCGCGATCTGTGGAATGCCAGCAGCGCTCATGGTGGCCTGGTTGAAGAAGATGCGGCCGAAGTGCTCACGGTCGGGGAAGACTTCGTCCTGGCGGGGCAGGAACGCTCCCCCGGAGTCCACCAGGTACAGGCAGGGCAGTCGGTTGCCCAGTGCCACCTCTTGGGCGCGCAGGTGTTTTTTGACCGTCACCGGGTAGTAGGTGCCGCCCTTGACGGTGGCGTCATTGGCGACGATCACGCATTCGCGGCCGGACACCCGCCCGATGCCGGTGATGATCCCCGCGCCGGGGCACTCGTCGTCGTACATCCCGTCGGCGGCCAGCGGCGCCAGTTCCAGGAACGGGCTGCCGGGGTCCAGCAGTCGGTCAACGCGGTCGCGGGGCAACAGTTTTCCGCGCGCCACATGGCGCTGGCGGGACTGCTCGTTGCCGCCGAGCGCGGCCGCCGCCAGCTTGGTCTTGAGTTCAGCGACCAACCGCCGGTGTTCGTCAGCGAATGCCGGTGCGGTCATGACAGCATCGAAAGATCCAGCGAGGCATCGGTTTTCGCGACGACTTCCTCGACGGTGACGCCCGGGGCGGTCTCGATCAGCTGCAGGCCGTCCTCGATGACGTCGATGACGGCCAGGTCGGTGATGATCCGGTTGACGCAGCGGGCACCGGTGAGCGGCAGTGTGCACTGCTCGACGATCTTGGCGCTGCCGTCTTTGGCGGCGTGTTCCATCATCACGATCACCCGGCGCGCTCCGTGCACCAGGTCCATCGCCCCACCCATGCCCTTGATCATCTTGCCGGGGATCATCCAGTTGGCCAGGTCGCCGGCGGCCGAAACCTGCATGGCGCCAAGGACCGCCACGTCGAGGTGGCCACCGCGGATGACTCCGAACGATGCCGACGACGAGAAGAAGGATGCGCCGGGCAAGGTGGTGACGGTTTCCTTGCCGGCGTTGATCAGGTCGGCGTCGAGGTCTTCGCGCAGCGGGTAGGGACCGACCCCGAGGATTCCGTTCTCCGAGTGCAAGACCACGCTGACACCGTCGGGGATGTGGTTGGGAATCAAAGTGGGCAGTCCGATGCCGAGGTTGACATACTGGCCGTCGCGCAGTTCGGCGGCCACCCGTGCGGCCAGCTCGTCTCTCGTGAGGGTCATGACTCGCGCACCGTCTCCCGCTCGATTCGCTTGATCGGATTGGGCACGTGCACCACGCGGTGCACGAAGACCCCCTGAGTGTGCACCTCGGCGGGGCAGATCTCGCCGGGTTCGACCAGGTGCTCGACCTCGGCGATGGTGATCCGGCCTGCCGCAGCGCAGTCCGGGTTGAAGTTGGCGGCGGCCTCGCGGTAGACGAGGTTGCCGTGCCGGTCGCCTTTCCAGGCGTGCACCAGCGCGAAGTCGGTGCGGATCGCCCGCTCCAGGACATAGGTTCGGCCGTCGAACTCCCGGGTCTCTTTCGGTGGCGAGGCCACCGCCACGCCGCCGGCCCCGTCGTAGCGCCACGGCAGGCCGCCGTCGGCAACCTGGGTGCCCACGCCGGTGGGCGTGTAGAACGCCGGGATGCCGGCGCCGCCGGCGCGCAGCCGCTCGGCCAGGGTGCCCTGCGGGGTCAGCTCCACCTCGAGCTCGCCGGACAAGAACTGCCGGGCGAATTCCTTGTTCTCGCCCACGTAGGAGCTGACGGTGCGGCGGATGCGCTTGTGCTCCAACAGCACACCCAGCCCGACGCCGTCGACACCACAGTTGTTCGACACCGTCTCCAGATCGGTCACGCCGAGCTGAAGCAGGGCCTCGATCAACGCCTCCGGGATGCCGCAGAGTCCGAACCCGCCTACCGCCAGTGACGCGCCGTCGGTCACGTCGGCCACGGCCTCTGCCGCCGTCGCCACGACCTTGTCTATCGCCACTCGCGCCTCCTCATTTCAGTTAATGTTCATTAACTGATGCCAGAGAATACCATTCTCGAGCGGCCCTGTCAGCCGCCGCTCAACTGCTCGATCGCCTGCTGGCGCATCTCGTCCTTGCGGACCTTGCCGGTGACCGTCATCGGAAACTCGGTCACGACCCGCACGTAGCGCGGGACCTTGAAGTGCGCGAGTCGGCCGGTGCAGAACTCCCGCAGCCGCTCGACGGTCAACGGCGGCGCCCCGTCACGCATCATCACCACCGCCATCAGCTCTTCGCCGTAGGTTTCGTCGGGCACGCCGATGACCTGGGCGTCGCGGATGTCGGGGTGGGTGTAGAGGAATTCCTCGATCTCGCGCGGGTAGATGTTCTCCCCGCCACGGATCACCATGTCCTTGATCCGCCCGGTGATGCGCACATAGCCGTCGTCGTCCATCACGGCCAGATCCCCGGTGTGCATCCAGCCTTCGGCGTCGATGGCCGCCGCGGTCTTGTCCGGGTCGTTCCAGTAGCCGGTCATCACCGAGTAGCCGCGGGTGCACATCTCGCCGACGTCTCCACGCGGCACGGTCGCTCCGGTGGCCGGGTCGGTCAGCTTGATCTCCAGGTGCGGGCCGACCTGCCCGACGGTCTCGACTCGCTGCACCAGCGAGTCCGCACCGCGAGTTTGGGTCGACACCGGGGAGGTCTCGGTCATGCCGTAGCAGATCGCGACCCCGGCCATGTGCATGTCGTCGATGACCCGGCGCATCACCTCGGCCGGGCACGGCGATCCCGCCATGATTCCGGTGCGCAGACTGGTCAGGTCGTACTCGCCGAAGTCGGGCAGCGCGAGCTCGGCGATGAACATGGTGGGCACCCCATAGAGGCTGGTGCAGGCCTCATCCTGCACGGCCCCCAGCGTGGCAGCAGGATCGAAGCCGGGACCCGGCAAGACGATAGTCGCGCCGTGAGTAGTCGCCGCCAGGCTCCCCATCACCAGTCCGAAGCAGTGATACAGCGGCACCGGAAGGCAGATCCGATCCGTTTCGGTGTAGCCGAGCAGCTCACCGACCAGGTAGCCGTTGTTGAGGATGTTGCGATGACTGAGCGTCGCACCCTTGGGGTAACCCGTTGTCCCCGAAGTGTATTGGATATTGATCGGATCTTGAGCATGCAGTGTCGCGGCCACCCGCGCCAGTGCGGTCGCGTCGATCGGCGTGCCGGTCAGCTCCTGCCACCGAGAACCGCCGATGAACACCACCTCCCGCAGATCCGGGCATTCGGGAGCCACCTCTCCCAGCGTTGCGACGTAGTCGGAGGTCTTGAAGCGCGTAGCCGAGATGACCACCGCGACCCCGGACTGCTGGAGCGCATAGGCCAATTCGTGGGAGCGGTACGCGGGATTGATGTTGACCAGAACCGCGCCGATCTCGGCCGTGGCGTACTGGGTCAAAACCCATTCGGCACAGTTGGGCGCCCAGATACCCACCCGATCCCCCGGGCCGACTCCGGCCTGCAGCAGCCCGGTTGCAAATCGGCGCACATCGGCTAAGAGCTCGGCGTAGTTCCAGCGCCGACCCGACGGAACGTCAACCAGCGCATCGCGTTCGGGAAATGCGCTCGCGATCGCCGCGAGGTTGGCGCCGATCGTCGTCTCCAACAGGGCGGGATGGTCCTCGCCGCGGGCGTAGGACAAGTGGTCCTGCGCCGCGGGTACCGCAGTTGCCATCGGCCCCTCCACCGGTGCCGCCCGAAGCCGGATGTGTTCGGCGGCGACGGGTGTTACGTTAGTGGCCATTAACTGAGATGTCCACGACGGAGCGGAGGCGTGATGGCTTCTTCCATTCCGAAGTCCATTTCAGCCGACTCGGCGGGCGACGACGAGCCGGCCAACCGGCGCAGCCGGCTGAAGTCCGACCGGCGTAGCCAGTTACTCGCCGCCGCCGAACGCCTCTTCGCCCAGGGCGGCTACCCGGCGGTGCGGTTGGAGGACATCGGTGCGGCCGCAGGAGTCAGCGGCCCGGCCATCTACCGACACTTCGCGGGCAAAGAAGCACTGCTGGTCGAATTGCTCGTCGGGATCAGCACCCGGTTGCTCGACGGGGCACGCGCCGTCGAAGCGGGTGGAGACAGTCCGCAGGAAGTGCTGGACGGCCTGGTCGATTTTCATCTCGATTTCGCCCTCGGCGAGCCGGATCTGATCCGGATCCAGGACCGTGATTTGGCGCATCTGCCGGCCGCCGCGCAGCGTCAGGTGCGCAGCGCCCAGCGGCAATACGTCGAGGTGTGGGTGAGCGTGTTGTGCGCGCTGCGCCCGGGGCTGGCCGAAGCCGATGCACGGCTGATGGCCCACGCCGCGTTCGGTTTGCTGAACTCGACCCCGCACAGCATGAAGCCCAGTGGCGCCAAGTCGGCCGGCCCGGAGCGCTCGCGAGCGGTGTTGCGGGCGATGACGATCAGCGCGCTGGGCGCGGCCGGAATTTAGGACGGCGCGCCGACGTCCCGGCCGCAGACGCCCGACGCAGGTACCCTGCAACCCATGAGGTGGGCATGACCGATCCGTATCGACCGGAGGGCACTAATCAGCCCTGGCAGCGCGGTGGAGCGTCTGAGCCGCCGACTTCCGGCTATCCGCCCTACGTCGACCCGGCCTACGCCGGGCAGCTCCCGTCGTACCCGTCCGGCTATCCGCCGCAGGCTCCCCACCCGACCGAGCAGTTGCCGCGGCAGCACTGGGAGGCGTCGCAGCCTGCTCAGGGTGGCGGCGAGGGTGGACCGCCGGAGCCCCCGCGGTTTCCGAACTGGCTGTTCCTGGTGGCCGGTGCCGCGGTGCTGCTGGTGGTCGGCATGGTGATCGCCCTGGTGATCGCCAATGGCTCGCAGCGCAATTCGGCCACCGTCACGCCGGTGACCCCGTTGCCGACCGCCCCGAGCACGCCGGTGCCCAAGCGCATCCCCACCACCACTCCGTCGCCGTCGAAGACCCCGGCGCCCAGCACCACAACCACGGCGCCGCCGACGACTTCGACCACCGCCGGGGTGCCCGAGACGATTGTCTACAGCGTGAGCGGGACCGGTCGGGCGCTGAGCATCGCCTACATCGATACCGGCGGGATTTTGCAGACCGAGTTCAATGTGTCCCTGCCGTGGACCAAGCAGGTGACGTTGACGCCGCCGGCGACGACGGCTGCGGCGGTCACGGTGGTCAATTTCGGCGAACAGGTCACCTGCTCGGTATCGGTGGACGGCGCCCAGGTCCGTCAGCGCACCGGTTCGATTCTCACGGTGTGCGCAGCGGCCGGCTAAGGCGATCGCAAGCGCAGCGAAGCCGGGCGAAGCGGATCGCCGTCAAACCCTGCTGACCCGCACCGGCAGCAGCGCCAGCAGACCGAGCAGCAGAACGGTGCACAGTCCGCCCATGCCCGCCCGGTCGGTGCCGAAGACGTCGACGAAGACCGAGAACAGCCACGGCGCCAGGAACGACACCGCCCGACCGGTCATCGTGTAGAGGCCGAACGCCACCCCTTCGAACCCCTCCCGGCCTTCTTGGGCCATCCGCAGCAGCAAGGTGCGCGCCGAGGATTGGGTCGGCCCGATGAACAGACACAGCACCAGTCCGCAGGCCCAGAACGCCCCTGGACCCGACAGAGTCATCAACGTGGTGCCGGCGGCGATCATCGCCACCAGGGAGCCGACAATGACGGTCTTGGACCCGATCCGGTCGTCGAGCAGGCCCCCGGCGATGGCCCCGAGCGCGGCCACCACACTGGCGGCCACCCCGAAGATGAGCACGTCGCCGGCCGAGATGCCGTAGACGTTGACGCCGAGCACCGCGCCGAACGCGAACACCCCGGCCAGCCCATCGCGGAAGATCGCGCTGGCCACCAGATAGAAGACCAGGTTGCGGTCGCGGTGCCATTCCACGGTGATGTCGCGCCACAACTGGCGGTAGCCGCCGAAGAAGCCCAGCCGCGGGGCAGGCGCCTCGCTCTCGCCGGCCAAGCGGTGCGCGGTGAGCAGTAACGGCAACGCGAAGACCGTCAGCCAGGCCGCGGCCAGCAGCATCGCCACCCGAATGTTGTGTCCGCCTTCGGTGGACAAGCGCAGCAGACCGCGGGTGGGGCCGCTGCCGGCGATGCAGCCCACGTAGACCAGCAGCAGCAACACCACGCTGCCGGCATAGCCCGCCGCCCAGCCGAATCCGGAAATCCGGCCGGAGTTCTGCGGCGTCGACAGCTGCCGCAGCATGGCGTTGTAGGGCACGCTGGCCAGGTCGCCGCAGGCGGCGGTCAGCGCCAACAGCAACAATCCCGGAGCCAGGTAGGCGGGCTCGTCACGGATCAGGCTCATAGAGGCGGTCAACACGGCCGCGGTACCGGTCAGCACCGCCAGCGTCACGCGACGGCGGTGCGGGGCGGCCACCCAGACCCCGATCACCGGCGCGACCGCGGCCACGGTCAGGCCGGAGATGGCCAGGGTGCGGCCCAGCCAGCTGGCCGGGGACACCTCTCCAGGCAGCTCTCGACCGACACTGCTGGTCAGGTACACCGAGTAGACGAACGTCACGACGATGGCGGAAATGCCGGCCGCACCGGTGTCCCACAGGGCCCACGCCACGATCCGGGATCGCCCCGGCTTGTCCGCCCCCGGCTCGCCCATGACTCGCACTCTACGATTGCCCCATGCCAATTCCTGCTCCCAGCCCAGATGCCCGCGCTGTCGTCACGGGCGCGTCCCAGGGAATCGGTGAGGCGCTGGCCACCGAGCTGGCCGCCCGCGGCCACGCCCTGATCATCACCGCACGCCGCGAAGACGTGCTCAACGACGTGGCGGCGCGGCTGCGCGACAAGTACCGGGTCGCGGTCGAGGTACGCGCGGTCGACCTCGCCGACCCGCCGGCACGGGACGCGTTCTGCGCCGAGTTGGCCGAGCGGGAGATCTCGGTGCTGTGCGCCAACGCCGGCACCGCGACGTTCGGACCGATCTCCGGCCTGGACCCGGCGGCGGAGAAGGCTCAGGTGCAGCTGAACGCGGTGGCGGTGCACGACCTGGTGTTGGCGGTGCTGCCCGGCATGCTCGCACGCCGTGCCGGCGGCATCTTGATCTCCGGTTCGGCGGCTGGCAACTCACCGATCCCCAACAACGCCACCTACGCCGCGACCAAGGCTTTCGCCAACACGTTCAGCGAGTCGCTGCGCGGCGAGCTGCTGAAGTCCGGGGTGCACGTCACGTTGCTGGCGCCCGGACCGGTGCGCGCCGAGATGCCTGATGCCACCGAGGCCTCGTTGGTTGACCGGCTGATCCCGGATTTCTTGTGGATCTCCACCCAACACACCGCGAAGCTGTCGCTGGATGCGTTGGCGCGCAACAAGATGCGCGTGGTACCCGGGATCACCTCCAAGGCCATGTCGATGGCGAGCGGTTACGCGCCGCGCGCCATCGTCACGCCCATCGTGGGGGCGGTCTACAAAAAGCTCGGCGGGGGTTAGCGCTTGCGCCGGCCGGTGCCCATCATGCCGCGGGTGATCTCGCGACCCATCGCGGTGCCCGCCGAGCGGGCGAAGCTCTTTGCCGCCGGGCTGGCGAAGATACCCTTGAGCCAGCGACCGAACCGCGTCCACCAGTGCACTTTCGGTGGCGGCGGCACACCGTCGTACCCCTGGGCGTCGGAGGGCGGCGCACTGCCCTCCCCCGCTGCGAGCTTGCCGGACAAGATCTCATAGGCCGACTCGCGATCCACGGTCTCGCTGTAGACCGCGTGCAGCGGGCTGGCGGTGGCCGCGGCGGTGATCGCCGCATCGCCCACGGAGGCCATCAGCGATCGCGGCGCCCGTAGTCGCGTCCAGGCGACCGGGGTCGGGGCCCCCTTCTCCGACAAAACGGTGACGATCGCCTCGCCGATCCCCAGCGACGTCAGCGCCGACTCCAGGTCGTACACCTTGGTTTTCGGGTAGGTGCGCACCGTTTTGCTCAGCGCCGCCTGGTCATCGGGGGTGAATGCCCGCAGCGCATGCTGGATCCGGGCGCCCAGCTGGGACAGCACGCTGTTGGGCACATCGGTGGGCAACTGGGTGCAGAAGAACACCCCGACGCCCTTGGAACGGATCAGCTTCACGGTCTGCTCCACCTGCTGCAAGAACGCCTTCGAGGCATCGGTGAACAGCAGGTGCGCCTCGTCGAAGAAGAACACCAACTTGGGCTTGTCGACGTCGCCGACCTCGGGAAGCAGCGTGAACAGGTCGGCGAGCACCCACATCAAGAAGGTGGAGAACAACACCGGGCGGGCGGCTTGATCACCCAGTTCCAGCAGCGAGATGATGCCGCGGCCCTGGCTGTCGGTGCGCAGCAAGTCCTCCGGTTTGAGCTCCGGCTCACCGAAGAAGGTGTCGCCACCTTCGGCCTCCAGATTGACCAGGGCACGCAGGATCACCCCCGCGGTCTGAGCCGATACTCCGCCGAGGTTCTTGAGCTGGGGCTTGCCGGCATCGCTGGTCAAAAACGTGATGACCGAACGCAAATCCTTCAGGTCCAGCAGCAGATAACCGTTCTGGTCTGCCCAGTGGAAGATCAGCCCGAGGGTCGACTCCTGGGTGCTGTTGAGCCCCAACACCTTCGACAACAGGATGGGTCCGAAGCTGGAAATGGTGGCGCGCACCGGGATTCCGAGACCGCCGGTGCCCAGCGACAGAAACTCCACCGGGAACGCCGTCGGCGTCCAGTCGTCGCCGGTCTCGGTGGCGCGCTGGGTGATCTTGCCCCCGGCCTCCCCGGCCCGCGACAGCCCGGACAGGTCGCCCTTGACGTCGGCCATCAGCACCGGCACACCGGCGGCGGACAGCTGCTCGGCGATCACCTGCAAGGTCTTGGTCTTGCCGGTGCCGGTGGCGCCGGCCACCAACCCGTGCCGGTTGATCGTGGCCAACGGAATGCGGACCTGGGCGGAGGCGTCCGCGGTGTCGTCGATGACGACCGTGCCCAGCTCCAGGGCCTGGCCGTCTGCGACATAGCCCGCCGCGATCTGCTGCGCGGCGTTCGCCGCCGACTCGGGACTCACAGGTCACGACATTACTTGGCCGGTCTGTACCGCTGTGCGCCTATGGCTGCGGCGAACGGCTAACGTTGGCTCACTGTGAGTGCTGCACGAGACGAACTCGTCTGGATCGACTGTGAGATGACCGGCCTGGATCTGGGCTCGGACAAGCTCATCGAGATCGCTGCCCTGGTCACCGACGGCGAGCTGAACATCCTGGGCGACGGTATCGACGTGGTGATCCACGCCGACGACGCGGACCTGGACGCGATGAGCCCTGTGGTGACCGACATGCACACCCGGTCGGGCCTGATTGACGAGGTCAGAGCGTCGACGGTCGATCTGGCTACCGCCGAGGCGATGGTGCTCGACTACATCCGCACCCACGTCAAGCAGGCCAAGACGGCGCCGCTGGCGGGCAACTCGATCGGCACCGACCGGGGTTTCCTGGCCCGCGACATGGTCGCCCTCAACGACTACCTGCACTACCGGATGATCGACGTCAGCTCGATCAAGGAGTTGTGCCGTCGCTGGTACCCCCGGATCTACTTCGGCCAGCCGGAGAAGGGCCTGGCGCACCGCGCACTGGCCGATATCCACGAGTCCATCCGGGAATTGAAGTACTACCGCCGCACCGCGTTCGTCGCCCCGCCCGGGCCTTCTACCAGCGACATTGCTGCGATCGCCGGGGAACTGGGGCCGCCGGTGGACGCGCCCGACGATATCGATTCGGTCGCTGAGCGTCCTAGCGGTTAGTATCGACGACGCTGCTTGCTAGTCGGGCAGCAATGGTGGCTGTAGTTCAGTTGGTAGAGCACCAGGTTGTGATCCTGGGTGTCGCGGGTTCGAGTCCCGTCAGCCACCCCGACAGGTCGGGCCCCCTTTCGAGGGGGCCTGACTCGTTTCTGCACGTTTCCACTCGGCCTTGTAGCGACCTTCACCACGCAGCTATGGCCGAGAACACTGCCGAGGGCGTCACGCGGCTCCCCACACCTCGACCCGCAACCTCAGATGCGCCAGCTCGCCTCGGTCACTCGCCGACAGTTTGTACAGCCATGGGCGGCGACAGGGACGTCCGGTCCGGGCCCGACAGGCCGAACGCGAATCAGCGGAGGGTGTCAGCCTGAGCAATGCCGATCACCCGAGGTCCATCGCCGAACAAGGGCGGGTAGGACTGCAGCACCTCCTCGATGCTCCACCCTTTGTGGAGTCGGTCGCAGGCTTCCTGCCCGACACTCGGAAGCACGCTCGGGTTCAAGGCGATCGTGCCGATGTTCACACCCTGAGCATTGATCTCGTTGACGAAATCGGTAACGCTAGCTTGAGCTGCCGAGGCTGCGCCTAGCAGCAGACCTGACGCCACCAGCGAGCCTGCGAGAGCCTTCACACACGGACCTTTCGTAGGGGTACAGAATGCTAACCCGCCACCGGGAATAGTGCAGGGCGACAACGCCCTCCCGGCACACGGTGCCACGGAATCCACGCCTGACCAATGACGCCGTTGAAGCGCCGTAGCGCTTCGAGCTAGCGCAACGCTGAGTTCGTGGGTTCTCGGTATCCGATCTCGATTCCAAGCGGCCTAGGCCTGCGTTTTATCACTTGCGGCGCAACGTAGCTCACTGCAAACGAGGATCAGTGAAGGGTGTCGGGGCACAGTTCGTGCTGTGCTGCATCAGTGATGCCGCGTGCGTCCACGAACGGCGGGCCTACCCAAAATTCTTCAGCCGTCATGCCTTGCCGTAGCATCTCGCAAATTCGAAGGGCCGTCATAAAAGTCTTTGCCTCGGGATTGTAACCGGTGTTGATTTGGTGGTCACGGATGTACTGCATGAAACTGTCACGGTCAGCCTGAGCCACCGGCGCCGCGCCCAACAGCAGGCCTACCGCCACAATCAAGCCTGCAAAGACTTTCACCGGCACTAACCTTTCGTAGGGGTACCGGATGCTAACCCAATGTCGGGAAGACCGCAGGGCGACAACGGCCCTCCGAAAATCTAGTACGGCTGCGCAGCCCTGCTCGCGTCGCGGATCCCTCTCGTCCGGAGCGCGACCACCCCAGAGTTACGCCTACGCGGGCGAGTGAATGCTCGCTGCGATCGATCCGCAATGAGCTCGCCGCACCCACAAGCCCAAGGCGGATCAGGCGTCGAGCAGCCAGGGCAGTTCGAGTTCCCCAACCGGATGGTCGGGCGCGAACAGGTTGTCGCCTGCGGCCAGCAGTCCCCACGGGTCGGAGAACTCCGAGGCACCAGGTAGCGGCAGCGGCGGGTCGGTCGGCTCGATCACGCCCGATCCGGTCAGGAACGCAACGCCCCGGGCCAGCGCAACGCTGGTGTCGACCACTAGACCGCCCACGAAATCGTTGATCTGCTGGGCGAATTGGGCCAGTCCGCTGATCAGGAAGATGTCCTGGTCGACGATCGACTGCAGGAGCTTGTCGATCTCGGTGACGACCAGATTGAGCCCGTACGGGATGGAGGTGACCACCGTGCGGATGGCCAGTGCAATGTCGTTGCCGATATTGGGGTAGCCGTACATCGCGAGCGCGTCGAGGAGTGCCTGCTTGAGGTCGGCGGGTGTGACGATGCTGTTCAGGATGGAGGGGTCGTTCGCCATCGAGACGCCGTCGAAGTCCGAGCGCAGCGGGACTCCGAACAGCGACAAGATCGTGGGCGTGATGTCCACCGTGGAGTAGTTCAGATTCTGGCTACCGTCAGTGGCGTGGTCGCCTGCTTGATCGAAGATGACGAAAGACGATGTCTCGTTGGGTGATTGGAAGCCGTGGCCCAAGATGTCGTGAGACTGCTGGTGTCCATGGTCGGTGGTGATGATGATGGACCAGTCGTCACCGGTGATCGCCTTGACCTGCGCGACCGCGGCCAGAATCTGCTGGATGTTGGCGCCCACGTTCACCACCGCTTGGGCGTATTCGGCCGACCCGCCTCCGAACGCATGCCCGGCCTCGTCGACCTGCACTTGGTAGGAGAACAGGAAGTTGGAGATGTCGTCGGGGTTGTCCGCGGTCGCCAGGATCTGCGCGATGGTCTGCGAGGTGACCAGCGCGTCGGCGTCGGCCCAGTTGGTCTCGAAGGGCACGAAGACGTTGTTGTCGACCGGGTAGCCGCCGGCGGCAGCGATGTCGTTGATGTAGTCCCAGTCGGCGATCACCGTGGTGTTGATCTCCGGCTTGTAGTACTCGAGAAGGTTGAACACCGTCGGCCACAGGTTGTATGGCTCGGGGCTGAACAGGTTGTTGGTCACACCGTGCTTGTCGTCCCACACCCCGGTCAGAATCGTCGACCATGACGGGCCGGAGAAGGTGGTGTGGTTGGTCAGGCTCGCGGTTCCGGTGATGCCTTGGTCCATCGCGGTTTTGAAGCCGCTGTCTTGGTTGTAGGCGTACTCCAGGATCTTGTCCAAGTTGGTGCCGTCGGTACCGATCAGCAGCACGTGCTCGGCGGCCAGCATCCAGTCGGCGGTCACCGAAGACAGCCCAGCCTGCGTCCCTACTACCGCACCCGTTCCGGCAACCAGGCCGGCGACGGTCACACCGCACAGAAACCGCTTCACCTTCGTCACGATCGGATTCCCTCGTCGAAGTTTGCGCCAGACTGCCCGGCGACCCTAGCAATCGCACAGTCAATGCTCAGCGTTTTAGAGGAATTCGCCAACGCACCCCGCGGTAGCCACCGCTACTGCTTTTGCCGGTGATCGGGCAGCCGCTCGATGACCTGTTGGCGCCCGATATGGCCGACCTGGACCGGTCCGCCGTCCAGCAAGCACTCCATCGATGGCGCCCAGCAAGGCTTCCAGAACGCGCTCAGCGACCTGCTCCAGCCCTGGTCGGCCCTCACACCGCTGGCCGAGGCCGCCCCGGCTGATTTCACCGAATATGGTGTCGGCAATCGCTGCCGTGTTCGGGATCTTGTGACCTAGCGAACACTCGCACATTACGTTTGCGGCGACCGGTGTCAACTAGCGAGCTGACCTCGCCCGACGGCCGCGCAACCCGCGACGGCCCAACCGCTAGGCATCGGCTTGGGGCGCGCCATTCCGCGCGCCGGGTTGATGTCCAGATAACGTTTTGGTTACGGTGCCCTGCGTGCTCACGCAAGGACTAGTAGATCTGCGCATGAAATCCTCGGTTCTGGCCGCGACGACTCTGTTGCCGGCCGCCGTGTTCTTGGCTGGCGGCGTCAGTGCCGAGCCGGGAAACAACGACGAACCGCCCCCTCCGGCCGCCGCCGATGCGCCCCCACCACCTGAAGACGGACCACCCCCGCCGCCGGAGGACGCACCTCCGCCGCCACCCGAAGACCTGCCGCCTCCGCCGCCGGAGGACGCACCTCCCCCACCGCCGAGGACGGCGTGCTCGATTCGGTCACCATGGTCAATGAGTACGGCTCTATCGTCGACGGCAAGCTCAGTGC
>LZME01000104.1 GCA_001673575.1 Mycolicibacter heraklionensis | reverse complement strand
TCTCCGCCAACGCCCGAATCGCCGCCCGCAACTCATCATGCTCCTCGGGCAACTTGAACAGATCAAACGAGGGATTCATCGGGTGCTACCTGCCTTCGCCCACGGGAAGAAGCGGCCTGCCGCGGCTGCGGTGAGCCGTTGATATCCCGGTCCGATGACCCGCACGAGTACGTCGAGGGCGTGCGCCTCCCACCCGATCAATACCCGGGCACGGCCGGCGCGGACACCGTCGAGAATGGTCTGTGCAGCCATCTCCGGGGAATGCAGCAGGAGGTAGCGGTCATAGAACTCGGCCAGCGTCTGGGCGTCTTCGCCGTCGCAGACGGTCGCGTTGCGGGCGACCCCGGTCTTGATGCCGCCCGGGTGTACACACGTCACCTTGACCGGATGACCGTTGATCAGCATCTCTTGACGCAGTGCCTCGGTGAAGCCGCGAACAGCGAATTTAGCGGCATTGTAAGCACTTTGACCCGGCACTGCGATCAGCCCGAACAGGCTGGAGACATTGATGAGGTGCCCGTCTCCGGATGCGATGAGGTGCGGCAGAAAGGCTTTGGTGCCGTTGACGACACCCCAGAAGTCGACGTCCATGACGCGCTCGATGTCCTTGAACGACGCCTTCTCGACGTCGCCGTTGTAGGCGATTCCGGCGTTGTTGTAGACCTGATGCACCTCGCCGAAGTGATCGGCCACCTCGTCGGCGTACGCGAGCACCTCCGCGCGTTCGACCACATTGAGCTGGTCGGCCTTCACCTGCGCTCCCAGCTCTTGCGCCTTGCGCACGGTGTCGGCGAGCCCATCGGCGTCGATGTCGGACAGCGCGAGCTTGGCACCGTGGGCGGCGAGGTTGAGCGCCAACGCTTTACCGATCCCGGAACCCGCACCGGTGATGACGACGACCTTGTCTACGAATCGGGTGTCGGGCTCGACTGGGTGGCGGCCGCGCAGTCCGGCCAGGGCGATGACGAACCCGGAAGATCCCAGTCCTAGCGCCCAACGGGGTAAGCGTTGCGAAATCATGCCCCGATCTTGTCGACCGCTAGTGGCTTCGGTCTTGACATTTTCCGACGTTTTTTTATCATTTTCCGACAACCGAGTGGAGGTGGTGAGCGAGATGTCGTCGGGCAGTTTCATCCGCGCCCCGGCCGCGTCGGGTTACACCGAGCTGGTCCGCGAACTCGGCGGCGACCCGGCGGCATTCCTGACCCGCTTTCATATCCCGGCAGAGGTGGAACAGCAGGAGGACGCGTTCGTCCCGGTCGACGCCTTTGCCCGGATGCTGGAGGCCACCGCCGATGAGCTTCGCTGCCCGGAGTTCGGCCTTCGCCTCGCCCACCTGCAGGGGCTGCATATCCTTGGGCCGATCGCGGTGATCGCGCGCAACGCCCAGACCGTGGCCAGCGGCCTGGGTGCGATCTCGCGGTTTCTGTATATCCACTCCCCCGCTTTGGAACTGACCGATAGGCGAACGCCACGGGGCGTCGCGTTCACCTACGAGGTGACCGAGCGAGGAATCCCCTACCCGCTGCAGTCCTATGAGCTCAGCATGGGCATCGCCGTACGTATCTTGCAGTTGCTCGGCGGCCCAGGTGCACGGCCGGAATCGGTCTCGTTCATCCACCGACAGCAAGCCTCCGACAGCGCCTACCGCGAGGCGCTGGGGTGCCCGGTGCGCTTCGAGCAGAGCTGGTGCGGGTTCGAGCTACCCACGCACCTGGCCGAACGGCGCATCGAGAACGCCGATCCCCACACCAGTCGCATTGCCACCCAGTACCTGGAATCGACCTACCTGCCGAAGACCTCGCCACTGGCGGCACGCGTGGCGGAGCTGGCCCGCCGACTGCTGCCGACCGGGCAGTGCAGCATCGACGTCATCGCCGCCGAGCTGGCGCTGCATCCCCGGACCCTGCAAAGACGACTGGCGACCGAAGGAGTCAGCGGCCGAGACATCATCGACGAGCAGCGCCGCATCCAGGCGATGCGCTACTTCGCCGAGCCCGGGTTACCGGTACGGCAGATCGTGGTCCTGCTCGGCTATACCGAACAAAGCGCACTGAACCGATCGTGTCGCCGGTGGTTCTCAAAGACTCCGCGCGAGTGTCAGGTCAGTGGGTGCAGCTAGTGTCCTGAGTCATTAATTCGGGTGCAGTAGTTCCCGATGCTGGCCAGGATTTGGTCGGCGGTCTTGGTCCAG
>LZME01000103.1 GCA_001673575.1 Mycolicibacter heraklionensis | reverse complement strand
GCGGCGACTTCGGAGGCCGCGGCATCCCAGTAGTCACAGGACCAGCGCGACCGGTTCACCGCATCGACCCCGCGGGTACGCCGTGCCACCAATTCGCCGATCACCGCCAGGCGGCGCGCCGAGGCGGCGGCCTCCACCCGGGCCCACCCGGCGATGGCCGCCACCAAGGCCTTGTCGTCGACCTCCGCCAACGTCTCCGGCTCCAGCCCGCTCGCATCGAACATGTGTGCGATTTTAGCGAGGGGGTCTGACACAATGCTGCGCCACTCTAGGCTCGGCCGCATGGAGCAACAGGTGCACTTCGTCACCGTCGCGGCCACCGATCTGGACGCGACCAGGAACTTCTACGGCGCACTGGGCTGGCGGTCCCTGCTAGACGTCGAGGGCGAGATCGTCTTCTATCAGACGGCGCCAGGCCAGGTGCTGGGCTTCTTCGATGCCGACAAGTTCAACCAAGACCTGGCGCTGCCCGGCGATCATTCCCGGGTCTCCGGAGTCACCGCCGCGCACAACGTCGACGGCCCCGAGGCCGTCATCGCACTCGCCGACGCCATGGCCGCCGCGGGTGGCACCGTGATCAAGCCTCCGCAACCTGGCCAATTCGGTGGCGTGTTCCACGCCCACGTCCAAGATCCCAACGGGCTGATCTGGGAGATCGCCCACAACCCCGGCTGGCGGATCGCTCCCGATGGCACGGTAAGTCTCGGTTGAGGTCGTAGGGTGGCCGAGAAGTAACGGGAAAGGAACGGCACGACGATGCCCTCACTGCTGAGTGCGGCGCTGGGCGCGGCACCCATCTTCGGCGGAGCCCTGCTGACGGCGGCGGCCGGGCAGCTCAAAGGTCCGGATGTCCGCGCGCTGATCAAACAGGACCTTGACCTGCTCGATCGGCTACCCGCCGAGCAGGCCCAGCGGCGAGCGGATTTGCAGCGCACCATCGACGAGCGCATCGACGACTTGGTCGCGGCCTCCGATCGCACCAGGGCGCTGCGCGAGGCGGCGCTGTCGTACAAGGGCAACTGGCGCGACGTGGTTTTCTTCGTCTCCTCGGTGCTGTTCACCTATGTCTGGTGGCACATCAACCATGACCGCGGCAATTGGCTGCCGATGTTCGTCGTGCTGATCCTCGCGTGCATCGTGTCCGCGGTCTACGCGCTGCGTGGGACCTTCCGGGTAGTGACGCACAGCCTGCGCCGTCGGCGATGACGGGCTGCTCATGGCACACGTCGTCGAAATAGCACGGCAGCACAACCCTTTTCCAGCATCCGGGGTGATCCGCGATCGTGATGGTGTCCCGCGCTACGACCAGCTTCCGGCGACGCTGCTCGAGGTGTTGGCCGAGCAGGCGGAGCAGCGGCCCGACGGTGAAGCCGTGGTGGAGCTCGGGGGCGACCGGCTGACCTACCGGCAGCTGTGGCAGCGGGCCGCGCGGGTGGCCGGCGGGCTGCGGGCCGACGGTCTGGCGCGCGGTGACCGGGTCGCGCTGCGCTACCCGGCGGGACTGGACTGGGTGCTGGGATTCTGGGGAACGCTGATGGCCGGTGGAATACCGGTTGCCGTCAACACCCGTTCGGCCGCACCGGAAGTCGACTTCGTGCTGACCGACTCCGGCGTTCGAGTGGACCTGGCGCCCGGTACCACACTGCCCGATGGCCAACCCTATGTGCTGGACGGACTCGAAGCGGGCGACACCGCCGCGCTGTTCTACACCTCCGGCACCACCGGCAGTCCCAAAGGAGTGCCCACCACCCACGAGGCGTTTGTGACCAACGCCGAGAACATGATGCGCACCCTGGGGCGGACCCGGGACTTCGGCGAGGACTACCGCACGCTGATCTCCGTCCCGCTGTTCCATGTGACCGGCTGCAACTCCCAACTGCTGGTCGCCGCCTACACCGGCGGCACGGCGATCATCATGCCGTCGCTGAATCTATCTGAGTTGATCGCAACGCTTCCCGCGCAACGTATCTCATCGATGGTGACGGTGCCGGCGATCTATTCGCTGCTGCTACGGGATCCGGCCTTCGTCAATATCGACGTGAGCGGGGTGCGGTGGGTCGGCTACGGCGGTGCGCCGACGGCACCAGCGTTGGTGCGCTCACTGCGCGAGGCGTTCGGTGCGGCAACGGTGTTCAACGGCTATGGCATGACCGAGACCGCCTCGCTCATGACGGTGCTGCCGGACTCCGACGCGGTGGCACACGCGGACTCGGTCGGCTACGCCGTGCCGTCGGGAGACATCGGTGTGGTTCCACTCGGTGACGATCCGGGCACCGGCGAACTGGTGGTGCGCGGCGCGAATGTCATGCGGGGCTACTGGAATCGGCCCGAGGCGACCGCCGCCACCATCGTCGACGGCTGGCTGCACACCGGCGATGTGGTGCGCGTCGACGACGCCGGCCGGGTGCACATCATCGACCGGCTCAAAGACATCATCAACCGCGGCGGCGAGAACGTCTCCAGCGTCGAGGTGGAAGCCGCCCTGCTGTCGGCCCCCGGCGTGGCCGACGCGTGTGTGCTCGCAGTGCCCGACGAGGTGATGGGGGAGAAGGTCGGCGCGGTGCTGCTCGGCGACCAGCACGAGATCGACGTGGCCGCCGTACTGGAGTACTGCCGAGGCCAGTTGGCGGACTTCAAGGTGCCGCAGTACATCACCGTGGTGAGCGAGGCGCTGCCACGCACCGCCAGCGGCAAACTGCTCAAGGGGCAGCTGCGCGATCGGGTGCAATGGGGCGCGCCGCTGCGGTAACTCCGGAGTTGTCGGTGGGTCGCGTTACCTTGCCGACATGGACACGGCACTGCTGATCCTCCTCACCTCACTGGCGCTGCTGGCGGTGATCCTCCAGGTGGTGGTGCTTGTGCGCCCCGCCGGCGGAGCGCTCTCGCCCGCGCAGCTCGCCGCGCTGCGCGGCGACAGTGAACGGGTGGAGCGAACCCTGCGTGAAGAGCAGCACGCCGGGCGGGCCGAACTCGCCCAGGCGTTTCACCAGTGGCAGCTGACCCTGCACCGCTTCGGATCGACCCTGCAGGGAACCCAGGACAAACTGGGTGCCACGCTGGATCGGCAGCTGCGGAGCCTACAGACCGAGAACACCGCGCAACTGGAGAAGATGCGCGCCACGGTGGATGAGAAGCTGCAGGCCACCTTGGAAACCCGCCTGGCGCAATCGTTCACGCAGATCTCCGAGCGCCTGGAGGCGGTGCAGCGGGGTTTGGGGGAGATGCAGACGTTGGCTACCGGGGTGGGTGATCTCAAGCGGGTGCTGACCAACGTCAAAACCCGTGGCATCTTCGGCGAGACGCAATTGGCCGCCTTGCTGGCCGAGACGCTGACGCCCGAGCAGTACGCCACCAACGTCATCACGGTGCCGGGCTCCAACGCCCGGGTGGAATTCGCGGTCCGCTTGCCCGGCGCCACCGGTGCCCGCGAGGTGTTACTGCCGATCGACGCCAAGTTCCCGCGTGAGGACTTCGAGCGACTGCTCGACGCGCAGGAACACGCCGACAGCGTGGGGGAGGCCGCCGCGCGCCAGGCGCTGATCCGGCGGATCGAATCCGAGGCCTGCGATATCCACGACAAGTACCTCGAACCGCCGCACACCACCGACTTCGCGATCCTGTTCCTGGCCACCGAGAGCCTGTACGCCGAGGTGCTGCGCCAACCCGGACTGTTCGAGCAGATTCAGGCCAAATACAACGTCACCCTGGCCGGCCCGACCACGCTGGCTGCGCTGCTCAACAGCCTGCGCATGGGTTTTCGCACGCTGGCGATCGAACAGCGCAGCAGCGAGGTCTGGCAGGTACTGGGCGCGGTCAAGACCGAGTTCGGAAAGTTCGCCGCGGTGCTGGAGAAGACCCGCAAACAACTCGACACCGCCCGCAACACCATCGACACCGCCGGAGTCCGCACCCGCGCCATCGAACGCAAGCTGCGCGGGGTGGAATCGCTGCCCGAATCGGAGGCCGAGGCCATGCTCGGCGAGCTCGGCGCCGGTGCCGAAGAAGTCAGTGAAGTTGACATCGAATTCAGTTAGGCTGCCCGGATGGATGCCGTCCCGGCCGCCCCGGCCCGCCAGTTGCCGGCGACGGTGCGCGGGGCGCGCACCCGGGCGGGCCTGATCGCCGCGGCCCGCAAGGTCTTCGAGCGCGATGGTTACCTCGACGCCAAGCTGACCGACATCACCAAGGCCGCCGGGTGTGCGACCGGGTCGTTCTACACCTACTTCGCGAACAAAGAGGAGATCTTCGCCGCGGTCCTGGAGCAGGCCCAGCAGGACATGATGCATCCGGGCATGGGGCGGGTGAGCGACTCCGACGACCCGTATGCGGTGCTGGAGGCGAGCAATCGCGCCTACTTGGAGGCGTATCGGCGCAATGCCCAGTTGATGGGGCTGCTCGAACAGGTGGCCCAGATCGATCCGAAATTCCGCGCCTTCCGTGCGCGACGAGCCGACGCGTTCGTGCAACGCAATGCCGCCGGCATCGCCGATCTGCAGGCGCGGGGCATCGCCGGCGCCGACGTCGATCCGCTGCTGGCGTCGCGGGCGCTGTCGGGCATGGTCAGCAGGCTCGCCTACGGCACCTTCGTCGGCGAGGAGGCGGAGCACGGCTCGGGTGCCGACTTCGAGACTCTGGTCGGCACGGTCACCCGGTTGTGGGCGAACGCCCTGCAGTTTCGTACCGCCAATGATCGAACATGAGATCGGATTCAACTAATGTCACTGCGCGCTGAAGAACGGGGACGTTGCTTATGAAGGTTGCCGAGCGGGTCGCGATCGTCACCGGTGGCGGTGGCGGCATCGGCGGAGCACTGGCCGCGGCGCTGGTCGAGGCGGGCGCCAAAGTGGTGGTGGCCGACCTCGACGCGGATGCCGCGGCGGCGGTAGCCGATCAGATCAACGCCGCGCATCCCGGCGCCGCGGTCGGTCACGGCGGCGATGTTTCGGACACCGAGACCATCCGGGAACTGATCGCGTTGGCTCAGGAGCGCTACGGCCCGGTCGACTTCTACTTCGCCAACGCCGGGATCACCGGCGCCCCCGGCTTGCCCAGCGAAGCCGACTGGGACCAGGCCATCGACGTCAATCTGCGCTCGCACATCCGCGCCGCACAGCTGCTGATCCCCGACTGGGTGCGCCGCGGCGAAGGATATTTCGTCTCCACCGCATCCGCCGCCGGACTGCTTACCCAACTGGGCGCCGCCACCTACTCGGTGACCAAACACGCGGCGGTTGGATTCGCCGAATGGCTCAACATCACCTACGGCGATCAGGGTGTGCGGGTCAGCTGCCTGTGCCCGATGGGCGTCAACACCAAGTTGCTCTATGCCGGTGAACAATCCGGTGACCCGCTGGGCGATCTGGCCACCCGCGCGGTCACCACCGCCGGTGAGGTGCTGGAACCCGCCGACGTCGCCGCCGAGGTGCTCGCCGCCATCGACGACGAACGTTTCCTGATCCTGCCGCACCCGGCGGTGCTGGAGATGTACCGGCACAAGGCAGGCGACTACGACCGCTGGTTGCGCGGCATGCGCCGCTACCAGCGCGGCCTGCTCGACTCTGAAGTTTCCTAGGTGAGGAGCCTGTATGTCCCTGTTTGAAATATCCGAGCGCGCAAAGAAATACCAGACCGATCTGCTGGAATTCATGGACGAGTGCGTCTATCCGGCCGAGGCGGTCTATGAGACGCAGATGGCCGAATCCGGTAACCCGCACTTTCAGCCCCCGATCATCGAGGAGCTCAAGGCAGAGGCGCGTAAACGCGGCCTGTGGAATCTGTTCCACCCCCACCCGGAATGGGGCCCGGGCCTGACCAACCTCGAATACGCGCCGCTGGCCGAGATCATGGGCCGCGTTCCGCATCTGGCTCCGGAAGCGACAAACTGCAACGCCCCCGACACCGGCAACATGGAGGTGTTCACGCTGTTCGGCAGCGACGAACACAAGGAGAAATACCTCAAGCCGCTGCTGGAGGGCACCATCCGGTCGGCCTTCGCGATGACCGAGCCGCAGGTGGCCAGCTCGGACGCCACCAACGTCCAGTTGTCGATGGTGCGCGACGGCGACGGTTATCTACTCAACGGCCGGAAGTGGTTTGCCTCCAACGCTTTGCATCAGAACTGCAAGGTGATGATCGTGATGGGCAAGACCGACCCGAATACCGCCACCCACCGCCAGCAGTCGATGATGGTGGTCCCTATCGACGCCCCGGGCGTCACCGTGATGCGGGGGCTGCCGGTCTTCGGTTACCAGGACCGCGAGGGCCACGCCGAAATCGACTTCAAAGACGTACGAGTGCCCGCCAAGGACGTGTTGAAGGGCGAGGGTGAGGGGTTTGCGATCGCCCAGGCCCGGCTCGGCCCCGGCCGCATCCACCACTGCATGCGGGCCATCGGCATGGCCGAGCGGGCACTGGAGCTGCTGTGCAAGCGCGCCCAGTCCCGGGTCGCCTTCGGTCGCCCGGTCTCGGACAACGCCAACATCCGCGACTGGATCGCCGAGGCGCGCATCGACATCGAGATGATCCGGTTGCTGACGCTCAAGACCGCCTACCTGATGGACACCGTCGGCAACAAGGCGGCGCAGGTCGAGATCGCGGCGATCAAGGTCGCAGCGCCCAACATCGCACTCAAGATCGTCGACCGGGCCATCCAGGTGCACGGCGCCGGCGGAGTCACCGAAGACTTCCCGCTGGCCGGCTTCTGGGCCCACCTACGCACCCTGCGGCTCGCCGACGGACCCGACGAGGTGCACAAGCGCGCCATCGCCCGCCAGGAACTGCGCAAGTACCGCGAGGACGCCCGATGACGACACAGGATTTCACCGGGCGCACCGCGATCATCACCGGCGGGTCGCGGGGGATCGGGCTGGCGATCGGGCAACGGCTGGCCGAAGCGGGCGCCAATGTGGTCCTGACCTCACGCGATCAGGAGAGTGCCGACGCGGCGGCGGCCCAGGTCAATGGCAATGCGCTGGGCGTGGCCGCGCACGTCGCCGACGACGCCGCCGCACAGCGCTGCATCGACGCCACCCTGGAACGGTTCGGCAGCATCGACATCCTGGTCAACAACGCCGGCACCAATCCGGCGTTCGGGCCCCTGATCGACCAGGACCACGCCCGGTTCGCCAAGATCTTCGACATCAACCTGTGGGGGCCGCTGCTGTGGACGTCCTGCGCGGCAAAGGCCGGGCTGGGGGAACGAGACGGGCACAGCGGGGTAGTGGTGAACACGGCGTCCATCGGCGGGATGAGTTTCGCGCCGATGATGGGCCTGTACAACGCCACCAAGGCGGCGCTGATCCACGTCACCAAACAGCTTGCGCTGGAACTGTCCCCGGGGATCCGAGTCAACGCCATCTGCCCGGGCGTGGTGCGCACCAAGCTGGCCGAGGTGCTGTGGAAGGAACACGAGCAGGGATTGTCGACCGGCATACCGCTGGGCCGGATCGGCGAGCCGGTCGACGTGGCCGACGCGGTGTTGTTCCTGGCGTCCGATGCGGCGAGCTGGATCACCGGGCAGACCCTGGTCATGGACGGCGGCCAGATCCTCGGTGACGCAACGGGATTCCGGGGAGGTCTCGGTGGCTGAGGAGCCACTGGGCATCGACCCGGCGGCCGCGACCGCGTGGATCACCGAGCTGGGCCTGCCGGTGCGCGGGTCGCTGAGCTTCGAGCGGATCGGGATCGGACAGTCGAACCTGACCTACCGGGTGTCCGACGACGCCGGTCACTGCTGGGTGCTGCGCCGGCCGCCGTTGGGAACATTGCTGGCCTCGGCCCATGATGTGGCACGGGAAGCGCGGATCCTTGCGGCCCTGGGTGACACCGACGTCCCCACCCCGAAGGTGTACGGACTGACCCGAGATCCAGAAGGCACGCCGCTGCTGCTGATGGAATTCGTCGACGGCGTGGTGGCGGACCGGATGTCGGTGGCGCAGTCCCTGTCACCCGAGCGACGTAGGCGGATCGGGCTATCGATGCCCAAGACCCTGGCCAAGATTCACGCCGTCGACATCACCTCGGTCGGCCTGGGTGATCTGGCCAGCCACAAGCCGTACGCCCAACGTCAGCTCAAACGCTGGGCCGGACAGTGGGAGAAGTCCAAGACACGCGAGCTGCCGGCGCTCGATGACCTGACCCGGCGGCTGACCGCCGCGGTCCCGCAGCAACAGGAACTGACCCTGGTGCACGGGGACTTCCACCTGCGCAATGTGATCACCTCACCGGAGAGCGGTGAGGTGATCGCCGTGCTGGACTGGGAGTTGTCCACGCTCGGCGACCCGCTGGCCGACATGGGCAGCCTGCTGGCGTATTGGCCGCAGGTCGGCGAAGAGCACATCGCCGGGGAGTTCGTCATCAGCACCCTGGAGGGCTTCCCGGACCGGGCAGAGCTGGCCCGGGTGTATCTGGAAGAGACCGGGCGCGACGCGGCGACACTGCAGTACTGGCATGCGCTCGGGCTGTGGAAGGTCGCGATCATCGCCGAGGGCATCGTGCGGCGGGTGCTCGACAACCCGGCGAACAAGGCCGCCGCCGGCACTCCGATCACCGCGTGGATCGACGCCTTGGTGGACAAGGCGCGTGAGGTCGCTGGCGAGGCGGGAATCTGAGATGAGCACGTCGTATCGCGCCGGCGCCGCCGTCGGCGGGGCCGACCTCGTCGACGGGGTCCCGCGCCGGCGGATCGCGGTGGCGGCGATGGTCGGCACCACGATCGAGTTCTACGACTTCTACGTCTACGCGGCCGCGGCGGTCACCGTCTTCCCGCACCTGTTCTTCCCGAAGGGCAATCCCACTGCGGCGCTGTTGGCCTCGTTGGCGACGTTCGGCTTGGCGTTCGTGGCCCGACCCGTGGGGTCGATCCTGTTCGGTCACTTCGGTGATCGGCTGGGCCGCAAATCCACCCTGGTCGCCTCCTTGCTGCTCATGGGCGTCGCCACGTTCCTGATCGGCGTGCTGCCCACCTACCACCACATCGGTCTGCTCGCCCCCGTGCTGCTGGCCGCCCTGCGGTTCTGCCAGGGCTTGGCGCTCGGCGGCGAATGGAGCGGTGCTGCGCTGCTGGCCACCGAAACCGCCAAACCGGGCCGCCGGGCGACGGCGGGAATCTGGCCGCAACTGGGTGCGCCCCTGGGCTATCTACTGGCCACCACGATCTTCCTGATCCTGTTCATGTGGCTGGGACAGTCCACCGCCGGCGCGGACGGGCCGTTTCTCACCTGGGGCTGGCGCATTCCGTTCCTGCTGAGTGCCGTCATGGTGGCCGTCGGCCTGTATGTCCGGCTGCGCCTGTCCGAAACCCCGGTGTTCGCGCAGGCGAAGGCCACCGGCGCACCCGTGAACGCTCCGATCGCAGCGCTGCTGCGGGGCAGCTGGCGCCGGCTGGTCATCGGCACGCTGGTGATGGTGGTGCCCTACACGCTCTTCTACACCGTGACGACCTGGAGCCTGAGCTACGGCACGGCGAAGCGTCCCCCCGAGGGCGTCGGGCTGGGTTATGGCTACGCCGAGTTCCTCGGACTGCAGCTGATCGCCGTGCTGTTCTTCGTCGCGGTGCTACCGATCGTCGGCAGACTGGCCGACCACTTCGGCCGACGCCCGCTGCTGCTGTTCTTCACCGCCGCAATCATGGTGTACGGGACCACCTTCGGCGTGTTCCTGAAGCCGACCGCCTCCGTCGGTGTGACGCTGGCATTCCTGATCATCGGGATGACCTTGATGGGCTTGGCGTTCGGGCCGATGAGTGCGGTGCTGCCCGAACTGTTCCCGACCAATGTCCGCTACACCGGCTCGGGCGTCGCCTACAACGCGGCGAGCATTCTGGGGGCGGCGGTGGCGCCGTTCATCACCACCTGGCTGTCCACCAGCTATGGCGTGGCCTGGGTGGGCGGCTATCTGTCCATTGCGGCCGCGTGCTCCTTCATGGCGCTGCTGGCGATGCAGGAGACCCGCGACGCCGAGCTCATGGACGTCTAACCGGCTTGGAGTGCGCCGCCGAACACGTCGCGCATCGCCGCCCAGTGCCGGGCCGCGGCGTCGGCGTCATAGGGCGCGTTGTCGGGCACCGCGAAGCCGTGCGCGGCCGGATAGAACTCGACGGTGTGCGTGACGCCCGCGGCGCTGAGCGCCTCGTCCAGGGTTGCGGCATGCGCCTTCGTGAACGACGCGTCGTTCTCGGCGCCGGCCACATAGACGGTGGCCGTCATCTGATCGGCCAGTAGGTGGGGGCTGTCCGCGGAGTCGGTGACCAGACCGCCCCCGTGGAACGACGCCGCCGCGGCCACCCGGTCCGGCACGCGTCCGGCGACGACGACCGACGTACGTCCACCCATGCAGTAGCCGCACACGCCGAACTTCTCTCCGCGGACTTGGGGCCGGCCGACCAGATAGTCGAAGAACGCCCGCGCGTCGGTGGTCATCCGGTCTGGGGTCACGTCGCCGATCATCGAGAACAGCCGGCCGCGCTCCTTGGCGTCGGCGAACACCGTCGCCATGTCGAACGGCGCCCAGCCGGGGTGCCGGTAGTACACATCGGGAAGCAGCACGGCGTAGCCGTAGCCGGCCAGTTCAGCGGCCATCTCATCGAAGGCCGCCCGGACTCCGCCGGCGTCGGGATACATGACCACGCCGGGCCAGGACCCGGCGCCCTCCGGAGTGAACAGGCGAACGGGGCAGTCCCCATCGGGCGTGGTGACGGTGTCGGTGATCGTGGGCATGGCCTCCGTTGTACTCCGACCGGTCGCGGCTGTGTTGATTGCGGCGACCCGCGGCGCGTGGCTTCGCCGCGCTTGCGATCGCCGCTAAGCTGGGCGGCGTGCCGATTGCCACACCTTACGAGGACCTGTTGCGGCTGGTTCTGGCAGAGGGAACCCCGAAGGCGGATCGCACCGGCACCGGCACCCGCAGCCTGTTCGGCCACCAGTTGCGCTATGACCTGGCCGCCGGATTCCCGCTGATCACCACCAAGAAGGTGCACCTCAAGTCGGTGGTCTATGAGCTGCTGTGGTTTCTGCGCGGCGACTCCAACATCGCCTGGCTCAACGAACACGGTGTCACCATTTGGGATGAATGGGCCTCTGAGACAGGAGATCTCGGTCCGGTCTACGGGGTGCAGTGGCGGTCCTGGCCGACGCCGGCGGGTGAGCACGTAGACCAGATCTCCGCTGCGCTGCACCTGCTGCGCACCGACCCGGATTCCCGCCGGATCATCGTCTCGGCATGGAACGTCGGCGAGATCGGCGAGATGGCGCTGGCCCCCTGTCACGCGCTGTTCCAGTTCTACGTCGCCGACGGCAAGCTGTCCTGCCAGCTCTACCAGCGCAGCGCCGATCTGTTCCTCGGCGTGCCGTTCAACATCGCCAGCTATGCGCTGCTGACCCACATGATGGCCGCGCAGGCCGGGCTGGGCGTCGGGGAGTTCATCTGGACCGGCGGCGACTGCCACATCTACGACAATCACGTCGATCAGGTCACCGAACAACTGAGCCGTGATCCGCGCCCGTACCCGCAATTGGTTCTGGCGCAGCGTGACTCGATCTTCGACTACACCTACGAGGACGTCGAGATCCGGGGCTACGATCCGCACCCGGCGATCAAGGCGCCCGTGGCGGTATGACGATCAGTCTGATCTGGGCTCAGTCGAAGTCCGGGGTGATCGGGCGCGCCGGCGGCATTCCCTGGCGGGTGCCCGAAGATCAGGCCCGCTACAAGCAGCTCACCATCGGCCACACCGTGGTGATGGGGCGGCTGACCTGGGAATCACTGCCCGCCAGGGTCCGGCCGCTGCCGGACCGGCGCAATGTCGTGCTCACCCGGGACCCGGACTATGTCGCCGACGGCGCCATCGTTGTGCCGACCCTGGATCAGGCGCTGGAGGGCGACGACATCTGGGTGGTCGGCGGCGCGGAGATCTACGCGCTGACACTGCCGCTGGCCAGCCGCTGCGAAGTGACCGAGGTCGATATCGACCTGCCGGTGCAGGACGGTGACGCCATGGCACCCGTGCTTGACCAGTCCTGGGAGGCCAGCGCGGGGGATTGGCTGACCAGCCGAACCGGTCTGCGCTACCGCTACCTGACTTACCACCGGACTTCGTGCCAGTCCTGACCGCCGCGCAGGCGCGCCGGATCGCCGTTGCCGCACAGGGGTTCACGGATTCCAAACCCTCTGGCCCGGTCACCAGGGCGCACCTGAAACGGCTGATCTCCCGCATCCAAGTACTGCAGCTCGATTCGGTCTCCGTGGCGGTACGCGCCCACTATGCGCCGGTGTTCAGCCGGCTCGGACCGTATGACCGCACCGTGCTGGATCGAGCCGCGTGGAGCCACAGCACCCGCTCGCCGCGGTTGTTGGTCGAGTACTGGGCGCACGAGGCGGCGCTGATGGCCGTCGAGGCCTGGCCGCTGCTGCGCTGGCGGATGCGGCAGTATTCCCACGGTCGGTGGGGCAACGTTGCACCCAATCCCCGGCTGGCCGACGACATCGCCGCCGCCGTCGCTGAGCTCGGGCCGGCCACCGCCGGGCAGATCGAGTCATATCTGGCCGCCGGGCCCAAGCGCGGCAAGGGAACATGGTGGAACCGCAGCGACACCAAGTGGGTGGCCGAGTCGTTGTTCGCCTCGGGGGTGCTGACCACCGCCACCCGGGTCGGGTTCGCCCGGCACTACGACCTGGTGGAGAACGTGCTGCCACCGCAGGTGCTGGCTGTCGAGGTCGACGACGACGACGCGATCCGCGGGCTGGTCCGCCGCGCCGCCGGCGCCCTGGGCATTGCTACCGAGGCCGACCTGCGTGACTACTTCCGGCTGTCGGCCGCCCAGGTCAAACCGGCGATCGCGGCGCTGGTGGCCGCCGGGGAGCTGGAGCCGGTAGCAGTGGAGGGCTGGGGTGCGCCGACGTATCTGCGTGCCGGACAGGCGATTCCACGCACCGACCGCGGCACCGCACTGCTGTGCCCGTTCGATCCGCTGATCTTCTTCCGGCCGCGGGTGCAACGGTTGTTCGACTTCTTTTATCGCATCGAGATCTATACCCCAGCGCCCAAACGCCGGTACGGCTATTACGTCTGGCCATTCCTGTTGGACGGACAGCTGGTCGCCCGGGTGGACCTCAAGGCCGACCGACAACAGGATGCGCTGCATGTCGTCGGGGCGTTCGCCGAAGAGGGACAGGCGCGCGAACGGGTGGCCCGCGCACTGGCCACCGAACTGTGGTCGATGGCGTCCTGGCTCGGACTGAGTCAGGTCAGGGTGGGGCAGCGCGGGGATCTGGTGGCCGAGCTGCGCCGACGGATGCTCTCCGGCCCCGCGTGATGGCCTACCAGTGGTGTTGACGAATACGGCGGCGGGCGCTGTCCGCGACTGTGGTCGCGCCCTCGCGGGCCGCCTGCGCCAGCTCGGTTCCGCGGTCGGCGGCGACTTCCGCGAGCTGAGCTCCCCGTTCGCCGGCCGACTCCAGTAACGGTCCGGCCTTTTCACCCACCAGCTCGGCGAGTTCGCGGCCGTGTTCCACGCCGGCCTGCAAGCCCGCGCTGACCCTTTCGCCGACGGTCTCCAGTGCGCCATCACCGGCCATGGTGGGCACCGCGTCGGCCGCACGACGATAGGCGCGACGGGCACGCCAGCCCAGTGAAGGTCTTCCCTCGGTGTCGGCGGCCGCGATCATCAATCCACCGACCAGGCTGACGTCGGTCAAGAACGCTTTGCGTTGTTCAGCCCTGCGTTGCGGGTCGGGCTCTGTCCAGAACATGTGCGCCCCGGCGCTCCCTGGGATGACCGTGCACGCCAGTACCGCGGCCGCAAGGCGTGGCAGCTTGCCGGTTGCCAGCAATACGCCACCGCCGACCTGCGCCAGCGCGTTGGCCTTGGCGAATGCTTCGACGTCGGACGGCACCTTGGCCGCGATCTCGCCGGGCAGTTGCTTGAGTCCGTCGAACGCCGGACGGGCCGCCTGCCCGGCTTGCTGCGGCCGGCGTAACGCCTCCACGCCCTGACCGATAAACGCCGCCGCGAGCAGTGGACGTGCGATCTTCCGTAGCAACACTGGGCCCCCTATCGCCGGTGGGATCACTAGTCGGCCCGCTCGCGTGCTTCCTGCGCAGCGGCCTTGGCGCGGGATACCCGTCGTGGCTTACGACGTAAACGTCGAGAGCGGGCGGACCGGCCGCCACCGGCGAAGCTTTCCGGACGGCGCTAGGGTGGCGACCGGGAACTGATCGGCAGCGCTGATGACTGGCGTACCGATCCGGGTCGGGGATGTCGGGGTGATCGTATGCGGGTTTCTGCTGCATGGGTGCTCGTTGCCGCGGGCGCTGCGCTGGCTGCCGGCTGTGGGAGTCACGAACTGAAGGTCCTGCCGAACCCCACCTCCACGGTGCCCACCACCACTATGACGGCCGCGCCCATCGCCGAGGATGGCCTGCGCGCTCTGTTACTCACCCCCGAGCAGGTCAACACGATCATGGAGGCGACCGATATGGCCGTCACCCGCACCCACACCGCGCTCTCGGACGACAGCGCCACCATGCAACCTCAAGAGTGCCTGGCCGTTGACGGCGCGGCTCAGGAGCCGGTATACGCCGGCAGCGGCTACTCCGGCGTGCGGGAACAAGCGCTCAGCGAGGGCGACGATTTCGAGCATTTCGCCGAGCAGGCCGTCGTCGCCTTCCCCTCGGCCAAGCAGGCGGCGGCGTTCTTCGCCGCTGCCGCCCGGCAATGGCCGGCCTGCCACGAGTACAGCCATCTGCAGAGCGGAACCATCTGGACCGCCGGTCCGATTGTCAACGCCGACGGCATGCTGAGTACCGTCGCGACCCAAGAAAACGCGGGCAACGACGTGAGCTGGGCCTGCGGGCGGGCGCTGACCGTGGCCAACAACGTCGTGATCGACGTCAACACCTGCAGTGCGGATCCCAAGGACACCGCGGTGGTCATCGCTGGTCAGATCGCCGCGAAAGTGCCCAACGGCTGACAGTCAGGGCAGATACCAACCGCCGATGCGGTGGAATCGGTGGCGCCCCACCACGGCGTTCGCGGCCTGCAGCCCTGACATGACGGCCGCCTCGATACACCCGGCGTTGATTCCTGAATCGGTCCAATCGCCGGCCAGAACCAGGTTGTCGTAACCGCTTTCGTCGGCGCGCAGTCGGTAACGGTCGGTGCCGGGGATGGACTGCACGTACCGGTCGGAGGGATCGACGTTGACGCTGACGTGCTGGGTGTTCAGCGCCGCACCGCCGCGTTCGCCGTTGACTCCACTGAGCAGGTGCCAGTCGAACCCCGCTTCGCTGACGGCGTTGGGAAAGAACCGATACAGGTGATGGTCGAGGTGGTCGACGGCCTGCCGCCGGACCCGCTGCTGATGGCGGTGCAGATAACCGGGGCCGGACTCGTCGGTGGGCCATGCCGCGTCCAGGGTGCCGCAGAAGTAGGCCACCGCGCCGGGGCGGTCGTGTTCGGGCCAGTCCTCGGCCCACAGCGTCTGTGGCATGGAGGCCCACGTCTCGAATGGGGGAACGTAGGCACTGACCGTCACCCCTGGATCGTTCCAGCCCAGCGCCGGTTCATCCGGGCGCAACCAGATCTGGAAGGCCTGGGTGGCGACGGTGCGCACCTGGGTGGTCATTCGCCGCCACTCCGGCCGGTCCTGGATCAGTTCTGCGGCCACCTCCGGCAGCATGCCCAGGGATACGGCCAGGACGACGTGTTCGAAGTCGACACCGCGGCGCAGCACCCGGGTCTCGACGTCGGTGTGATCAGACCAATGCGTTTCCAGCGCATGCCAACCGCCGCTTGGGATCTGATCGGGTGCGGACATTTGGGCGGTCAGCGGGCAGCTGGGAAACACCGGCAGTCCGCGCACCGTGGTCAGCGGCTCATAGTGGGTGCGGTCGTCTGCGAGGCGCACCTGCCGGGCAAGCGTGATCGCATCGACCGCGTGCCGCCGGTCGTCGAGGTGCAGCGCATCGAGGCGGTGGAAGAACTCGAACTCGACACCGCGCTGCCGTAACGCCTGATACAGCGGAGCTATGACGACATCGCCCATCCCGGCGGTCATCTTCCAGAAGATCGCACCTTGGTGACTGAAGAGCGCTGAACCGGTCATGAGGACGGCGAGACCCGCCCCGAACGCCGGCCGCTGCGGGTCCGCGTCCGCATAGCCGAAGACAAGGTCGTACAGGCCTCGGACCAGCGCGAAATCACCGACGTCGGGATGTGCCCCGTGCCGCACCAGCCAGGCGATGAAGTCTTCATCGTTGATCGACCGGAAACCCCGCGGATCGGTGACCAGATTGTCGGCCAGGACGCCGCGGATCACGGCGGTCATCATCGACAGCAGGAGCCAGTAACGCCTGTGGTCGGGCCGATGGTCGTAGTCGAGTGCCGCTCGCACCGCCAGCAGGGCATCGTCGATCAGCTGGGGAACCGTGAGATGCGCCGCCCGAGGTTCGGCCAGTACGGCCACGACAGCGAGGGCCGCGTCAACGATCGTCTCGCTCAATCCGGCGTTTCGTGGCGGATCGGGGGAGGTGGACAACGTCAATCCGACCGATGCGGTGCCGCGCTGGGACTGGGCGAAGTCACACACCAGCTGCACTGCCCGGCGGGTGAACTCGATCACCGTCATCTCGCGCCCGGTCCTGCCCGGCTCCCCGGGCAGCCCGACATCGGCGGTGAAGGTGGCCAGCCAGGTCAGCCAGTCGTCGCCGAACCTATCGGCGACCCCGACGTTGTCCGCCGGAATCAACGCCTGATCCCAGGTGGCCAGCGGCGCCATCGGATCGGTTGTGGCCCGGTCGAGTTCGGTGTAGCACTCGCGAAGCAGCCGGAAGGCGTTGTGATAGCAGCCCAGCCAAACATGCAGTCCGTGCTCCTCCACACGTCCGTGCGGGCCTCGGCTGGACGCGGCCTTGCCGCCGAGTCGCCAGCCGCGCTGGTAGACGGTGATGGAGTCGAAGCGGTCACGCCAACCGGGTTCACTGAGCCGCCACGCGGCGCTCAATCCGGCCATGCCGCCGCCCAGGATGGCGACGCCGCCTCCGGTTCGGCTCACCTGAGCAGCGCCCGCGCCCGGCTGAGCTCCGGCCAGGCGCTGTCTGCCGGAAACCGGTTGATCGCGTCTTGCAGTGTTCCCGTTGCGGTTTCGCCGTTCAGTTCGACGTGGTCCACGGCGGCTCGCAATTCGAAGATCGTCGCGCCCTGCGAACGTGCCGTCGAGGTCGCCTCGCGCAGGTCCGCCTCGCGCGCGTCGGCATCGTCGAGAGTCTGCGCCCGTAACCGAAACAGTTCTGCGCGGTAGAAGTTCACGCCGGTGTCGTCGGCCGCCTGCAGCGCCGCGGCGAGGCGTTCGCGTGCCGGTCGCATCCGGCCCGCGGCGATCAGCAGCCGTGCCAGGACCGCGTGGTAGAAGCTGGCGAAGATGTTCCACTCGGTTTCGCCGAATTTATCGACGATCCTTGACATCGCGTCGATGTGAGGTTGTAACGCCCCCGGGTGGCCTCCGCAGACAGAGAGCGCCGACATGGCGCGGATGGTGGCCCGCTGGATGGCAACCAACATCGCCGCGTACTCGAAGCCATGACGTTCTACCTGCACCGCGGATTCGTCGGCGATGTCGGTGGCGAGGTCCAGTTGCCCGGTCTCGATGGCCATCCAGATCTGGTAGAACCGTTGGTAGCCAAGGCTGAAAGGGCCCTGCGGGAAACCGAGACGGGCCACCCGACGCACCGTCGCAGCCAGCTGGTCTTCGGCGCCCGCGAGATCACCCTGGACGAAGCGGGTCAGCGCCAGATGAGTGTGCACCGAGGTGATCGGGTCGCAGGGAATGTAATACACCGATTCATAGTCGATCTTGGTAGCGGCGAGCACGCCAGCGACCAGTTCCAGGGCCGAGCGGGCGTTGTTGAAGTCCCCGCCGAACAATGCGGCGGTGCCGTACGCGGACCGAAACCAGCTCTGTCCGGCCAATCGGCTCGACTTGGCCAGTTGCAGGCATCGGCGGAGGTCGCCTCGCGTCAGGTAGTAGGCCCAGAGGGTGGCCAGGGTCGCCGAACGGTCCTCCTCGCGCAGGCTGGTGTTGGCAAGCTGCAGGCAGCGTTCGAGATCTGCGGAGACCTCGGGATACAGGGGTCCGTTCACCGCCGTGGTGAGAAACGCACGCTCCAGGCGGAGGTTGGTCTCGCATCCGTCACGGGCCGGGGCGGGTGTCGCCCGTTCGATCTGGATGATGGCGCGGGTCAGGTTGGCGCGGGCCTCGTTGATGGCGCCTCGAAGCCGGGCATCGGATGCTGCCCGTCGGTGGGCGTCGGCAGCTGCGTCGAAACGCTGCGCGTGTTCGTAGTGCAGCGCCACCAGGTGCCAGTCGGGGTTGTCCGACGTGGCGACGATCGCGTCGGCGGCCCGGCCGTGCAGGGTGCGGCGCACGCTGGGCGGTGGCAGCTCGTAGGCGACTTCACGGAGCAACTCGTGACGAAAGCGCCAGCGGTCCTTGGCCGCCGGGAGAAAGACCCGCGCGGCCGCCAGGGCCTGGATGGCTTCGTCGAGGCCGGTCTCGGTCATCTCGACGACACTGGCCAGGATGGCCCGGTCAAATTCGCGGCCGATGGTGGCGGCGGCTTCGACGACCTGAATGGTGGTGTCGCTGGCCCGAAGCCGTGAAAACAGTGGCTCGTAGAGCGCGTCGGGGGCCCGCGCCCAGCCGGCCGCATCGGTGGGCTGCTCGTGGAATTTGGCGACCACCTCCTCGATGTAAAGGGGCACACCGTCGCAGCGGTGCTGCACTTCGGCCCGCTCGTCACCGGACAAGGCCGGATCCAACGCGGCGATCAGCTGGTCGGTTTCTTCCGGGGTCAATGGTGCGAGGTCGAACACCTCGATGGGCGCCGCTACGGCGCGAAGCGGGTGCGCGTCGCGTGCGGTGAGCACCACGAGCAGCCTGCCGGTGTTGGCCCCGAGTAGGGCCGCGATGACGTCGAGTGTCGATGCATCGAACCATTGCAGGTCTTCGGCCAGCACCACGGCCGGACCGGAACCGGCGCAGGCCTGCAGGTATCCGACGATGGCCTCGATGATCTGTTGGTAGAGCTTGGTGCCCTCGGCCTGCACTGGTTGGTAACCGTGCTCGGCCGCGATGCCCAACACCGGCGCTAATAGCGGGACGGCGGCAGCCGGCTCAAAACCCCGCGACTGCAACTCATCTTCGAGTAGCCGCATCCGGGCGGCCGGGGCGGTGGTCCGCTCGATCCCGCACCGTTGCTCCAGCAGGGCGCGGATCGGGTAGAGGCCCGCTTCGGCCTGAAACGGTGATCCGATCAGTGCGAGGGCCGGTCTGCCGGCCTGCTCGGCCAGATCCGCTGCGGCGGTAGCCAACCGGCTCTTGCCCATGCCGGCCTCGCCACTGAAGCAGACCCCAGGAGTAGTGAGCCTGCCCTGTTTGGCCTGATTCCAGGCATTCTGCAGATGTGTCAGCTCGAGGTCTCGGCCGACCAGAGGCCGCAACGGGGTGCGCGTCCGGCCGATGCGTTCCTCGATGACCCGATAATGTTCGACCGGCTCGGCGATGCCTTTGACCGGTTGGGCTGCCTGAGCATCGAGCTCGAAGTGCCCGGTCACCAGCGGTGCGATCGCCGAGGACACTACGACGCAACCCGGAGGAGCCAAGCTGGCGACCCGGGCCGCCAGATTGGCGCCCAGCCCGTACACGTCGTCTTGGGCGACGTCGAGGTAGACCAGGCCTCGGTGTACGCCCACCCGTACTGAGATGTCGAAGCCGAACCGTGATCGCACGCGCTCGCTGAGCGCGGCCACGTCCCGGGTGATGTCCAGGCCGGCCTGGACCGCTCGTCGTACGTCGTTCTCGTGCGCTTTGGGATGTCCGAACACCGCAAGCAGCCCGTCGCCCTTGGTGGAGGACACGTGGCCCTCGTAGCGGTCGATAACAGCGTTGACCTGCTGGCGGTAGCGGCCGATCACCGTGCGGTAGGTTTCCGGCTCGATCCGGGTGGACAGCGCGGTCGAGTCCACGACGTCGGCGAAAAGTATTGTCATCCGCCGAAGTACGTCGCCGCCTACCGCCGGTGAGGCGAGCAGGTCTTCGGCGTCTTGGTTATCCCCGTCGATGGTGAGCACCTGCTCGGCCAGCGCACTGGCGGTCATGCGGTCGCCGGTGTTGATTGCTTGCACTGCGTGATCAAGCAATTCGTCGATCGTGTTCGGGGGCTCGGACATGGTCACAGGTCGACGGTGACGTCCATCTCGTGGCGCCGCGAAACCCCGTCCCGCACACTGGTGAGCCGGACGCTGCCCCGATAGGTGCCGCTGTAATAGTTCTGCCCTTTGATACCGACTCGGAAACGGGCCGCGTGGACACGCAGGATCCCCGGCACGAATACCAGTGACTGCGCGCCGATCACATCGGATTCAGCGCCGAGCCGACGGAAGGGTTTGGCGACCGACAGCACTCGCTCGCAGTCGCTGTCGGGTTCGACTTCGATGAACTCGGACAGTTCCACTGCGTCGGTTGTCGGCGGGCTCCAGAACGAGAACACCGCCTGGGACCACTCAAGGCTTGTGGTTATCGCCAGATTGAGAAGCTGGTTGGCCGTCTTGGCGACCTGTTCGGAACCGTATGTGCCGTTGCGGATCTGGTGGTCGACCTGCTGCATGAGCTTGCCCGTCTCGTTCACCAGGCGCTGTGAGGTTGTGGCGTACTGGGTGATCCAGCCGGCGGCATCGGTCATCGTCCGCCTCCTAGGTCGGCGCGCAGGCGATCCAGATAACGCCAGGGATCGCAGGCAAGCCGGGCCGCCAGATCGGTGGCGAAGGTTAGCGATTCTTCGAGGGGCGTCGCGCCGGTAGCCCACTTGGCGGCCAGGGCCGCGCTCCTGCCGGAGATGTCGTCGATGCACTGGTTGGCCATCTCGACGGCCAGCTGCACGGCGCGCTGGGCGGTGTCGTCACTCGTTCCCGGCGGAGTCCGGGCCGCCGCGACGCCCGCGATCTTTTCCGGCGCCGACGGCTCCCAATCGGTCCAGCCCTTTCCGCCGGCCTGGGCGCGCTTGGCCACACCTCCGAGCAGCAGCTCCACGCCCTGATCGCCGTATCCCATCACGCAGCCGAAGATCGCCGCCGGAACCCAACCGAGGTTCCGGAACCCGGCGACCTTTCTGGTGCGCACCCGCACGCCGGGCCGGGCCGGATCGCCGTCGGTTGCGGTCATCCTGATGAAGCCCTCGTCGATCACCATCCGGCCGTCGCCGTGCTCACCGGTTGCCGGATCGTCGTCGAGTGCGAAATCGACGCACGCGGTCGGCTCCGATGGCTGGCCCTCGACGCCGGCGCTCTTCCAGTACTTCAGCGGTGTCACCAGCTGCGGTGTCCCGGCGATCGGGCAGGTGGTGCTGCAATGTTCGAGTACCCGGCACCAACCATCCGGGCGGGCGGGCCAGCCCTGCATGTCGCAGAAGAACGGCAGGCAGCGATGCCAGTTGAGTGGGTCGACGACGTTCTTCAATTCGTCGAGTGACACTGCGGTGCTGGTGAATTCGGTGTGGTACACGACGCACAGTCGGCCGCGGACGATTTTGGGTTTGGCTTGGCACAGCGGCACCGCGGCGACATCGGTGCGGATCAAGCCCGCACTGACAGCGATGTGCATGACGTCCGGCCAGTCGGAGCGATCGTGGAAGGCGCGTCGTAGCAGGCTGAGCAGATCACTACCGTGCGAGGCGCCAACGCTGGTCAAGGTAGCAGCGAACTGTTCATCCCACCGGTCGGGCGGGTAGTACTGCGGCAGGTGGCTCAGGGCCCCGATCGCGAAAACCAAGCGGGACAACTGCACCGCGGTCAGCGGCTGTGACTGTGCGTCTGTCGCAGATCCGTTCCCGGTTTGCAGGGTCGTCAACGCCTGGCCCAGATCGGGAACCGCGGGAGCGTCCACCTCTCGGTGATCCAGACTGGCCAGGAAGCCGAGCAATTCTTCGTACCACCCGGCATTCACCCCGGTGCTGCCCGGAAGATAACGCTCGACGGTGGCTTCGATTTCCGGGTCTCCGGTGTTGGTGACCGCTTGATCGAGAGCGCCGTAAAGCGCCAACAGAGATTGAGACGCAGTTGCCATATCGGTCGCCACCATTGGGCCTCCGATCTCCCGAATAAGCAGGTATTATACGGCGTTCGGGTCGTTTATCGGCAAGCTTGGCAATGCGTATTTTTTGGCAGAGTAAGGCTGATTTCCTTAAGGAGGGAATCGGTGGCTGACAAAACGTTCGACGATGGCACTATCGACGATTTACCGTGGGCGTCAATTTTTGATCCCGCGGCGAATGCGCGTGCCCTCAGTGCCATCCAGGCCGAAGGCTTCCGGGCGGCTCGCCGAATCATCGATCGATTCGCCCAAGCGGCCGAGATCTCGCCGGATCGCGGCTCTGGCAACGGCGGCAACGGTGCCGATCCAGCCGGGCTGTCGGAATGGGAGCAGCTGACGCGGGCCTGGTGGTCGATGACCGGGCAGTTCCTGCTTCGGTCGCTGCCGGCGCGGCCGGCCGGCGACGGTGGGTCCGTTGGGCTGGACGTCAACAATCCGGCGTCCAAGGACGCCTTGGCGCTGTGTGTCACCGGCTCCGGCTCGGCCACCGGCGAGGTGTGGTTGCACAACCGGGAGAGCGCCGACCGCGCGGAGGTCCGGCTGCGCTGCAGCGAGCTGCTCGGTCATGGTGGCCAGGTGATCGAGCCTGATGCCGTGCGGGTCGAGCCCGCCGCGGTGCCGATGCCGCGCCGGTCCAGCCGCGGCGTGCAGATCACCGTCGACGTCGACCCCCAGGTCTGCCCGGGCACCTATCGTGGCACCCTCCTGGCGGTCGGCTATCCCGACCTGTGGCTGCCGGTGGTGCTCGTCGTCGCGGCGCAGGAACCGTGACCGAGATCGCCGACCGCGAATCGGTGGTCGCGGTCGATGAGCGCTTGAGCGAGGTCGCCAGGATCGTCCGCCGCTCGATGCTCGACGCGCTGCCCGACGGTGAGCCCGCCAAGTGGCTGTATGCACCGCTGCGGGCGTACCCCCAGCGACCGGGTAAGGCGCTGCGGCCCGCACTGTGCCTGTCGGCCGGCCGGGCCTTCGGCGCGGACACCGACGCGTTACTGGGTATGGCTGTGGCGATCGAGTTGCTGCACAACGCCTTCCTGGTACACGACGACATCGCCGATGGCAGTGAAATGCGCCGGGGGAGACCTACTTTGGGTGCCATGTACGGCATGGCGACGGCGATCAACGCCGGCGATGCGTTGGCATTGGTCGCCGGCCAGGTACTGCGGCGGGCGACCCGGCAGCTGGACCGGGATCTGGCCGAATTGGTGTGGGCCGAATTCGACATCATGGCGCTACGGACCCTGGAGGGGCAGGCGATCGAAGTGGGCTGGCAGGCCGACAACATCGACGACCTGCGGCCAGAGGACTACCTGAACCTGATCCTGCACAAGACCTGCTGGTACACCACCATCCATCCGCTGCGGGTGGGGGCGATGGTGGGATCGCGGGGTACCGCCGAGCTGGGGCCGCTGGTGCGATTCGGCTTTCATTTCGGCGCCGCGTTTCAGATCCGCGATGACCTGCTGAACCTGATCGGCGACGAACGGATCTACGGCAAGGAGATCCTGGGCGATCTCTACGAAGGCAAGCGGACGCTGCCGCTGGTCCACCTGTTGTCCGTGGCGCGGAGGCCCGACCGAGACCTGCTGGCGGACTACCTGCTCCGCAGTCGATCACAGCGCTCGGCGGCGCTGGTGCAGCAGGTGCGCAGCCTGATGGACGACTACGGCAGCATCGCGTTCACCCGCCAGTACGCCGAGGGCATTCTGCTGGCGGCCCAGGAGTACTTCGAGCGGGCCTTCGCCGACGCCCGCCCCGGCCCGGATCTGGAGTTCCTGCGGTCGCTGGTGCCCTACGTGTGGGCGCGGTGGCGCTGAGACCGGCCGGGCACGCCTTAAGGTGAGTGCCGTGGCCGAGACGGCGCCGCTGCGCGTGCAACTGATTGCCAAGACCGAGTTCAGTCCGCCGCCGGACGTACCGTGGAGCACCGACGCCGACGGCGGGTCGGCACTGGTCGAGTTCGCCGGCCGGGCCTGTTATCAGAGCTGGTCCAAACCCAACCCGCGAACCGCGACCAACGCCACCTACCTGAAGCACATCATCGACGTCGGGCACTTCTCGGTGCTCGAGCACGCCTCGGTGACCTTCTACATCACCGGCATATCCCGGTCGGCCACCCACGAGCTCATCCGGCACCGGCACTTCTCGTTCTCCCAGCTGTCCCAGCGCTATGTGCCGGAACCGGACTCGCGGGTCGTAGTGCCGCCCGGGATGGAGGACGACCCGGAACTGCAGCAGATCCTGACCGACGCCGCGGACGCCAGTCGGGCCGCCTACGTCGAGCTGCTGGCTCGGCTGGAGGCCAGATTCGCAGATCAGCCCAATGCGGTGCTGCGGCGCAAGCAGGCCCGCCAAGCCGCCCGTGCCGTGCTGCCCAACGCCACCGAGACGTGCATCGTGGTGACGGGCAATTACCGGGCATGGCGGCACTTCATCGCGATGCGGGCCAGCGAGCACGCCGATGTCGAGATTCGCCGGCTGGCCGTCGAGTGCCTGCGACAGCTCGCCGACGTGGCTCCGGCGGCGTTCGGGGACTTCCAGATCAGCACGCTGGCCGACGGCACCGAAGTCGCGACCAGTCCGCTCGCCACCGAGGTCTGAGCAACTGGAGAGGGCCAGGTAATCTTGGGGCCGTGAGCAGCAGCGGATTCGACGCCAAGGCGCAGTTCGGCACCGTGCTGACCGCCATGGTGACCCCCTTCGGCGCGGACGGCTCGGTGGACACCGACGCCGCCGTACGTCTGGCCAATCGCCTCATCGACGCCGGTTGCGACGGTTTGGTGATCTCGGGCACCACTGGTGAGTCGCCGACCACCGCGGACTACGAGAAGCTCACGCTGCTGCGTGCGGTGGTCGAGGCGGTCGGTGACCGGGCTCGCATCATCGCCGGCGCCGGCAGCAACGACACCGAGCACAGCGTGCGCCTTGCCGAGGCCTGCGCCGGGGTCGGCGCGCACGGCCTGCTGGTGGTGACGCCGTACTACTCGCGTCCGTCCCAGGCCGGCCTGTTGGCGCACTTCACCGCCGTCGCCGACGCCAGTGCGCTGCCGGTGATGCTCTACGACATCCCGGCCCGCTCGGTGGTGCCGATCGCGCCGGACACCATCTTCGAACTCGCCGAACACCCCAACATCGTCGCGATCAAGGACGCCAAGGGGGACCTGCACGCCGGAGCGCAGATCATGGCCGAGACCGGATTGGCCTACTACTCCGGCGATGACGCCCTCAACCTGCCCTGGCTGGCCATGGGTGCCACCGGATTCGTCAGCGTGATCTCGCACTTCGCGGCCGCTCAGTTGCGCGACATGCTGGCCGCCTTCGCGGCCGGCGACGTAGAGACCGCCCGCAAGATCAACGTCTCGATCGCATCGCTGTCCAACGCGATGGGTCGCGTCGGCGGGGTGACCTTCGTCAAGGCCGGCCTGCGGTTGCAGGGCTTCGAGGCCGGTGACCCCCGGTTGCCGATGGTCCCGGCGTCCGCCGCCGAGGTCGACGAACTGGCCATCGACATGCGCGCCGCGTCCGTTCTCGGGTGAGGTGCGGGTGACTGAAGATCTCCTACCGCCGGGTCCACTGACCGAAGGCGGGCTGCGCGTCACCGCGCTCGGCGGTATCAGCGAAATCGGCCGCAACATGACCGTTTTCGAGCACCTCGGCCGGCTGCTGATCATCGACTGCGGGGTGCTGTTCCCGGGCCACGACGAGCCCGGCGTCGACCTGATCCTGCCGGACATCCGCCACATCCAAGACCGGCTCGACGACGTCGAGGCGCTGGTGCTGACCCACGCCCACGAGGACCACATCGGCGCGATCCCGTTCCTGCTCAAACTGCGGGCCGACATTCCGGTGGTCGGTTCGAAGTTCACCCTGGCCCTGGTCGCCGCCAAGTGCCGCGAACACCGCATCAAGCCGGTCTTCGTCCAGGTGGCGGAAGGTCAGCGCAGCACCCACGGAGTGTTCGAATGCGAGTACTTCGCGGTGAATCACTCCATCCCGGATGCGCTGGCGATCGCGGTGCACACCGGCGCGGGCACCGTGCTGCACACCGGCGACATCAAGCTCGACCAACTGCCCCCGGACGGGCGGCCCACCGACCTGCCCGGGATGTCCCGCCTGGGCGACAAGGGTGTGGACCTATTCCTGTGCGACTCGACCAATGCCGAGATTCCCGGTGTCGGCCCCAGCGAGAGCGAGGTCGGTCCCACCCTGCACCGGCTGATCCGTGGCGCCGAGGGCCGGGTGATCGTGGCCTGCTTCGCCTCGAACGTGGACCGGGTCCAGCAGATCGTCGACGCCGCGGTCGCCCTGGGTCGCCGGGTCGCGTTCGTCGGCCGCTCGATGGTCCGCAACATGGGCATCGCCAAGGACCTGGGCTTCCTGCGGGTGGCGGACTCGGACCTGGTCGACATCGGCGCCGCTGAGATGATGCCGCCGGAGAAGGTGGTGCTGGTCACCACCGGTACTCAGGGCGAACCGCTGTCGGCGCTGTCGCGGATGTCGCGCGGCGAGCACCGGTCCATCACGCTGACCGCCGGCGATCTGGTGGTGCTGTCGTCGTCGCTGATTCCCGGCAACGAGGAAGCCGTCTACGGGGTGATGGACGCACTGGCCAAGATCGGTGCCCGGGTGGTCACCAATGCCCAGGCGCGCGTTCACGTTTCCGGGCACGCCTACTCCGGCGAACTACTGTTCCTCTACAACGGAATTCGGCCCCGCAATGTGATGCCGGTACACGGCACCTGGCGGATGATGCGCGCCAACGCCGCGCTGGCCGTCCGTACCGGGGTGCCGGAGGAATCGATCCTGTTGGCCGAGAACGGGGTCAGTGTCGACCTGGTCGCCGGGCAGGCACGCATCGCAGGGGCGGTGCCGACCGGCAAGATGTTCGTCGACGGGCTCGTCGACGGCGATGTCGGCGATGCGACGCTGGGGGAGCGGTTGATCCTGTCCAGCGGATTCGTCGCGGTGACGGTGGTGGTGCGCCGCGGGACCGGCAAACCGGTGGCCCCGCCGCACCTGCACTCGCGCGGTTTCTCCGAAGACCCCAAGGCCCTGGAGCCGGTGGCCCGCAAGGTCGAGGCGGAGCTGGAATCCCTTGCCGCAGAGCAGGTCACCGATCCCGCCCGGATCGCTCAGGCGGTACGCCGCACGGTGGGCAAATGGGTGGGCGAGGTCTACCGGCGTCAGCCGATGATCGTGCCGACGGTGATCGAGGTCTGAGTCGGCCGGCTCAGAGCTTTTCGGCGTACACCGACCACTCCAGGTCACTCGCGCCCAGACGGCGGCCGGTGGGCTCGACATAGCGCTGGAGGAACTGTTCGGGTCCGGCCTGCTCGATCAATCGCCAGCCGTATTCGGCAAGAAAATCCGCCACCTCGTCAGGCTGCAGGCCGAAATGCCAGAGCTTGTTGACCATCCTGCGATACAACGTCGGGGACCCGTACAGATTCGTGCCGTCGATGAAATCGCGCCGGACGTAGGTGAACACCAGCCGGCTGCCCGATGCCGCCGGGCGCAGCCCCTCGAGGGTGCTGCGGACGGCGGCATCGCTCAGATATTGGGTCACGCCTTCCCATACGAAGAACGTGCGGGACGCCGTTCGGTAACCGTGCTCGACGAGGGTGGTCAGCACGTCGTCGCGTGCGAAGTCCAGTGCCACCAGCCGTACCGACAGTGGCAGGCCGCCGAGTACCCGGCGCACGGTGGCGGCCTTGCGGGCGATGTTGACCGGCTGATCCACCTCGAACACCGGGATGGGGCTGCGCCGGGCGAGTCGGTAGGCGAGGGTGTCCAGGCCGGCGCCGAGGATCACCACGGCCTGGATTTTCGCGACGTGCTCGCCGACCGCCTCGTCGACGCGGTCGGCGATGAAACGCTTGCGGCAGGTCAGGTTGACCCACAGGCCCGGCCCGGAGCGCTCCATCGCGGCGATGAACCACCGTCGCAGCGGCGCGGGCCGCGTGGCCGCCACCAACCAGCGCATGCCGGCGGGCAAGAACGGTGTCGCCAGGTCGTCGTCGAACAGGCGTTGTCCGGGTGGCTCGTGGTGCTCGATGGCCGCCAACACCATCGGGCCGTAGGCCGTCTGAGCTACTCGGTTGCGTGCCACCGGGCTACCTCTTGTTGATGAACCCGGCGTCGACGGGCAAGGTGATGCCGGTGATGTAGCGGGCCGCATCGGACACCAGCCAGGCCACCGCATTGGCGATGTCCGCCGGTTCCAGCACCTGTACCGGCAGCGCATTGCCCATGTCCGGTGGCCGACCTGTCGCGGCGGTGACCTCGGCCAGCCAACCCCGGACGTAATCGTTGTTGATCATCGGGGTGTCGACACCGGCCGGGTGCACCGAGTTCACTCGAATGCTGTGCTGCGCCAGCAGGTTCGCGTAAACCCGCATCAGCCCGACCAGCCCATGTTTGGCCGCGGTGTAACCGATGGCCCCGGCATCGTGGCTGCCGATGCCGGCCAGGCCGGCGGCCGAACTGATCAGCACGATCGACCCGCCGTCGCCTTGGTCGATCATCGTCGGAATCGCGGCCTCGATGGTGTGATACACACCGGTCAGGTTGACGTCGATGACGTCGTGCCAGCCATCGGCCGCGGCCATCGGGGCAATGCCGGCGTTGGCGACCACGATGTCCACCCGGCCCAGCTCGTCGAGGCCGGCCTGCAGGGCAGCGCCCAACGCCACCTGGTCACGCACATCGGCCTGGCGGGCCACGATGCACGCACCGGTGTCTTCGACCAGCTTGACCGTGGCCGCCAAGTCCTCGGCGTCCGCCAGCGGATAGGGCACGCTGTCGATCTGCTCGCACAGGTCGACAGCGATGATGTCGGCTCCGTCGGCAGCTAGCCGCAGGGCATGGGCGCGGCCCTGGCCGCGCGCGGCGCCGGTGATCAGCGCGACCTTGCCCTGCAGGCTGCCGCTCGACGGACTAGCCGTCACGGACGCAACTGGCCTTTGCCCGCGTCGCCGGCCGGAACCGGTTGCAGCATCTTGATGTCGGGTGCGCCGGCCAGGTGCTCGGTGAGGTTGCCGAACAGCTCACCGACCGCAGGTGCCGTCGAGTGGGCTTTCAAGGCGTCGGCGTCGGCCCACTGCTCGATGAACACGAAGGCGCCGTCGGCTTCATGCAGGGAGTACAGCTGGCAGCCCGGTTCCTCGTGTACCTGTGCCACCGCCTTGGTGCAGATTTCGCGGACGGCCTCAACCGATTCCGGCTTGACGGTGAAGGTGGCGACGACCACTACTGGCGAGACCACGGGCATATTGCGGCTCCTTGGCTGATGGGGGATTCACGGTCACGATACCCAGCCTCGGACCGGATGCACGGCGAACCGATCCGTCGGGGCCAGTGTGGCTTATGGTGCAGATGGGGTAATTGCGACTAGGCTTGCCGATATGGCTAGTAAGACCGCTGCTAGTAGGGCTCCCGCGCGTTCCGGTACCCGAACGACCAGGGCAAAAGCCGGTTCCAAGGCCGCACCCAAGGGTGGTTCGCGGGCCGCTCGGTCCCGCCCGGCGGCCAAGCCGCGCCGCGCCGCCCGTCAGCATTCGGGTCCGGTGGCGCTCGGGATGGCCTGCGGACGCCTCGCCCGCGCCACCTGGCTGATGGTCGCCAAGGGCGCTGGTGGCGCGGCGCGCTCGATCGGCCGCGCGCACGACATCGACCCCGGCCATCGCCGCGACGGCATCGCCCTGGCGTTGCTGGGATTTGCCGTGGTAACCGCTGCCAGCTGCTGGCTGGATGCGGCCCGGCCGGTCGGGGCGTGGATCGACACCGGTCTGCGCACCGTGGTCGGCGGAGCGGTGGTGCTGCTTCCGCTGCTGGCCGCCGCCGGCGCCGTGCTGCTGATGCGCACCGAACCCGACCCGGAGAATCGGCCTCGGCTGATCCTGGGATCGGCCATGATCGGGCTGCCGATCCTGGGCCTGTGGCACCTGTGGTCGGGCTCGCCGCAGAGCCCCGACGGACGTCTGCATGGCGCCGGCTTTGTGGGGTTCGCGATCGGTGGCCCGCTCGCCGACGGACTTACGGCGTGGATCGCCGCGCCGTTGTTGTGCATCGGTGTGCTGTTCGGCGTGTTGTTGCTGACCGGGACAACCCTGCGTGAGGCGCCCGAGACCTTGCGCACCATGTTCCGCGGCGACTACGACGATGACGACTACTACGACGATTACGACGACTACGACAATCAGGACAACGACCAGGAGTACGACCAGGCCTACGACGGCGCCGACGGCGACGATGCCGACGCCGCCTACGACACCGGCGTAGGCGCCCAGGCCGGCGGAACCAGCCGGTTCGGCGCCCTCGAGCCCGACACCGGAGTCGACGACACCCCGGACTGGCAGTCGCGCACCCCGCTGGACAACTACCCGCTCGATGAAGAGCCCGCCGCGCCGCCGCCCCCGGTCAAAACCGTGCGCCGCAAGCCGCCGAAGGAACCCAAGGCTGCCAAACCCGCCGACAAAACCGTCGTCCTCGACCGGGTGGTGGAGGGCCCCTACACGCTGCCCGCGCTGAGCCTGCTGGTCGCCGGGGACCCACCGAAGATGCGCACCGCGGCCAACGACCAGATGGCCGACGCGATCACCTCGGTGCTGGAGCAGTTCAAGGTCGACGCCGCGGTCACCGGGTGCACCCGCGGTCCCACCGTCACCCGCTACGAGGTGGAGCTGGGCCCCGGCGTGAAGGTCGAGAAGATCACCGCCCTGCAACGCAACATCGCCTACGCGGTGGCCACCGAGAGTGTGCGGATGCTCGCCCCGATCCCGGGCAAGTCCGCCGTCGGCATCGAGGTGCCCAACACCGACCGCGAACTGGTGCGGCTGGCCGACGTGCTGACCGCGCCGTCCACCCGCGGCGACCACCACCCGCTGGTGATCGGACTGGGCAAGGACATCGAAGGCGACTTCATCTGCGCCAACCTGGCCAAGATGCCGCACCTGTTGGTGGCCGGTTCCACCGGCTCGGGCAAGTCCAGCTTCGTCAACTCGATGCTGGTGTCACTGTTGGCGCGCGCCACCCCCGAAGAGGTCAGGATGATCCTGATCGACCCGAAGATGGTGGAACTCACGCCGTACGAAGGCATTCCGCATCTGATCACCCCGATCATCACCGAGCCCAAGAAGGCCGCCGCGGCGCTGGCCTGGCTGGTGGAGGAGATGGAGCAGCGCTACCAGGACATGAAGTCGTCCCGAGTGCGCCACATCAACGACTTCAACGACAAGGTCCGCTCCGGAGAGATCACCACGCCACTGGGCAGCGAACGGGTCTACCGGCCCTACCCCTACATCCTCGCGGTCGTCGACGAGCTCGCCGACCTGATGATGACCGCGCCGCGCGACGTGGAGGACGCGATCGTGCGGATCACCCAGAAGGCCCGTGCCGCCGGCATCCACCTGGTGCTGGCCACCCAGCGGCCGTCGGTGGACGTCGTCACAGGCCTGATCAAGACCAACGTGCCGTCCCGGCTGGCGTTCGCCACGTCGTCGCTCACCGATTCCCGGGTCATCCTCGACCAGCCGGGCGCCGAGAAGCTGATCGGCATGGGCGACGGGCTGTTCCTGCCGATGGGCGCCAACAAGCCGATCCGGTTGCAGGGAGCGTTCATCTCCGACGAGGAGATCCAGGCCGTCGTCAGCGCCTGCAAGGACCAGGCCGAGCCCGAATACACCGAGGGCGTCACCGCGGTGAAGGCCAGTGGGGACCGCGCCGACGTCGACCCCGATATCGGCGACGACATGGACGTCTTCCTGCAGGCCGTCGAACTGGTGGTGTCCAGCCAATTCGGTTCCACCTCGATGCTGCAGCGCAAGTTGCGGGTCGGCTTCGCCAAGGCCGGCCGGCTGATGGACCTGATGGAGACCCGCGACATCGTCGGACCCTCCGAGGGCTCCAAGGCCCGGCAGGTGCTGGTCAAACCCGATGAGCTTGCCGCGACGCTGATGCTGATCCGTGGCGGCAGCGCCCCGGACGACGACGGCGGCGACGACGAGTTCTAGCCGCGGCTACGCGCTGTGCACCAGGGCCAGGCCATGCCAGTCGCGTAGCGGCTTGCGTCGCTTGCTGCGTGCCACCAGCCGGGCCACCGCGGCCTCCAATCCGCGGGTCAGTTCGTCGACCGCAGCGAACTCGAAGTCGGCCAGTACTCCGACGAACAGGTCCCCGGCGTAGCTCAGGACCGCGACGCCGGTGCGAAGCTGCATCGCGATCGGCGGCACCGGCAGCACCGCGACCACGTCACACCCCATGATCTGCAACGGCTCTGACGGGCCGGGCACGTTGGTCGCCAACGCCACCACACCGCGCTGGTGGACCTGTCCGAGCAACCGCGCGGCCCAGGCCGACCACGCGACGGGCAGCAGGCCCGCGGCCGACATGATCGCGCGTCCGGCGTGACGCTGCCCGCCGGCTTTGGCCTGCGCCAGTCGGGAGCGCACGGCGAGCAATCGCTTCACCGGGTTTGACTCCTCGATCGGCAGCCGCGGCAACAGCAACGACCCCCGGCTGTCGAGGTTCCCCGGCGTATTCGCGGAGCTGGTCGATACCGGCACCAGAGTGCGTAGCGAATCGGGTTGGGGCACTTGGCCACGACGGATCATGAAGTCGCGGTAGCTCTCGGTCAGGGCAGCCAACACCACATCGTTGACCGTCACGTCGAAGACCCGGCAGACCTGCTCGATGTCGCCGAGCGGCACTCGTGCCGCGCTATAGCGACGGCGGCTGGTGATCGGACCGTTCAGCGACGACGTGCTCTGTTGCAGCAGGCCGGTCGCGAGTTCCACCACGCCACGCAGGTTGTGCAGCCAATGCGCCGGGTTGAGGTCCAGCACTGGCCGGTGGTGTGGCGCCTGCGCCGTGGCGGCGTGGGATGCCACAGGGGCGAATCCGTTGTCGGACAAGCCGGTCAGCATGTGGGCGGCCGCCGTGCCGTCGGCGATGCAGTGGTGCACCTTCATCAGCAGGGCCCACCGGTCACCGCTGAGCCCGCTGATCACCCAGATCTCCCACAGCGGACGGTTGCGGTCCAACCGCCAGGACATCACGTCGGCAACCACCGCGTGCAGTTCGGCGTCTCGGCCGGGAGCCGGCGCCGCGACCCGGCCGATGTGATGGGCGAGGTCGAAGTGGGGGTCGTCGACCCATTCGGGTGCGCTCAGATCCAAGGCATGGCGTACCAGCCGCTGCCCGAACCGCGGGCACCCGCGCAGGCGTTCGGCCAGCGTTGCCTGTAGCGAGGCATGGTCGGGAACCGGACCGTCGAGGACGGCCAGCGTCCCGGTGGCCATGCTGACGTTGTGGTCGGAATCCTCGACGCCCAGAAAGCCGGCGTCCAGGGGGGTCAGGTGCTCGGCCACGGCTACCTCCAGTTGTCTGCAACTGTCAGTACCACTATCTCGTGTCCTGGCGGCGCGCGGCAGGGCCGGAAGTCCTCGGGTTCGGGCCGTCGTGACACGCACCAGACACGGACCGGACACGGACCGGACACCGACAGTTTTCCAAGCACGCGAGGGCGCGTAATCTCGCCACGTGGATTGGGCACGACTTTTCGCTTTCGATACCCCGCCCTCGGAGATCTTCATCCGTGGAACCGTCATCTACATCGCGATTTACGCGTTGCTGCGGGTGGTATTGAAACGCGAGGCGGGCACCAACGGCATCACCGATCTCATCGTCGTGGTGTTGATCGCCGACGCGGCGCAGAACGGGATGGCCGGCGGCTACCGATCGATCAGCGATGGCATCCTGCTCGTCGGGGTGATCATCGGCTGGTCATACCTGCTGAACTGGATGGCGCACCGCTGGCCTTCGGTGGCGAGGCTGCTGCGGCCGGGACCGCTCTTGGTGATCTACGACGGTGCATTCCTCTACGCCAACATGCGCAAAGAGATGATCACCGAGGAACAGGTCCGCGAGCAGGCCCGCAAACAGGGAATTGCGGACCTGTCGGTAGTCCGTGAGGGCCGGATGGAATCCGACGGGCAGTTCAGCTTTCTCATCGGCGCCACCCGCCGGGAACGCGATCTGGTCATAGACTAGGGGAGACTAGGGGAGACTAGGGGGAACTTAGAGAACCAGCAACATCCGGGTATTGCCCAGGGTGTTTGGCTTGACATAGCTCAGGTCCAGGAATTCGGCGACGCCGACGTCATAGGACCGTTGCATCTCCTCGAACACCTCGGCGGTCACCGGAGTGCCGTCGATCTCGGTGAAGCCGTGCCGGGCGAAGAACTCGGTCTCGAAGGTCAGCACGAACAGCCGCTGCAACTGCAGCTCGCGGGCGACCTGCAGCAGACGGTCGACGATCGCGTGTCCGATACCGCGACCGGTCAGGGTGGGGTCCACCGCGATGGTGCGTACCTCGCCGAGGTCCGACCACAACACATGCAGGGCGCCGCAGCCCACCACCTGCTGATCGGCATCTTCGGCGACCCAGAATTCCTGAACCGCCTCATACAGCGTCACCAGGTTCTTCTCCAGCAGGATCTTGCCGGCGTAGACATCCACCAGCTGCTTGATCGCCGGGACGTCCGAGGTGCGCGCACGCCGGACCACGGGCTGCCCCACCGGTCGATCCGCCGCAAGATTCACAGCTGCACAGTATCGGTTTCTCATTTCGGGCTGGGCAACAGATATTCTGACCTTCGTGTCGGGACAGCCAAAGACCGGTCCAGCGGTGACGCATGTCCCCGTGGTCAACCTTGCGAACGCGTTGACCGTCCTGCGAATGGCGCTGGTCCCGGTCTTCCTGCTGGCGCTGTTCGCCGAGAACGGCCACGATCCGAAGACCCGTATCGCGGCGTTCGTCATCTTTGCCGTCGCCATCATCACCGACCGAGTGGACGGCACCCTGGCGCGCAACTACGGCATGGTCACCGAGTTCGGCACGCTGGCCGACCCGATCGCCGACAAGGCGCTGATCGGCGCGGCGCTGATCGGTCTGTCGATGCTGGGCGACCTGTGGTGGTGGGTCACGGTGGTGATTCTGGTCCGCGAGATCGGGATCACCGTGCTCAGGTTCGCCGTGCTGCACCGCGGTGTGATCCCGGCCAGCCGTGGCGGCAAACTCAAGACCCTGGTGCAGGCCATCGGTATCGGGCTGCTCGTCTTGCCGCTGTCAGGCCCCTGGCTGGTAACGGCGTGGACAGTGATGACCGCGGCGGTGGTCCTAACGGTGCTGACCGGCCTGGACTATGTCATTTCGGCGGTGGCCGACCTGCGCGGCGGGCCAGTCAGAAGCTGACCGCATGTGCGCATGAATCTGCCGAATCCGGGAACCCTTTCGGGAGTCGCGCGCGTTGACCTTGGTGACTGTCGATTTTCCAAGGTGGACCCGTGAGGGGGAGTGCAGATGACGACATTGCTGCGGGAGTCGGTCGGCGAGGTGCTGCGTCAAGCCCGAACCGCCCAGGGCCGCACGCTGCGTGAGGTGTCGGACGCGGCGCGCGTGAGCCTCGGTTACCTCTCCGAGGTCGAGCGGGGCCGCAAGGAAGCGTCCAGCGAGCTGCTCAGCGCGATCTGCGCGGCGTTGCGGATCCCGTTGTCGACGGTGCTCTTCGACGCCGGAACCCGGCTGGCGCAGGCCGAGCGGGCCGAACTGGCAGCGCGCAACGCCCGCAGCGGCGCAGTGACCCGCATCGACGCCGGCACCAAGGTCGTCATCCCGCCAATTCGGACGCTGGCATCGGTGGCTTCGGCGTGACGCGCCCGGGCTGAACACTCACCCGATAA
>LZME01000102.1 GCA_001673575.1 Mycolicibacter heraklionensis | reverse complement strand
CAGCAAGAGCCCCAGCCAAATCCGAACCAACCAGATCAACAACCCAATCCAGCTCATCAGCATGCGCAACAGGCGCCGAAGACAACGGCGACAACCCAAACGCCAAAAACGCCCCAACCGCACTACCGGCACCCAACAGACGGCGGCCACGCCGACGTGAGTGACCGTTGCCCGAAGCGTTACGTCCTACTGCCATTTGGGTTTTCCTATCTGTGTGGCCCACAGTTGTGCTCGCTTTGTCTGTCATGAAGTTTGGATTTGGCGGCTTACCCGCTCAGCAGGTTCAGCCGTAGAAGCCCAATGCCGCGGCGATCTGGTTCGGAATGTCGTTGAGCCACTCCGACGCCACGCCGAAGAAGTTGCCGTTGATACCGAACAGGCCCAGGTCGGACAGCCCCAGCCCGTCGATCAGGCCGTTGATGTCGAGGCTGCCCAGGCCGAGGTCGGTGAGCAGCGAGTTGATCGTGATGCCATCAAGCCCCAGGTTGGAGACGATGGTGTCCAGATCGAAGGTGTCCAGGCCGATCCAGCCGAGGAAGGTCCCCAGAGTGGGGTCGCCGAGCACACTGGTCATCAGGTCGGTGATGAACGTGTCCAAGTGGACCTCGTCCAGACCCAGACCACCCAGGATGCTCTCGATCGAGACCCCGCCCAACAGGCTGTTGATGAACTCGTCGAGCGACTGGTCGTTCAGGCCCAGGCCGTTGAGAATGCCGGCGATCGAGATGCTGCTCAACCCGAGGCGGTCGATGAACATGTCGATGTCGATGTTGTTCAGGCCGAGGTTGTTGAAGATCGCCTGGATGTACATGTCGTTCAAGCCGAGACTGTCGATCAGGCCGGACAGACTGACGCTGCCCATCCCCCAGTCCTCGAACAACGAGAGCAGCGTGGTGTCGGTCAGCCCCAGTCCGGCGACAGCATTCGTGAAGAGCTCCGTCAGGGTCGGGTCGAAGCCCCATGCGGTGAGGAACTGCTCAAGAGTGACGTTGCCGGTCAGATTGCCCAGTCCGTCGAACAACTGCTCGAGCGTGTAGTTACCGAGGCCCATGGCATCAAGGCCCTGGAACACGGTGATGTTGGACATGTTCAGGCCCTCGACAACTTGGCCGACGGTGTTGGTGCCCATCACCGCGCCCAGCGTCGGGTTGCCGGCCTTCTCAAGGAGGCTGGCCTGATCGGGGGCGAGCACGCCCAGCGGAGTCTCAGCCAGGTTGGCGTAGCCCGGCGCCGGGCTGGGAAGGGTGTACATCAAGTCCACGAGCACAACGTCGCTGACCGGAGTGTCGGGCGGGTAACCCATGGTGTTCTCGCCGATCGGCATCATGTCGATCAGATCCGCGACGGTCTGGCTGCCGAACGGCCCCATCAGGTCGCCCAAGGTGGCGCCGGGCGGGAACATCGAGAGCATCATTTCCATCAGCGGCGTGCTGCCGGTGATGTCCGGTCCGAGGAACCCATCGTTGAGCAGGTCGATCAGCGTCTGGTCGCCGTACTCGCCCAACATTCCGGCGAGCGCGCCGATGGTGATGTTGCCGAGGCCCATCTGCTCGAAGAGGTCGGTCAGTGGGGGGTCGCCGAGCGAATCGGTCAGCAATCCGCCGATGGTCCAGGACGGGTCGATCAGACTTGCCAGGGACTCGTTGCCCGTAGCGCCGAGCAGGTCCTTGATCAGGCCACCGACGGTGGCGTCGTCACCGCCGACGAAGCTCAGGATGAGTTCGGACAGGCTGGGGTTGCCGATGTCGGTCTGGTTGAGCAGTGCGATCAGCAGGCTGGCGACCGAGTCGCCGGGCTCGATTCCACCGATACTCTCCAACAGCTCAGCGATGGTGGGGTTGCCGATGCCGGCCTCGTTGAAGACGCCGATCAGCAGGTCGGAGAGCGATTGGGTACCGATGCCCATGTCGTTGAGCAGGTCCACCGGCGTCATATGGCCAAAGCCGAGCCCGTCGAGCAGGTCGATGATCAGCGTTTCCAGCGGAACATCGCCGATACCGGCCTGCGACAACAGCTGGGTGATGGTGGTGTCACCCATGCCGGACAGATCGACCACATCACCGATGTTGAAGTTGGCGTCGATCGGCTGTCCGGGGGTCAAGATGCCGTTGAACAACGGGAAGTAGGCGCCCCCGAAGTCGACTCCACTGCTGCCATTGAGGAAGGCGTCCAACAGCGTCGCCGGCGCACCGATCAGCGCCGAGAACGCCTTCATCGGGTCGGTGAAGAGGTTGCTGAAGATTTCCTCCATGACCTGCTGGAACGCGTTGCCCATGGTCACCCATGGGCCAATACCTGCCAGCAGCGAAGCGGCCCAGGTCGGCAGCTGCAGGTCGATCTCCGCCGGGAACGGGAAGATCTGGACGCCGACGGTGGGCATCGAGTTGGTGAAGATGTTGATGACATCCGGGATGCCGTTGATCGCCTCTTGCGGGTGGGTGATGATGTGCTGCAGCAGACCCCACATGTCCACTGAGTTCTGGTTCAGCGCCTGCAGGTTCGCGATGGTGTGCTCGAACAGATCGGTATAGGGCGAGAAGAAGCCTGACGTGAGCGCAACGCCGCGCTGCTCGATCGTCGCGAGCTGGTGTTGCAGCTGCGGCAGGTTCGAGGCCACGGGCGGAACCGCGACCAGGCCCACCCCGGCAACAGCCAGGCCGGTGGTGACGTACGGACGAAGTGTTTGCTGCATGACGCCCTCCCGGACGGAAGTTCCGAAGTTGCTTTGCCGTTCAGGTCGCTTAGCCACTGAGCACCGCCGTGATCTGGTCCCCTAGGCCGTCAAGCCAGTAGGACATCGAGCCCCAGAACTCGCTGATCTGCGCGTTGATCACGGTCATATCTCCAAGGCCCATGGAGGTCAGGAGCTCGTCGACGGTCTGGGTGCCGAAGTCGCCGAGCAGCGCACTGACCGTCGAGGTCCCGAACAGCGAGTCGATCAGCTCGTTGAGGGTCTGATCGCCCAGGCCCAGGGCGAGCATCTGGTCGGCGATGGTGGTGATGCCGAAGAACTGGTCGAACAGGTCGCTGAGCGACTGGCCGCCGAGGCCGAAGTCGTTGAGCATGTCGTTGAGGGTCTGCGGGCCCAGCGCCTGACGGATGATGTCGTCGAGGTGCATGCTGCCCAGTCCGCCGTCGTCCAGTGCGTTGGCGACGGTTTGGTCACCGAAGGTCTGGTTGAGCAGTTCGCTCATGGTCTGGTCGCCCAGACCCGACGCGCTGAGCATGTCGATGATGGTCTGGTCGGCGGGCACCAGCTGGTCGATCAGATCCGCCAAGGTGGTGTTGCCCATGATGCCGAGCAGCGACGACAGCGGCGCGTCGGGCATACCAGCCAGCACCAGGTCGGTCAGGGTCTGGTCGGCCATGCCCGAGTCGGCGAGCATCTGCCCCAGGGTCATCGAGAAGTTCTGCAGGATCATGTCATTGAGGCTCATCTCGCCCATCGGGCCGAGCATCACAGAAAGCGGCTCGTCCAACTGGGCGCCCAGCATGCTGGCGATGGTGGTACCCGCCAGGGATTCGGACAGTAGGGCGTCACCACCCTTGTCCAGCGGGGTCATGCCGGTGGCGACGAGCATGTCGTTGATCGTGAGATTGCCGGTGATGTAGGACAGGTTGCCGAAGATCGTGCCCAGCGACAGGTTCGTGATACCCAACAGGTCGGTGATGTCCCGGGTCGTGACAGCGCCGAAGCCCGCGAAACCCATAACGTCGGCCACCGTGACATTGCCGTAGGAGCCGAGGACGCTAACGGCCAACTGCCCCACGTCAGCGTCGGCAAGGCCAGCCTGGCTGAGCAGGTCCATCATCGTCTGGTTGCCCAGACCCAGTCCGCCGAGCAGCGAGGTGATGAACTCGTGGGTGGTCTGTGCACCGAGGCCCGTGGCGTCAAGCAGGTCCGCCGGGGTTTGACCGCCGAGACCCAGCGCTTCCACGGCTGTTTGCAGCAGTCCGTTGAGCGTCAGGTCGCCGGCGCCGATGTCGCCGAGGAGCTCGTTGACCGTCGGGTCTCCGATGCCCAGCGCGTTGAGCACGTCCATGCCCAGGTCGGCCAGCTTGAGATCCGCCAAACCGACGTCGCCGGCGATGTCGACGACCGTCGGGTTGTCGAAGCCCAGCGCACGGGTGAAGTCGATCGCGAGGTCGGCGACCTGAACGTTGCCGATGCCCAACTGGTCCATGAGTTCGGCGATGGTGGGGTTGCCGATGCCGACCGCGTCGAAGACGGTGCTCAGCACGCTGGAGACCTCAAGGCTGCCCAGGCCGAGGGCGTTGATGACGTCGACGGGGGTGTCGTCACCGAGGCCGACGCTGTCCAGCAGGCCGGTCAGCATGCCCGCCACCTGCAGCGTGCCGATGCCGGTCTGGTCGAGCAGGCTGGCGATGGTCTGGTCGCCGATGTTGAGGTTGTTGGCCAGCTCCTCGGCCGTCTGGTCGATGATCAGGTTCTGCCCCGGGACCAGGAGGCCGTTGAAGACCGGGATGCTGATGCCGGCCACATCGATGGTGCTGGTGCCGTTCAGCCACGCGTCGAGCAGGCGCGGGACCGCGGTGAAGATCGCCGCGAACGGGTCGAGCGGGTCGTTGGGGTTGAAGATCTGGTTGAGAATGTCCTGCATCGCGTCGTTGACCGTGACCAGCGGGCCGATGATCCCCATGCCGATGGTCAGGATCGGCGAGAGCAGCACCATGAGCGGGTCGGAGCCGCTGATCGACGGCATGATGCTGGTCAGGAAGTCGAAGACCTCCGGCAGCCGCGACAGCGAGCTCGGGTCGCTGAAGATCTGCTCGAGCAGGTTGATCCACCCGTTGTCAGATCCCATCGCCACCAGGTTGGTGGCGGTGTTGTTGAACAGGTCCTGCCACGGTCCGAAGAAGTCGGCCGTGAGTTTCACGGGATGGTGCTGGGCCAGCTCATAGGACTGGCGAGGCTCGACTTGGGGCCGCAGCACCGCGGCGGGAACCGCCCCGTTTACCGCGATCAACGCGGCACCCGCGATCGCGACACCGGGGGTGACGTACGGGCGAAGCGCGAGCTGCATCATGCTCTCCTACGGACACTGACTACGGACGTTGCTTAAACTTACATGAGTTTTGAGCTTTGTCGAACCGTAATTTTTATAAGGAAAACAGTCGTAAAAATTCTGTTTGATTGCACGTGAGGCGATAGAAGTCCATCAGGCAGGACGGACGTATCCCCACGTCACCGACATGTGCACCCTGAACCCAGGCAGGACTCTTGGGTTTTGTTAATGATTATTCTGCGGGGTGTGGCGACGCTTAGGTAGGGACGCTCTGGCGGGGGGCGGCGCCGCCGACATGGCCCGAGCATCGGCCGGCAACTCGACACACGGGCGAGGTTCCGGCCCCGCCCGATCAACCAGCCAGCGCCGGAAAGTTGAACCTGGGCCTACTGGGCAGCGGCTTCAAGGCAGCCAAGCAACAGCGGCGGTCCCAGCGGGACTGACTTCAGGCCCGGTCCGGCGAGCCTTCCCGCCGCTGCTGCGCCAATCCGGCCGCGACGGCCCGGCCCAGCCCGGCCAACAGCGCGCCCTTGAGTCCCGGTCCCGCTTTTGCCGGCCGCGGCTCGGCCCACTCCGCCAACACCGTCAGCTCACCTGCAACGTACTGGTCGCGGCACGCGCCGCGCTGAATCTTGCCGCTGGTGGTGGTCGGTATCCGCATCGGTTTGAGGAGCACGACGGCCTGTGCGTCGATTCCGTGGCGAGTGCGGATAGCCGCCCGAATGGCTTCGATCAGATCTTTCGGATCGACCCCGACCGCCTCATGGTGGTGCACCTCCTGTACCACCACCATGTATTCGGGGGCGTAACGCTCGGTCGGCAACTGGAACACCGCGCCACGGCTGGGCATCAGTGCCGGGTGGCAGGCCTGCACGGTCAGCTCGATGTCATTGGGGTAGTGGCTATAGCCACCGATCGTCATCAGATCCTTACACCGGCCCGTGACGTACAGTTCGCCGCCGGCGAAGAACCCCAAGTCGCCACTGCGCAGGTAGGGGCCCTCGCCGGTGTCGGCCAGATGCGCCGCGAAGGCGTGCTCGGTCTCTTCGGGACGCCCCCAGTAGCCCACGCCCACGCTTGGCCCGGACACCCAGATCTCGCCCACTTCCTCAGGGCCGCGTTGTACCCGCGTCTCGGCGTCGACGATTCGGACGTCCAGGAGCTCCGACTTCTTACCGCAGCCCACCAGCGGCAGCGCGGCCTCCGGCTTGGCAACGTCGGCTGCTACCTCGACGACGCGGTCCTCGGTGAGCGCGGTCCGGTCGAAGTGTCGGACCACCGGCAACGCCGACTCGGACATGCCCGTCACGCCCAGGGTCGCCTCGGCCAGTCCATAGGCCGGAATGAAGGCCTCCGGCCGGAAACCGGCGGGCGCGAATGCGTCAGTAAAGGACTGCAGAGTCTCAGAACTGATCGGCCCGGCGCCGACCACGGCGATCGACAGGCTCGACAGGTCAAGGGCGGCGCGCTGCTCTGCGGTGCTGCGTTTGACGCAGGCCTCGTAGGCGAAGTTGGGGGCGGCGGTGATGGTCGCCTGGTAGCGCGAGATCGCCTGCATCCACCGGAGCGGGCGCATCAGGAAGGCGCTCGGCGACATCAGCACGGTGGTGCGGCCGCCATAAATGGTGCCGAGGATGCCCCCGACGAAGCCCATGTCGTGGTACTGCGGCAGCCAAGACACCCCGCTGATCGGGCTGTTCATCACTGGCGCATCATCCGGCGGATTCAGCGCCCACCGCATGATCTCCAGGTTGCTGAGGTAGTTGCGGTGAGTCAGCACGCAACCCTTCGGCACCCCGGTGGAGCCCGAGGTGTACTGAATCATGGCGAGGCTGTCGCCCCGGACGCCCTGCGGCTCCCAGTCCGCGCCGCCGTCGGCGGCCTCATCCATGGCCAGCCACGTCAGCTTCGGCCCAGAACTGAGGCCGTCCACCGCAGACTTCATCTTGGCCTGGGTCTTGGCCGTCGCCAGCGCGAAGCCCGCATCCGCTTCGGGCACGACGGTCTCGATCCGCCGGATAGGCCAGTGCTCGTCGACCGGTATCGCGATCGCGCCGGCGTAGAAACAGCCGAACAGCCCGGCGATGCTGTCCACACCGGGGCGGCAGAGCACCAGCACACGCTTCCCGGCGGCACCGTGAAGCTGCAGGTTCGCCGCGATCGAGCGGGCCCGCCGGTCCAGATCGCGGTAGGTGACCCGGTCCTCTTCGATATCGCCTTCGGGGCAGAAGATGAAAGCGGGTGTGTCCTGAAAACGCGCAGCCTGCTGCTGCATCAGGTCCACCAAGGTGTCCAAGGCCAAAGGGGCCAAGGAACTTGTCAGCTCTGCCATCGTCTGCTCTGCCTTCGGAGATACGTCGGTAACGACCACAGCGTAGCTTGCGAACGAATGAGGAAACGCGCGATTCCAGCTGCGGCGGCCGTCAGCCCAGCGACGCCAGCGCCCGAACCAGCTGGTCGACTTCGGCCATCGTCGAGTAGTGGCCCAGCCCGATGGTGACCGCTCCCCCGATGTCATTGACCCCGATCGCATCCAGCACCCGGGATCCGGCATTGGCGATCGCCAGCACACCGTTGTCGGCCAACCGCTGTACCACTCGTTCGGCCGGCACCTTCTGTACTGCGAAGCTGACCACCGGGATGCGCGCCTCGGGCTGGCCGATCAGCATCACCAGCGGCAGCGACCGCAGGGAACTAAGTAGGTACTCGAACAGCCGGTTCAGATACGCCGCCGCAGACTGCATCGATACCGCCAGCCGCTCGCGGCGGCTACCCCGGGCCGACTCGTCCAGCGAAGCCAGATACTCGACACTGGCCACCAGCCCAGCCAGCAGACCGAACTGGTGCAGGCCGACTTCCAACCGGGCGGGGCCCACGGCGTGCGGGTCCAGCGACACCGACCCAAACGTGTCGATCAGCGCCGGGTCACGAAAGACCAGCGCGCCCACCGGCGGCCCGCCCCAGGAGGCCGCGTTGACGGCCACCACGTCCGCATCGACCTCGTTGATGTCGAGTAGTTGGTAGGGCGCCGTGGCCGAGTGGTCGACAACGGCAACGCCGCCCACGTCGTGGACCAGCTTGGTGACCGGCCGAAGATCGGTGACGGTGCCCAGCACCCCCGACCCCGAGGTGAGTGCCACCAGCCGGGTGGACGGGGTGATCAGATTCTCCCACTGCCAGCTGGGCAGCTCCCCGGTCTCGATGTCGACCTCAGCCCATTTGAGCTTCGCGCCATAGCGATTGGCGGCCCGCACCCAGGGGGCGATGTTGGCCTCATCGTCGAGACGGGTGACCACTGTCTCGTAGCCCAGGCTCACCCGCGACGACGCGGCATCGGCCAAAGCGCTCAACAACACGGCGCGATCCGGACCCAGCACCACCGCGGCGGGATCGGCGCCCACCAGATCGGCCACCGCCTGGCGGGCCGCGACCAACACCGCCGCACTGCGGCGGGCCGCCGGGTGCGGGCCGACAGCCTTCGCCAACGATCCCCGGAACGCGGTCGACACGGTGGTGGCCACCGAGTCCGGAATCAACATGCCCGACGGCGAATCGAAATGAACCCATCCGTCACCGAGCGTCGGGTGCAATCCACGCACGCGAGCGACGTCATAGGCCATGCCAGCCACCTTAAAACTTCTCAAGATCGATCGGTGAACGTCTCGGATAACGAGATAGCTCCCCCGCAATACGGAGCCAGGTCACCTTGGCAGACATACTAGTGCAGTGCTTCTGGGCTTCGGAATGGTCGCCGCGCTTTTGCTGCTGGTGCTCCCGGGCGCGCTCGTAGCGGCCAGCGCCGGGCTGAACTGGCCGTTAGCCGTGGCGTTAGGGCCGGCACTTACCTACGGAGTCGTAGGCCTGGCCATCGTCCCTTTCGGCGCCGTCGGAATCCCTTGGAACGCAGTCACTGCAGCGGCGGCGCTGGTGGTGGTCGGCGCGGCGATTTACGGCCTGGCGCGGGGAACGCGGTCTTTGCTGGAGCGCCGTCCCGGCGTCCATGTGGCGGCCCCCTCGCCGGCCCTGTGGCCAATACTCACGGTGGCTGCGGGAACGCTGCTGGGCGTATTGCTGATCGGCTGGGCCGCGGTGCGGGGAATCCCGGATTGGCAGAGCATTCCCAGCACCTGGGACGCGGTGTGGCACGCCAACACCGTCCGATTCATCCTCGACACCGGCCAGGCCTCACCGACTCACATGGGCGAGCTGCGCAATGTCGAAACCCACGCCGCGCTGTATTACCCGTCGGCGTTCCACGCGCTGACCGCGGTGCTGTGCCAACTGACCGGCGCCGCACCCGCTACCGGCTATACTCTGGCCGGCCTCGCCGCCTCGGTGTGGCTGTTCCCGGTCAGCGCGGCCCTGCTCACCTGGAATCTGCTGCAGCGGGTGACGAGCACCGCCGTGACGGCAGTGTCGGCGGCCACCGCGGCCGCGCTGTCGGCGTCCTTCACCGCGCTGCCCTACGTCGAGTTCGGCACCGCCGCCATGCCCAACCTGGTGGCCTACGGCCTGGTGGCGCCGGCGTTCGCGCTGATCACCGCGGTCCGCACCCTGCGGGACCGCATGGGCGTGGCGGTGCTGGCGCTGCTGGGGGTGTTCTCGGTCCACCTGACCGGAGGCGTGGTCACGGTCTTGCTGCTGACGGCTTGGTGGCTGTGTCCCCCCGACGGCGCACTCTGGAATCCGCTGCGAGGGAAGCGGCGGGACACCCTCGCGCTGGCCGGGGTCCTGATCCCGACCGGGCTGCTGCTGTTGCCGCAACTGCTGAGCGTGCGCAAACAGGCCGAGATCATCGCCGGGCACGCGTTTCTGACCCATGAGGGCCGCAAATCGGGTTTGCGCGACGCGCTGCTGATGCACACCCGCCACCTCAACGACTTTCCGATCCAATACGCGCTGGTGGCCCTGACCGCGCTCGGGGCGGCGCTGTTGGTGGCTCGCAAGGTGTGGTGGCCGTTGGCGCTGTGGGCGGTACTGGTGGTGGGAGTGGTGCAGTCCTCGGCTCCGCTCGGCGGCCCGGTCGGCGCGGTGGTGGGCACCTTCACCGACCTGTTCTACAGCGACCCGCGCCGAATCATGGCGGCGATGACACTGCTGTTGGTCCCGATGGCCGGAGTGGGCCTGGCGACGCTGGCCGGGCTGATGTCCAAGCCGATAGGCGCGCGTGCGCGGCCGGTACTGACCGGGCTGCTGCTGGTGACCGCGACGGTGGGGCTGGCCTGGCATTACCTGCCGCGGCACGCGTTCTTGTTCGGCGACAAGTACGACTCGGTGATGGTCGATGCCCGTGACTTGCAGGCGTACGCCTACCTGGCCGACCTGCCCGGGGCCCACGACACCGTGATCGGCAACGCCAACGTCGACGGCAGCGCCTGGATGTACGCGGTCGCCGACCTGCACCCGCTGTGGACGCACTACGACTACCCTCAGCAGCAAGGCCCCGGCCCGGAGCGGTTCGTGTTCTGGGCCTTCGCCGACGACGCAGACACCGATCCCCGGGTGGCGGCCGCCGTGCACGACCTGAATATCCGTTACGTGCTGATCAGCAGCCCGACGGTCCGCGGGTTCTCGCTACCTGACGGGCTAGTGTCACTGGAGAAATCGCGGTCGTGGGCCAAGATCTACGACAATGGCGGGGCCAGCATCTACGAATGGCAAGGAGACAGAGCGCGGTGACCACCAGCGGCGCAGACGACATGGACAGTGCAGATGGCGTCGAGATCATCAGCGGCGCCGACCCGCGATTGCTGGCGGCCGGGCTCAACGGCTCCACCGACGCCGCCGACGATGACGAGGCACCGCTGACCGATCTGATCGAGCAGCCCGCCAAGGTGATGCGGATCGGCACCATGATCAAGCAGCTGCTCGAGGAGGTGCGGGCCGCACCGCTGGACGACGCGAGCCGGGCGCGCCTGCGCGAGATCCACTCCGCCAGCATTCGCGAGCTCGAGGACGGCTTGGCTCCGGAACTGCGCGAGGAGCTGGACCGGCTCACGCTGCCGCTGCGCGAGGACGCCACACCGTCGGACGCCGAATTGCGAATCGCCCAAGCCCAGCTAGTGGGCTGGCTGGAGGGTCTGTTCCACGGCATCCAGACCGCGTTGTTCGCCCAGCAGATGGCTGCCCGAGCACAGCTGGAGCAGATGCGCCACGGCGCGCTGCCCCCCGGCGCCGGCCCGGGTGCGCCGCATGGGCACAGCCAGAGCCACGGCTCCGGCCAGTACCTGTAAGCCTGCAAGCGGAATTGCCGTGTCTGACAACGATCCTCGTATCGAAACCCGTGACGCCTGGGTCGAGTTCCCTATCTTCGACGCCAAATCACGGTCACTGAAGAAGGCGTTCCTCGGTAAGGCCGGCGGGGCGATCGGACGCAACAACTCCAATGTGGTGGTGGTCGAGGCGCTGCGCGACATCACCATGTCACTGTCGCTGGGGGATCGGGTGGGCCTGGTCGGCCACAACGGCGCGGGCAAATCCACTCTGCTGCGGCTTCTTTCGGGAATCTACGAGCCCACCCGCGGGTCGGCGTCGGTGGTCGGGCGAGTGGCGCCGGTGTTCGATCTGGGTGTGGGCATGGACCCGGAGATCTCCGGCTACGAGAACATCATCATCCGCGGCCTGTTTCTCGGACAGACCCGCAAGCAGATGGCCGCCAAAGTCGACGAGATCGCCGAATTCACCGAGCTGGGCGACTATCTGGCGATGCCGCTGCGCACCTACTCCACAGGTATGCGGGTGAGGTTGGCGATGGGCGTGGTCACCAGCATCGACCCCGAGATCCTGTTGCTCGACGAGGGTATCGGCGCCGTGGACGCCGAGTTCTTGAAGAAGGCCCAGACCCGGTTGCAGAAGCTGGTGGAACGGTCCGGAATCCTGGTGTTCGCCAGCCATTCCAACGAATTCTTGGCCCGCCTCTGCAAGACCGCGATGTGGATCGATCACGGCACCATCCGGATGACCGGCGGGATCGAGGAAGTGGTCGGCGCCTACGAAGGCCCCGACGCGGCCCGGCACGTGCGCGAGGTGCTGGCGGAGACGGCCGGTGGCTGAGACCGTCTATGCCGTCGTGGTCACCCACCGGCGGGTCGAGCAACTGGCCGAGTCGTTGAAGGCACTGGTGAGCCAGACCCGCGCCCCGGACCACCTGATCGTCGTCGACAACGACAACGATGCCGCGGTGGCCCGGCTGGTCGCCGATGTGGCAGTGCCCTCAACCTACCTGGGCTCACGGCGAAACCTCGGCGGCGCAGGCGGTTTCGCGC
>LZME01000101.1 GCA_001673575.1 Mycolicibacter heraklionensis | reverse complement strand
GCGGTGTTGCGGGCGACCTCGACGGATCTGGTGGGCAACACCTTTCGCATCGAGGTCGCCGACCGATTGGAGACCCAAGACCGCGTCAACCGCGGGTTGATGTATCGGATCTTCGGCGAACTCGCCGAACCACCCGACGGCTGCGGTTCGATTGCCGAAGCACGAGCCGCCGTTTGGAAACGGCTGCGCATCACCCCACGCGAGATCACCCGGCGCTGCCGCCTGGCCGCCCGCATCCGACCCCGACGCTCCCTGACCGGCGCCGTTTTGCCTCCTGAGCTCCCGGCCCTGGCCAGCGCCATCGAAGCCGGTTCTATAGGGGAAGACCACATCCGCGCGATCTGCCAAGCCGTCGACGTCCTACCCGGATCGGTGACTCCGCCCCAGATCGCGCAGGCAGAAGCCGCCCTGGTCGCCCACGCCACCGCAGTCGATTCAGGTGTGCTCACCAAGATCGGGCAACGCATCGCCGATCACCTCAACCCCGACGGCCTGTTCAGCGACCGCGACCGCGCACGACGCCGCAGCCTGACACTGGGCCGCCAAGGCCCCGACGGCATGACCAAACTCACCGGCCTCCTCGACCCCCAAACCCGCGCCTACTTCGAAGCGGTTGCCGCCGCGGTACGCCCCGGACGCCACAACCCCGATGCCACCGCCCCCGCCGCCGGTGATAACCGCAGTCCAGCACAGCGCTGCCACGACGCCCTGCGCCTAGCCCTATCCACCGCCATCGCCTCGGGCAAACTCGGCACCCACCGCGGCCACCCCGTCACCGTCGTGATCACCACCACCCTGGCCGAACTCAACCAAGCCGCCCACGCCGCAAGCGATCCCTCGGTCCCGATGCCACCGCCAGCACTGACCGGCGGCGGATCCCGACTGCCCATGCGCGACCTGATCGCCATGGCCGCCCAATCGATTCACTACCTCGCCGTCTTCGACGACCACACCAAACGCCCGCTCTACCTCGGCCGACAAAAACGCATCGCCACCGCCGACCAACGCCTCATCTGCTACGCCCGCGACCGCGGCTGCACCCGACCAAACTGCCTGGAACCGGGCTACCACTGCGAAGTACACCACTCCACACCCTGGGCACACGGCGGACGCACCAACGCCGACGAACTGTTCTTCACCTGCAGCTGCGACCACACCGACACCACCGACGGCCACCAACAAACCATCCCCACCAACGGACGCCTCGGCTGGACCGACGGCACCACCCCACCCCAAATCAACCACGCCCACCACCCCGAAGAACTCCTGCGCGGCGA
>LZME01000100.1 GCA_001673575.1 Mycolicibacter heraklionensis | reverse complement strand
CGCAGCGCCTCAGCAACAATCGCCCGACGATCCGGCCCCCCGACCGGCGCAGCACTCTTCTCGCTCAACTCAACCTCCCCGAGAGCCGCGCGAGCAGCTCGTCATCTGTCATACAGACCGAGCAGTAGCATCCAGTCGGTCGAACCCATCACGCTGGTAGATCTCTACGCAGCTGGAACGTCGGATCTTGCCGCTGGTCGTGATCGGGATGGCACCCGGAGACACCAGGACCAGGTCTCCGCTCACCAGGCCGTGCGCCTTGGACAGCGCAGCCGTCACCTTGCGACGCACCTCGGTCAGCCTGTCCAGGATCTCCTCATCGGAACCCCCCCTGTTCTTGAACTCCGCGATCGTAACAAGCTGCTCGGATTGGCTGTTGGGGATCGAGACCGCGGCGACACGCCCACCGGTGATCTCCTGAACGGTGGCCTCGATGTCGTCCGGGTAGTGGTTGCGCCCGTCGACGATCAGCAGGTCCTTGATCCGGCCGACGATGTAGAGCTCGCCACCGGAGATGACGCCGAGGTCGCCGGTCATGAGCCACGGCCCCTGCGGTGTCCCCGGTGTCGGGTCGACGAGCTTGCCACCGAAGGTCGCTTCGGTGGCCTGCTGGTTGTGCCAGTAGCCCGCCGCAACGTTGGGCCCGTGCGTCCAGATCTCGCCGACTTTGCCTTCCGGGTTCTCGGTCTGGGTTTCCGGGTCCACGATACGCACGGTGCAGGCCCGAGGAACACCACAGCTGACCAGCTCGACGCCGCCTTCGGCACCACTGGGCTCGGCTGTACCAGCCGCCAGCTTGGTGTAGTCGAACCGCGCGGTCGGCGGCGGATTTCCGGGAGTGTTGGACGTCAAGTAAACGCTCGCCTCGGCCAACCCATAGCCGGGGCGCAGGGCGGCAGGGTTCACGTTGAACTTGGAGAAACGGTCGACGAAGCGTCGCAGCGTCGCGGCGTGAATGCGCTCCGCACCGAAGCAGAAGGTGTGCACGTTGCCCAGGTCGAGACCCGCCATGTCCTCATCGGAGGTCCGCCGCACGGCCAGCTCATAGGCGAAGTTGGGTCCACCAGTGAAGCCGACGGGAACCTTGGCGAGCTCCTGCATCCAGCGCGCCGGCTTGGCCAGGAACGCCATCGGGCTCATGTGCACCGTGTGCACTCCCAGGACCAGCGGGTAGATGACGGTTCCGAGCAGGCCCAGGTCGTGGTAGAAGGGCATCCACGACACCAGGTTGAGGCCTTCCGGCGCCTTGCCGCCGGTCAGCGCGAAGGTGTCGTCGGCCATCTGCACCATGTTCGACACGGCGTTGGCATGGGTGACCATGACGCCGGCCGGGGTCCGGGTCGAACCCGACGTGTACTGCAGGAAGGCGACCTTGGTCTGCGCCGTCGCGCCGGGTGCTGCCACAGGCTCGGAGTCGAGGTCCAAGGCGTCGACCTCGATGACCACCGGCGGCTTTCCGCCCAGGCCCTTGATCGAGCTGGCGATGTCGCCGACCGCCGACGTGGTGGTCAGGATCGCGGCCGGGGCACTGTCACGCAGCGCCGCCGACACCCGCTCGTCGTGCACGCCGAACATCGGCACCGGCAGCGGGACGGCGATCATGCCCGCCTCCAGCGCACCGTAGAACCCGACGATGTACTCCAGGCTCTGCGGAGCCAGGATCGCCACCCGGTCGCCCGGAGAGGCGCAGGTTGCCAGCTCTGCCGCCACTACCCGTACGCGGTTACGCAGCTGCGACCAGGTGACGGTCTCGCGGTAGCCAGCGGGGTCGACGTCGTAGTCGATGAACGTGTACGCAGGCTCGTTCGGCTTGTCCCGTTCGAGGTTCGCCAACAGGGTCGGGATGTGCGTTTCAGTTACCGACATTGCGTTGTCTTCTCCTTATGCTGTCAGGTCCGTGGACCTCACCTGCTGAGTACTTCGGCCCCGTCGAGAGTCGTTGCGCTTACTGTCCGAACTGACGGTTTCGCTGCGCAAGGTCCCTGCACAGCGGAGGTATGCAATTGGATTAGCGACATTTGGGATGGATCCCCCACGGGATCAGTTCTGGCGGGCATCCCTAGCGGGCTTGCTCAGCTGAATACTTCAGCCTCAGCGCAGGTTGGTTGCTCGCCGTGCCGGGTGCAGACGGGGGCGGGGACCTCCGAGCGCCGCGATCGCCCGGCCGACACGGCCGGTGCGGATGATTCGACCAACGCCACGGGTACCCCTTCTGGATGTGTGGAACCTGCGCTAAAACTCCTTGGACCCCGACATCCCAGGCGTTTCCCTCCCGCGGAGGCTACCACGGACGCGCTGCTGACAGGCAATTTATGGCCCACATACAGCGCAAACGCAGCAGATCCGCCATAGTAGCGGAGAAGTCAATTACGCGCATCACGAGTAACTTCGGCACCAAGGGCCCATTCACATTCCGGACCGGGCCGGTACGCGTCAGCCCTGGCAGTACTGCGCGATCTTCTGCTCGATATCGCCGACCAGTTCCGGCAGGTGATCGTTGAGGTAGAAGTGGTGGCCGGGCGCGGTGAACACCCGCGCGCTGAATTCGGCGGTGGTGCGCTCCGCCCAGGGACCCACCTTCTCCGCGGTGGCGACGTCATCTTCGTCACCATGGAATGCAAAGAGCGGACAGGACACCCGTGCCTCGGGCGGACAGTCATAGTTCGCAATGGCTTTCAGCCCGCGCAGGGTCGGGAGAATCTTGGCCGCGAACTCCTCGTTCTCCAAGAATTCGGGGTTGACCCCCGTCATGGTGCTGACGGCGTCCAGCAGGCCGCGATCGGACTCGGGGATGTTGTCGTAGCCGGCTCGTCCCGGGGCGCCCGCCGCCGACACGAACAGCGCGGCAATCCGATGTCCGTCCGCCTCGAATCGGCGCGCCACCTCGAACGCCAGCAGTGCGCCCATGCTGTGTCCGAAGAAGGCGACCGGCCCGTCGGTCGCAGCCGGCGGTGCGACGGTCTTGCAGACCTGGTCGGCGAGGTCTTCGATGCTGGTGAAGGCGCCCAGGTCGTGGGTTCCGCCCTTGCCCGGATATTGCACGCCGATGCGCTTGACGTCGGTGGTGAACGTCTTGGAGAACGGCACGTAGTACTGCGGCGATCCGCCGGCGTGCGGGAAGATGTAGAGCTTCGGCGTACGGTCAGTCACTCGGCAACCCTAGCGGCGACCGCAAACCCGGCGGAGCCGGGTGAAGCGGGTCGTCGCCATTCAGCACAGCGGCGATCGCAAACCCGGCGGAGCCGGGTGAAGCGGGTCGCCGCCATTGGGCACAACGGCAAGCTGCGACGCGGTAGAGCACTAGCCGGTCGCTGCATCCGGCGCCGCGAACGGCTCCCCCAGCTGCGGGATCGGCGTGTAGCCGTGCCGGCGCCCTCGGGCGACGCCGCGGCGAATCAGCGCGGCCGTTCCGACGAAACCGGCGTGGTCGATTGCCACGAACGGGGTCAACAGCCGGTTGTGCACGAAGCCGATCGCCAGCCCGGAGGCCGGATCCGCCCAGCCCATGGAACCGCCCAGGCCGACGTGCCCGAATCCGGGCAACACCGGTCCGAACGGGATCGCGTGATAGCCCAGGTGGAACGCCAACGGAACCCCGATGGTGCGGTCCAGCTCCAGGGTGTGCGGGCCCGTCAGGCCCGCCACGAGCCGGGGTGACAGCAATTGGCTGCCGTCGATCTGCCCGCCGTTGGCCAGGGCGCCGTAGAGGCGGGCCAACCCGCGGGCGGTGGCCACCCCGTTGAGGGCGGCGGCCTCGGTGTCCAGGAACGGAATGCCGCCGCGGACGGTGTCCATCACCCCTGGGAAGTAAAAGGCGCCCAGGCCCCCGTACCGCAGCGCCGCGGCGGCCCGGGGCGCCAGCAGGTCCACTACTGCGTTCCGCCGACTGCGCTGGGGCATGATGATCTCCGCCGCGACGGTAGGAGCGTCGGCGGGCGGGCGGCCCAAGTGCAGTCCGTCGACACCCAGCGGTCCGGCCAGCTCCGTGCGGAACAGCTCACGCATTCCCACGCCGGTGACGGCGCGGGCCAGCCCGGACACCAGCCAGCCGTACGTCAGCGCGTGATAGGCGGGTTTGCCGCGCTCGGGTCCCGGCGCCGCAGCGGCCATTCGGGCTTCCATCGTCACGTGGTCCAATAGGTCCGCCCTGCTGGCGCCGTTGAGGTGGGTCAGGCCTGCCCGGTGCCCCAACAACTCGCGAACGGTGATGGCGGCCTTGCCGTTCGCCCCGAACTCCGGCCAGTACTGCGCCACCGGCACGTCGTAGTCGATGAGTCCCCGGTCGACCAGCCGGTGGATGACCGTCGACGCCGCACCTTTGGTCGCCGAGAACACCATGGCGCCGGTGTCGGCCGACCACGGCACCTGCCCCGCCCGATCGGACCACCCGGTCCACACGTCCACCACGGGCTGTCCGTCGAGGTAGATCGCCAACGCCCCGCCACCGAAACGGCGCCCCGGGAACATTGCGGCGAAAGCGCGCACAGCACAGGCGAAGTTCGGGTCGGCCACGCCGTGCACGTTCGCTGGAAGCGGCGCCCGACGAACCTCGAGATGCGGTGTCATGGTTGGGAATCTACCGCGTCGACCGGGTGAAATAAGTCGGATTACCGGACGTGCGTGCCACTAATTCCAGATCGCCCCGAGGATTCGCTGGGCGGCCAGCGCGGGGGTCAGTTCTCCGCTGAGCACCTGTTGTTCCACCTCGGTGCGCACGTCGCGCACCGCCGGGTCCGACAGTGCGCGTTCGAGCACGGCGTCGCGCACCAACTGGCGCGTCCAATCCACCTGCTGCGCCCGTCGCCGGGCGTCGAACTCGCCGGCGTCGATCAGCGTCTGCCGGTGCCGCTCCACGGTGTCCCAGAATTCCGGCAACCCGGTGCCCTCGATGGCGCTCATCGTCAAAACCGGTGGCCGCCAGAGTGTTTCGCGGGGGTAGATAAGCCGGATCGCGGTCGACAACTCCCGCGCAGCCAACCGCGCTTCGGCCAGGTGATGGCCGTCGGCCTTGTTGACCACCACGATGTCGGCCAGCTCCAGCACGCCCTTCTTGATGCCCTGCAACTGGTCTCCGGTGCGGGCCAGCGTCAAGAAGACGAAGGTGTCGACCATGTTGGCGACCGTGACTTCGGATTGGCCGACGCCGACGGTCTCGATCAGGATCACATCGAAGCCGGCGGCCTCCAGCAGCACCACCGTCTCGCGGGTGGCCTTGGCGACTCCGCCCAGGGTGCCCGACGTCGGCGACGGTCGGATGTAGGCGCGTTCGTGCGTCCCCAACCGCTGCATCCGGGTCTTGTCCCCCAGGATCGAACCACCGGTGCGCGTCGACGACGGGTCGACCGCCAGGACGGCGACCCGGTGGCCCTGCTCGATCAGGTGCATCCCGAGGGCTTCGATGGTGGTCGACTTGCCCACGCCGGGAACGCCGGTGATGCCCACCCGGCGAGCCCCGCCGGCGTCCGGTAACAGCGCCAGCAGCAGTTCCTGGGCCTGCTGACGGTGGTCCGCGCGGGTGGACTCGACCAGGGTGATGGCCCGGGGCAGCACGGAGCGGTCGCCGGAGCGCACCGCCGCCGCGAGCTCGGCAACGGTGTCAGACACGTTGTCGGCCATCTATTTCTGGTCTGCCGCCGGCTCTGCTTGGTCGGCTTGGTCTGCGAGGTGGTAGCCCCGGCGGGACGCGAGAGTCTTCAGCAGGTCCACCGCAGCATCGGCGATCACCGTGCCGGGCGGGAAGATCGCGGTCGCCCCGGCGGCATAGAGTTCGTCGAAATCGCCGGGCGGGATCACTCCCCCGACCACGATCATGATGTCGGGCCGGCCCACCTGCGCCAGCGCGTCACGCAGCGCCGGCACCAACGTCAGGTGCCCGGCTGCCAGCGACGACACCCCGACCACATGCACGTCGTTGTCGGCAGCCTGGCGCGCCACCTCGTCGGGGGTGGAGAACAGGGCGCCGACATCCACGTCGAAGCCGATGTCGGCGAATGCGGTGGCGATCACCTTCTGGCCACGGTCGTGCCCGTCCTGGCCCATCTTGGCGACCAGGATGCGGGGCCGACGGCCGTCGGCCTCAGCGAACTTCTCCACCAGAGCGGTTGCACCAGCGATGTTGCTGCCCTTCCCCACTTCGTCACGGTAAACGCCCGAAATCGTGCGGATCTCGGCCTGATGGCGACCGTAGACCTTCTCCAGCGCGTCGGAGATCTCCCCGAGCGTGGCCTTGGCCCGGGCGGCGTCGATGGCCAGCGCCAGCAGGTTGTTGCCTAGCCCGTCTTCCCCAGCAGGCCCGGTGGAACCCGCCGCCCGGGTCAGCTCCGCCAGCGCAGCCTGGCAGGCCGCCTCGTCGCGCTCGGCGCGCAACTGCTGCAGCTTGGCCAGCTGTTCGGCGCGCACCCGACTGTTCTCGACCTTGAGCACCTCGATCTCTTGGTCCTCGGCAACCTGGTACTTGTTGACGCCGATCAGCGGCTGACGCCCGGAGTCGATGCGGGCCTGGGTACGAGCGGCGGCCTCCTCGATGCGCAGCTTCGGGATGCCGTCACTGATGGCCTGGGCCATGCCGCCGTGCGCCTCGACCTCCTCGATGTGGGCCCGGGCCCGCTGCGCCAACTGATGGGTCAGCCACTCCACGTAGTACGAGCCGCCCCACGGGTCGATCGGCCGGGTGGTGCCCGACTCCTGCTGCAGCAGCAGCTGGGTGTTGCGGGCGATGCGGGCGGAGAAGTCGGTGGGCAGCGCCAACGCCTCATCCAGGGCGTTGGTGTGCAGCGACTGGGTGTGGCCCTGGGTGGCGGCCATCGCCTCGACGCACGTGCGCGCGACGTTGTTGAAGACGTCCTGGGCGGTCAGTGACCATCCTGAGGTTTGCGAATGCGTGCGCAGTGACAGCGATTTCGAGTTCTTGGGGTTGAACCGGGCGACCAACTCACTCCACAGCAGCCGGCCCGCACGCAGCTTGGCGACCTCCATGAAGAAGTTCATTCCGATGCCCCAGAAGAACGACAGCCGGGGCGCGAACTTGTCGATGTCCAGACCGGCGTCCAGACCGGCCTTGATGTAGTCCACTCCGTCGGCCAGCGTGTAGGCCAACTCGAGATCGGCTGTGGCACCGGCCTCTTGGATGTGGTAGCCGGAGATCGAGATGGAGTTGAACTTCGGCATCTTCGCGCTGGTGTAACCGAAGATGTCGGAGATGATCCGCATCGACGGCTTCGGTGGATAGATGTAGGTGTTGCGCACCATGAACTCTTTGAGGATGTCGTTCTGGATGGTGCCGGCCAGCTTCTCCGGCGGCACCCCCTGCTCCTCGGCGGCCACCACGTACAGCGCCAGGATCGGCAGCACGGCGCCGTTCATGGTCATCGAGACGCTGACAGCACTCAGGTCGATTCCGTCGAACAGTTGCCGCATGTCCAGGATGGAATCGATTGCCACCCCGGCCATTCCGACGTCGCCCTGCACCCGGGGGTGATCCGAGTCGTAGCCGCGGTGGGTGGCCAGGTCGAACGCGACCGACAGGCCCTTCTGCCCGGCCGCGAGGTTGCGGCGGTAGAACGCGTTGGAGTCCGCCGCGGTCGAGAACCCGGCGTACTGGCGAATCGTCCACGGCTGGTTGACGTACATCGTCGGGTACGGCCCGCGTACGAACGGCGCTTCGCCGGGGAAGCTGTCCAGCGGATAGCCCTCGGCGACCGCGGCGGAGCGATCGGCGGCGGTGTACACCGGCTTGACCGCAATTCCCTCCGGGGTCTGCCATTCCAGCTGCTCGGGTGTGTAGCCGTGCGCGGCCGCGGCGGCCGCGACGTGCTCGGCGACGGCGGCTTCGGTCACCGGTTCGGCGACGCGGTCACCGTGCAGCGCGACCTCGGCGAAACTGCCGAGCGTGCCGTGTGAGGTGCTCGTGGTCATGGCTCTCAGGCCCCCAATCGGGTCAGTAAGTCCGACAGCGCCTGCACCGCATCGATTTTCATGGTCAGGTAGTCGTCTGGCTTCGGATCGGTGTCAGCGTTACTGGCCAGTGCCTTGGCGGGCCCCGCCAGGTAGACCCGGTCGACTCCGGCGGTGCGCGCCGCCCCGATGACCGCGGCCGCTTCGGCGCCGTAGCGGGCATCGCTGCCGCACAGCACCGCCGCGGCGGGTGCGCCGGCATCCGCGACGGCGGCCGCCACCTGCTCGGCGTCCACCGTGCCCGGGTTGATCACCGCGATGCCGCCGGAGGCCAGCAGGTTCGCGGCGAACGTGGCCCGAATGTTGTGTTCGGCCATCGGCCCCAGCGGCAGCAGCAGCACCTGCGGCCGGGCACCGGTGCGCGCCAGGTAGGCGTCGGAGCGGTCCCGCAACTCCTCGAACTGCGCCGCGTAGCGTCGCACGCCGGCCGGGGCGTGCTGCGTCGCCGATGGTGGCAGCGGAGCCTCATCGAGGTTCGGGTACTCGTTGACCCCGGTGATCGCGGTGCGCCGATGTGCGATGTCCTCGGCCCGCGCGGCGGCAACCTCGGCGATCCGCTCGGCGATGTGCTCGCGGGCGGCCTCGAATCCGCCGAGTGCTTCGATCTCCTGGAACTGGCGCCAGGCTTGCTGCGCCAACTGTTCGGTGAGGTCTTCGACGAACCAGGATCCGCCGGCCGGGTCCAGCACCTGGCCCAGGTGCGACTCCTCCAGCAGCAGTAGTTGGGTGTTGCGGGCGATCCTCCGCGAGAACGTTGTCGAGGTGCCGGGCTGCCCCCCCGGAATCACCGTGTCGAACGGCCACACCAGCACGGTGTCGGCCCCGCCGACCCCGGCGCCGAAGGCGGCCAGGGTGGTGCGCAGCATGTTCACCCAGGGGTCACGCTGCGTCATCATCGCCAGGGAGGTCTCGGCGTGGACGACGGCGGCGCCGGCTTCGGGCGCCCCCGCGACCTCGGTCACGCGGGCCCACAGTTGGCGCGCCGCCCGGATCTTGGCGATCGTGATGAACTGGTCGTCGTCGGCGGCGATCCGGAAGCTGATCTGGCGGGCGGCGTCGGCCACCGACAGGCCGGCATCGGTGAGCACGCGCAGGTAGGCCACGGCCGCGGCCAGGCCGGCAGCCAGCTCCCCTGACGCGCCGGCCCCCAGGTTGTGCATGGCCGGGCCGTTGACGGCGATGGCCCGAACCCCCCGATGGGCGACGGCCCGCGACGCCACCGCGATCACCTCGTCGATCGACGGTGCCGGACGGTCACTCAGCGGCGCGGTCAGCGGGTCGGCACCCAGATCGACCGACAGGTTGGCGCGGTTGTCCGGGTCGAGCGCGTCGACCAGCGCCAGCATGGTCTCGGCGGCGGTGGCGTAGTCGCCGGCGCCGGCACCGTCGAGCAGTACCGGAACCAGGTCCAGGTAGACGTCGTCGAATGCGCCCCGCAGCTCGGCAGCCGGCACGCCCGCTTCGCCGACCCGCAGTGTCAGCGCGCTGACGCCATCGGTGAGGGCACTCAGAATGCTGCCGTTGGTCTCGGCGGCCGAAGCCGACCCGCCGATGGGAAAGACCTCGGCGACCTTCCAGCCGGTGTTGACATCGCGCCGTGCGTCGGCACCGCGCACGAAGGGCCACTGGCCCGGCAACGGCGGCTCCGGCAGCGCGTCCAGCGCGGTGTAGAGCGCCCGCACGGCGAAGCCGCCCTGCCCCGCCAATCCCTCCACCGGGGTGTCCAGCAGCCGCTCGGGCTCACCGCCGGTCTCGGCGTCGATATCGGCCGGCTCGCGGCGTGCGCTCTTGGCCAGCACCCCGGCCACGGCGGCACGCCAGCGGGCTCGGGCCTGCTGGATGCCGGCGGGCTCGGCGGACACGTCGATTGACACCGGCGACTCCTGTGGTTACTCGCGGGTAGCCGTTGAATCGCTACCCAACATGTGTCAACCAGGCTAAATGATGCCGATCGGCCGACTCGGGTGAGGTGTACCGAGCGGCAAAACTCCCGCTGAGTGACGCGAAGTGTTCACCCGCGGCCCGTAGTCTTGGGTGCCGTGATACCCGCCGCGACCCGAATCCCGCATGTGCTGCGTGGCGCCTGGTCGGTATTCATCGCCACCGCGCGCCAAGTGGCGCTGCGACGGCTGGCGTTGACCACGGCCGTCGTCGGAAGCCTGGTCGCGGTCGCGCTGCTGGTCCCGGTGCCCTCCGCCGTGCAGTTGCGGGACTGGACGCAGACGTTGGGGCCGTGGTTTCCGGCGGCGTTTCTGGTGGCGCACACCGTCGTCACGGTGTTCCCCTTTCCGCGCACCGCGTTCACGCTGGCCGCGGGCCTGCTGTTCGGTCCGTGGCTGGGTGTTCTGCTGGCGGTGGTGGCCAGCGCGTTGAGCGCCGTGGGTGTGCTGGTCATGATGCGGGTGTTCGGTTGGCAGTTGAGCCGGGTGGTGCGTCATCCGCGGCTCGACTCACTCGACGCCCGCCTGCGTCAGCGCGGGTGGCCCGCCGTGGTGTCGCTGCGGTTGATTCCGGCGATCCCGTTCTCGGTGATCAACTACGCCGCCGGCGCCTCGGCGGTGCGACTTGTCCCGTACACCGTGGCCACCCTGATCGGTCTGCTGCCGGGCACGGCCGCGGTGGTGGTGCTCGGCGACGCCCTGACCGGTGAGGTGAGCCCGCTGCTGTTCGCGGTTTCGGCGTGCACCGCCGCGGTCGGGGTGGCACTGCTGGTCTACGAGGTGCGCTCGCACCGCGCGCAGCGGCCCGAGACCGGGCCGGAAACCCGCGAACTCGACCCGGCCGAATCGGTGACCATCGGCTGATCACGGCGACTCGGCCGCAGACGTGATCGGCGAATCAGGCGTACCTTTCAGGCAGTAAGCTGATCTAACGTTGGGGCTTCTGATGCGCAGGTGGCGGCCGCGATCGTCGCGGGGAACCGACTCGGCGACCGTGCTCGCCGAGTTGGCGCCGGGCCAGCGGGCCACCATCACCGGCGCTGCATCGCACGCCCCGCCTGCGGTGGCAAATCGCCTGCACCAGCTCGGTTTCCGCCCCGCCACCCGCGTCGACGTGGTCCGCCGCGCCCCGCTGGGCGATCCCACCATCTACCGCGTACAAGACACCGAACTGTGTCTGCGACGCCGGGAAGCCCGGCTGATCGAGATCGATGGTGTCGACGGTGGTCAGCGATGACCGACTGCCACGAGGGCAGGGCCACTGCCGTAAATGTGATCCCGGCACAGCGGATCGCGCTGGTCGGAAGCCCGAACGCCGGCAAGACCAGCCTGTTCAATCACCTGACCGGGCTGCGCGCCAAGACCGGCAACTATCCGGGCGTCACGGTGGGGCGCAGCGTCGGGGTGGCGACCGTCGGCGGTGTCGAGGTGGCGATCGAAGACCTGCCCGGCACCTACAGCCTGGACCCGATCAGCCCGGACGAACAGGTTGTTGCCGACGTGTTGGCCGGCGGAATGAACGGGATCGGCCGGCCCGATGCGATCGTGTTGGTCGCCGACGCCACCACACTGCGCCGCTCGATCACCTTGGTGGGCCAGGTATTGCGCCTGGACCTTCCCACCCTGTTGGTGCTCACCATGACCGACGAACTGCGTTCGCGTCGCGGTGGAGTCGATGTGGAAGCTCTTACGGCCGCGATCGGCGTACCGGTCGTCGCCGTCATCGCCAACCGCGGCGCCGGCATCGAGGGCCTGCGCGCCCTGTTGGGCTCCAGTGACACCTGGTCACGGCCTGCGGTACTGCCGCCGTCGGAGGCCGAGGCGCTCGACGCGTGGGGCACCTCGGTGCTTTCTGCCGCGAACTACGTTGCCCCGCACCGGGATCGGCGGACCGCCCGGATCGATGGCTTGGTACTGCACCCGCTGTGCGGCATCGTGATCTTCTTCGCGGTGATGTTCGCGTTCTTCCAGATCATCTTCACCGTCGCCGCCCCACTACAGGATCGGATCGCCGCCGGGCTCGACTGGTTGGGATCGCAGGTCGATGGCCACCTCGGCGGCACAGTGGTAGGCGGTTTGATCGGTGACGGCGTGATCGGCGGGGTCGGCACCGTGTTGCAGTTCCTTCCGCAGATTGTGTTGCTGTTCTTGCTGATTGCGCTGCTGGAGAATGTCGGCTACGTGTCACGTGCCGCATTCCTGATGGATCGGGTCATGGCCAGAACCGGGCTGGAAGGTCGCGCGTTCGTGGCGATGCTGTCCTCGTTCGCCTGCGCGGTCCCCGGGATCATGGCGACGCGCACACTGCCGTCATCGCGTGATCGGATTGCCACCATCATCAGTGCGCCGTTGATGACCTGCTCGGCGCGGCTGCCGGTCTACACCCTGCTCGTCGGGCTCCTGGTGGCACCGCAGGCGCGTTGGTGGGGTTTCAGCGCGCAGGGCGTGACCATGTTCCTGCTGTACCTGGGCGGTGGTACCTCGGCTCTGCTGGCCGCAGCGGTGTTCAAGTCGACGATTCTGCGCAGCGACCTGCTGCCGTTCACCATGGAACTGCCGCCGTATCGCTTCCCCTCGCCCACTGCGGTTCTCATCGCGATGTGGAACGCGGCGAAGATCTTCTTGCGTAAGGCCGGAACCGTCATCCTGGCCACCTCGCTGGTGCTGTGGGTGTTGATGAATCTGCCCACTCGTAGCGCCGAGACGGCAACGCTGCCACCACCCGACGCCACCGCCTACGTCCTGGACCACAGCTACGCCGCCGGCATCGGCAGGGCGATCGAGCCGGTATTCGCACCCCTGGGCTTCGACTGGCACACCAACATCGCGCTGGTCGGATCGCTGTCGGCCCGGGAGGTGTTCGTGTCCACGCTCGGCCAGGTGTCGGCGGCGACCAACCCCACCGACCCGCACCAGGCGCTGCTGTCGATGTCCGACGACAACGGCCGGCGCGTGTTCACCGCACCGACGGTCATCGCGCTGATGGTGTACTTCATGTTCGCGCTGCAGTGCATGTCCACCGTCGCGGTCATGCGTCGAGAGACCAATTCCTGGCGATGGCCCGCCTTCGCTTTCGGCTACATGTTCGTCTTGGCCTGGGTGATGGCGTTCGCCGCCCGGTCGATCGCAGTTGGCCTGGGCGCATGATCCCCATGCACGCGGTGGCCACCGCTGACCCGCAACGGGTGCGGTGGGTGGTCGACGCCGACCGCATGCCGGCGGCCGGGAGGGTCCAGCAGGCTCCCGGCCGGCTCGGTGAGCTGCGCGACGCCGGCATCATCGATGAGCTGACGGTGGCCGGATCGGAGATCGCGATCACGCTCAGCCGCCGGCAGAATTGGCGGGCTCGCGGCGAGGAGATCCGTGCCGCCCTCGACGAAGCGCTGCGAGTGCCGGCCGGCTGGCGGGTCGCCCCCGCCGAGCGCACCGGCGACCTGACGCGGGCAGCCCGGGAACTGCTGGACGGGCCGATCGGCGATATCGCCGCATCCCACGGCGGCGCGATCGAGCTGGTCGGGGTGTCCGGCGACCAGGTACGGGTGCGGATGTCCGGCGCCTGCCACGGTTGCCCCGCCTCGGAATCGACGCTGTATGACCGACTGCAACGCGAACTTCGCCGCCGGTTCGGCGACCAGGTCACGGTTTTGGTGGACAGCCCGTCGGCTGCGGTGTCTGTCGGCAAAACCCTGTTGGCCTTGTTCGTCCGCCCGACGCACGATCCGCCGCGCCGGCGCAGCCGCGGGTAGCGTGCTGAAGATGCCGTCCTTGGCCGACACGGTCAGCCGACTGTTGAGTTCACGCCGGCTGATGCGCGCCCCGATCTGGCTGTACCGCGCACGCCTCGGCGGCCTCCTCGGCCAGCGCCTGTTGATGCTCGAGCACATCGGGCGCAAGACGGGGGTCCGCCGCCGCGTCGTCCTGGAAGTCATCGACCACGCCGCCGGCGACAGCTATGTGGTGGCATCGGGCTTTGGGGAGCGCGCCCAGTGGTTTCGCAATATCCGTGCCAACCCCCGCGTGCGGGTCTGCGCCGGGAGCAGCGCCGCGGTACCGGCCACCGCCCGAGTGCTGGAGCAGACCGAAGCCGACCGGGTGCTGGGCCGCTACATCGAGCGCCACCCCCGTGCGTGGGAGAAGTTCAGCGCGGTGCTCGAGAAGACGCTGGGCGAAGCGGTGACCCTTCCCAATACGGCACTGCCACTGGTCGAATTGCACCTGGACCGATAGCGCATCGGCAAACAACACGAAGCCCTTATTAATCCAGCAACAATTCGGTGAAAAACGGCGTGCGAATAGCGGGCGCAAGAGCCTGCGCCGTTACAGTCTTCCTCAGTGCCATGTGCTGGCACAGCACAAATTGGACAAGTGCTCGACGGAGTGAAGGGACCGGATCAATGGCTGATCGGAACGCCTCGGTGCGCAAATATCTGACCGAAATGATCGGCACGTTCGTTTTCATGTTCGCTGTGCTCGGCATCGTCTTGTCCGGCACCGAATGCGTCGCTGCCACCGCGCTGGGCATCGGCTCGGTGCTGATGGTGATGGTCTATGCCAGCGGGCATATCTCGGGCGGCCACCTTAACCCGGCCGTCTCCGTGGCCGCGTATTTGCGCGGCGCACTGCCATTGGGCGACTTGGGGCCCTACATCGTTGCGCAGTTGGTCGGCGCACTCGCCGCGTTCGGTGTGGGTTTCGGGTTGTGGCATGACAAGTACGCCACCGGCACACTTGATCTGGCCGGCACCGTCTGGCCGGCATTCTTGGCCGAATTAGTATTCACATTCGCGCTGTGTTACGTGGTTTTGCACACCGCAACCAGCAAAGACAGTGCCGGCAACAGCTTCTACGGTCTGGCGATCGGATTCGTGGTGACCGTGGGCGTGGTGGCGGTCGGCGCGATCTCGGGCGGCGCGTTCAACCCGGCCATCACCTTCGGCCTGATGCTGTCGGGGATCTTCGCCTGGAAGTTCCTCTGGGTCTATCTGATCGCTCAGCTGCTCGGCGCGGTCGTGGCCGCCTACGCCTACAAGGCGACCACCCTCGACGAGCACACCGCCGCCTCCTCCCGCAGGGGCTAGCTCCCCGACGCTAGGAGTCCAGGGCCCGTACCCCGCCCCCGGCGGTGTGCGGGCCCTGCGCCGTCATCGCGGCGAACACCATCAGCAGCAGCACCGCGGGCACGATGTTGGCGATCCGGTTGCGCACGCGCAGGTGGATGCCCAGCGCCCCGGCGAAATACAACGTCAACAACCCGGTGGTCAGCCGGGCGACGGCCGGGAAACGGAACACCGATGCCAGCCCCAACGCGGTGGCGGCTTTGGCCACCGGGACCGCCCAGCGGACCTGCTCGGGAATCCGCATGGCATCCATGTTCTTGGCGACATAGGGCACCGGGATCGCCGACGCCACGGCGTCACCGGCGAGGAATGCGGCCAGCGCCGCGTAGGTCGGCCGGGCCGTCAGCGCGCTCACGCCGGACCGGGATCGAGCTGCGCCGGCAACACGCCCTCGACCGGCTTGCGCGCATCGGCCTCCGCCTTGGCCACCGCTTGGGCGATCGCCGGGTCGGTCTGGGTGGTGAACCAGTCGGCGACCTCGTCGCTGTCGTCCTCGGACCGGTGCCGCGGCTCGTCGTCGGGCGACGGCTGGTAGCGGAAGACGCCGTCTTCGCCGGGCGCGCCGAGCAGTTTGGTGAAGCCCTGCAGCGCAGTGCCGAAATCGCTGGGCACCACCCACACCTTGTTGGCCTCACCGCGCGCCATCTCCGGCAGCACCTGCAGATACTGGTAGGCCAGCAGCTCCGGGGTGGGCCGGCCGGCCTTGATCGCGGCGAAGGTCTTCTCGATGGCCTTGGCCTGGCCCTGGGCCTGCAGATAGGCGGCGGCGCGTTCACCTTGGGCCCGCAACATCCGCGACTGCCGGTCGGCCTCCGCGGCCAGGATCGCCGCCTGCTTGGCGCCCTCGGCGGTCAGGATCTCGGACTGCTTCTGGCCCTCGGCCTGTTTGATCGCGGCCTCACGCTGGCCCTCGGCAGTCAAGATCATGGCCCGCTTCTCGCGGTCCGCCTTCATCTGCTTCTCCATCGAGGCCTGGATCGACGGCGGCGGGTCGATGCTGCGCAGCTCCACCCGGGCCACCCGCAGGCCCCACCGCCCGGTCGCCTCGTCGAGAACACCCCGCAGCTGACTGTTGATCACCTCACGGGAGGTCAACGTCTGCTCCAGCGTCATCCCGCCGACCACGTTGCGCAGCGTGGTGGTGGTCAGCTGTTCCACCCCGACGATGTAGTTGCTGATCTCATAGACCGCGGCCTTGGGGTTGGTGACCTGGAAGTAGACAACGGTGTCGATGTTGAGCGTCAGGTTGTCCTCGGTGATCACCGGCTGAGGCGGAAACGACACCACCCGTTCACGCAGGTCGATACGGGCCCGCACCCGGTCGATGAACGGAACCAACAGAGTCAGCTGGCCACTGACGGTGCGGCTGTAGCGGCCGAGTCGCTCGATCACCGCCGCCTCGGCCTGCGGGATCAGCGCAACCGACTTGGCGACCACGATCACCGCGAACACCACCAACACGGCCAGCAGCAACAGCCCGGTTGTGACGCCTTCCATGACGATTCCTTTCCTTACAGGATCTTGCCGACCACGGCGGTAGCGCCGTCGATGTGCATCACGGTGACCTGCTCACCCGGTTCGAAAATGTCACCGTCGGTGAGCGCCCGCGCGGTCCACACCTCGCCGTCGAGCTTCACCCGGCCGCCGTGCTGTTCGACGCGGTCGAGCACCAGGGCGGTCTTGCCCTGCAGCGCCAGCACCCCGGTTTCGCCGCCTGTTCCGGCCCACAGCCGGCGGCGCAGCGCGGGGCGCACCAAGACCAGCAGCAGCACCGAAACCACCAGGAACACCGCACCGTCGGTCCACAGCGGCCAGTCGGTCAGGGCGCTGACTGCGGCCGCCGACAGGGCACCACCGGAGAGCATGAGCAGGAACATGTCGCCCGTGAGGGCCTCGGCTCCTGCGAGCCCGAGTGCGAAGACCAACCAGATCAGGGCAGTCGGCATGCGGTCAGGATAGCCCGAGAACGGCCTGAACCTGTGCGGTCCGGCAGCGACGCCGCGGGCAACTACACTGCCTTGCATCATGTGGTGCCCGAGTACTTCCCTGTCGGTGTGGGCCAACGCCTGGCTGGCCGGCCGGGCCGCACCCGATGATGTGTTGGACGCATTATCGGCCTGGGCGCCAGTGCAATCGGTGGCCGCCCACGATGCGGTCGTCGCAAGCAGCATCGGCCTGTCATGGCCGGACGCGTGCGACGGCGGCGCGGCCGCCCTGCTCAAGTTGGTGCGCGGCGCGTCGCCGGCGGCCGCCGGCGACGGAATCCGACCGGTGTTTCCGGTTCCCGGCGATGTCCGCGGTCTGCCGGCCGCGACCACCTTTTCCCAGGAGGCGATCCTCGCCGGCGAGGCCGTTCTGATCGGCTCGTCGGATGCCTCGCCGCCGATCGGGCTGGTTCCGGCCTACTCAGAAGACACCGACGATGGTTACGCCGCCGAGCTGTGCTGGACCGTGTTCCCGCTCACCAGCATTCCGGCGAGTGACCAGCACGATCTCGGTGACGCCGAATACACGTTGCGGTCGGCGGTGCGAACGGCCGCCGAAGCACTGGGCTCCACCGGTTCGCGGTGGGCCGACTACGGCGTGGAAGATCCGCGGCTGCGGGTGGAGCAGATGATGGAAGCCGCGCTCTTGCACCGGATTCCGGATCACGCGCCGAACCGCGCGGTGCGCGTTCTGCAGAGCGCCGCCCACGTCGAAGCGATTATCACCGTCAGCGCCGATCTGCTGACCGCCAGCGCTCAGACGTCAGCGGCGGTGCAGCGCGCCGTTGATGCGGTCGCGCCGTTGACGAGCGTGGTGCGCTCGGCACGCAGCGCAGCGGTGACCGAGATTCTGCACTCGGCCTGGCGGAACTGATCGCCACTAACCGGGAGGCGCAACCTCGGCGACGCAGTGCGATGAGCCGCAGGGCGCCCCGTTGACCCCGAACCCGCAGCCCAGGCCGCCCGGACCGGCGATGCGTTCGGGTGCGATGCCGTCGCGCAGCTCCTCGACCAGGACCCGGGCCAGCCGGGCCAGCCGTCGATCGGCATTCGGCGTGGTCGCCCGCGCGTAGGCGATTCCGGCGGCCTGCGCCGCGGAGCGGACTTCGTTGTCGAGGTCCCAGACCACCTCGATGTTGTCGCTCAGAAAGCCGATCGGACACACGATCACCGCGCGCGCGCCGTCCTCGGCCAGGGCCGCCAGGTGCGCTTCGACGTCGGGCTCCAGCCAGGGCACCTGTGGCGGCCCCGAACGCGACTGCCACACCTGGTCGTAGTCTGGGTAGCCCGCGGCGGTCGCGACCAGACTCGTCGCGTGGGCGACCTGGCGGCTGTAGAGCTGGGGGCCATAGCGTGCGTCGGCGGCCACCGGGATGGAGTGCGCGGTGAACACCAACCGCGCCGAATCGCGCAGGCCCGTCGGCAGCGTGTCGGCGGCGGCGCCAATCGCCTCGGCGAACATCGCCACGAACAACGGGTGGTCGAAGTACTGGCGCAGTTTCACCAGTTCCGGTGCCTGCTCCCCGACCGCCGCTCGCGCCCGGGCGATGTCCTCGGCGTACTGGTCGCAGCCCGAATATCCGCCCCACGCCGAGGTCGGGAACACCGCGGCACGTCGCACGCCGTCGGCCGCCATCTGGGCGACGACGTCCTCGGCGTAGGGCTGCCAGTTGCGGTTGCCGAAATACACCGGCAGACCGGGCATTTCGGCACGCATTGCGTCGGCCAGCGCGCGGTTGATCCCGTTGATCGGCGACACGCCACCGAAGTGCAGATAGTGCTCGGCGACCGCGTCGAGCCGAGCCGGCGGCACACCGCGTCCCCGGGTGACGTTCTCCAGGAACGGCCGAACCTGCTCCGGGCCTTCAGGACCGCCGAAGGAGAGGAGTAAGACGGCGTCTAGCTCCATTTAGAGCAACTGGGTGTGCGCGCCACCGTCGGCGTAGACAACCGTTCCGGTGGTGGACGGCAGCCAGTCGGACAGCAGCGCGCAGACGGTCTTGGCCACCGGCGTCGGGTCCTTCATGTCCCAGCCGATCGGGGCCCGCTGGTCCCAGCCCTCTTCGAGCAGCCGGATCTGCTCGCCGGCGCCTTCACCGAGGGCACCGCCCACGATGGCGCTCATCGCCAGCGTCCGGATCGGCCCGGCCGCAACCAGATTCGACCGCACGCCGACCTTGCCGGCCTCGCGCGCCACGAACCGGTTCACCGACTCCAGGGCACTCTTGGCCACCGTCATCCAGTTGTAGGCCGGCATCGCCCGGGTCGGGTCGAAGTCCATGCCGACGATGCCGCCGCCGGGGTTCATGATCGGCAGCACCGCTTTAGCCAGCGAGGCATAGGAGTAGGCCGAGATGTGGATGCCCTTGGCGACGTCCTCGTAGGGGGCATCGAAGAACGGGTTGATGCCCATCCCGGTCTGCGGCATGAAGCCGATGGAGTGCACCACGCCGTCGAGCTTGTTGCCCTCGCCGATCACCTCGGTGACCCGCTCGGCCAACGAGCCCAGGTGCTCCTCGTTCTGCACGTCGAGTTCGAGCAGCGGCGCCGGTTCCGGCAGCCGGTCGATGATTCGCTGGATCAACCGCAGCCGGTCGAAGCCGGTACACACCAGCTGCGCGCCGGCCTCCTGCGCCACCTTGGCGATGTGGAACGCGATCGAGGAGTCGGTGATGATCCCGGTGACCAGGATCCGCTTGCCTTCGAGAATGCCTGCCATGAAAAGTCCCCTATCTTGAACTGAACGAGTCGCTAGTGGCCCATGCCCATGCCGCCGTCGACGGGGATGACCGCGCCGGCGATGTAGCTGGCGTCCTCAGATGCCAGGAAGCTCACCGCGCCGGCGACCTCCTCGGCGGTGCCCACCCGCTTGGCCGGGATGAAGTCCAGCGCGCCTTCTTGGATCCGCTCGTCGAGGGCGCGGGTCATCTCGGTGTCGATGTAGCCGGGCGCGACGACATTGGCGGTGACGCCGGCCTTGGACAGCTCGCGGGAGATCGAGCGGGCCATGCCGATCAGACCCGCCTTGGCCGCCGCGTAGTTGGCCTGGTTGCCGATCCCCCACATGCCCGAGACCGATCCGATGTAGATGATCCGGCCGAAGCGCTTGCGCTGCATGCTGCGCGAGGCCCGCTGGGTGACCCGGAAAGCGCCGGTGAGGTTGGCGTTGATGACCTCTTCGAAGCGCTCCTCGGTCATCCGCATCAGGAACGCGTCTTTGGAGATGCCGGCGTTGGCCACCAGCACCTCGACGGGGCCCTGGTGCTCCTCGACCTCTTTGAAAGCGCGGTCGACGGCGTCGTTGTCGGTGACATCGCAGACCACCCCGAACAGTCCCTCGGGCGCGCCGGAGCCGCGGTGCGTCACCGCCACCTTGTGGCCGTCGGCGGCCAGTCGCTGCGCGATCGCCAGTCCGATGCCCCGGTTTCCACCGGTGACGAGGACCGAACGGGACACAAATGCGGGCTTTCCTGCGGGGGCTTCGCTGTCTGTCACCGGCATAACCTATCGAATCGACACGCTGACTCTGCGCACAGGGCGCGGGCTACTCGCACTTTTGCGCCCTGAGCGCAGAGTCAATCGGGGCTGAACTTAAGCGGGCAGACGCCGGTTGAGCAGCAGGGCCGCCAGCCCGGCCAACGCCAAGATGAACGAGCCCAGCCGCAGCCACCCGGTGCTGGCGTCACCGCGGATGGTCTCGAAGCCGATCTGGTCCTGCAGGGTCGCGTACACCTCTTTGAGCTGCTGCAGGCTGGAGGCGGTGTAGGCGCTGCCGCCGGACAGGTCGGCGATCTTCTTCAGCGAATCGTCGTCGACGGGCACCGGTTGGCGCTGCTCGTTGATCTCGACGTAGCCGTAGGCGGTGCCGAAGGAGATCGTCGACACCGGCACCCCTTGGTCCTTGGCGGTGCGCGCCGCGGTGAATGCTCCCTTGGGATTGTCGGGGTTCGACGGCACGGTCTCCTTGCCGTCGGAGAGCAGCACAATGCGCGCCGGTGGCGGGGTGTCGCCGCCGCCGATGACCGCGCCCACCGTGGCGATCGCCTGCAGCGCGGTGAAGATGCCCTCGCCGGTGGCGGTGCGGTCGGCCAGCTGCAACTTGTCGATCGCGGCCTTGGTGGCGTCGCGGTTGGTGGTCGGTGAGGTCAACACCGTCGCGGTACCGGCGTAGGCGATCAGGCCCAGGTTGATGCCCGCGGTCAGTTCGTCGGCGAACTGCTTGCCGGCCTCTTGGGCGGCTGCCAGCCGGCTGGGTGCGACGTCGGTGGCCCGCATCGACTGGGATACGTCGATCACCAGCATCACCACCGCGCGGTTGCGCGGGATCCGGACGTCGTGGGTGGGGCCGGCCATCGCCACGGTGAACAGCAGCAACGAGCTGATCAGCAGGATCGCCGACAGGTGCCGCCAGCGCGTGGGCGATTTGGGCGCCACGCTCTCCAGCAGCTCCATGTTGGCGAACCGCAGGATCCGCCGGTGCCGCGCCACCTGCATGAGGATGTACAGCGCGATCAGACCCAGGATCACCAATAAGAACAGGAAGAACCACGGGTGGGCGAAGCCCGTAAGCGTCATCGGCCCGAGTAGCGGCAATGTCATAACAGACCTGTCTGTGTACGGGTCGAGGTCACGGCGTTCCCGCCAGCGCCCCGCGCCGGCGTGACTCGACGAAACGGACGATGTCGGCAATCCAGTCCCGGTCGGTCCGCAACCCCAGCAACGGTGCGCCGCAGCTGCGCAGCGCGTGCGCGACGTCGGCGCGGTGGGCCACCGCGGCCCGGGCGAAGTCGTCCCGCAGCTTGGCGTCGATGGTGAACTCGCGGGTGACCCCGGATTCGGTGTCCTGCAGCACCACGTCGCCGACGTCGGGCAGCTCGACATCGCGCGGGTCGAGCACCTCGATGCCCAAGACCTCGTGGCGGGCGGCGATCGCCCGCAACGGGCGCATCCAGTTGATCGGACCGAGGAAGTCGCTGATGATGACCGCCATCCCGCGCCGGCGTTCGGGCCGGCGCAGGGCGTCGATGGCCGCCGCCAGGTCGCCGCGCACCCCGGCCGGGGCCCGCGGAATGGTGGCGATGGTGCGCAGCAGGGTCTGCTCGTGGTTGCGTCCGGAGCGGGCCGGCACCCGCACGACGCGCTCACCGTTGGCCACCAGTGCGCCCAGCCGGTTACCGCCACCGCTGTTGAGGTAGACGATGGCCGCGGCCGCCGCCACCGCTAGGTCGCGCTTCTCACAGGTGGCAGTGCCGAAGTCCATGCTGGCCGACATGTCGACCACCAGCCACGTCTCCAGCTCGCGGTCGGCGATCATCTGCCGCACGTGCGGATGAGTGGTGCGGGCCGTGACCGACCAGTCCATCCGGCGCACGTCATCGCCGGGCTGGTACAGCCGCGACTCGCCCGGTTCGGAGCCGGGGCCGGGGATCAAACCGAGGTGATCCCCGTGCAGCACCCCATCGAGCTTGCGTTTGACCGTGAGCTCCAGCGTGCGCAGCGCCGCCGCCAGCTTCGGGTCGCGGATTCCGCCACGCAGCATCGACGGTGGCGCAGTGCTGGTTCCCGGCGGCTGGGACGATCCAGCCCCGGTGTCGGGGTCGCTCACCGACCGCCGGCCACTGCCGCTGCGGTCGGGGCACCCGGTGCCGGCGAGTGCTGTTGCTGCGGAACCGCGTTCACCTGCGGCAGCGGCACCGTCTGCAGCACCCGGTTGATGACGATCTCCGAGGTGATCTCATCGGCGAGCGCGTCGTAGGACAGCACCAGGCGGTGCCGCAGCACGTCCGGAATGACCTCGATGACGTCCTGCGGAATCACGTAATCGCGGCCACGCACCAGGGCCAGCGCGCGGGACGCGGAGATGATGCCCAGCGAGGCACGCGGCGACGCGCCGAACGACAGCCAGTTCTTCACGTCGGGCATGCCGAACTGCTCGGGCTGGCGCGTTGCGGTGATCACCCGCACGACGTAGTCCACCAGGGCGTGGTGCACGAAGTTGTTGGCCGCCAGCGTCTGCAACCGCACCAGGTCGCCGGTGCCGAGGATCTGCTTGGGCTCCGGCGGCGTCACACCCATCCGGTAGATGATCTCGCGCTCTTCCTCCGGCGAGGGGTAGCTGACGTTGATCTTGAACAGGAAGCGGTCGCGCTGCGCTTCGGGCAGCGGGTAGACGCCCTCGTGCTCGATCGGGTTCTGGGTGGCCATCACCAGGAACGGGTTGGGCAGCGCGAAACTCTTGCCGCCGATGGAGACCTTGCGCTCCTGCATGACCTCCAGCAGCGCCGACTGCACCTTGGCCGGCGCACGGTTGATCTCGTCGGCCAGCAGGAAGTTGGCCATCACCGGGCCGAGTTCGGTGTCGAACTCCTCGCGGCCCTGCCGGTAGATGCGGGTACCGATGATGTCGGTGGGCACCAGGTCCGGGGTGAACTGGATGCGTGCGAAGGTCCCGCCGACCACCTTGGCGAAGGTCTCCACCGCCAGGGTCTTGGCGACGCCCGGCACGCCTTCCAGCAGCACGTGGCCCTTGGCGAGCAGGCCGACCAGGATGCGCTCGACGAGCTGGTCCTGACCGACGATGACGCGCTTGACCTCGAAGATGGCCCGCTCCAGCACGTGTACGTCGGCGGCGAGCCCGCTACCGCCGACTGTGCCTGCTTCGGCACCGGCCGAGCCGGGGAAACCGCTGGCGCCCGCGGGCGTCCCATCCGATGACGTCATCGACAAATCCTCCACAAAGGTCGGTCAGACACAACTGCTTGCACGGCACGCGGCCGAGGGGCAGCGTTGTGCCCTCGTTTCACTATTCCAGGGTTCGCAGCATCCGTCGACGTATGGCCCCGCTGTTACGCGACGGCCGCTGTCAGTACTCGATGATCCGGGTCAGATACGGCGTCATCCCGGCGGTCCGTACCGGGCTGACGACCACCTTGCCGGCGCTGCCGGAGGCTTCCAGCATCTTCCCGCCACCCAGATACATGGTGACGTGCTGGCCGCCGCCGGGGCCGTAGAACATCAGATCGCCGCGGCGAGCCTGATTGGGCGGAATGTGCCGGCCGGCGTTGTACTGGTCTCCGGAGAACCGCGGGATCAGCACCCCGACGCCAGCGAACGCGTAACGCATCAGCCCCGAGCAGTCGAAACCGACCGTGCCCGCCCCGGAGTCGACGCCCTTGCTGGGACCGGTCAGCGAACCGCCACCCCAGGAGTAGGGCACGCCCATCTGCGAGCCGCCGCGACGAATCACGTACTCGATGGCCTGCTTCCCGTGCACCCGCTGGCCGGGTGAAACGTTGGCCTGCTCGCCCACGTTGAAGCCGAGGCCGGACAGGAACTTGCGGCCCAGGTCCATCGTGGTCTGGGTGGCATTGGCGGTGGCCTGCAGCGAGGCGTTGGCGATCGCCAACGGATCACCGGGCGCCCCGGCGCTGATCGTCGCCGGGAGCGTGGGGTCCCACCCCGGGTCCGCCTCGGCCGGTCCGGCCAGGCCCACCATCACCGGGATCGCCACCAGCAGCGACCCGAGGAGGCGCGATAGTCGTAAAGAACTCAGTTGCATTGCACCGCCGTCAGTACTCGATGTATCGGACTACATAGGGCGTCATGCCGCTCTTGCGGACCGGCGACACCTTCACCGTCTGCCCCACGTCGGGGGCCTCCAGCATCAGGCCGTTGCCGAGGTAGAGCGTTACGTGCTGACTGCCACCGGGTCCGTAGAAGATGACGTCGCCACGACGCGCCAGCGCCGAGGGGATCTGGCGGCCCATCTTGTACTGCGAACCCGAATAGTGCGGCAGCTTGATGCCCACCCCGGCGAAGGCGTAGAGGATCAGCCCGGAACAGTCGAAACCGACCGTGCCCGCACCGGAGCCGATACCGCGGCCCGGGCCCGCAGCGGTGCCCCCGCCCCAGGAGTAGGGCACGCCGCGCTGCGAAAGGCCCCGCCGGATCACGTATTCGGAGGCCTGCCGGCCGTAAACCCGCGGGATCTTGCCGTTGTTGATACCGGTGTCGTCGGGCTTGGCCAGTCCTAGCGACTGCAGGAACTTCTGGCCCAGGTTCGCCGTCACCTGCGCCGAGGTCTGCGAGATCCCCAGCACCTGGTTGATCACCGCGACCGGGTCGCCAGGAACGTCGGCGCTGGGCACCATCGGCAGGGTCGGGTCCCAGGGACCGTCCCACTGCGCGGGCTTGCCCACCGTGGGGCCGGCCACCGGATTTCCCCACCGATCACCGGTGGGAGCACCGGCCGGCGTCGACCCGGCCTGGGGCTGCTCGTAGCCACGGGCCGCGGCGATTTTGGCCTGTGCCTCGTTGCGCCGTGCGGCCAGCCGGTCGATCTCGCCCTGCTGCTCGCCGAACTTGCGCTGGGTCTCGGTGAGCGCGGCCACCGCGGCGTCCTGACTGGACTGCGCGTCGGCGACGGCCTGGTCGGCCTTCTGCTTGGCCAGCCGGGCGGCCGACTCCTTGTTCAGCTGCTCGGTGCGGGCCTGCTTGAGGTGGTCCAGCGCCTGCTGCGAGGAGAGTGCCAAGGTCTGGCCGGCCGCCGCCGTGGCGATCATCTCCGAGGGGTTGGCCGCGGTCAGGTAGCTGCCGGAGGGCCCGTTGACGTATGTCGAGGCGGCGAAGGTGTTGAACCGTCGCTGTGCGGCGGCGATCGCGGCATCGGCGTCGGCGATCGCCTGTCGGCCGGACTCAACCTCCTGTTGCGCGGCGGCCGCGTCGTCGCGCGCGGTCTGCAGATCCACCAGTGCCTTGTTGACGCCTTCCTTCTCCTCGGCGATCTGCGCGCCCAGGTTCTGCAGCTGCTGGTTGGCGTCGGCGACGTCGGCGATCAGCGCGGCGATGCCGTCGGGGTCCTGGCCGGGTTGAGCTGCGGCCAGCCCCGGGGTGCCCAGCACCATCGCGGCACTGAGTAGCGACACCGTCGCAGGTTGGGCAACCCGGATCGCCAGCCGGAAAACTGAGCCATCGGAGCCACAGCGGATGCGTCTCATTCGGCTTGGATCTCCTCGGACTCTGAGCAGGCGGCGCCATGCTTCGGCCGGTGGCAAAAGCACAGAAACAACAGATGCAACAGCTGCGCCTTTTGAGACCATACGTCACATCAGTCACTGGAGAAACGTTCGTAACAAACTACGTTTGTGTAATTAAGCCGGTTGTGACCATTCGGTGACCTAGTAATTTGCAGCAGCCCACAACCGGGCGAGAATTAATCGCCCAGTTTCCGGGTTCTCGGAGGTGAGGCCGCTAATTCGCGACGTCGGCGCGCGTCGCACCTTCTGAGGCCTGTTTGCTGCGCCGCTGCAGGAAGCGGGTGCCGACGGCCGCCGCCGCCACCCCCACCAGCAGCACCACCGTCAGGCCCGTCCAGGGCAGATCGGGGGTGGTCAATTCGTGCAGGAAATTCTGCGCCGAAGTCACCGGATCGCCGGTTTTGGCGTGATCTTCGGCGGCCTCCAGCTTCGACCGGTGAAACTGACCGCTGTAGCTGCCGACATAGTTCGTACTGACGACCAGGACGGTCGAATCCGGATAGTCGTAGCCGACCACCGTGGCGACGTCGCGCAGGGCGGTGTCCATTCCCGGGTTTCGGGCGACCTCGACGATCTTGAGGTCGATGCCGTCGCGGTCCGCCTGCGCCACCACCTCGCGCAGCGCCGGCACATCGGCCGCCGGTGCGCTCACCCCGTCGGAGGCGACAGCAACCTTGACCAACGCCATGCAGTCGTCGGGCGGGGTAGCCGGGTCGAGGCCGACAGTGATGCAGAGCTCGCCGGGGATGTAGGCCGGCGGGTGCTGGATCGTCACGGTTGATGACGGTATCAACCGTGACCAGGTGAGGTGAACCTTACTTTATACAGGACAATCGTACTGTTAGGGTTAGGTCGCCCGTCGGCGCGGACCCGTCGATGGATGAGAACTCGATCTCGGGGAGTTGAAGTGACCAGCAAAGATTCGGTGAATTCGTTCGGAGCCCGCGCCACCCTGACCGTGGGTGATCAGGACTATGAGATCTACCGCCTCGATGCCGTCCCCGGCACCGAGAAACTCCCCTACAGCCTCAAGGTGCTGGCCGAGAACCTGCTGCGCACCGAGGACGGCGCCAACATCACCAAAGATCACATCAACGCGATCGCCAACTGGGACCCGAACGCCGAGCCGAGCATCGAGATCCAGTTCACCCCGGCGCGGGTGATCATGCAGGACTTCACCGGTGTGCCCTGTGTCGTGGACCTGGCCACCATGCGTGAGGCCGTCACCGCGCTGGGCGGCGACCCCAACAAGGTCAACCCGCTCTCGCCCGCCGAGATGGTCATCGACCACTCCGTGATCCTCGACGTCTTCGGCACCTCCGACGCCTTCGAGCGCAACGTCGAGCTGGAGTACCAGCGCAACGCCGAGCGCTACCAGTTCCTGCGTTGGGGCCAAGGCGCTTTCGACGACTTCAAGGTCGTCCCCCCGGGCACCGGCATCGTGCACCAGGTCAACATCGAGTACCTGGCGCGGACGGTGATGGTGCGTGACGGGAAGGCCTACCCCGACACCTGCGTCGGCACCGACAGCCACACCACCATGCAGAACGGCCTGGGCGTGCTGGGCTGGGGTGTCGGCGGTATCGAGGCCGAAGCCGCCATGCTGGGCCAGCCGGTATCGATGCTGATCCCCCGCGTCGTCGGCTTCAAGCTGACCGGCGAGATCCAGCCGGGCGTCACCGCCACCGACGTGGTGCTCACCGTCACCGACATGCTGCGCAAGCACGGCGTGGTCGGCAAGTTCGTCGAGTTCTACGGCAAGGGCGTCGCCGAGGTGCCGCTGGCCAACCGCGCCACCCTGGGCAACATGAGCCCCGAATTCGGCTCGACCTGCGCGATCTTCCCGATCGACGACGAGACCATCAACTACCTGCGGCTGACCGGCCGCACCGACGAGCAGCTCGCGCTGGTCGAGGCCTACGCCAAGGCTCAAGGTATGTGGCACAACCCGGATCACGAGCCGGCCTTCTCCGAGTACCTGGAGCTGGACCTGTCCACCGTAGTCCCCTCGATCGCCGGACCGAAGCGTCCGCAGGACCGAATCCTGTTGTCGGAGAGCAAGATCGCCTTCCGCAAGGACATCCACAACTACGTCGAAGAGCAGCACCCGACGCCGGAGACCAAGCTCGATGAAGCCATCGAGGAATCCTTCCCGGCCTCCGACCCGGTCTCGCTGTCCTTCGCCGACGACGGCGCGGTGGACGTGCAGTCCGCCGCCAACGGCGCCGACGGTCGACCGAGCAAGCCGGTGCGGGTCAAGGGCGAGCGCGGCGAGTTCATCCTCGACCACGGCGCCGTCGCGGTCGCGGGTATCACCTCCTGCACCAACACCTCCAACCCCTCGGTGATGATCGGTGCGGCCCTGCTGGCCCGCAACGCCGTCGAGAAGGGCCTGTCGTCCAAGCCGTGGGTCAAGACCAACATGGCCCCGGGCAGCCAGGTCGTCACCGACTACTACGAGAAGGCCGGCCTGTGGCCCTACCTGGAGAAGCTCGGCTTCTACCTGGGCGGTTACGGCTGCACCACCTGTATCGGTAACACCGGCCCGCTGCCCGAGGAGATCTCCAAGGCGGTCAACGAGGAGGACCTGACCGTCACCGCGGTGCTGTCGGGTAACCGCAACTTCGAGGGCCGTATCTCCCCCGATGTCAAGATGAACTACCTGGCCTCCCCGCCGCTGGTCATCGCCTACGCCCTGGCCGGCACCATGGACTTCGACTTCGAGACCGATTCGCTGGGCAAGGACACGCAGGGTAACGACGTCTTCCTGCGCGACATCTGGCCGTCGGCCCAGGAGATCGACGACACCATCAAGTCCGCGATCAACCAGGACATGTTCCGCAAGTCCTACGCCGACGTGTTCAAGGGCGACGAGAACTGGCGCAACCTGCCGACCCCGGACGGTGACACCTTCGCCTGGGACGAGGCGTCGACCTACGTGCGCAAGGCCCCCTACTTCGACGGCATGGGCATGGAGCCCGAGCCGGTCTCCGACATCAAGGGCGCTCGGGTGATGGCGCTGCTGGGCGACTCGGTCACCACCGACCACATCAGCCCGGCCGGCCCGATCAAGCCCGGCACCCCGGCGGCGGACTACCTGGACGCCCATGGTGTGGAGCGCAAGGACTACAACTCGCTGGGCAGCCGTCGCGGCAACCACGAGGTCATGGTCCGTGGCACCTTCGCCAACATCCGCCTGCAGAACCGAGTGCTCGACACCATCGGCCTGGAGGGCACCCAGGGTGGCTACACCCGGGACTTCACCCAGGAGGGTGGCCCGAAGGAGTTCATCTACAACGCCTGCATGAACTACCAGAAGGCCGGCATCCCGCTGGTCGTGCTGGGCGGCAAGGAATACGGCTCCGGCTCGTCGCGCGACTGGGCAGCCAAGGGCACCACGCTGCTGGGCGTCAAGGCCGTCATCACCGAGTCCTTCGAACGCATCCACCGCTCGAACCTGATCGGCATGGGCGTGATCCCGCTGCAGTTCCCGGCCGGCGAGACCGCCAAGACGCTGGGCCTGGACGGCACCGAGACCTTCGACATCGTCGGTATCGAAGAACTCAACGCCGGCAAGACGCCGAAGACGGTCAAGGTCACCGCCACCAAGGAGAATGGTGACAAGGTCGAATTCGACGCGGTGGTGCGCATCGACACCCCCGGTGAAGCCGACTACTACCGCAACGGCGGCATCCTGCAGTACGTGCTGCGCAACATGCTGAAGTCGTCTGCGACCGCGTAGACAGCGATCACCTGATGCCCAGGGTCAGCGAGGATCATCTGGCGGCCCGGCGCCGTCAGATCCTCGATGGCGCGCGGCGCTGCTTCGCCGCCTACGGCTATGACCAGGCGACGGTGCGGCGGCTGGAGCAGATGATCGGGCTGTCGCGCGGGGCGATCTTCCACCACTTCCGCGACAAGGACACGCTGTTCTTCGAGTTGGCGCGCGAAGACGCGCAGCGGATGGCTGATGTCGCCTCGCGCGAGGGCCTGATCGGCGTGATGCGCGACATGCTGGCGGCGCCGGAACAGTTCGACTGGCTGGCCACTCGACTGGAGATCGCCCGCAAACTGCGCCACGACCCGGAGTTCAGCCGGGGCTGGGCGGAGCGGTCGGCCGAATTGGCTGCTGCCACAACGGATCGACTGCATCGCCAGAAGCAGGCCGGTCGGCTGCGCGACGACGTCCCCGGCGACGTGTTGCACTGCTATCTGGACCTGGTGCTGGACGGCCTGGTCGCGCGACTGGCGTCGGGCGAAGATCCGCAGCGACTGTCAGCGGTCCTCGACCTGGTCGAGGATTCGGTGCGGCAGAGCTGATTTCGCGGCGCTAACGCGATCGGGTGCGGTGGTTGGGCCCACCGCGGCTGCGCATCGCCGCACCCGACTCCCGCAGCATGCTGTGCACGGAACCGTACGAGCGCCCGGTCGACGCCGCCAAAGTCCGGATGCTCGCCCCGCCCTCATAGGCGCTGCGCAACTCGACCAGTTGACGGTCGCGTTGCTTGTTCGGTTTCGTCGTCGTTGCCACGTCCCCTCACCATCCCCTCGCCGCGTTGACGGCTTCAGCGTAGGAAGCCGACGAGGCGATCGGGCGGGTTTGGCTGAAATACAGGGGAATCGGGTCGGCGACCCGCCGCGCCCGGCTCCGCCGCGCTTGCGATCGCCGCTGATATGGGAGACATGTTGTCAAGTGGGCAGGGGGAAGCGGTGGCCGCAACCGTCGCTGCGGCCACCG
>LZME01000099.1 GCA_001673575.1 Mycolicibacter heraklionensis | reverse complement strand
ACGTAGGCGCTGGTGGCCTCGAAGACGAAGTCCGGCTTCTCATCCAACCCCAGCAGCCAGTCCGCCCCCTCGGCCGAAGTCTCCAAACCAAGCTTGCGGGCCCGGGCCAGGCCCTCAGACTCCGGGTCGATACCGATCATCCAGCGCGGCTCCAACCACTGCGAACGCAGCAGTTTGTACAACAGGTCGGTGCTGATATTGCCCGACCCGACAATCGCCACTGAGGCCTTAGCAGCCATAAACGCGTCCCGTCTTTCCCCACGATGCACCGTGATATCAGCACACAACTGCGTGGACCCTCTCGCAATCCGCCTCCGTTGTGCGGATCATCGTCCACTTACTGGACGTCAGATACCTCACAGGTTCACGGCGCTCCCGAAGATCTCCTTGAGCGCATATCCGAGAGAAACTTCACCACGTAGCGAGGCAAGCCCCGGACCGGCACAGCAGCCGGCCAAGACTCCGCGCGAAAGTACGCGTCAGAACCTCCGTCCACGAAAACTATGCTGCCGCAAAGAAAGTCAGCAGCGTCGGAAAGCATGAACACCATCCAGTCCGCAAGCTGTCCGGCGTCACCGTAGCCGCCCACAGGAACCGGGAACGCCTTGATCGCCTTGGCCTCGGCCGGATTAGCTAGCTGTTCGGCCAATAGCGGAGTCATGATGGCGCCGGGTGCAATCGCATTGAGCCGGATACCCGCGCCTGCCCATTCGCGGGTGACCGCGTGGCGCCGCACCCAGCGGGACACCGCGATCTTCGAGGCCGCGTAGATCATCGGGGCGGATCGGCTGCCGAAGATGCGGACCGCACCGAGCGCTTTGTCGACATCTCCAGCGAGCAGGGCGCGGATCGCACGGCGCGGTACCAGCGGCGTCGTGGTGGTGGAGTTACTCGCAATGACAACGACCTTTGCGTTTGCAGCGCGAGCCAGCGCGGGCCGAAGGACGGTCAACACGTCGACCACACCGAAGTAGTTGACCTGGGCGATCAAACGCTGACGTCCAGGGATGGGGCCCAATCCGGCGGCAAGGACAGCACCGTCGAGGATCCCGCCACAGGCGTCCAGCGCCGCCTGGGCAGCCGATCGTCTTCCGATGTGCGTCGACAGATCAGCCCTGATGTCCGCATCGTGGATGTCGATCCCGATGACGGTATGCCCTGCTGCACGGAGCTTTTCGGCGGCCTTACCCCCCATTCCCGATGCCGACCCGGTCACCACGTACGTTCCCAATGCGCACCTCTCGCTTTCACCATAGGTCTCTGAAATCATCGGAGAGAACTACGCGCCGTCACCAGTCCACCCACGCGGTGATACTCCGTAGCGGTGTATCGAGCACGGTCTCTCCGATGCTGGGCTGCGTTACCGATTCCCGTATTTCCGCGGTCCGCTGCCGAACCCGCGTCGTCGTGTCGAGGGGGTCTTCATCGAGGTAGAGCAGCCGCAGCCGCAGTGCGCCTGCGCTGTCGGAGGCTTGCTGCGACCGTAGACCCAGAGCGTTGTCCTGATGATGATCGAGCGCGAATGTCCAGGCCCCGGCCACGCCTGGGAGCCGGAGCAGTTCGGGCATCAGAACCTGGTCTTGCAGCCGATACTCCTCGTGGGTCTGGGCACCGAGCGGCTCGGCATAGCGAGTCAGAGTCAGATGCAGGCCCCGGTTCGGCCGGTGGGGAATTGCCTCCGGCGACACCAGTGACGAGAGAGCCGAGTAGCCCTTGATCGGGCGGAAAAAGGCCAGCAGCGTTCGGCGAACTCCCGGGATCATCGGCCCTCTTCCCCACTGGAAAGAATCGGCACCGAGCTGCTCCCACTCGCGGACCGATCGTTCGACCGGCTCCCGAAACCAGTACATCGCTATGTAATCGACGTCCGACTGCTCGGAGGTCCCGGCGGACATCCGTTTACAGTCCGCAGGTCGCCGCCAGCGCTCACCCCCGGCAATTCCGGGCAAAGCCAAGTTCTCCGGCCGATGATCGAGCTGGTGCCATTGGTTGTAGCGACGGTGATCGTCGGGTCCCGGATCGTGCAGCGAGATGAACGAGAAGAAGGACAGCGGATGGCTGCTCACGATCCTTCTTTCTGTGCATCGACCAGGCGCACGCCGCGCACACCGCTTCTCAACAGCCGGAGCGCCGCTTCACGGCCGGCTAGCATGCCGCTGGTTCGACGGGAGATTCGCCATCCGCCCGTACCGCGCTCCAGTTCGAAGTGGTTCGCGCTGGCCCGCCAGATCATGTATTCCTGAGCAGAGGAGTCCCACGCCTGGAGGTCGAAATCACTGTGCGGTAGCGGTTCTGAACGCCGCAGAAGTACCAGCGATTCGCAGACCGCCACCGCCGACTCACCGCTGACCGTCACCACCGCCGGACCCAGGAAGTGACAGCACCCCGTATCGACCAACTGCCGATGAGCCGCTGAAGCTACCATCGCCTGCACATCGGCACTACTGTTCATCCGCCAACCCTCGACGTCGTAGCTGCCGTCCTCCGCCCACAGGCCTGCTGCCGTATCCGCATCCGCGGAATCGACCGCCGGTCCGTAGGAGGCGATCAGGCGCGCGATGTCGCGCTCATCCTCCAACCGCTGCAGGCGTATGCGTAGCTCGGCGATTTCCCTACTGACATCAGTCATCCGAAGTCTCCTCTTTGCCTGCGGTCAGAGACCGGGCCACCTCGGCAAGACGAATGATCTGTTGGCAGTAGTGCTCTGCCGAGCGAGCCGCCAGACCGCATGAGACAACCGTGGCTCCGGCCGCGGCAAGTTCGCTCAGCACACGACGGGTTCCAGCAACATCGCCCATCGGGTCTAACGCACGGTCGGTGCCCAGAATCACCTCAAAACTGGTCGGCACAGCTTCCTGGCGCAGCAGTTGCCGAATCTGTTCGGGCGCCAGACCAAATGGCATCCAACCATCGGCCCCGCGGACAGCGCGTCGCAGCGATGCCCGCGAGCGGCCCCCAACCCAGATCGGTACCCGCGGCTGTAGCGCGCTCGGTTGGACGGTCATACCCTCGAATTGGAAATAAGAACCGCTGTGAGCAGGCTCCGATACCCCCATGGACGCCCGCAGCGCTTGGATCGCCTCATCAGCGCGGCTCGCCCGAGATGGCCAATCGGCACCAAGCAACTCGAATTCCGGAGCAAGCGAGCCGATACCAACCCCAAGGATCAGGCGTCCGCCGCTGATGCGGTCCAGCGTTCCATAACGCTTGACGACTTCCAATGGATGGTGATATCCCAGCACCAAGACCGCCGTAGCAAGTCGAATTCTGCGCGTATGCGCGGCAAGAAAGCCCAACGTGGACAGCGGATCCCAATAGACCACACCGCGCGTAGCCGCTTCACCGCTGGGTACGGCCACATGTTCCGAGCAGGATAGGAACTCTAGGCCCGCCTCGTCCGCAGTATGGGCTATCGCAGCGAGATGGTCCGCCGTACCGCCGGCCTCCCACTCGGAGGCAAGCCCCGGTGCCTGCACCACAACCGGTGTGGACAATCCGATTCGCACGGTTAGCCTTGCCTGTTCACCAGGGACAGAATCTTCGCGTGCGAGTCCAGAACCACTCTCGCCCGGTCCGGTGCGCTGTTGGCCTGCGCGGTCTCCAGGTTTCCGCCAGCGACGTAGATCGGTCCGTCGGCCAGGTGAGCGAGCCCTTCAGCGGCCACCTCGGCTGGTTCGTTGACGATCATTCCTGGGACGTCGAAGTTGAGGCCGACTCGTTGCATGGCCGGCGTTCGGGTCACCCCCAGGACCAATTCCAGTACGTCGACGTTGTTCTCACGCAGCTCCAGCCAAAGGCTTTCGGCGAACATCCGCGAGAAGGCCTTGGCTCCGGCATAGACGGTATGGCGCCACGCCCCCATGTAGCCGGCGAGCGATCCGACGAGCAGAATGCCACCACGCCGACGTTGTGACATCGCCCGACCGTAGTGCTGCACCAGCTCGAGCATGCGAGTGACGTTGAGGTCGATGACCTTGCTGAACTCCGTCAGCGGTGCCTCCAGGAATGGCTCGTTGCACGTGCTGGCTCCGGCGTTGTAGATCAGCAGGCCGACTTCAAGTCCGGCAGTGGCAGTAACGATCTCATCGACCGCCGTGGCATCCAGCAGATCGAGCGCCACGGACCGCACATCGGCACCGAGCTCTCGGCAGCGCTGCGCGGTCTGTTCCAACGGACCCGGCTTACGTGCGATGAGCACCAGGTTGAACCCGACCTCGGCGAGGATGCGGGCGAACTCCGCGCCTACGCCCTCAGAACCTCCGGCGACCACCGCCCACGGTCCGTACCTCTTCACATCGACCATGCTCATTTCCTGTCTCGCTGGGTACTTCCCGCGTCCACCGGCAACGTGACGGCTGTGATGTAGCGTGCCTCGTCAGAGACCAGGAACAGGCATGCGTTGGCTACGTCTATCGGCTCGACCCAAGGGACGTCCAGCATGTTCATAGTTTTCGCTGCGTCGGCGAACTCTTCGCGTGTCGGTGGCCGATCAAGATCCGGCCGAAATGCGCTGCTCACCACGTCGTTCGAAATGAGCGGTGTGTCGACATTCGTGGGATGGACCGTGTTGACCCGCACCTGATGGGGGGCAAGCTCATTGGCGAGACTACGCATCAACCCGACCACGCCGTGTTTGGCGGCGGTGTAGTGCGCGACCCCCACTAGTCCTCTCAGACCTGCAATGGAACTGACCAGCACCATGGCGCCGCCGCCGCGTGCGATCAGATGCGGAACGCTGACCTGACAGGTATGGAATACCCCGGTTAGGTTGACATCCAGCACGGTCTGCCAGGTCTGCTCCGGCATGTCGATCGCCAGGCCGCGGGAAGTGATTCCAGCGGTGGCGCAGACGATATCGAGTCCGCTGTGCCGGCTGACTGCGTTGTCGACAGCTGCGCGCAGCGCCTCCTTATCGCGTACATCCGCCACCGCCGCTGTCATCCGGCCGCCGACGGCACCTACCTGGCGGACGGTCTCAGCAAGGTCCTCGGGGGTGGAGTGCGGCACCCGGGCCGTATCGATCGGACCGCACAAATCAATGCCGATGATGTCGGCGCCCTCTTGGGCGAACCGCACCGCCTGCGCCCGCCCGATTCCACGGGCCGCGCCGCTGATCAGCGCGACCTTTCCGGCAAGTCGAGGAATCGTCATGTCTTCTGGGTCAATCCGGCATCGACCACCAGCTGAGCTCCGGTGATATACCGGGCGTCGTCGGAGGCCAGGAACACCGCGGCGTTGGCAACGTCATGCGGCTCCACCCACGGCACACTGAGCAGATTGCGCGCCGTCAGGATCTTGACCGCGTCGGCTTCGGTCGGATTATCGAGGTCGGGGCAGAGCCGTCGGTAGGTCGCTTCGTTGCGGACCAGCGGCGTGGCCACCGCGCCGGGGTGCACGGTGTTCACCCGGATCCCGTATGGGCCCAGTTCGTTGGCGAGTGTGCGGGCCAGTCCCACTGCAGCATGCTTGCTGGCGGTGTAGTGCGCGGTACCAGCCGGACCACGAATTCCGCTGGTCGAATTGATGATAACGATCGAACCGCCCGGCCTCAGATGTGGTGCGGCGGCCTTGACGGTATGCCACACACCGGTGAGATTGATATCGAGCGCGTCCTGCCAGACGTCGTCGGGCAGTTCCCAGACCGGAGCTCCGGGAGCGTGGACTCCGGCATTGGCGATCACGATGTCCAGACCGCCCAGTGCTGTCACGCCGGCATCGACGGCAGCCGACAACGAAGGAAGATCCCGGACATCGGCGATGCCGGTGAAGCATCGCCGTTTCTCATCGACCAGTATTGTCGCCATCATTGCCAGATCGTCTGCCGCGCTGCATCGGTCAATCGCGATAATGTCTGCGCCGGCCGCGGCAAGCCGCTCGCAGTGGGCACGGCCCGTACCACGCGCAGCGCCCGTGACCGCGGCGACTTTGCCGGCCAGGTTCGGCATCAGGGCGCCTTGAGCAGGGCGAATCCCTTGTACCCTGCGTCGGCAACCTCGGCACAAATATCGAGGTAGGTTGCGAAGCCGCCGATAAAAAGCATGAATACGCGGGGCTTTCCCGGCACGTTGGCCCCCACATACCATGAGTTCGCCTTGGGAAAGAGGGTGGCGTCGGCTCGCTGATTGCATTCGGTAACCCAGGCATCGACGGCAGCGGAGGTGGCTTCCATAGCCGCGTAACCATGCTTGTCCAGATAGACGATGGCCTCGGAGATCCACTGGATGTGTGCCTCAGCATGCAGAACCATATTGGCCAAGACCGCCGGCGCTCCCGGCCCGGACACCAGGAACAGATTGGGGAATCCGTCGACACCGAGACCGAGGTAGGTGCGAGGGCCGTGCGACCAATCATCGACCAGCTTCTGACCCCCGCGACCGACGATATCGATCTTGGCCAGGGTGCCGGTCATGGCGTCGAAGCCGGTCGCCAGGACGAGGGCGTCGAGGTCGTAGTGCACCTCGGACGTCGCGACGCCCGATTCGTCGATCGACTCGATCGGGGTCTTGCGAACACTGACCAATGTGACGTTCGAGCGATTGAACGTTTGGAAATAGTTGGTGTCGGTGCAGATTCGCTTGGTGCCGATCGGATGATCATTGGGTATCAGCAGTTCGGCGACTTCGGGGTCATCGATCACCGCCCGAATCTTGCCTTCGTAAAACTTTCGAGCCTCCTCATTAGCCTCGATGTCGATCATCTGGTCAGCGAAAGTCTTGGAGAACAGCACCCCGCCCAGCTGCCAGCGTTCCTCGAAGGCCGCCCGGCGCTCTTCGGGACTGGCTTGCATGGTCAACTTCGGGTGTGCCACATGCGGCGACCCTCCGCCACTGCGCCAGGACATCCGGCGCCGTTCGCCGTAGGTGGCCTTGGCGTGTGCGATCTCCTCGGCGGTCAACGGGCGGTTGCCCGCGGGCACGCTGTAGTTCGGGCTGCGCTGGAAGACGACCAGCTGCGCGGCCTGTTCGGCGATGAGTGGAATCGACTGCACACCCGAGGAACCGGTCCCGATGACGCCGACCCGCTTTCCAGTGAAGTCCACTCCTTCGTGCGGCCAGTGCGCGGTGTGATAGATCGGGCCGCCGAAGGTCTCCAGCCCCGGGATATCCGGAGTCAAGGGTGAGGACAGCGGCCCGGTGGCCATCACCACGAAGCGCGCGACGACGGTTTCTCCGTTGTCGGTAGCGATCGTCCACCGCATCGTGTCCTCGTCGAGAACGGCCGAGACCACCCTGGTGTTGAACGTGATCCCCGCCCGCAGGTCCAGCTTGTCGGCGACCCAGTTGATGTAGTCGAGGATCTCGGACTGAGTGGCGTACTTCTCGGTCCAGGTCCACTCCTGCTGCAACTCATCGGAGAACGAATAGCAGTAGTCCAGGCTCTCGACATCGCAGCGCGCTCCCGGGTACCGGTTGTAGTACCAGGTCCCTCCGACTTCGGGTGCCGCTTCGAAGACGCGTACCGACAGCCCCTGCTGGCGGAACCTATGCAGGGCATACAGGCCACCGAACCCCGCACCCACCACGATGACGTCGACATTGCTTTCGGTCGCGCTGCTCACGGCGGCCACCGTAGGCGGTCACCGAGGATTCCGGCGCCGACACTTCCCGGTCAACGGGCATCGGGAAATTTCTCCCGGCCACCGGTGATGTCGGTCCGGGGAATTCCCTCGCCCGCTCACAATGTCGGCCATGACCGATGCAGGATCTGCCGGCCGAGCCGGGGACGGTACACGCGCCGCAGCACTGACCGTCACAGCCATCATCGAGGAAAGCCGCGACGCGAAGTCGGTGGTGCTGGCGATTCCCGAAGAGCATCAGGACCGATTCGACTACCGACCGGGGCAGTTCCTGACGGTGCGCGTACCAAGCGCCCTAACCGGGTCGGCCGCCCGTTGCTACTCGCTGGCAAGTTCTCCGCACACCGATGCCGCGCACAAAGTCACCGTCAAGCGTACGAATGGCGGATACGTATCGAATTGGCTGTGCGACAACGTTTCCGTCGGCGACACCATCGAGGCCCTTCCGCCGTCAGGGCAATTCACGCCCGCGGATCTGGACGCGGATTTTCTGCTATGGGCGGCAGGAAGCGGCGTCACCCCAGTGATGTCGATCCTCAAGTCGGCGCTGGCTGCCGGCACCGGACGGGTAGTGCTGTGCTATGCCAACCGCGACGAGAGCTCGGTCATCTTCGCGGCCGAGTTGCGAGACCTGGCTGCGCAATACGCCGGTCGGCTCACAGTTCTGCACTGGCTCGAGTCGATCCAGGGCCTGCCTACCCGCGCTCAGATGGGCGGCTTCGCCCGGATGTTCACCAGCTACCAGTCATTCGTATGCGGCCCCGAACCGTTCATGGCGGTGGTGAAAGAAGCGCTGAGCGAGGCGGGCGTGCCACGCGAGAACATTCACCTCGAAGTGTTCCAGTCACTCACCGGTGACCCATTTGCCGAAGTCCCGATCGAAGATCTCGCCGGCGACGCTGCGGCGGCCGACGCGGAGGTCAGCATCGACGGGCAGACCCATCACCTCCGCTGGCCCAGGTCCCGCAACCTGGTTGACGTGATGCTCGCTGCGGGCATCGACGTTCCGTTCTCCTGCCGGGAGGGCAACTGCGGCTCGTGCGCGGCAACGGCGGTCGAAGGACAGGTCGATCTGGGCAATGCCGCGATCCTCGAACCCGAAGACATCGCCGAAGGGTTGTTCCTGGCCTGCCAGGCACGTCCGTTGTCCGACAAGCTGCATGTCGAGTTTTGATCTCATCGGTGAATGTCGTCCGCTCACCGGGACGAGGCCGGCAACCACGCACTCCCCACGTCCACCATCGTTGACATGACTAAACGGGTGATCGATCGCGTCGCGGAGCTAGCCGACCAGCTGCGCGAGCAAGCCGAAGAAGCCGAAAAGATCGGCAAGCTGACCGACAACACGGTCAAGTCGATGAAGGAGATCGGCAGCATTCGGCTGTTGCAGTCGAAGAAGCACGGCGGGCTGGAAGTGCACCCGCGTGAGTTCGCCGAAACAGTGATGGCGACCGCCGCACTGGACCCGTCCGCAGGGTGGATCAATGGTGTGGTTGGCGTCCATCCCTACCAGCTCGCCTACGCCGACCCTCGAGTCGGCGAAGAGATCTGGGCCGACGACATCGACACGTGGGTGGCTTCGCCCTACGCACCGCAAGGCGTCGCCAAGCCGGTTGAAGGCGGTTACCTCTTCAACGGCCGTTGGCAGTTCAGTTCGGGCACCGACCACTGTGACTGGATCATTCTGGGCGCCATGATCGGCGACGCCGAGGGAAAGCCGTTGATGCCCCCGCAGATGTTGCACATGATCCTGCCACGCAAGGACTACCAGATCGTCGAAGACTCGTGGGACGTCGTGGGATTGCGCGGCACCGGTTCCAAGGACGTCATCGTCTCCAATGCCTTTGTGCCGAGCTACCGCACGATGGACGCGCTGGAAGTTATGGACGGCACCGCCCAACGCGAGGCCGGAATGACCGAGCCGCTCTATTTGATGCCCTGGTCGACGATGTTCCCGCTGGGCATTTCTTCTGCGACTATCGGCATCGCCGAGGGTGCCTTGGCCGCCGCGCTGGACTACCAGCGCTCGCGGGTGAACTCCAGCGGCGTTGCGATCAAGGATGACCCCTATGTGATGTTCGCGATCGGTGAAGCCGCCGCCGACATCAACGCAGCTCGTCAGGAACTCCTGGCCAACGCCGACCGGATATATGACATGGTTGCCGCCGGCAAGGAGATCTCGTTCGAGGATCGAGCGGCTGGGCGCCGCACACAGATTCGCGCGGTATGGCGCGCGGTCTCCGCGGTCGACGAACTCTTCGCCCGGTGCGGCGGAAACGCGACGCGGATGGACAAGCCCCTGCAGCGGTACTGGCGCGATGTCCATGTCGGACAGGTGCATGCCATCCACGCCCCGGGAACGGTCTATCACGCCTCGGCACTGAGCTCGCTCGGCGTGGACCCACAGGGCCCGCTGCGGGCAATGATCTAGGGGACGCCCAGTGAGCCTGATCAAGAGCCTCGGCTACGTTACGGTACAAGCCACAGACATCGAGAAATGGCGCCACTTCGCTTTCGGCGTACTGGGTTTCGCCGAAGGCAGCGGACCAGATCCGGACTCGCTCTACCTGCGGATGGACGAACGCGCTGCCCGGATCGTGGTATCGCCGGGTGAGACCGACAAGATCGTCACCGTCGGTTGGGAGGTGCGCGACCATGCAGACCTGCAGACGCTCGCGGACTCCCTCGAGGCCGCCGGCATCCCGTACAAGCAGCTGTCACTGGCCGAAGCAGACACCCGCCGTATCGAAGAGGCCATCGCCTTCGAAGACCCCGCCGGCACCTCGCTCGAGGTTTTCCACGGCCCGGTTCTAGATCACAGCCCGGTCATCACGCCGTTCGGAGCAAAGTTCGTCACCGGTGATCAGGGCCTCGGGCATGTGGTGCTGCCGGCTCTCGATGTCAATGGCTCGTTTGAGTTCTACACCGAGGTATTGGGGTTCAAGTCACGCGGCGCCTTCCGGGTGCCCGTTCCGCCGGAGTTCGGACCGGTCCGCGTGCGCTTCCTGGGTATCAACCAGCGACATCACAGCCTCGCGCTGTGCCCGGCGGCGACGCTACGCGACCCCGGGCTGATCCATCTCATGGTCGAGGTCGACACGCTCGACGCCGTCGGCCAGGCACTCGACCGGGTCAACAAGGACGGCTTCCAGCTGTCGTCGACACTGGGCCGGCACACCAATGACAAGATGGTGTCCTTCTATGTTCGCGCCCCCGGCGACTGGGACGTCGAGTTCGGCACGCAGGGCATGCGCGTCGACGAAAGTCATTACACCGCCGAAGAGATCACTGCCGACAGTTATTGGGGCCACCAGTGGGTGGATGACCTGCCGGCGGCGATGCGCCCGTGACCGCTGACGTCTGCCCGGTTGCCGCGACAGATATCCGCAGCTGGGACCACGAGGCCGATGTCGTCATCGCCGGGTTCGGCGTGGCGGGCGCCGCTGCTGCCGTGGAGGCGGCCCGGTCCGGCGCAGAGGTCCTGGTGCTCGAGTGCGCTGGATCCTGGGGCGGGGCAGCGGCGATGGCCGGTGGGTTCATCTATCTCGGCGGTGGGACACCATTGCAAGCGGCGTGCGGCTTCGAGGATTCCGTCGACAACATGACGGCATTCCTGAATGCGGCCATGGGCCCCGGGGCTGACGAGAGTCGGATCGCCGATTACTGCGCAGGCAGCGTGGCTCACTTCGATTGGCTGGTCGAATGCGGAGTCCCGTTCAAAGCCGAGTTCTTCGGTGAGCCCGGCTGGGAGCCGATGGGCGACCAAGGGCTGATGTACTCCGGCGGGGAGAATTCCTATCCGTTCAACACGATCGCCACTCCCGCACCGCGCGGGCATATCCCGCAGATGTCCAATAAGAAGCAGGGCGAGGCCAGCGCCGGCTACATGCTGATGAAGCCACTCGTCGACGCCGCCCTGGCTGCGGGCGCCCGAGCGCTCTACAACATTCGCGCGCGGCGACTCGTCGTCGAATCCGACGGCCGGGTTGTCGGTGTCATCGCGCGTCGGTACGGCACCGAGGTCACTGTCCGCGCACGCCGCTCAGTGGTGCTGGCGACGGGCAGCTTTGCCTATAACGACGCCATGGTGGCGCAGTTCGCTCCTCGCATCGCCGGTCGGCCGGCGGCATCGGTGGAGCAACACGACGGTCATTCGATCCGGATGGCCCAGGCGCTCGGCGCCGATCTTGCCCATATGGATGCCACCGAAGTCGCCATCTTCATCGACCCGCAGCAACTCGTACGCGGCATTGTGGTCAACGGGCGGGGCCAGCGCTACGTCGCCGAGGACACCTACCCCGGCCGAATCGGGCAACTGACGCTCTACCACCAGGACAACATCGCCTATCTGATCCTCGACGACGCGGCTTACGAAGCGGCGATGGCCTCGGTTTCTCCGAAGCTCATGATGCGTCCGCCCACCTGGGTGGCCGACTCCGTCGCCGATCTCGAATCCGAGATGGGCTTGCCCTCCGGTGCGCTGCAGGCCACGGTGGCGGCGTACAACGAGGGCGCTGCGCGCGGCGTGGACCCGTTGCTGCACAAGAAGGCCCAGTGGCTCAAGCCGATCGGCTCCCCGGTCGGTGCCATCGACCTGCGGGAGTGCACCGGCGGATTCACCCTCGGCGGGTTGGCCACCACACTCGACGCCCAGGTGCTCCACGTCAGCGGCGAACCGATCCCGGGCCTGTATGCGGCTGGGCGGTCGGCCGCCGGTCTCGCGGCGTGGGGCTATGCCAGCGGTGTGTCACTGGGCGACGGCAGCTTCTACGGCCGACGGGCCGGACGCAGCGCAGCCCGGGCCTGACGACACCCGCAACCTGCGACGCACAGCGCCGGACAGGGGTTGCCCTAGGTACCGACGCGCCATTCCGCAGGTTGGCGAAACCCTGGCGTCGGGCCCGCGGATGTGCGAGCGCTCAAATTCAGCCGGAAGTGTGACAACAGCGACACTCATGTGGTAGATATATGACCATTAGTCATATGCCTATTAGGCATGTATCGGAGGATTCTCAATGCCCGCGACAGCCGCATTACCCGTGACCGCCGCCAAGGATGCACCCAACGAAACCCCCAGCGCCGTGATTGATCGGGTATCCCTGGTTCTCGACGCGTTCGACGGGCCCGGCCGCCTGACCCTGGCGCAGATCGTGCGCCGGACTGGGCTCCCCCGATCGTCAGCGCACCGCATGCTCGAGCGTCTCGTCCAGCTCCGGTGGCTTCGCCGCAGCGGCCGGGACTACGAATTGGGCATGCGCCTTGTCGAGCTGGGTTCCCTGGCGGTACACCAGGATCGCCTGCACAAGGCCGCGCTGCGTAAACTGCACGAACTTCACGCCGCGACCGGCTTGGTGGTTCACCTCGCCGTCCTTGACGGACCCGACGTCGTCTACATGGACAAGGTCGGTGATCGCATGGCCGCGGCAATCCCGACCCGTGTCGGTGGCCGCCAACTGGCGCACTGCACGGCGGTGGGGAAGGCCATGTTGGCGTTTGCCGACGAGCGCGACATCGACGTCTTGAACTCCGACCGGCTCCCCCGTCGGACCAAGTATTCGATTTCCACCCACGCCCAACTCCGCAGCGAACTACTCAAAGTCCGCTCTCACGGCTTCGCGTTCGACCGGGAGGAGTCGCTGCCCGGATTCGGCTGCGTCGCGGCACCGATCGGCGACCCGGGCGAGGCGGTCGCCGCGATCTCGATCTGCGGGCCGATGAACCGGATAAAGCTGGACCAGCGGTTGGTCGCTCCGGTGCGTATCGCCGCGATGGGCATCTGGCAGGCGGTCGACTCCGGGCCAGTGCGAGTGTCCCCAACCCTGCAGCAGATGCGACCGCTGCGCGGCGGCCAGACCGCTCGCGGCGGGGCCCTGCAGCTCGCATGATGCTGGATTCGCAGATCGCGAGGATCATCGAAGCGCTCAACGCGGGATTTCCGCCGGTGCACACGATGACCGGCGCCGAAGCCCGAGCCGCCATTCGCTCGCGCTTCACTCCTGCGGCCGAGCCCAAACCCGTGGCCCAGGTGCGTGACCGAACTATCGCAGGACCGGAAAGTCCGCTCGAGATCCGGGTCTACCGCCCACGCGCTGCAGACACCAACTCGGTTCCGACCCTGGTGTGGGCCCACGGTGGCGGGTGGGTGTTCTGCGACTTGGACAGTCATGACGACCTGTGTCGAGACTTTGCGAATCAGCTTCCGGCCGTAGTCGTTTCCGTGCACTACCGGCGGGCGCCGGAAGAAGGACGGTGGCCCGCCGCCGCCGAGGACATGTACGCGGCCACCGTTTGGGCGGCAGACCACATCGTCGAACTCGGCGGCGACCCGAACCGGCTCCTCGTCGGCGGCGACAGTGCCGGCGGCAATCTTGCCGCGGTCACCGCATTGATGGCACGCGACCGCGGCCGGCCGCACTTGGGAGCTCAACTGCTGCTGTACCCCGTCATCGCTGCCGATTTCGACACGTCGTCTTATCAGCAGTTCGGCCGCGGTTACTACAACCCCAAGCCCGCATTGCAGTGGTACTGGGATCAATACGTGCCCACCGTGGCCGATCGGTCCAACCCGTATGCGTCCCCACTGCGGGCCCCGGACCTGTCCGGTCTGCCGCCGACGGTCGCGGTAATAGCGGGCCATGACCCGTTGCGCGATGAGGGCCGCGCCTACGCCGAGGCGCTATACGGTGCGGGTGTTCCCACCGTGGTGCGCTACTTCGAAGGCGGCGTGCACGGCTTCATGACCATGCCTGCACTCGACATCTGCAAGAGGGCCCGAGCCCAGGCATGCGCGTCACTGACTGAGCTCCTGGACCCGCCCGTCACGACGTAGCGGCCGGGCCTTCAGACGGCATGATCAGGGGCTCGGCTTGGCCATAGCGCTGTTCTGGGTCGAAGACGCAGTGCGTGCGCGTGAAGACCGTAACCATGCACTTGTTGTTGTGGTCGCAGCGGCTGCGTACCCCGGGATCGTCGACCATCCGGTTGACCAGATCCGGCTCGCGCAGCAGCGCTCTGCCCATCGCCATGAAATCGAATCCCTCGCGCATCCCGACTTCCAGGTGCTCACGGTTGGTGATGCCGCCGAGAAGAATCAGCTTGGTGTTCTCGATGACCGGCACGAACTGGCGTGCCGCGGAAAGCATGTAGAGATCTTCGTAGGGATAGCTGCCCATCGCCCACTTCCCCATCACCCGTACCCCGGGACGCAGCGCCGGCGGCATCACCCGGGCGAATTCGCGTACCGGCACATCACCCCGGAACAGGTACATCGGTTTGAACACCGACGAGCCCTGTGTCAACTCGATGGCATCCAGCGTCCCATCGACATCCAACAGCTGGGCGGTGCGCAGCGCCTCATCGATCCAGATGCTGCCCGGCAAGCCGTCGTCCATGTCCAACTTCGCGATCACCGCGATCCGCCTGCCCACGACGTCGCGGACTCGCTGCGCGATCTCCCTTACGAACCGCGAGCGACCGTCGATGTCTCCCCCGTATTCGTCCTTACGCCGGTTGATCAGCGGGCTCAGGAAGGAACTCGGCAGATAGAGGTGGCCGAAATGCAGCTCTACCGCATCGAAGCCCGCATCGACGGCCACCTGCGCCGCGGCGCCGAATTGATCTATGACGGAAAAGATCTCGTCGCGGCGAATTTCGCGGCAGTAGGCAAACGACGTGGGATTTACGAAGCGACTCGGCGCCACCGCGGTAACGCCGGTCAACTTCTTCTGCGCCACCACGCCGGCATGGCCCAGTTGCGCGGAGACGGCGGCGCCCGTGTCATGAACCACGTCAGTGAGCTTCTTGAGGCCCGGCAGAGCCTTGGCGTCCATCACGATCTGCCCCGGTGCACTGGCCCCCTGTTTGGACACACAGCAGTACGCGACCGTGGTCATGCCGACCCCGCCCTTGGCAAAGCTGCGGTGGAAATCGATCAGATCGTCGGTGACCAACCCGTCGGGCGAACGGCCTTCGGATGTCGCGGCCTTGATGACTCGATTACGCAGTCGGATCGGACCGAGCTGAGCCGGGGCGAACGGGTTCGGGCTGAGATCGTTCATCGCCTAACCGTCCTCGCTGCCGGCGGGATCCGTCAACGCCTGCCTCCCGGTGTCCGGGACTACAACCCGCCCCAGGGCGGGGCCACCCCTAGGTTCGTCTGCATGGCTGACGGTGAAGTCTTCGTCATCGACCGGATCGTGACCAGACCCGGGCTGGCGCGACGATTCGTCGATCGCTATCTCGCGGAGTATGCGCCCGGCGCCCGGGACCGGGGAATGACACTGCAGAGCGTGCTTGTCAGCCCACCCATCTGGTTCACCGATGAGTCGAACACCATCACGATCACCTGGTCACTGCCCGGCCCGCTGGCCTGGTGGCAGATGACCTGGAAGGGGCGCCCGGATCCCGAGTTGGGGCAATGGTGGTTGGATATCGACGAATTGGTGATGGAGCGTAGCCGCTCGGTGGCGGCCGCAGCCGGTGACGTCGACGCACTGTGCGAGGCGAATGCGGCGGCCGATGTTTAACGTCACGCGGCTACTCGACGTCGAATCCGGCGAAGGCGACCGGGTGCTCACCGACATCCGCGCGGTGGCCAAACGCAGCGGTGCTCTGCGGTGGATCGTCGAACGGACCGACTCGGGTTCACGCAACGGCGGGGATGTGTTGGCGCACCTGCGTTTCCCCGACGAATCAGCGTGGCGGATCGTCGAACCGCAGCTTGCGGCCGCGCTGGCCGACCCCGCAATCACCCGAGTCAACGGCGCGACGTATGAGGGCACGCCGAACGGCACCGGTAAGCCCGCGACGGTGTACCGGACGCTGCTGCTGCGGGTGCAGCCGGACACATCGACGCAGATTCTGGCGCGGTTCGAGTCGGAGCTCGCGTCGATGCCCGGATATGTCAGGACCATATGCGCGTGGCAGCTGAGCCGGGTGACCGAACCGACCGGCTCCACTGCGTGGACGCATGTGTTCGAGCAGGAGTTCACCGATGTCGCCGGGTTGATGGGGCCATACCTGATGCATCCCATCCACTGGGCGGTGGTGGACCGGTGGTTCGACCCCGAGACCCCCGAAGTGATCGTTCGCGATCGGGTGTGCCACAGCTTCTGCGCGATCGACCGCGCCGTCCTACAGCCGTGACGGCAGGCCGGACATCACAGTCCGGCGGGCAGGATGTTGGGATTAGCGGCCGTGGGCGGTTCCAGCGACGGGAGCACCGTGGCACCGTCCAGGCTGTGCACGGCGAGCTGCTGGGACCAGGGGTAATGCAGGCTGAACGCGATAAGGCCGGTGCGCTCGGCGGCGGGTAGGTGGCACATCGCCAACACCGTTTCCGCCAGGTACTCCACCGGCTCGGTCGGGAACGAATCGGGTATCAGGCTGGCTGCACCCGGTGTCCGGATCGCGCTGGACGGTCCCACGACGTTGACGGCGATGTTGGAATCCACCAATTCAGCCGCGACCCCCTGGGTGAACCGGTGCAGTGCCGCTTTCATCGACGCGTAGATCACATCCCCGGACGACTTGTTGTACTCGCGGTAGGGGCGCACCGGAGCCAGGCCGGTGACGGATCCGATGTTGACGATCCAGCCCGCGCCTTGACGACGCATATGTGGAATCGACTGCTGAATCAGCACAAACGGCGTGCGCAAATAGTGTTCGACCGTGCGATCGAAGGTCTGAATCGGCATGGTCTCGATAACCGAGTAGTCGGCGTATCCGGCGTTGTTGACCAAGATGTCGATTCGGCCCGTCCGCTCGACCACCTCGTCGATCAAGGCGGCACGCTGCTGGCTGTCCTCCAGGTCTGCGGTCACGCCGAATGCCTTGCCGCCCGCCGCCTCGATCAGTTCGACGGTCTCGGCGATCGTGCCCGGAAGAGCCTCCGTGTGGCCCGCACGGGTTGACGGCGACATCCGGTGAGAGCGCGCTGTCACCGCTACCGTCGCCCCTTCCGCAGCCAGTCGCTGAGCGACCGCCCGCCCGATTCCTCGACTACTTCCGGTCACCAATGCGGTTCTGCCGCTGAGCAATCCGGTCATCGGAGGACGAAATCTCCCTCAATCGGAGCACGGTGACTCTGCCAGACGTCGATCAGCCGGAACGGGAAGGCGGTGACAATTCGCCCGCCACCGGAGCGGTAGTAGGTGTGTGCAGTGGGCGTGTGGCACCACACGGTGTCCGCCATCGCCCTGTCGATCTCGTCGACGTAGCTCTCGAACGCCTCCGGGGTGACCTCGATGGTCCGCACACCGCGCTGCGCCATCAGCTGGAGGCACTCCATCACATAGTGCACCATCACCTCCACGCCGAAGTTGTGCCCGGCTCCGTGACCCGGGCTGTAGTTGGGCGCCGACGAGACGAACATGTTCGGAAAACCGGGAACCATGCCGCCCCGGTAGGCACTCGGACTGTCTCCCCAGACGTCACTGAGCTTGATACCGTCGCGGCCCCGGATATCGACCGTCGACAAGAAATCGAGGTGATAACCGGTGGCGTAGATGATGACGTCCAGATCGATCTGCCGGCCGTCCTGCGTGACGATCCCACGCTCGTTGACCTGCGCGGGCTCGCTGGCCTCCACGTCGACGTGCGGCTTGGCCAACGCCGCGTAGTAGCCGCCGGGGTCACGGATGATGCGCTTACCGTAGGGCGCGAAGTCGGGGGTGACCTTCTTCGCCAACTCCGAGCCGGCGCCGAATACCCGGTCGATGTAATCCAGGCACATCCGCAGCAACACGTCGTTGGCCGGTGAGATCGACAAGTGGTCGGCCGCCCAATCCGGATCCCGCACGATCACCGGATAGTTGTTGTCGGCGGTACCCCAGAATGACTTGAGCCGATTCCAGTTGGCGTAGAACGGGATGTGGGTGTTGAGCCAGCGGCGGTACTCGGGCACGTCGTCGGTGAGTCGCTTGCGCGGCGCCACCCAGTGCGGCTGGCGTTGGAACACCGTTAGGTGCTCGACGTCGCCGACGCAGGCGTCGACGATCTGCACCGCGGTGCATCCCGCGCCGATGATCGCCACCTTCTTGCCGCGCAGGTCCAAGTCCGGGTCCCACTCGGCGGAGTGGATGCTCACGCCGGCGAAGGACTCCTTGCCCGCAAGTTCGGGCCACCGTGGGCGGTTGAGGTAGCCGACGGCCGGAATCACCGCATTGGCATAGCTGACCTCACGGGTGCCCTCGGGGCCGACAGAGTGGATCTGCCACAGCCGGCGTTCCTCGTCCCACCACAGCGCCTCTACCTCCGTGCTGAATCGGGTGTGGTCCCGCAGGTTGTTCTGGGTCGCGACCGACTCCAGGTACTCCTGGTACTCAGCGCCTTGCGGGTAGTAGCTCGACCATCCAGCGTTGATGTCGCGCGACAGCGAGTAGTAGGCCGACGGCGTATCGACACCGATGCCCGGGTAGACGGCGGTGTACCAGGTGCCACCGACCTCGTCGTTGCGGTCGATGATCTCGTAATCGATTCCGGCATCAGCGCATTCCAGCGCGGCGGCCATGCCCGCGATCCCGGCACCGATGATGACCACCTTGAAGTCCGTCGGAAGCGCGGCGGTCCGAGGCAGCACCGGCTGCGAGGGATGGAAGCCGCCCTGCTCCAGCAGCAGGCCGACATACTCGCCACTTACCGCTGTACCCAGCGCCAGTGGCGCGATTCGGGCAAACAGCGCCGGGTCATCGCTGGGCAGCGCACCAGCCGGACGCGGTTGGTCGAGCGCTGCCATCACCGCATCCACCAGCACCTCGCGGGTTTCGACGTCGGTGACGCCGATCTGCTCGGGCGGGTCGGGTTCGAACGAGATCTTGGCGGCAAACCGGTCGACGACGGCGGGATCGCCGGTCAGTTGGGCCAGCACCGCAACCAGGACTCCGGCGTCGGCCTGGAGCAGGTAACTGCGCAACTCGGCGGGATCCGAGCCCGTGTGGTCGGCCGTCACGGTCGCATCGGTCGTCATCGAACCTCCTTGCTCGTGCCCCGAGTATGTGGCCCTCTCCGGCGATCCACCGGGCCCATGTCTACTGAGCGGGACGCCGCTTGCCCGCAGCCGGCGCAGCGGGCCTACAGTCCGGGCATGACCGAGCTCGATGCAGTCCTCGCTTCGGCGCGCAGTCACGCGCTGGGTGACATCCCGCGACGTTCAGCCCGCAAACAACCGGACAACATCGCCGTGATCGATGACGATGTCCGTCTGACGTTTGCCGAATTCGAGCGCTTGGTCGATCGTGCCGCTGCGGCGTTGCAGGACAACGGCTTCGGACCCGGGGACCGTGTCGCGGTTCTGGCGCACAACTGCTGGCAGTACGCGGTGCTGGCGTTCGCGACCGCTCGTGCCGCCGTCGTGCTGGTGCCGATCAACTTCATGCTGACGGCCGAAGAGATCTCGTTCATCCTGGACCACAGCCAATCCGCCGGCATGATCGTCGAAGCCGATCTGGTCCCCACGGCTCGGGCCGCGATGCAGCTCGGTGGGCGCGTGCGTACCATCGCGGCGATCACCCCGCCCGGGCAGAGGCTGCCGCCCGGTTGGGATGACTTCGATCACTGGCTCGCAACCTCATCAGCGGCTCCGGCGCCGTATGTCGCCGACGATCAGATGATCCGGCTGATGTACACCAGCGGGACCGAGGCGCATCCCAAGGGCGCGATGCACTCGACTCGTAGCCTGATGGGCAACTACATCAGCTCGATCATCGCCGGCTCGATGGAGGGCACCGACATCACCGTCCACTCGCTGCCGCTGTATCACTGCGCGCAGCTCGACAACTTCTTGATCCCGGCCCTCTACCTCGGTGCTACCAGCGTCATTCTCCCCCGCCCGCAACCCGAAATGGTGCTGCACACAATCGAAAAGTACGGTGCCACTAGCTATTTTGCTCCACCGACGGTGTGGATATCGCTGCTGCGGTCCCCGCTCTTCGATTCCGTGGACCTCTCCAGCCTGCGCAAGGGATACTACGGCGCCTCGGCAATGCCGGCCGAGATCCTGGCCGAGATGCGTGAGCGACTGCCCGAACTGCGCCTGTGGAACTTCTACGGTCAGACCGAGATGGCGCCGCTGGCATCGGCTCTGGGACCAGAAGACCAAGACGCACACGCCGGAGCGGCGGGCCGACCGGTGATCAACGTGGAGACGGCGATCCTCGACGACGAGGGCACCCCGGTTGGCCCCGGCGTGGTGGGTGAGATCGTCCATCGAAGCCCACACCTGATGCTCGGCTACCTCGACGACGAGGTGAAGACCGCGGAAGCTTTCCGTGGCGGCTGGTTCCACTCCGGCGACCTCGGCTACTACGACACCCACCGCCTACTACGCGTAGTGGACCGTAAGAAGGACATGATCAAGACCGGTGGCGAGAATGTTGCCAGTCGCGAAGTCGAGGAAGCCATCTACCGGCACGCCGGCGTCGAGGAAGTGGCGGTGTTCGGTCTGCCACACCCGCGCTGGGTCGAGTCGGTGGTCGCTGCCGTGGTGGTCCGCGACGGCATCGTGGTCACCGAAGACGAGCTCATCGAGCACTGCCGGGCTCATCTGGCCGGATTCAAAACCCCCAAGCAGTTGTTCTTCGTCGACGCGTTACCCAAGAACCCGAGTGGAAAACTGTTGAAACGCCTCTTAAGAGAGAGGTTCAACGTCGGGGAGATCACCACCGGAGGATAGCGGCTCGATCGCTGCGGTAGGCCGCAGAACGCATCGGGTCCGATCAAAGATCGTTACCATACAGCGGTTGCAGTGCGTGCACAGCGAACGACTTTCCGGGTCAGCGTCGACCCTCCTCACCAGGCCCGGGTCCCGCAGAAGAGCTCGGGCCACCGCCACGAAGTCGAAGCCCTCCTTCATGGCCAGATCCATGCTGCGACGGTTGGTGATGCCGCCGAGAAGGATCAGCGGGATCGTCAGCTCAGACCGGAACTGACGGGCCAGGTCAAGCAGATAGAGCTCTTTATAAGGGTATTCGCGCAAGAACCCCCGGCCCACCGTCGCCAACAGCCAGCTCAACGGGCGGGGGAAGACGCCGGCGAACTCGGCGCGGGGAGCCCGGCCACGGAAGTAGTACATCGGGTTGAGCAGCGAGCTACCCACCGTCAGCTCAAGTGCGTCCAGCGCACCGTCATCCTGCAACCATCGACCGATCTGCAGGCCGTCTTCGATGCGCAGGCCACCGGGAAAACCGTCTTCCATGTTCAGTTTCGCGATGACGGCAACGTGATTTCCGACCGCTGCTCGGACCGCCACGGCGATCTCTCGGGCCAACCGCGCACGATTGGCGAGGTTGCCACCGTAGCCGTCGCGCCGTCGGTTCAGCAGTGGACTGAAGAATGAGCTGACGAGATAGTTGTGTCCGAAATGAAGCTCCACCGCATCGAAGCCGGACGCAGCCGCCACGGCCGCCGCTGTGGCGTGGTCGGCGACGATCCGAGCCAGGTCGTCGACATCAGGACGGCGGCTGGATGCCATCCCGAGTGGACTGAACAGCCTGCTCGGGGAGACCGCAGGCAGCCCGTTGGACCGGGCGTTCGCAACCGGACCGGCGTGCCCCAACTGTGCGCACACAGCGGCGCCCTCAGCATGGACGGCATCGGTTAAGCGCTGCAGCCCGTCGACTGCCTCCGGTGTCATGAGGATCTGATCCCGTTCGGTTCGCCCCTCCGGCGACACAGCACAATAGGCCAGGGTTGTCATCCCGACGCCGCCGTCGGCGAGAGCACGATGGAACTCGATCAGGTCGTCGGTGACGGCGCCGCCGGGCGTACGCGCTTCGAATGTCGCCGCTTTTATGACGCGGTTCCGCAGCGTGACTGGCCCAAGCGCCGCCTCGCCGAACACGTCGGTAGCCACGGTGCTCACGGCTGCGCCACCGGCGCGGAGAGCCCTGCGGTGATGAAATCCCGCAGCGCGTGCACCTGCCCATCGGTCAGTCGACGGTCGCCGGCGAGAGGGTCACCGAACTGCACGAAGATCAGCTCGAACGCCATCATCCATCGCCGTGCGGCATCTCGCTCACTCAATCCAGCCACCTGGGCGGACAATATGCGCGCCCACGGTGTCACCGTGAACCATTTTTTCGTCCAGGCGATTTCATTGCGGGCCAACAGCAGGCGCGCCAACAAGTGCAGGTACAGCCGCCCTGCCGGATCGGCAGCCAGCGTCGCAATCGGATTCACCACGATCTGGACTGCGGTATCGATACGCATCACATCGTCGGCCGAAACCTCAGGCAGCGCTTCTGCCCACAGTGGGCCCAAACGGGCCTCCAACAGCGCCGTCACCAATCCCACTTTTGATCCGAAATGATAGTGCACCGCAGCCGGATTCACCCCGGCCGCGGCACAGACGGCGCGGACCGACACCGCCTCATAGCCGGATTCGAGCAGCAGTCGTTCGGTCACGTTCAGCAGATTCTCGCGGGTGGAGGTCTCGGTGCCGGTCATAGCAGCATTAGATCAGATTTCAATCATTGATTCAATCGGTGATTGGCCAAGTGGTCGCGCCAACCAACACTGTGATCTGGTTCGCGCCTGCACTGACCGCTGGGCGGGAAACACCATGGGCTGCCGACCGGGCCACGGATAGCCTGCGGCACGGGCACTGCGCCGGTTCTGGCTTGCGACGGCACCACCGCAGCAGTCGTATGAGATCGAATCTTATTTCGGATGAAGGGAATTCACCTGTGAGCCCAAGTAGGCAGGCGGGACGCATCGCTCGGTTCGATGAACCTGGCAAGCCGTTCGAAATCGAGACCGTTCCAGTCCCCGAAGTCTGCCCCGGCCAGATCCTGATCAAAGTGACCCGGGCCAACATCTGCGGTTCCGACGTGCACGCCTGGCACGGAACTTTCGCCACCCGCGGCCTCGGCGGTCAGCTTCCCACAGTTCTCGGCCACGAAATGGTCGGATCGGTGGCCGAACTCGGCGAGGGCGTCACCGCTGACTCCAACGGCAGGCAGCTCAGTGTCGGCACGCGAGTGGTGTTCCCGTACTTCTTCTGCTGCCACACCTGCCGCAACTGTCTCGCTGGTCGACGCAACGCCTGCCTGAACCTGAAGATGGCGATGCTGGGCCGCGCCGATCAACCGCCGTACTTCGTCGGCGGCTATGGCGACTACTTTCTACTACCGGCTGGCGCGGTGGTCTACACCGTCCCGGACTCCGTTTCCGACGAGATCGCGGCCGGCGCCAACTGCGCTCTGTCTCAGGTGATGTACGGGCTGGAACGGGTCAACCAGCAATTGGGCGAGAACGTGGTGGTCCAGGGCGCGGGCGCGCTCGGCCTGTATGCCGTCGCCGTCGCCAAGGCCCGTGGCGCGGCCAGGGTGATCGCCATAGACGGCATCCCGGCGCGACTCGAACTGGCCAAGGCGTTCGGCGCTGACGTTGTCATCGACATCACCGAGGTCACCACTGAGAAGGAACGAGCCCAGCTCGTACGCAAGTTGACTGACGGGCAGGGCGCCGACGTGGTGGTCGAGGTGGTCGGTCACCCTTCGGCGATCGACGAGGGACTCAAGCTTCTCGGCCAGTTCGGCCGTTATGTCGAGATCGGCAATATCAACATCGGCAAGTCCTTCGAATTCGATCCGTCACGTTTCGTCTTCGGCAACAAGACCATGGTCGGGGTGTCGCTCTACGACCCGGCCGTGCTGTCTCGGGCCCTGGACTTCCTGGCCGAGTACCAGCACAAGTTGCCGTTCGAACGGCTAGCCGCCGCCTGCTACTCACTCGACGACATCAACGATGCCTTCGCAGCTGCTGAAGACAAACGCGATGTCCGGGCCAGCATCGTCCCGTAGAACCACAGATGAGCGGAAGACAATCATGAGCAATAGCCACGACTACACGCGCACCAAGCTCTTCATCGACGGGCAGTGGGTCGACCCCGACGGCACGGGAACAGTCGAGGTGATCGACCCGGCAACGGAGAAGGTGTGCGGTTGTGTCCCTAGCGGTTCCGAAGCCGATGTTGACACCGCGGTCGCCGCAGCCCGCGCTGCTTTCGATCCGCTGATCAGCGTCACCGAGCGGCGTGAGCGTCTCGACGCGGTGATCACCGCCATGGAGAAGCGGCTGCCCGATATCGCCGAAACGATTACGCGCGAGATGGGCGCCCCGATCCGTATCGCGCAGAGCGTACAGACCCAGGTGCCCCTTGCCGTCGCCCGTGGGTTCGCCGATGCCTTGGCCGCCTTCGAGTTCGAGGAGAAGATCGGCAATTCTCTGGTGGTGCGGGAGCCGTACGGCGTGGTCGCGGCAATCACGCCATGGAACTACCCGCTGTATCAAGTGGTCGCCAAGGTGTTGCCCGCCATCGCGGCCGGTTGCACTGTCGTCCTCAAACCGAGCAACGAGGCTCCCTTGTCGGTGTTCGAGTTCGTTGACGCCCTGGAGGCCGCGGGCCTGCCTCCGGGGGTGGTCAATCTGGTATCTGGACCCGGCCGGATCATCGGCGAGCAACTGTCGAGCCACCCCGATGTGGACTTCGTCTCGTTCACCGGCTCCACCTCCGTCGGAAGCCGAGTCGGGGAACTGGCCGGCAAATCCATCAAGAAGGTGGCTCTGGAACTCGGTGGCAAATCCGCCAACGTGATCCTCGACGGCGCCGACTTCGCCACCGCCATCAAGGTGGGTGTCGGGAATGCCTTCCTCAACGGCGGCCAGACGTGCATGGCGTGGACCCGGATGCTCGTGCCGCTGTCCCGCTACAGCGAAGCATTGGAGCTAGTGGCGGCTGCGGTTTCGAAGTACACAGTCGGGGACCCTTGGGACTCGGGCACACGGCTCGGTCCATCGGCCTCGGAATCTCAGTACCAATCGGTGCTCGGCTTTATCGAGCGCGCGCCGCGCGACGGCGCCCGGCTGGTGACCGGGGGCAGCCAGAAGCTGCGCGAGGTGGGCTACTACGTCGCCCCCACGGTCTTTGCCGACGTCCACCCGGACTCCGAACTGGGCCAAGAGGAGGTGTTCGGGCCGGTGCTGGCCGTCATTCCATTCCGCGACACCGACGAGGCGCTGCGCATCGCCAACGGGACGCCCTACGGCCTATCCGGTGCCGTTTGGGCGGCCGACGACGACACCGCGATCGCATTTGCCCGCCAGGTAGAGTCCGGTCAACTCGACATCAACGGCGGAAGGTACAACCCCGCAGCACCCTTCGGGGGCTACAAGAAGTCCGGGATTGGGCGCGAACTGGGCCGTATCGGGTTTGAGGAGTACCTGCAGATCAAGTCGCTGCAGCTGCCCTAACCCGGCACTTCCCCACACCGCGCCCCAGCAAGAATCGAGGTACTCCAGTCATGAGCGTGACCGCCGGGCCGTTGGCCATCACCGCCGAAGGCGCCGTGCAGCTTTGGACCATCAACCTGCCCCACCTCGGCAATGCCATCACCGACCAGGACTTCATCACCGCCTTCGAGGACGCAGTCGGGGCCGCCAATTCCGATACCAATGTCAGGGCGGTGATCCTCACCGGTGAGGGAAAGATCTTCTCTGCCGGCGGCAACGTCAAGGACATGGCCAACCGTGAGGGCATGTTCGGCTTGGAAGCGATTGAGCAGCGTTACGCCTACGTCGACGGAATACAGCGCCTGCCACGAGCGCTGGCTCGCCTGGAGGTTCCGATCATCGCGGCGGTCAACGGCGCGGCGATTGGCGCGGGCTTCGATCTGGCCACGATGTGCGATATTCGAATCGCCTCCGAACATGCCTCCTTCGCCGAGAGTTTCGTACAGATCGGCCTCATACCCGGCGATGGCGGCAGCTGGTTTCTGCAACGGGCGATCGGCTATGAACGGGCCGCCGAGATGACACTGACCGGAGATCGCATCGACGCGGCGACCGCGCACTCTTGGGGCCTGGTCAGCAGAGTGGTCCCCCACGACGAACTCGTCACCGCAGCAAGAGAACTCGCGGAGCGGATCGTCAAGAATCCGCCGCATGCGCTGCGGATGGCCAAGCGCTTACTGCAAGAATCGCGGACCGGCTTGCTGGAATCCACGCTGGCCATGGCCGCAGCCATGCAGCCGCTGGCGCATGGCGACGCCGAGCATGAGCGACGGATCTCCAAATGGCGGAGCGTCTGATGGCACTGCCCCGCCTCGTCCCCGCGGCGACCCCGGAGTCAGCGGAAACCGCGGCGCTACGAGCGGAAGTCCGGTCATTTGTCGCCGAACAGCTCGCAGCAGGCAGTTTCACCCCGGCGGTGGATGCCTGGCTGTGCGGCTGGGACGAGGACTTCACCAAGTCGCTGGCCTCCCGGGGTTGGTTGGGCATGACTGTACCGAAAGAGTATGGCGGCCATGAACGTTCATTCCTAGAGCGATTCGTCGTCACCGAGGAGCTACTGGCGGCCGGTGCGCCGGTGGCCGCACACTGGATCGCCGATCGGCAGATCGTACCGGCACTGCTGAAGTACGGTACCGAAGCGCAGAAGCGAGAGTTCCTACCGAAGATCACGGCCGGTGAGTGCTTCTTCGGTATCGGCATGAGCGAGCCAGACTCCGGCTCGGATCTCGCCAGCGTCCGGACTCGTGCGGTGCAGGCCGACGGCGGTTGGAACTTGACGGGGACGAAAGTATGGACCTCGGGAGCACACCGCGCCCACGCATTCATCGTGCTTGCTCGCAACGCGCCGGTCGATCCCGCCGACCGACACGCCGGACTCAGCCAGTTCATCGTGCGGCTTGAGGACCCCGGCGTCGAAGTACGGCCCATCATCTCGATGAACGGCGGCCACCACTTCAACGAAGTCATCCTCGACGACGTATTCGTACCTGACACCATGGTGTTCGGTGGTATCGGCGAAGGGTGGCATCAAGTCACCTCCGAACTGAGCTTCGAGAGGAGCGGGCCCGAGCGACTACTCTCCACCTTCCCTCTGCTGGCCGCTTCCGCGGAAGGTATGGCCAGCAAGGCGATCCGCCGCGATGCCGATCTGGGCCGTCTGGTGGCCAGGGTCGCGGGGTTGCACCGGATGTCGACTGCCGTCGCCGGAGCACTGGAACGACGTGAGCCCGCCGACGTCGCAGCCGCTGTGGTCAAGGTGCTCGGCACGACTACCGAAGGCGACATCGCCGACTTCACCGACCTGCACACCGGTGACGATTCAACCAGCGGCTCCCAGTACCAGGAACTGATCCGGTCTGCGGTGGATCAACGTCCCGGCTTCACGCTGCGTGGCGGAACGAACGAGGTGCTGCGCGGCGTGATCGCGCGCGGATTGGGGCTACGATGACCAACGCTCAAGCCAGGGACACCGCTATCGATCTCGACCTGGTCAAGATGATGGACGCGGTGTTGTCGGAACACCGCGAAACTCATCCTCGCAGCGCACCGATCACTCGCGACACCGTTTTATGGTCGAACCTGGACCAATTGGGACTGGTCCGGCTGTCGGGTTCGGAACACTCCGGGGGAAGCGGTGCGGGCTGGTATGAGGCCGCTGAGCTGATCACCGCGGCGGTTCGCCACGGTGTACGCGCTCCGTTGGCCGAACATGATTTATTGGCATGCTGGCTGCTCGAAGCCGTCGGCGCCCAGGTCGACGGAGCCGCTCGCACCGTCTGCATCCTCGATGAGACCGGCACTGCAACCGCAGTGCCGTGGGCGTCGACGGCCGACCGGATCGTGGTGCTCTGGCACGACGGACCGGGCTACCTGATGGCCGATGTGGATTCCAAGTGTCTGCGAATCACCCCGGGCGCCAACATTATCGGTGAGCCTCGCGACACCGTCACTGCCAAGATCGCCGCGCTGAGCGGGTCAACGATCTCCACCGAGCTGGTTGCGCAACTGCGACTGAAGTCGGCGTTGGTGCGCGCGATCCAGGTCTGCGCGGCTTTGGACAGTATCCTAGAGCTGTCAGTCGAGTTCGCCACGGCACGAATTCAATTCGGCCGACCCTTGTCGAAGTTCCAGGCGATCCAGCACCTGATCTCCGATATTGCCGCGGAATCCGCACTCGCGCGCGCGGCCAGCGAAGCTACCCTGGCAGCGGCGGTCGGCAGCGACTGGTCGGCACCAGGCTTGGGATTCCTGGTCGCCGTGGCGCGATCCTGCGCCGGTCACGCCACGTCCGTCGTGGTCCGAAACGGCCACCAGATCTTCGGCGCCATCGGTACCACCGTCGAACACCGGCTGCACGAGTACACCCGTGCCGCACTGGCCTGGCGTTCGGAGTTCGGATCTGTCCGACATTGGGACGAGGAGGTGACGCGTGCTGCGCTGGCCGCCGGGTCGTCCGGTCTGTGGAGCCTGATAGCCGACTGACCCGATGTTCCACTGACCGGTTACCACTGTGCCGCGGCCGGCCGATCGGCGGTTGACTTCAAGGAGCACTGGTTTCCGCACGCCAAACTTGGGAGACATGTTCCGTGAACACTGACAACACCATCTCGCTGACCGAGCTGCAGAACTTCATCGGCGAGTTCTGGTACCACTACGACGAGGCTGACTACCCGAAGATGGGCGCCGCTTTCGCCGCGGATGCCACCTACCTCAGCCGAAGTGACTCCGGCGCGTGCCCCTTCGAAGAATCCCTCGCCGCTGACCTGACCGGTGCGGCGAAGGTTGTGCCGTGGCTCATCGAACATCGCGACGCTAGTCCATACCCCCTGCGTCACCACGCCACCAACCTGCACATCACCCACCACGATGGTGACGTCACCTACGCGCGCTTCTACATCTTCGTCAACCAGGTCACCAACTTCGTTCCATTCGCGGTGTCCAGCGGAGTCACGGAGGTCGGCGTTCGCCGTGGGGGCAGCAGTCCCAGCGGGCTTGAGTTCACCAAGATGTCGGTCATCCTCGATGTCACGAACTCCGAACCATTGGTCGGCAGCGGGCTTCCCGGCGCCGAGAACGCCTCGGCGAACACCTGACCAGTGGGCACCGGTCCCTTGAACGCACGCGATGTCTTCGGTGGCGGAGTCGCCGTCATCACCGGGGCCGGCGCCGGTATTGGCGCCGGCCTGGCGCGTCACGCTCACCGCCTGGGGATGTCTGTAGTCCTTGCCGATATCGACGGCGCTGCCGTTGCGGCATTGCGCGACGAGATCGTCGCCGACGGCGGCGCTGCCGTCGACCTAGTCTGCGACGTCCGCGACCCCGAAGCGGTGGCAGCCCTGGCGGAGCGCACCTATCGCGACGTCGGACCGGTACGACTGCTGGTCAACAATGCCGGCGTAGAGCAGTTCGGCTATCTGTGGGATACCCCGGTAGCCAACTGGAACCGGGTGATGGACATCAACGTCAGCGGGGTCTTCCACGGTGTCCGGGCCTTTCTACCCAGGATGATTGCGACCGGCGGACCGGCCTGGATCTGGAACCTGTCTTCGATCGGCGGTGTCGCGACCGTCCCGCTGCAGACCCCCTACATCGTCAGCAAACACGCGGTCCTGGCTCTGACCGAGTGTCTGCGCCTAGAAGTCCAGTTGGCCGGTCATGATGACCGCATTCGTGTCCAGGCGGTACTGCCCGGTGCGGTGAAGTCCAACATCTTCGAGGCGGCAGGCGGCGTGAGCGCTGACCTCGCCGGCGTGGATGTCGATGCCGCCGACTCACAACGTGAAGCGATGTTGGCGATCAAAGCGGAGGCGATGGAGCCGATCGAAGCCGCCGCAATGATTTTCGAGCAGTCCGCCCGCGGCGCGTTCTACGTGCTGACGCAGCCTGAGTACGTGCGTTCGGCGATGGCCGAGCGTGCCGAAGTGCTACGCACCCTGGTGCCACCATCGTTGCGGGACAAGCGTCGCTTCGATCCCGCCAAACACTAGGAGCCAAGCTGTGAACGGGCCGCACATCCGCGCGCTAGATCCCGACGCCGCCGCCCGGGTTGCGTCATTCGGTCCGCCGACGCCGATTCGAGAACGCGGCCTCGACGTGGCACGCGTGGCTCTGGAATCCGCGCCCTTGCCCCCCGATATGCCGGAAATGGCCGAGATCATCGACGCCGAGGCCGCTGGGCCGGGCGGCCCGATTCCGCTGCGGATCTACCGTCCGCAGTTCCACAAGCAGCCGTCGCCGGTGATCGTCCACCTCCATGGCGGTGGACTGGTCATGGGCTCCAATCACTCATTCGAGCCGATGGCCCGGGCGATGGCAGCCGCGAGCGGTGCAGTGGTGGTGGCTGTCGACTATCGACTGGCGCCGGAGAATCCCCCGCCCGCACAGTTCGAGGACGCGATGGCAGCCACCGAGTGGACCGCTGCCCACGCGGCCGATCTGAACCTGGACAGGCACAGGCTGGTCATCTCCGGAGACAGCGCCGGCGGCGGTGTCGCCGCAGCCGTTGCCTTGGCGGTGCGTGACCACGGTGGCCCGGCAATTTTCGCTCAGGTTCTGATGTATCCGGGCGTGGACCGGGACATGGCCGCGACATCGCTAGTCGGCCAGCCAGAGGCCCCGATGCTGACGCACGACGACATCGTCTACCTGCACGAACTTGCCGACCTCGGGGCGGGTTCCCCCCATGACGTCCGTCGTGTCCCGGCATACGCCACCGACCTGCACGGCCTGCCCCAGGCGATCGTCGTCACCGCTGAACTCGATCCGATCACCGATTGGGGCGAGCGCTATGCCGGCCGCCTGCGCGATGCGGGAGTACAGACCACGATCACCCGCTACCCGGGCATCTACCACGGCTTCCTGATGCGATCGGAAGCAACCGCACGCGGACGGCTGGCGATGGCCGAGATCGGGGCGTTACTGCGCGCCAAGTTCGCTCATCCGTTGCCGTTTTAGGCGAGGTTCAGCTCTGCAACTAAGGACCGACTGACGTCCCGATGATTGGACAACAGGGGTTCGGGATAGCGCTGGCGCAGCACACAATCAACCTCAGCAATGGGCGTGTGGTTCAGCGCCGAACTACAGAAAAGGAGTCCCTGTGATGTTCACCGAAGAGCGGCGAATGGAGCTGTCCGACATCCTGCGCCCCGCTTCGCCACCCCGCGAAATTGCCGATGTCTACACCGAAGACCAGCGCGAGCGCCTCCTAGACGTGGTCCGCAAGGACGGGCCATGGAGCTTGATCATTGCGCAGCACTTCGCTTCCCCGGAGGAACTCATCGCCACCATGAGCGGCAAGTTTCCGGAGGGATTCACTCCGACCCTAGATCTGTTCTTGACGCCCACCTTTCGCGGCTTTCTGGCAAATCACGGGACAGTGCTTTACCCGGAGCTACACGACTGCTTCTACAACGCCGGATTCTTGGACATGGCCAAGTCGTACTGGAATGCCAAGTACGCGAAACCCCAGATGATGTTGTTCAACATCAACGGTCCGTGCGCCAATCGCGACCCGGGACACCTCGATTCGCCGAGCTTCCGCGGAGTCCGTTACGAGAACGCCCCGACCTGGCTGGTCAGCGTGATGGGCAAGTCCGGGTTGTTCACCGACTATCTGATCAAGATGGCACAGGTCATCACCTGGTTCTCCTTGGATGACGCCAGCGGGTTTACCTATTGGCCGGACGGCCCCCTCAAGGCGCCCAAGCGTATTCAGCCGCCGGTGTACAACCGGGGTGTAGTGGTGCAGAACGAGATGCTGGTGCATCGGGGCGAGGCAAACGGTCCGCTGGAACAGCAAGTGCCCGCCGGACTGGCGTTCCACACGAAGTTCTCCGGCGACCCAGATTCCCGCGATCACTGGGTGCTCAAGAACGGCGACGACGTCATCGCACGCCATCACACCGATGAACTCCGCTTCCTGGTGCACTGGTCCTCTGAGGTCTACCAGGACTACGACGAGCTCAAGAAGAACATGGACCACTCCGACGATCTGACGATCGACAAGGCCATCGACATGATGGTCGATGACTTGAGCAAGAAAGGTTACAAGCTCGATATCCCGAGCGAGCCACTGCACGACGCCGAGTTCATCGGCGCACTCAACGCGGGCTACGACCTCGGCGGCCCTGCGGTGTATCCGCAAGATGCGCCATTGAGCGCATTCCAGTTCGCCTAGAGGACTACGGAATGCGATGGGGCGTCACGGATCACGTTCCATGACGCCCCATCGTAACGAACCTTCAGGATTCGTCGAGAACGGGCAGTGAACCCATGCCTGCGGCTTGCTCTATCGAATCGCGCAAGTTCGGGCACACCAGAAAGGGCGCGGGCCGTAGGAGCGTGCCGTCCGTCGACTTCGATACACGGCACTCCCCCTGGCGCGGGCGCTCCTGGCACCGGGCCATGGCAGCGCCGTTCCATTGCACACTGGTCTGCTCCCAGCTGCTCTTGCGGGCCAGCACCCGCGCGCCGCACGATCCGCAGATCACCGGAGTCATCGGCGCGTCGCTCAACCGGTTGTCAGGACGCATGATCTGACGTCGTCAGACCTACCAGGCGAGGCAGCCGGTTGGCGGCGATGTTGTCCTGCACTTCGGTCATCCACGCCTCGCGTGGACGGGTGGTATCAATCTCGAACTCGAATCGATCAACCATGTCATTGGTGACATCGTCGACGTCGACGTAGAACTGCTCGTACCACCGGCGCACCTGGTAGACGGGTCCGTCTTCCTCGCACAGCAGCGGATTGTCGATCCGTGCTTTGCGTCGCCAGATGGCCACGTCCTGCTCGAAGCCCATCTTCACGAAGTCACCGAGAGCGATGGCCATCTGCATGGCCGCATCGTCGGGCAGACCCTCCGATTTCTCCACGGTGATGCCGTATTGCAGGACAAACGAATTCGCGTCGATCGGGTAATGGCAGTTGAGCAGAACCGTTCGTTGATCGCTGTGCTCGTAGTGGTAAGTCAGATCGTCGATCATGAACGAGGGGCCATAGTAAGACGCCACCGATGTCGTTCCGAGAATCGCGGCTCCCTCACCGGAGCCGAGGTCCGGTCGCGCTTCACTCTTGTAGTACTGGGTGGCGACGTGACCCTCGAACACGTTCTTGAAACTGGTGGGAAGTCCGCCGTGGATGTAGAAGAAGTGCGCCATGTCAACGATATTGTCGATGATCTCGCGACAATTCGTGTTGACGATCGTGCTGTACCAATGCCAATCGGTCCACTGTTCGCCCCCGACACCTTCGATGCGCGGAATCGTCACATCGGGTGGCGGCGCGTTCTTCTCCGGGTCGTTCCAGGCGAACAGCATTCCGTCCTGCTCCATGGTCGGCCAGGTTGCAGTACGGGCGAGCTTGGGAACCCTGCGGCTGTAGGGAATCTTCTTGCACCGGCCATCGCCACCCCAGCGCCAGTCGTGGAACGGGCAGGCGATCTCGTTACCCTTGACCTCGCCGTCGGACAGATCGCCGCCCATGTGCCGGCAGTAGGCGTCCAGGACATTTATCTTGCCGTCCTCGCCGCGGAAGACCACCAACTTGCCGCCGAAGGCGTTGATCGAGTGCGGTTTTCCGTCGCCCAGATCACGGGTCAGCCCGAGGCAATGCCAGCCTCGCGCGTACCGTGCCGGCGCGGCCTGCGCCTCGATCTCACGGACCTCTTCGGAGCAGTTGTGCTCTGACGGTGTCATTCCGGCCATCCTCGCTGTTCATCGCTTGTGAGAGTCGTTGTTGTTGTAACACCGCCACACTCATTGGACGTCGTGGCGTTCCACTGACCGGGCACAGTGGGGCGCATGTGGTGACCATTGGCCCCAGAATCAGTCGGTGACCGATCCACACAACATCACTGTCGACCTACTCGTCGTTGGCTCCGGTACCGGGATGGCAGCGGCGTTGGCCGCGAACGAGGAGGGGCTTTCCACGCTGATCGTGGAGAAGACCTCCTACGTCGGGGGGTCGACGGCGCGTTCCGGTGGCGCGTTCTGGATGCCGGCCAACCCGATACTTGCCGAGTCGAGATAGGCGCGCCCCGCCGCCAGGGTGTCGTCAGAACCC
>LZME01000098.1 GCA_001673575.1 Mycolicibacter heraklionensis | reverse complement strand
TTTCCAAGACTCCTGATCAGGAGTTGATCAAGCTCGCGGCGGCCACGGCCCGCGACGCCAAGATCGCCTTCCTGATGTTGCCCGGCGTGGCGACCAAGGAAGACATGAAGACCGCGCAGGGCAACGGCGGGCAGATCTGTCGGATCGCGACCCACTGCACCGAGGCCGATGTCTCGATTCAGCACTTCGGTTTGGCTCGGGAGCTGGGTCTGGAGACCGTCGGGTTTTTGATGATGGCCCACACCGTGTCCCCGGAGAAGCTGGCCGCCCAGGCCCGGATCATGGCTGATGCCGGTTGTCAGTGTGTGTATGTGGTCGACTCGGCCGGGGCGCTGGTGATGGAAGGTGTTCGTGATCGGGTGGCCGCGTTGGTCACCGAGCTCGGTGATGACGCGCAGGTGGGTTTTCATGGCCACGAGAACCTCGGGCTCGGTGTCGCCAACTCCTTGGAGGCGGTGCGCGCTGGTGCCAAGCAGATCGACGGGTCGGTGCGCCGGTTCGGTGCGGGTGCGGGCAACGCCCCGGTGGAGGCGCTGATCGGGGTGTTCGACAAGGTGGGGATCAAGACCGGTATCGACTTCTTCGATATCGCTGATGCCGCCGAGGACGTGGTGCGCCCGGTGATGCCGGCCGAGTGCGTGCTGGACCGCAACGCGCTGATCATGGGCTATTCCGGGGTGTACTCCAGCTTCCTCAAGCACGCGGTGCGCCAGGGCGAGCGCTACGGTGTGCCCGCCCACGAGCTGCTGCACCGGGCCGGGCAGCGCAAGCTGATCGGCGGCCAGGAGGACCAGCTCATCGACATCGCGCTGGAGATCCAGCGGGAGCGGGCTGCGAAATAACCGCGGCATGACGGCGTTGGTCGGCATTTTCGCTGATAGCGGAGAGAGCGTGCCCGAGGCGCCGAAGCAGGTCCCGCGTGGTGGTCCGACTTTGGGCAACCGCAAGGACATTCGCGATCCACACATCCGTGACCAGTGCCGCCACTTGGTGGTTGTGGTCGGGCCAATCGGGTTCCTCGTGCTGCAGGGCGTCAGTGAAGATCTGAATCAGTCGGTCCCGCACCAGGTCGGCTTTCCTCGAAGCTGCTCCAGTCGCATTCAGGTAGGCGCGGGCCATGGCATCTGCGAGTCGTGGTGCCGATGACAGTTCGCCAGTGAGCGATTCGAGAATGCGTAACAGTCGGTGATGCGGCTCGCTCACGCCGATGGTAGCGGGCGCTTCGCCAGGCGTGAACTCGCACAACCAGGCGTATAAGCACTCCAGCAGCAGGCCGTCCTTTGATGGAAAGTGGTGATACACAGAGCTGACAGATACCCCAGCGGCGTCCGCTACAGCCCGTATCTGCACCGCGTCGTAGCCGTTGACGGCCTGGCGCGATGCGGCGGCCAGCATGCGTTCGCGCCGGTGATGTTGATCCAGCTGAGTCAACGGACGGTTTGGCGTACCGCGCCGGATAAACACATCGATCCTCTTCTCTCAAGGCATCCGCCCTGAAACAGCCCCGCTATGGTGGGGCCTCAGAAGAGGCACGATAGGGCGCGCACCGCGCCGTCAGGTGATCATTGCTCGCTCATTGGAACGCTTTCGTCCGGGACCTAAAGGGCCATCATGTGACGCGGTTCAGGCCGTTCGGGTCCGCCTCGACAACGTCGAATCCCTTGTAGCCCGCGGCCGCCACGTCGGAGATGATCGCGCCGTAGGTGCCGAAACCACCGACGAACGGCATGAAAACGCGCGGCCGCCCGGTGATGTTGGCGCCCAGGTACCACGAATTCGCCTGCGTCATCAGGGTGTCTGCCGCGCGTTGGGCGCATTCGGCGCCCCAGTCGGCGGCCGCATCGGGGCGGGCCTCCAGGCCGGCGGCGCCATGCGCATCCAGGTATGCGATCGCCTCGGCAACCCAGTCGACATGCAATTCGGAGTGCAGCACCATGTTGGCCAGCACCGACGGACTGCCCGGGCCGGTCATGTTGAACAGGTTCGGGAATCCGGGGACGCTCAACCCCAGGTAGGTGAGGGGCCCGCCGGCCCAGGCGTCGTTGAGTGTCACGCCCTCGCGCCCGACGATGTCGATCTTGGCGACCGACCCGGTCATGGCGTCGAAGCCGGTCGCGAAGACCAGGACATCCAGATCGTGGTGCGCCTCGGTGGTGCAGATGCCGTGTTCGTCGATCCGCTCGATCGGGGTGGCGCGCAGGTCCACCAGGTGCACGTGGTCGCGGTTGAAGGTCGCAAAGTAGTTGTCGTCGGTGCAGATCCGCTTAGCGCCGATCGGATGGTCCTTGGGGATCAGCAGTTCGGCCGTCGCCGGGTCATCGACGATCGCGCGGATCTTGTTCTCCCAGAACAGGCGTGCCGTGTCGTTGGCCGCTAAGGTGACCAGCTGATCGGGGAAGGTCTTGGAGAACAGCACCCCGCCCAGTTGCCAGCGACGCTCGTACGCGGCGTCGCGCTCCTCGGTGCTCAGTTCCAGCGCCGAGGACGCGTGCGGCTCGTGTGGCGAGCCGCCGCCGCTGGCCCGCGACAGCCGCCGGCGTTCGGGGTAGCCGGCCTTGTGCGCGGCGCGGGTGGCTTCGTCCAGCGGCGCGTTCCCAGCCGGAATGCTGTAGTTGGCGGTGCGCTGAAACACCACTAACCGGCTGGCCTGCGCGGCGATCGGCGGAATCACCTGAATGCCCGAGGAACCGGTGCCGATAACACCGACCCGCTTGCCGGTGAAGTCCACGCCGCCGTGCGGCCAATGCGCCGTGTGGTAGGTCTCGCCGGCGAACGACTCCAGCCCATCGATCGCCGGGATATTGGCGTTGGACAGCGGCCCGACGGCGAGCACGCAGAACCGGGCGGTCACGACCTCGCCTGCGTCGGTGCGGACCTGCCAGGCCAGGGTGGTCTCGTCGAGCACCATGCTGGTCACCCGCGTCCCGAACGAGATGTCCCGGCGCAGATCGAAACGGTCGGCGACGTGATTGAGGTAGCGCAGGATTTCCGGTTGGGTGGCGTACTTCTCGGACCAGTCCCAGTCCTGCTGCAGCTGGGAGTCGAAGGAATAGGAGTAGTCCACGCTTTCGACGTCGCAGCGGGCGCAGGGGTAGCGGTTCCAGTACCAGACCCCGCCCACGCCGTCGGCAGCCTCGAACACCCGCACCTTCAGCCCGTCGCCGCGCAGGCGATGCAGCGCGTAGAGGCCGGCGAACCCTGCCCCGACCACCACCACATCCACGTTCGTCTCCATGACCGGCGACCTTAGGAACCGTTGGTACCGGCTCCCACCGGCTGTCTCGGTGGGTGGGACTGGCTGTGACGTGGGGCGCACGCGCCCCGAAGCTATGGCCATGCTCACCAACACGGCCCGATTGGCCGACAAAGTCGTCCTGATCACCGGCGGTGCACGCGGCCTGGGTGCCGCGTTCGCCCAGAACGTCGTCACCGGCGGCGGCCGGGTGGTGATCGGCGACCTCCTCGACGACGACGGGAAACGGCTCGCCGCCGAACTCGGCGACGCCGCGCGCTACGTCCACCTCGACGTCACCGACCCGGCCGATTGGGAAGCCGCGGTGCAGTCGACGGTCACCGAGTTCGGCGGGTTGAGCGGGCTGGTCAACAACGCCGGGGTGGCGACCGGGCAACTCGTCGAGCACGAGCCCGTCGCGCACTTCCGCAGCGTGCTGGAGGTCAACCTGGTGGGCGTGTTCAACGGCATCCAGGCCGTCATCGCGCCGCTGCGAGCCGCCGGCGGTGGGTCCATCGTCAACATCTCGTCGGCCGCCGGGTTGATGGGCCTGGCACTGACCGCCGGGTACGGCGCCTCCAAGTGGGGTGTGCGCGGCCTGTCGAAAATCGCGGCGGTGGAACTGGCCGGCGACCGCATCCGGGTCAACTCGGTGCATCCCGGCATGACCTACACCCCGATGACCGCGCAGGTCGGCATCCAGCCCGGCGAGGGGCACTACCCGAACACTCCGATGGGCCGCGTCGGTCTGCCCGAGGAGATCACCGGGGCCGTCGGCTTCCTGCTGTCCGATGAGGCTGTCTACATCACCGGCGCGGAGATCGCCGTCGACGGTGGCTGGACCGCGGGGCCCACGGTGAAATACGTGATGGGGCAGTGACGCCGCAGGGATAATGCCCGCATATGGATGCCACGTCGATGGTGGCGCGAGTGGCGCTGATCATCAACCTGTTCGACGAGCCCGGCAAACGGCTGCGGCTCGACCAGGTGGCGGCCCGCACCGGGCTGCCGCGTTCGTCGGTGCATCGGATCCTGACCCAATTGGAATCGGCCGGTCTGGTGCAGCATCGGCCCGACGGCTACGGCATGGCCTCCTCACCGCTACCGGTGGCGCAGATCGTCGACCATGCCGAACTGCGCGGCGTGGCCTCGCCGACCCTGGCCCGCCTGCACGCTGACACTCGGCTGGTGGTGCACCTCGGGGTGCTGCTCGGTGCCGATGTGGTCTACCTCGACAAAGTCGCCGGCGACGGTGGCGCGCTGGTACCGACCCGGGTGGCCGGCCGCACGCCGGCGTACGCGAGCGCGCTGGGCAAAGCGCTGCTGGCGCGACTACCGGCCGAGGATGTGGATGCGCTCGTCGGCGACCGGCTGTCGAAACGGACCCGGGCCACCATCGGCGACCGGGCGACCCTGCACCGCGAACTGGCCCGGATTCGCAGCAGACACGGGCTGGCCTACGACGCCGAGGAACTGGCGGTGGGCCTGTCCAGTGTCGCCGCACCGATCCGGGCGGGCGACGGCGTGATGGCCGGGCTGTCGCTGACGGGCGCGGTGCCGATGCACCGACTGCAGCGCACCGCGCCGTTCGTCATGCGCGCCGCCGGCCGGATCTCCCACGAGTTGAGCGGGTCCACACCGGCCGACGGCCAGCAGCGCGAGGCCGAGACCGACAGCATGCTGTCCCGGGTTTTGCGCACCATCTCTGCCGACGCCTGGGTCTGACCGCCTCACAGGATGAGGTCGTCGACGGGCAGCCCAAAGGCATACTGTCCCACCGCCGTCAACACACGTTCCACGTCGTTGGCGGCGTGCAAGCGCGCGGTCTGCATGTCGCGCCAGACCCGGTCCAGCCGGGCGTCCGCAGCGGCGCCGGCCTGCTCGATGCACCGCTTGACCGCCTGCATCGCCCGCTCGAACGCCAGCACCTGATCGCGGCGCGCCCGCAGCATCAGCTCGGCGTCGGGGATCGCGCCCGACCGGGCACATTCGCCGAGATCGGCCAGGTTGCGATGGATCTGCAGGGTGGACACCTCCAGTCCCGCGGCCGCCATGGCCAATACGCCCAGCGGGTTCGTCATCTGATCGCGGTGCGTGTCGAGTACCCCCGCGGCGGCGCCGAGCAGCGGTGCGGTGCCGGCGTGGGTGTACAGCGTGGGCTGGGGGAGGCGATACAGCGGTGCGAGCGTGGCTCGCTGTGCGTCACTGACCCAGCCGAAGCAGTGCTGGACCGGTACGGGAGCGCCGGAAACCACCACGTCGTGGGCGCCGATCCCGCGCAGCCCCAAGCTATTCCAGGTCGGCTCGACGGTGTAATGCTCGCGGGGCACCAACGCCACCGTGAAGTCTTGCGCGGCGCCGTCCGCCCCGACCACCAGCGCCCCGGCGATCAGCCAGGAGGCGTGCTCCGCCCCGGCGCAGCGGCTCCACCGCCCCGACAGCCGAAAACCGTCGCCCGCACGCTCTAATCGGCCGGTGGGGGCGTACGCCGAACAGATCAGCGCACCGGGATCGCCGCCCCAGACATCCTGCTGGGCCGCACTGTCGAATAGGGCCAGATGCCAGGAGTTGACCGCCAGCGCCGCGGCCAGCCACCCGCTTGAGGTGCAGGCCGCCGAGATCTCGGTGACCACCGCCAGGTAGTTGTCGGGATCGCTCTGTCGACCGCCGAAGCCAGCGGGCTGCAGCAGCGCGAACACACCCGCGTCGCGCAGGCTCGCGACGGTGTCGGATGCCACCGCGCCGTCCCGGTCGACCGTTTCGGCGGCCGCGGCTATCGCCGGCAACAACGGTCGAACGGCCGCCAACACGCCCTCGGCCATGCGTACCGCCCTTCGTGTCGTGGATAGCATTCATTGTGGCGCCGGCCGCACGTCCGCGAGGAGAATTCCATGGGAGCCTGGCAGATGTTGCAGCCCAAGCGATTCGGAGGCCAATCCATGCCGGTCGAGGAATTCGTCGCCGCGGTGGCTGCCGCTGCCGCACAGGACGGGTCCGCGGGCTGGCGTTGCGCGATGGCCAACACAGCGGCCTACTGGGCCGGCGCCCTGTCCGACCACGCCGGTACCGACATCTGGGGAGGCGACGCCGCAGCCCGGGTCGCGATTGGCCGAGGCCCGGGCGGGCGGTTGGAGTGGGGGCGGCTGACCGGTCAGTGGTGCGATGTCGCCGGCGCCGACGTTGCCGACTGGTTGCTGCTGGCCGTAGATGAAGACCGCCTGGTGCTGGTTCCGCGCGCCGATATCACGGCGGTAGTGCCCACCGAAATTGCCGGACTGCCCGAGGCCGGGCTCGCCGAGCTGACGGTGACGGCCTTGCCGGTCGCCGAAGAGCGGGTCTTTCCGGCGCGCGACGACGGTGCCGCCGTAATCACTGGCGCCGCGGCGGCCGCCGCGGTAGCCGGTGCCGCCGACGGACTGTGGCGGGTGCACGTCGCCCAGGTCCAGGAGAAGCTGGCCGCCTCCTATGGCAGCGCAGAGGCGGCCGATCTGACGGTGTCGACCCGGCAGGCGGCCCGGGCCGCCGCCGACATCGACGCCGCCACGCTGCAGATCATCGCGTCGCTGACGCAGGACCCGCCGACTGCGGCGCGGGCTCAGCGCCAGGCCGCTGTCCGGGCGCGCGAGGCCGCCGACCGCGTTCTGGGCAGCAGCCGCGGCCACGCGCTGGACTCCTCAGACCCGGTCGCCCGTCTGTGGCGTGACGTCCAGACCGGATGCCGGCTGGCACTGCGACTGCTCGATGACCTCGACCGCTGAGACCGCGCTGGCCAGCTCGGCCAGTGCCGCTGGCAAGCCGTCGGCGATCTGCCAGGGGTCGGGCACGTGTGCCCCGCAGCTCAACACTCCGATCGTCAGCTGCCCTTCGTAGCTCCACCCGGTGAAGTTCAAGCCCATCGGGAACACCAGCGGACCCGATGAGATCAGTCGTTCGACCGGCGCGCCGCCAAAGTAAAGCTGTTGCGGCCCTCGCATATTCGATGCGATCAGGCTGAACGTCGGTCGGTGCGTCGTTCGCTCACCGAGCAGCGGCAGGGCGCGCGAGTAGAACCAGAACAGCGGCCAGTACTCCATCCAGTCGTGCTGCAGCCACAGGTCGCGTTCGGACTGAACCTCGCGGGCGATTCGAGTCGCCGCGGCGATCGTGGTCAGCCGCTGTAGCGGATCTGGGATATCGGTGGCCAGCGCGACGTTCCACCGGGCCACCTTGTTGCCCCAGGGGTCGCCCTCGGGCGGGCGCATCGACACCGGCACCACCGCGGTGAGCGCTTCCTCGCTCAGTTCGCCGTGCCGGTCGAGGTAAGCGCGCAACGCGCCGCTGCAGACGGCCAGGAACACATCGTTGACCGTCACTCCGCGGGCCCGAGCGATTTCCTTGATGACCGTCATATCGCAGCCGCGGAAGGCGAAGTGGCGCTCCGCGGTCAGTGGCGCGTTGAAGCGGGTGCCGGGTGCGGCGAACGCGGCGGCATAGCCCGGCTTGCCGTCTCGGCGGCGCCGCAGAATGACCCGGCTCACCGCGACGGTGCGGGTCACCACCCGCGGCAGGCCAAGCGCCGCGGCGAGTTGATGGCGCGCCACCATCGGCAGCCACTGCCACGGCGCCGGCCGGCGCTCGTCGCGCGGGGGAGTCGACGGGGCGGTGCCGGTGCCGCACAGCGCCTCCAGGATGCGCAGCGAAGCAGTGCCGTCGGCGACCGCGTGGTGAATCTTCCAGATCAGCGCGATCTTGCCGTCGGCCAGGCCGTCGACGTAGAACAGCTGCCAGGCCGGGCGACTGCGGTCGAGGCGATCGTAGAAGATTGCGTCGATGGCCAGCGCCAGTTCGTGATCGCCCCCGGGAGCGGTGAGGGTGACCCGCCGGACGTGGTGCTCGACGTCGATGCGCGGCCGGGCCACCCACCAGGGCCGACCGAACCGCAACCGGGGCATCAGCAACTGCCACTGCAGCGGCTCGACCCGTTCGACCAGGCCCGGGACCATCGCCTTGACCGCCTCGAAGGTGAGTTGCCGCTGTCCGCGGCTCGGGTCGAGCACCATCACCTTGATCGTGTGCTGCGGTTGGGCGGCGTTCTCCCACGCCAAAAAGCTGTTGTCCTCGCCGGTCAGACGCCGCATTGCCGCTCCAGTCGCTCTCGCCCGTGATGTGGTCCGGTTCACTTCTATGCCTGCCGTGTGCCGGGGCCGACACGTTGTCTCGGCCAATGAGACATCGGGATTCGCCGGGGTGCGGCGCCGTTCTACGTTGCGCTGCGTGAGCGATATCGCCTCGATGCAGACCGAGCTGGCCGACCGAATGAGCGCGGCTTTCGCATCCATCGCGGCCGGTGACGGCAACGCAGTCCAGGTGCGGGCGAGCCTGAAAGCGAGCCGGCGACCGGCCAGGCCTGTCCCGGTGGGCTGGGTCGATGAGCGCCACATTCCCGGGCCCGCCGGCCCGATTCAGGTGCGCATCTACTTCCCGCTCGTGCCGGGCACTCCTCGGGAGAGGCTGCCGGTGCTGGTCTATTTCCACGGCGGCGGCTTCGTACTGTGCGACCTCGATTCGCACGACTCCTGCTGCCGCCGGCTGGCCAACGGCGCGGGGGCGATCGTGGTGTCGGTCGATTACCGGCTGGCTCCCGAAGCGCCGTTCCCGGCCGCGATCGATGACGCCTGGGCGGCCACCCAGTGGGTGGCGGCCCACCTCGCCGAGCTCGGTGGCGATCCGGCGCGGTTGGTAGTGGCCGGTGACAGTGCCGGAGGCAACCTCGCTGCGGTGGTGGCCATGCTCGCTCGCGACCGAGGTGGGCCGGCGATCGCGTTCCAGGTGCTCATCTATCCCGTCGTCGACCAGCGGCGCAAGCAGGCGTCGGCGTCCGGTGCCCGGCCGGCCCCCAACGGGACGCTGACGGCGGCGCACATGCAGTGGTTCACCGAGCAGTACCTGGGTCGCGAGGGTGACCGGACCGATGTGCTGGCCTCACCGATCCTCGGCGACTTCACCGGCCTACCGCCGGCCCACGTCGTCACCGGCGCGTTGGACCCGCTGTGTGCGGAGGGCGAGGAGTACGCCCAGCGGCTTCAGGACGCCGGCGTGGCCGCCAGCGTCACGCGCTACGAACAGGGTTTCCACGGCTTCTTCAATCTGGCGGACCATCTGCCCTTCGCCGCCCAAGCCAGCGACGACGTCTGCGCGGTGCTCCGCGCGGCCTTACCGGAAGGATCACCATGCAACTGAGGAACGCTCGGGTTTGGATGCGGCGGTCCAGCTTCGACTCTCCTCCGTCGAGCCTCGCTAACCGCCGGGTCTTGATCACCGGCGCGAGCCGTGGTCTGGGCAGGAGCATCGCCCAGGTGGTGGCCGAGCGCGGCGCCGATGTCGCGCTGGTGGCGCGCGATGGTGCGGCGCTGGAGATCCTGGCCAAGGAGCTCGACGGCAAGGCCTACCCGACCGACCTTTCTGACCCGGCGGCCGTGGAGACCTTGATCGACCGGGTGGAAGCCGACGGGCCGGTGGATGTGCTGATCAACAATGCCGGTCTGGATCACGTCGGTTTGCTGCCGGACACCTCGGCGCAGTCGGTGCGAGAAGTGCTGCAGGTCAACCTGGCGGCGCCGATGGAGCTGAGCCGCTCGGTCATGCCGCGGTTGGTGTCTCGCGGTCGGGGCCACATCGTCAACGTGTCGTCGATGGGCGCACTGAGCATCACCCCGGGCCTCACCCTCTACGGCACCTCGAAGGCCGGTCTGAGCCAGTTCACCCACGGGCTGCGCCAGGAGCTGCGCGGTACCCCGGTCGGCACCACGCTGGTTCAGCTCGGATCGGTCAAGACCGACATGATCGACAACATCCGTGAGTTCGGCCCGACACGTCGGGTGATCGAGCGCTTCGAGCGGTGGCGGATGCAGCCGCGCGAAGCACTCGACCCGGTGTTCGTGGGCAACGCGGTCGCCGATGCCGTCGAGCGGCGCCGCAAGTATGTGAACCTGCCCCGCCAGATCGTGGTGACCGCGGCGCTCACCGAATTGCCCCGCCGGCTCAGCGAAGTGCTGATCACCGGCCTCGATGTGAAGACGGTGTGAGGAGATGACGCTGGTGGATCTGACCGGCAAGGTCGCCATCATCACCGGAGCGGCACGCGGGCAAGGCGCCGCTGAAGCCCGGTTGTTCACCGAGCTCGGCGCTCACGTGGTGCTCACCGATGTGCTGGCCGACGAAGGGGAGCGGATCGCCACCGAACTCGGGGCACGGTTCGTGCGTCAGGATGTCGGCGACGAGGCCGGGTGGCAGACCGTGGTCGAGACTGCGGTCAGCGAGTTCGGGCGCCTCGACGTGTTGGTCAACAATGCCGCGATCTGCCAGCCGATTCCGCTCGTCGAGCAGTCCGCCGCGGGTTTCAATGCGATGCTGCGGGTCAACCTCATTGGGGCGTTTCTGGGCATCAAGGCGGTGGTGGAGCCGATGCAGGCCAGCGGCGGTGGGTCGGTGATCAATGTGTCGTCGCAAGCGGGACTACAGGGTCTCGCCGGATACAGCGCCTACGGGGCGTCGAAGTGGGGGCTGCGCGGCATGACGAAGGTCGCGGCAATCGAATTGGGGCCCTACGGGATTCGGGTCAACTCGGTACACCCCGGCATGATCGACACCCCGATGGTCGCGCACCTGGGCATCCGGCCCGGGCCGGGGCGGCACCCGGCAGCGCCGCTGACCCGTATCGGGCTGCCCTCCGAAGTCGCCGATGTGGTCGCCTTCTTGGCTTCGGATGCCTCGGCGTATGTGACCGGAGCCGAACTGGCAGTCGACGGCGGGGCGAGCGCGGGCAAGATCCCGACCCCGACACCGTGACCGGCGGGCCCCGGCGTTAGCGTGTCTAAAGACTTTCGGGACCTTTGAGGAGACACATGCCGGCCGAGTTGAGCCACGACGAGACCCTGCGCGAGGTCACCACCGAGCAAGGGGTGCTGCGCTACCACGAAGCCGGTGACGGGCCGACGCTGCTGCTGCTGCACGGCTCCGGGCCGGGCGTTACCGGATGGCGCAACTACCGCGGGGTGCTGCCGGCGTTCGCCGAGCACTTCCGCTGCCTGGTGCTGGAGTTCCCCGGCTTCGGGGTCAGCGACGACTTCGGCGGGCATCCCATGGTGACCGCATTCGGTGCGGTGCCGGCCTTCGTCGAAGCGCTGGGTCTGGACCGGTTCAGCATCGTGGGCAACTCGATGGGTGGCGGCGTCGGCATCGGCTACGCGATCGGCAACCCCGACAAGGTGAGCAAGCTGGTGACCATCGGCGGCATCGGCACCAACCTGCTCAGCCCGGGACCGGCCGAGGGCATCCGGTTGCTGCAGGACTTCGTCGACAACCCCAGCCGCGAAGCACTGGTGCGCTGGCTGCACTCGATGGTCTACGACCCCTCGGTGGTCACCGAAGAGCTGATCGAGGAGCGGTGGGCATTGGCCACCGACCCCGACACCCTGGCCAGCGCCCGACGGATGTACGGCAAGGAAGCCTTCACCAACATGGTGAAGATGATGCAGGCGTCCAAGGGGCCGCTGCCGTGGGCGATGATGCACCGGCTCAAGACGCCGACGCTGGTCACGTGGGGCCGCGACGACCGGGTCAGCCCGCTGGATATGGCGCTGATCCCGATGCGGACCATCCCCGACGCCGAGGTGCACGTGTTCCCCAACTGCGGGCACTGGACCATGATCGAGGCCAAGGACGCCTTCACCCGCGTGGTGCTGGAATTCCTGACCCGCGACTGACGCGGTTTACCCGGCCCGGGGCCGGCCTTTAGAAGCTGAAGCTGAACAGGGCGTGGTCGTAGAGGCCGAGCCCGGTGAGCAGGTCGTCGATGGTGGCATCGTCGACGCCGACGTTGCTGAGCAGGTCGTTCAGGCTGTCATTGAGCAGGCTCAGTCCTGAGCCGGTGAGCCCGGCGATCAGGGAATCGAGGGTGGTGCTCGACAGGCCCAGCGAATCGACCAGGCCGCCCACCGTGGCAGCCGACGGGATCAGGCCGGAACCGAGCAAGTCGCCGAGGGTGGTGTCGTCCAGGCCTAGTCCGCCCAGCAGGCCGGCGACGGACATATTCAGCGGGAGCGTGGGCAGCAGCTGGTTCAGGGTGACGCCGTCCAGCCCCAGGACATCGAGTGCGCTGCTGAGGCTGATGCCGCCGACACCGGCGGCGGGATCGGTCAGCAGATTCACCACGCCGGGGAAGATCGCGGCATTGGTGAGTCCGGCGAGTTCCAGTAGACCGCCCAGGGTGGTGATGTTGTTGAGGCCCGGGATCACCCCGACCCACCCCAGCAAGGTGTTGAGGAAGATGGCGTTTCCGCCGAGGTCGGTGAGGATCGTGCTCAGTTGAACGTTGCTCATACCCAGCCCGCTCACCACGTCACCGAACGTGACGTGGTTCAGGCCCGGCACGGCGGAGCCCAAAGCGGTGAGGATCGGCGCCAGGTCTTTCAGCTCCATGTCGCCGAAGCCCAGGCCGCTCACCAACTGGTCCAGGGTGACACCGCCCAGACCCAAACCGTCGACCAGGCCGAGGGCCAGGGCGCCGACGTTCTGACCGCCCAGGCCCAGGCCGTCGACCACATCGCCGAGTGTGACGCTGTCCAAGCCGAGCCCGTCGACCAGTCCGTTGAGCAGACCGGCCAGCCCGACGTCGGACAGTCCGAGACCATCGATCAGCGTTCCGACCGTGGTGTGGCCCAGTCCGAGGCCGTTGACCAGGCCGGGGAGCAAGTCGCTCAGCTGGTCATCGCCCATGCCCAAGAAATTGACGATCTGCGCCAGCGTGACGTTCCCCAGGCCGAGCATGTCGGCCATCGGGCCGAGGGGGAACAGCCCGACGGTGCCGTCGTCGATGACGATGAATCCCAAGTTGGTGGCGGCGGCGGACGAGGCGACCGCGGTGAGTTCGACCGGCCGGTTCTGGAGGATCTCCAGTTGTGGCGCTGCGGGTGCGACGGCGACGAGGGCGGCGCTGGTGATCGCGACGGTGCCGGTGATGAACGGGTTGAGCGTCAGCTGCATGGTTCTTCTTCCCCCAACGTCGAATGAACTGCCTGCAGCCTGAGAGCCTATACGGGTTTTCGTAAGAAAAAGCGCAGGAAACGTGAAATGGAATATCCGGCACTCAACGCGTGAAGAGTCCGCGAGTTTGCTGTACACGTTCCGCGAGTTTGTGCCGACTGGACGGCGCCGACCGAGCCGCTGCTCGCACGTGCACCGGCTCGAGTCGGCAGGAGCGGGCGGATGGGGCGGCATCACCCCGTCGTACAATCGCCATGGCTCATTGAGCCAGCCCGGCCGCGTTAGCTCAGTTGGTAGAGCGTCGCTCTTGTAAAGCGGATGTCGAGAGTTCGAGTCTCTCACGCGGCTCCATTCGGCGGCGCCGTTCTTGTCGGTACTGGTGGATAGCGTCCGTCTTATGACAGTGACCTGTCTCGGGTGCGGCGTCGATTTTGAAGGCCGTCGGCTAAGGGTGTTCTGCAGCAATGCATGTCAGCAGTCACACCGCCGACGCCGGCTCCTGGAGGCCTGGCTCGACACCGGAGCGTGTGGTTGCACGTCGTACCTCGGCAACTATGTCCGGGACTACCTAAGTGAGCAGCAGGACGGTTGCGGTGCGATCTGCGGCATCGAGGGCACTTGGAACGGCGTGACGTTGACGCTGATCATCGACCACATTGATGGAGATGCCAACAACAATCGTCGTGAGAATCTGCGCCTCGTTTGTCCCAACTGTGACAGTCAGCTGCCGACGTACAAGGCGAGGAATCGCGGCAAGGGGCGCTATTACCGGCGACAGCGGTACGCCGATGGCCGATCCTATTGAGGCTCCGGTTTCCTACGTCGGGTCGTGGCGGTCGCCGGCGGGCTCAACTCTGTGGTTCGGCCGGGTCGTGGTCGATCACCCGTTGGGAGCGCACCGTCCGGGCTGACGAACGCCGGCTGGATCGGCGCGGCAGCAGGGGGATGCGTTCGGCGATGTTGCTCAGCGGATTGACCACCAGCGTCAGCGCTATCACCGCCTCCTGCAGGGTCTCAATCGCAGGTTCCAAGGCTTCCATGCCGGGGGCCAGCCGGCTCAGGGTGTCGGCGACACCGGCGAGCTGCTCCAGGGGCCCGTTGCGCGCGGTCAGCTTGTCGATCAGCCCGCCTTCGGCCAGCAGGCGATCAGCCAAGCCGTCCTCGGCCAGCAGTCGTTCGATCAGCCCGTCTTCGTCGGTCAGTTGATCCACCAGGCCGCCGGGTTGCAGGGCCCGCTGCAGCCCGCCACCCTCGGCGGTGAGCCGGTCGATCACTCCGCCCGGCCCGGTCAGTTGGTCGACCAGGCCGCCGGGCGCCAGCAGCCGATCGGCCGGCCCGCCCGGCGCCAGCGCACGCCCCAGCGGCGCGTCGTCGTCCATCAACTTGGCCAGCCTGTTGGCCCGGGCGATGGTGTCGTCTAGGCCCAGCATGTGTGCCATCGAGCTGTTTGTGCCCTGCTTTCCGGCATCGCCGAGGGCCTGGCGGGCAAATCCGAGCGCCGTCGTGGCGATGCCGAGACTGGCATCGGCGATCGACAAGCCGATGCGCGCCGGTGCGGTGGACACGGCAATAAGCTGTTTGACCAGGCTCACCAGGCCAGTCTAGGGGGCACTGGGAGCGGGCATCGGCTAGTTTGATTGACAGTAAACATACAGCCGATATCCAGGTGGTTTTCACCGGACCGCGAGGGAATTGACGCTATGGGAGCAACACCTGCGCATGACGCTGCACCGGAGGCCCGCGTGTTGGTGGTCGATGACGAGACCAACATTGTGGAGCTGCTGTCGGTCAGTCTGAAATTCCAGGGTTTCGAGGTCTACACGGCCTCCAGCGGACCGGCAGCGCTGGACCGTGCACGCGAGATTCGTCCGGACGCGGTGATCCTCGACGTGATGATGCCGGGCATGGACGGATTCGGGGTGCTGCGCCGGCTGCGCGCCGACGGCATCGACGCCCCGGCCCTGTTCTTGACCGCGCGGGACTCGCTGCAGGACAAGATCACCGGGTTGACCCTCGGCGGCGACGACTACGTGACCAAGCCGTTCAGCCTGGAGGAAGTGGTGGCGCGGCTGCGGGTCATCCTGCGCCGGGCGGGCAAGGGCGCCCAGGAGCCGCGCAACTCCCGGCTCACGTTCGCCGACATCGAACTCGACGAGGACACCCACGAGGTGTGGAAGGCCGGGCAGCCGGTCTCGTTGTCGCCCACGGAGTTCACGCTGTTGCGCTACTTTGTGATCAATGCGGGCACGGTGTTGAGCAAGCCGAAGATTCTGGACCACGTCTGGCGCTATGACTTCGGCGGTGACGTCAACGTGGTGGAGTCTTACGTCTCCTACCTACGGCGCAAGATCGACACCGGCGAAAAGCGCCTGCTGCACACGCTGCGTGGGGTCGGTTATGTGCTGCGCGAGCCGCGATGAACGCGAGCCGCGACGAACGACTGTGGCCAGTGAGGGCCGGAAACGGGTTATAGGTCGAAACATATGGGGACGGTCAAACCCCTTCGGGACATCTTGCCGCTGAAAGTCAGCCTGGTCGCTGCCACCTTGGCGATGGTGGCCATCGGGTTGCTGGCGCAGGGGTACGCCGTGACCACGATCTTGCGGCACCGGCTGATCGGCAGGATCGACGCCACGCTCATCGACGCCGCCCACGGCTGGGCGCTGGAACAGCGCGGGCGGCTGCCGTCGAGGGAGGGAGAAGACCCCAATCCCGGCCGGCCGCCGACGAGCTTCTACGTCCGCGACGTCGACCCCGACGGCAGCATCTGGACCGTCGTCAACGACCAGAACGCCGAGCCGTTGCTGCCGCCGGACAACGACGTGGGGTCGGTGCCGATCACGATCGGCTCCGTCGACGGGTCGGGCGTGCAGTGGCGGGCGTTGTCCGTGCACGGCGAGAACGGCAGGCTGATCACTGTGGCCAGGGATCTGTCCGATCCCCGGGCCACCCTGCGCTACTTGGCCTGGTGGCGGGTGACGATCGGCGTCGGGGTGCTGCTGGTGCTGGGCGCCGCCGGCTATGTGGTGGTCAACCGTAGCCTGCGGCCGCTGGCCGAGGTCGAACGGACCGCCGCCGCGATCGCTGCCGGTCAGTTGGACAGTCGTGTGCCCGAACGTGATCCGCGTACCGAAGTCGGACGCCTCACGTTGGCACTCAACGGCATGCTGGCGCAGATCCAGGAGGCCGTGGCGTCCTCGGCGAACTCGGCGGAGAGCGCGCGTATCTCCGAGGAACGGATGCGGCGGTTCATCACCGATGCCAGCCACGAACTGCGCACCCCGCTGACCACGATTCGCGGTTTCGCCGAGCTGTACCGGCAGGGCGCGGCCCGCGATGTGGAACTGCTGATGTCGCGCATCGAAAGCGAAGCCCGCCGAATGGGCCTGCTCGTCGAGGACCTGCTGCTGCTGGCCAGAACCGATGCTCAGCGTCCGCTGGAGCGCCATTGGGTCGACCTGTTGGTGTTGGCCACCGACGCGGTGCACGATGCCCGGGCCATCGCACCGAATCGGACCGTCGAACTCGAGGTCTTCGACGGCCCCGGAACCCCGGAGGTGCTCGGTGACGAAGCGCGGCTGCGGCAGGTGTTGAGCAACCTGGTCTCCAATGCCCTGCAGCACACCCCGGACGGGACCGCGATCACCGTGCGGGTCGGCACCGAGGGGGACGACGCCATCCTCGAGGTCATCGACCAGGGGCCTGGGATGAGCGAGCAGGATGTGGAGCGGGTCTTCGAACGGTTCTTCCGGACCGACTCATCGCGGGCGCGGGCCAGTGGCGGCACCGGGTTGGGGCTGTCGATCGTCGACTCGCTGACCCGGGCGCACCACGGCTCGGTGACGGTCAGCTCTCCGCCGGGCCAGGGCTGCACGTTCCGGGTCTCGCTGCCACGTCTTGCCGACACCTCGGCCCGTGCGTCCGAGTTGCCCGCTGAGATCGTCTGAGTCTCAGTCCAGTTCGGCCAGTGCGGCCTTGATCTTGGCCTGCGCCTCGTCGAGCGATTCTGCTGACGGATTGCGATCCACGCCGGCGAAACCGAAGTCGGACAGGCTGCGGGTAGGAAAGACATGGACATGCAGGTGAGGAACTTCTAGGCCGGCGATGATCATGCCGGCCCGCTCGGTGTCGAACGCTCGGCACACCGCTTTGCCGATCTTCTGTGCCACCGCCATCACCTTGTTGAGCGCCGCGTTGTCAATGTTCTGCCACCCGTCGATCTCGGCGCGGGGCACCACTAGCGTATGGCCCTGAGTCATCGGCTCGATGGTCAAGAAGGCGACGACGTCGTCGTCCTCGTAGACGAATCGGCCCGGTAGCTCCCGGTTGATGATTTTGGTGAACACGGTGGTCATGGGATCAGCATATGCGCCGAGTGCCAGATTAAACGGCCGCTGCTGCGTATTATCGAGAACGAGCTGATACCCCTGCATACCCGTAGTGCGAGCTTGCCACGCCAGAGGCGGAGGAGATGAGATGTCATCTGTCGCAACCTTTCTCAGCAGTCCTAAGGCAGTGGGAAGCTGGATTCTGGATCCCGGGCAGTCAAGTGTCCGATTCCAGAACGGAACCATGTGGGGCGCGCTGAAAGTCCGGGGCGCGTTTACCGAATTCAGCGGCAGCGGCGAGATCAAGGACGACAAGACGGTGACGGGCAGGGTCGATATCAAGGCCGCCTCGATCAACACCGGACTGGGCACCCGCGACCACGACCTGCGCCGATCGAACTTCTTCAACACCGACCATTACCCCGACATCACCGTCGTGGTCACCGGTGGGGAGCCGGCCGGCGGCGATGTCGCCCGGCTGGACGCCGAACTGACCGTTAAGGGCATCACCGGACCATTGCCGCTGGAAGTCGAGGTGACCCCGCTCGAAGACGGCGGGGTGCGGCTGACCACCGAGGCGATTGTCACCCGCAAGCAGTTCGCGGTGGAAGGAAACTTCCTGGGCATGGTCGGCAACCGGACCAGGCTCAAGGCCAGCCTGGTCTTCCGGCGTGCTTAGTTCTTCGTCGACTCTGCGCTGAGGGCGGGTGCTTCTCGCACTTCTTCGCCCTCAGCGCAGAGTCAACTGGTGGTTCAGCGATCCGCTCGGCCCTAACGCCGACCCGCTGCGCCCGGCTCCGCCGCGCTAGCGATCCGCTCGGCCCTAACGCCGACCCGCTGCGCCCGGCTCCGCCGCGCTAGCGATCGGCTCGGCCCTAACGCCGACCCGCTGCGCCCGGCTCCGCCGCGCTAGCGATCGGCGTCGGTGTAGCGGATGATGCCGCGAATGTTCTTGCCGTCCAGCATGTCCTGGTAGCCCTCGTTGATCTGCTCCAGCTTGTACTGGCGGGTCACCATGTCATCGAGGTTCAGCTTGCCGACCTTGTACATAGACAACAGCTGCGGGATGTCGTACTGCGGGTTTCCGCCGCCGAAGATGGTGCCCTGCAGGTTCTTTTGCAGCAGCGTCAGCATCGCCAGGTTAAGCGTGACCTGGTTGTCGAGCATGGACCCCATCGCGGTGAGCACGCAGGTGCCGCCCTTGGCGGTCAAGATCATGTAGTTGTCGACGTCGGCGCCGTGCACCTCGCCGACGGTGACGATCACCTTGCGGGCCATCAGACCGTGGGTGACCTCCATCATGCCGCCCATCGCGGCGAAGATGTCGGGGTAGACGTGGGTGGCGCCGAACTTCAGCGCCTGGTCGCGCTTCCAGTCCACCGGGTCGATGACGAAGATGTTGCGGGCACCGGCGTTGACGGCGCCCTGCAGTGCCGACATGCCGACCCCGCCGACACCGACGATCGCGACGTCCTCACCCGGACGAATGTCGGCGCTGCGAACAGCCGACCCGTAGCCGGTGGTGACACCGCAGCCGACCAGGCAGGCCACCTCGAACGGAATCGCCGGGTCGATCTTGACCACCGAGGACTTGTGCACCACCATCCACGGCGAGAATGTGCCCAGCAGCGTCATCGGGTAGACGCCCTCGCCGCGTGCGGTGATGCGGAAGGTGCCGTCGCTGACCGCCACGCCGTTGAGCAGTCCGGCGCCCAGATCGCACAAGTTGCGCAATCCAGACTGACAGGTCGGACAGCTGCCACAGGACGGAATGAAGGACAGCACCACGTGGTCGCCGGGGGCGATGTCTTCCACCCCGGGGCCGACCTCGGTGACGATGCCGGCGCCCTCGTGCCCGCCGAGGACCGGGAAGCCGGCCATGGGGATGCTGCCGGTCATCAGGTGGTGGTCGGAGTGGCACATGCCGGCCGCCTCCATCTGAATCTTGACCTCGTCTTTCTGGGGCTCACCGATCTCGATCTCTTCGACCGACCACGGCTTGTTGAACTCCCAGAGCAACGCACCCTTTGTCTTCACCGCGAACCTGCTTTCCTTTTGAATTTCCGGACGTCCGGCAGTCCCCTGCTCGGAGCCTATAACCCACTACCGGGCGGCGGGAAGGTTCGTTCGAACCCCTTCGAAACCCCAGGGGCCGCACCGCCGAATCACGCCGCTGACGGCCTAGCCGTGGTAGGCGACCTGTAGATCTTTGACGCCGTTGATCCAGCCGGAACGCAGTCGCTGCGGCTCGGCCAGCTTCGCGATATCCGGGAGCTGGTTGGCGATTTCGTCGAAGATCAGCCGGATCTCCATCCGGGCCAAGTTGGCGCCGATGCAGTAGTGGGTGCCCTGCCCGCCGAACGCCAGGTGCGGGTTGGGGTCGCGCAGGATGTCGAAGCTGAACGGCCGGTCGAAGACCTCTTCGTCGTAGTTGGCTGAGCTGTAGAACAACCCGACCCGCTGCCCTTTGCCGATGGCCACTCCACCCAGTTCGGTGTCCACTTTGGCGGTGCGCTGGAAGCAGTGCACCGGGGTCGCCCAGCGAACGATCTCGTCGACGGCGGTCTCGGGCCGCTGCCGCTTGTAGAGCTGCCACTGATCGGGGTTCTCCGCGAACGCGTTGATGCCGTGCGTCATGGCGTTGCGGGTGGTCTCGTTGCCCGCCACCGCCAGCAGGATGACGAAGAACGCGAACTCGGTCTCGCCGAGCGATTCACCGTCGATGTCGGCCTGGACCAGTCGGGTGACGATGTCGTCGGCCGGGCAGCGGCGCCGCTCCTCGGCCATGGTGTAGGCGTAGCCCATCAACTCGGCGTTGGCCATCGCCGGATCGGAGTCGAAATCCGGGTCGTCGGTGTTCATGATCGAGTTAGTCCAGTGGAACAGCTTCTCCCGATCGGCCTCGGGAACCCCGAGCAGATCGGCGATCGCCAACAGCGGCAGTTGCATCGCGATGTCGTCGACGAAATTGCCGCTGTCCTTCTCGGCTGCCGCGGCGACGATGTCGCGTGCCGACTGGGCCAGTTTCTCCTCCAGTGCACTCACGGAGCGGGGCGTGAACAGTCGTGACACCAGCTTGCGCAGTCGGGTGTGCTCGGGCGGGTCATGGTTGATCAACAACGCCTTGGTCAGATCCAACTGATCGGCGGAGATGCCATCGGGCAGGCGCATGACGGCGCCCTTGGCGTTGGTCGACCACACGTCGTTGTCGCGCGAGATCTCTTTGATGTGTTGATGTTTGCTGATGACCCAGTAGCCGCCGTCATCGAAGATGTTGCTGTGCGACGGCTGTTCGTTCCACCAGATCGGCGCGGTCTTGCGTAGCTCGGCGAACTGGGTGATCGGCATGCCGTGGAGCAGGACATCCGGGTCGGTGAAATCGAAACCCGAACCGAACGGACAAGCTGATTGCGTTGATGTCAAGGCGAACACCTTTGGTTGTCACTGGACCATGAACCTCGCTCGGGCATACACATGATGGCTAGGTGTATGACCGAGTGTCAACCATTTTTGTGCGGAACATCGGTGACCAGACCGCCGTCCATGACGAACTCCGAACCTGTGGCGTAGGACGACTCGTCGCTGGCCAAGAACAGCACGAAGGTGGCGACCTCGTCAGAGGTACCGGGCCGCCCCAGCGGAATGGTCACCATGTCCTCGGGCAGATGCTCGGTCATCGGGGTGCGGATGAAACCGGGGTGCAGCGAGTTGACCCGGATGTTGTGGCGGGCCAATTCGAGGGCGGCGGACTTGGTCAATCCGCGCACCGCCCATTTCGAGGCCACATAGGGGTGCACCATCGGTGCCCCGCGCAGACCCTCGATCGAGGACACATTGATGATGGATCCGCCGCCGGCGGCGATCATCGAATCGATGGATGCGCGCATCCCCAGGAATGTGCCGTTGAGATTGACGTCAATGACGTTGTGCCACTGGTCCAGATCGAACTTGCGCAGCGGGCCCAGTGCGACGGTCCCGGCGTTGTTGACCAATACGTTCAGCTTGCCGAATGTCTCGACCGCGACTGTCACCGCGGCGGCCCACTGTTCGGGGTCCCGTACGTCGAGATGCACATAGCGGGCGGCGTCACCGAGTTCTGCCGCGAGCGCCGCGCCCTCTTCGTCAAGCACATCGCCGATGACCACCTTGGCGCCCTCGTCGACCAACATCCGGGCGTCGGCCGCGCCCATACCGCGCGCACCCCCGCTGATCAGGGCTACCTTGCCGTCTACACGCCCCATGCGCATTCCGCCTTTCAGTCCAGTGCTGGTGGTTGTCTTCGGTGTCTCAGTCGTCGGTTCCCGCGATAACGGCGGGCGCGCCGGCCAAGGGCAGGTCGAGGGTGGTCACGATGCCGGCTGGTGCGGCGACGACGGCCGGAATCGCGTTGACCACGCGGCCAACGCCGACCGCGATCGCGGCGTAGTTGTGATCGCCGTGCCCGCTGGTGGGGCAGATATCGACGGTGTAGGACGGTTCGCCGGTGATCTCCACGCGATAGGAGCCGCCCGGCTGTGCCGGCTGAGCCCAGTCCGGCCGCAGGTCGCTGCGCAGCCGGGTGACGTGCTCGACCACGATCAGCGGCTTGCCGTCGACGATGCCGTTGATCTCGAACTTGAGTGCGGCGACACCGCCTTTGGGGATATGGCCGGCGGCGATATCGAAGGCCTCGGGCGCCGGCTCGCGCTCCGATGAGTCGGTGATGGCGTCCAGGGTCACGCCGAGCCCGGCAGCCAGCTCGCGGATTGTCGCTCCCCACGCGATGCTCAAGATGCCCGGCTGCAGCAGCATCGGCACGTTGTCGAGCGAGTTGCCGAAGCCCATCACGTCGAACATGACCTCGGCGCCATCGTAGGTCGCGTAATCGGCGATCTCCAGGCAGCGAATCTGCTCAATGCGTTGGCACGTGCTGGCGAAGGCCAGCGGCACCATATCGGTGACGAAACCGGGATCGACACCGTTGACGTAGACGCTCGAATTGCCCTGTCGGGCCGCGTCTTCGATGGGCGCGACGAACTTGTCCGGGATGACACCCCAGGGGTATTGCAGCACCCCCGGGGCGGTTCCGATGACGTTGATGCCAGCGGTCAGCAGCCGGCAGACATCTTTGAGCGCGTCGGGTAGCCGGGTGTCACCCATCGCGCAGTAGACCGCGGCCTCGGGTTTGGCCCCGATGATCGCCTCGAAGTCGTCGGTGGCGGTGATGCCGGTGGAGACATCGAGACCGGCGAGCTCGCCGGCATCCTTGCCCACCTTGGCTGCGGTCGAGACCCACACTCCGGTGAGCTCGTAGGCGGGATTGGTGATCAGCCCACGCAAGGCGATGCGCCCGGCGTTGCCGGTGCCGATCAGGGCGACGCGTATGGCCACGAGTTCTCCTGGAGTGAGTGGTGTACTACCAGAGCGGAACCGGAGCTGTTCCCAGCGGGTAATAGCCGGGCAGCTTCTCGCCGGCCAAGCTGCGCTCGATGCGCTTCTGCATTCCGCTGGAGAGCTTGCCGGCGGTCATCAGGTCCAGGTAGAGCTTCTGGACGTGACCGAAGTCGAAGAAGTCACGCTGCCATTCGATCTTCGCGTCGGCGTTGAGGCGAAACCAGCTGCCGCCGATGCCGTAGATCTCCGACTCGACACCGTCGGCGTCCGTCGCGACCTGCTTCCAGAACCCGACGATCTCGCCCTGCTTGTCGTCGATGAGCACCTTTTGGTAGGGGTACTGCCAGTTGTCCAGCCCCTCCATCTCCAGGCCCAGTGCGATGTCGCGGATCTCGTCGATCCCGACGCACATGACGTCCTCTTTGGGGCCGATGTTCCAGCCGTAGGTGGCGTCATCGGAGTAGAAGTCGGCCAGCGGCCGCCAGTCGCCGGCCGCTTCGGCGTCGCGGTTGGCCTGCAACCAGCGCTCGACCCAGTCGTCGTAGGTCTCGCGGGGGAGGGGGGCTGAAGTCGCCATGTCTATTCCTTCTCTTCAATGGACAAAGCTCGGGTGGGGCAAGACCGTACTGCCGCCTGGATCTGACGGCGGTCTTCGTCGGGTGGTTCGGAGTCGAGAATCTCGACCTTGCCGTGTTTGGGCACCTGGAAGTAGTCGGGCGCCTCCAGTTCGCACATCGCGTGGCCCTGGCACAAGTCCAGGTCCACCTTCACTGTGTAGCTACCCATTTCAGTGCTCCCTTGGCTTCTACTTGCTGCGCCGGCGGTAGCGCACCTTGGCCGGGCGGGCCAGTTGCACCACCATCTTGGAATGATCGTTGCGGTAGCTCTCCGGTGGCTGTGACATCTCGAACTCGTACTCGCGCAGCAGAACCGAAAAGATCGCCTTGATCTGCATGGTGGCGAATGCTGCCCCCACGCAGCGGTGCCGGCCGGCCCCGAACGGGATCCACGTCCAGCGGTGGATGACGTCTTCCTCGCGCGGTTCGTTGTAGCGTTCCGGCACGAAGTCGTTGGGCTCGGGGAAGTTCTCGGGGATCCGGTTGGAGACCGCCGGTGAGGCCGCCACCATGTCGCCTTCGTGGATCGGGTAGCCGCAGACCTCGAACTCACCCTTGGCCACCCGCATCAGAATGATCAGCGGCGGATGCATGCGCAGGGTCTCTTTGAGCACGTTCTCCAGGTTCGGAATCTGGCGCAGCGCATGGAAACTCACCTCGCCGCCGTCGGCGTAGAGTTCGTCCAGTTCTTTGATCACCGCGGCGTGGGCCTCGGGGTGGCGCAGCATCTCGATCAGCGTCCAGGCGCTGGTTCCCGAGCTGGTGTGATGCCCGGCGAACATCATCGAGATGATGATCCCGGTGATCTCGTCGGCGGAAAACCGCGGGTTGCCGTTCTCGTCCGGGATCGACACCATGACGTCGATCATGTCCCGGCGCTTCTTGTCGGTCTCCGGGTTGGCCAGCCGGCCGTTCATGATGCCCTGTACCAGTTCGACCAGCTTGACGCGGGCCTCGTCACGGCGACGGAAGCTCTCGATCGGCAGGTACGGGTCGACGTAGCACAGTGGGTCGGTGCCGTTCTCCAGTTCGTAGTACAGCTGGGCGAATCGGTTGTCGAGTTCTTCGCGGAACTTCCGTCCGATGAGGCACGCGGTCGAGGTATAGATGGTCAGCTCGGCGAAGAACTCCAGCAGGTCGATCTCACCCTCGTCGCCCCAGTCGGCGATCATCTGTCGTACTTCGTGCTCGATGGTGCTGGCGTGGCGCTTCATGTGTTCGCCGCGAAGTGCGGTGTTGTGCAACATCTCCGCGCGTCGCTCCGGCGGAGCGTCGAACACCACGCCGTTGCCGAAGATCGGTGTCATGAATGGGTAGGCCGCGGCCTGATCGAGTTCGTCGTCGGTGGATCGGAAGAAGAACTCGTTGGCTTCGGCGCCGGTCAGCAGCACCACCTTGCGGCCGGCCAGGTCGAACCAGCCCACATCGCCGCATTCGTCGCGCACGCGCTGCATCAACGCGATCGGATCGGTGCGGAATTCTTCGAGGTGGCCGTGCTCGGCTTCGCCCCCGGAGACCCGGGGGACCTCGGTCGCCAGCGCCGTTGGCGCCACTCCTTCTCCGCCAGCTACGCAAGCTCCGCTGGCGGCATCGTCGATGTCGCGGGTCATTTCGGCATTCCTTCCTCGCCCAGTTGCAGGTGCTGGCGATCGGAGTCGGTGTCGCGCAGCGGGGCTTCCGGCTGCACCTCCATGTCGACGATGTGTGCACCGCGCGGAGTTTCGGCGACGAACGCGATGGCGCGAGCCAGGTCTTGCGGGCGAAGGAAGTAGCTGTGCCGAGCCTGGCCCCACTTGGCCCAATCCTCGAGCATCGGACCTACCTGCTCGGCCGACAGCTTCCAGCCCATCTCGGTCAGGGTCGGTCCGGGGTGGACGATGGAAGCGCGTACTCCGGTGCCCTCCAACTCCATCCGCAGGTTCTTCACCATCGCCACCAGTGCGGCCTTGGCCGCGCCGTAGGCGCCCATGTGCGGACGCTGCTGCAATGCCACATCGGAGCCGACGAAGATCACGTCGCCGCGCTGGCGGGCGACCATGTCGGGCAACACCGCGGTGGCCAGCCTGTTGGCGCCGATCAGATGTACCTGAATCTGATCGTTGAACGCCTCGGTGGGCAGCTCATGAATGCGTCCGGGGAACATGTCGCCGGCGCCGGAGACCAGCAACTCGATCTCGCCCAGCGCATCGATGCTTTGTGCCACAAAGGATTTGACGGAGTCTGCGTCGGTGACGTCCAGGTTGAACGCGACCGCCTCACCGCCGCTTTCGCGGATCTTGCTGACCAGGTCGGCCAGTTTGTCGGTCCGTCGGGCACCGAGGGCGACCGGGAATCCGCGGCGCGCCAACTCTTCTGCGGTGGCGGCGCCGATACCCGAGGATGCGCCCGTGACGATGGCGGGTCGTCGGTCCGGGGATGGGTCGAAACGTGGCATTTATGCCTCCTTGACGGTGATCGGGAGATCGGCGAAGCCGCGCACGTTGGATGAATGCACCCGCACGGCGTTGGCCTCATCGACCTGGTAGTCGCTGATCCGGCTGAAAAGTTCGTCGAGCGCCACCCGGGCCTCCATCCGGGCCAGGTGTGCGCCGAGGCAGAAGTGGGCGCCGCTGCCGAAACTGAGTAGCTTGGAGCCGATGTCACGTCCGATCCGGAAGGAGTCGGGGTCGTCGAAGACCCGCTCGTCACGGTTTCCGGAACCGGGCAACAACAACACCACCGAGTCGGCCGGAATGGTGGTGCCGTGCAGCGTGTAGTCCTCCGCGACGGTGCGGGCCAGGATCTGGCTCGGGGTGTCGTAGCGCAGTGTCTCCTCGACCCACAGCGGGATCCGGGACCGGTCGGCGAACACCGACGTCAGCTGGTCGCGGTTGCGGTGGCCCCAGTAGACGGAGCTGCCGAGCAGCTTGGTGGTGGTCTCGTTGCCTGCGATCACCATCAAGAACAAGAACGCCAGGATCTCCTGGTCGCCAAGCCGGTCGCCATCGACCTCGGTCTCCAGTAGTGCTGAGGTCAGGTTGTCGGCCGGGTGCTTCTTGAAGTCGGCGATCATCGCGTTGTAGTAGGTCATCAAATCCACCGACGCCTGGATCGCCGACTGGGGCACATCGGTCACCCCGTCCTCGCGGTGCAGCACCCCGTCGGCCAGCTCCCGGATGCGGGCCCGGTCGGCCTCCGGCACACCCATCAGCTCGGAAATTACGTCCATCGGCAGCTTGCCGGCGAAGTCATTGATGAAGTCGAACGAGCAGGTGCCGTCGGAGCCGGGTTGGATCGCGCTGTCCAGATGCTGGCGCGCCAGCCGAACCACCTGGGGCTCGAGCTCGCGGATCCGGCGCGGGGTGAAGCCCTTGGACACCAGGGTGCGAAGCCGCAGGTGCTGCGGATCGTCCATCGCCAAAAACGACATCACCAGCTGGGCGTGCGGGCCACGGGAGACCGGGTCCAGCGATACCCCGTCCCGGTTGGACAGCGCTTCGCTGTTGCGGAACCCGTGCAGCACGTCCTGGTGACGCGAGATCGCCCAGAAGTCGAGCTCTTCGTTGCGGTACACCGGGGCCTCGTCACGCAGCCGCCGGTAATAGGGGAACGGGTCCTCGTGGAAGTCGTAGTCGTAGGGGTTGAGGACCGGTGGTGCGGTCTGCAAGCTCATCGTGGTGCTCCTGATTCGAGGATCAGGCTGACGACGTAGGCCAGCCGATCGGTGATCTGGTGGTAGGTAAAGGCGCCGCTGCCGGCGTTGACCAGAGCGCCGAAGAAGGTCATCTCCAGGGCAGAGACCTTCTGGGGGTCCGCGTCCGGGCCGAACGCCGAGATGATGCGGCGGTGGATCTCCGCGCCGATCCGGTCGCGAACCGTGCGGACCGCTGGGTCGCTGTTGCCGCTGAGCAGCGCCGCCGTGCAGGCCGCCGCGACCTCGGGCTCGTCGGCGACCACCAGTGCCAGGTGCCGCAGCGCCTGGTTGACCCGACTCGGCATCGGCTCATTGACGTCGGTGAAGTACGGGACCTGACGAACCAGGTCCAGATACACCTCGGCGATCAGATGGTTCTTGGAAGAGAAGTACGTGTAGGCGGTGGCCGGGGCGACCTTGGCGCGCGCAGCGACGGCGCGCACGGTCAGGTCCGCGTAGGACTTCTCCCGCAGCATCTCGACGCCCGCGCGCAGCACCTTGCGGAAGGTCTCCTCCTGGCGCCTGTTCCGGGGAGCGGCGCCAGGGGTTGCGGGTTCGGTCAAGGCAGCGTTCGTTGATGTGACTGCCGCCACCGATTCGCTGGACACGTGTCCAACGTAGCTGAAGGGGGATTTGTTAGGCAAGTCCCCTGGGAAGCAACGGTTTCAGGTCAAGAGGGTTGCGGGGGTGCTAACTCTGGGTCTAGGGTTCGAGCCGGTGATAACGGACATGTGTCCATTTTCGCAGTGTTTCTTCACGGGGGACTGCGACCAACCTGCGGGAGTGAGACGATGGCGCTACTGGCTGACGGCGTGAGCCGGCTGCTTATCGACGGCAAGCTGACCTCGGGCGGAGCCGGCGGCTTCGCCACCGTCAACCCGGCCACCGAAGAGGTGCTCGGTGAGGCGGCCAATGCCGACGCCGCCGACATGGATCGCGCGATCGGCGCGGCGCGCCGGGCGTTCGACGAGACCGACTGGTCGACCAACACCGAACTTCGGGTGCGCTGCGTACGTCAGTTGCGTGACGCGATGCTCGAGCATGTCGAGGAGCTTCGCGATCTGACGATCGCCGACGTGGGAGCGCCCCGGATGCTGACCGCGGGCGCACAGTTGGAAGGGCCGATCAACGACCTCAGTTTCGCAGCGGACACCGCCGAAAACTACGAGTGGACACAGGATCTCGGCCAGGCTGCGCCGATGGGCATCCCCACTCGACGCTCGGTGGTGCGGGAGGCGGTGGGCGTCGTCGGCGCCATCACCCCGTGGAACTTCCCGCACCAGATCAACCTGGCCAAGCTGGGCCCGGCGCTGGCCGCCGGCAACACCGTCGTGCTCAAACCCGCACCCGACACTCCGTGGGTCGCCGCGGTGCTCGGCGAGCTGATCGCAGAGAAGACCGACATTCCGCCGGGCGTGGTCAACATCGTCACTTCGACCGACCACGCGCTGGGTGCCACGCTCGCCAAAGACCCACGGGTGGACCTGGTTTCGTTCACCGGCTCGACCGCCACCGGCCGCAGCGTGATGGCCGACGCCGCTGCCACCATCAAGAAGGTGTTCCTGGAGCTGGGCGGTAAATCCGCCTTCCTGGTACTCGACGATGCCGACCTGGCCGCGGCGTGCTCGGTGGCCGGATTCTCGGTCTGCCTGCACGCCGGGCAGGGCTGTGCGATCACCACGCGCCTGGTGGTGCCCCGGGCTCGCTACGACGAGGCGGTTGCCATCGCGGCCGGCACCATGGGTTCGATCAAGGCCGGTGACCCGTCGAAGCCCGGCACCATCTGCGGACCGGTGATCTCGGCGCGCCAGCGTGACCGGGTGCAGAGCTACCTGGATCTGGCGATCACCGAGGGCGGCACGTTCGCCTGCGGCGGCGGTCGCCCAGCGGATCAGCCCGCCGGCTTCTTCATCGAACCCACCGTGATCGCCGGGCTGACCAACGAGGCGCGGGTGGCTCGCGAGGAGATCTTCGGCCCCGTGCTCACCGTGATCCCGCATGACGGCGATGACGACGCGGTACGCATCGCCAACGACTCGCCCTACGGGTTGTCCGCCACCGTCTACGGCGCCGACGCCGAGCGGGCGGCGGGGGTAGCGGCCCGACTGCGGGCCGGCACCGTCAACGTCAATGGCGGGGTCTGGTACTCCGCGGACATGCCGTTCGGTGGCTACAAGCAGTCCGGCAATGGCCGCGAGATGGGCATCGCCGGGTTCGAGGAATACCTGGAAATCAAAGCTATTGCGACAGCAGCGAACTAACGAGCATCACCGGATCAAGGAGAACAAGCAGATGGGTCAATTCGACGACAAGGTGGCTATCGTCACCGGCTCCGGTGGGGGTATCGGGCAGGCCTACGCCCAGGCCCTCGCCGCCGAGGGTGCCGCGGTGGTGGTCGCCGATATCAACATCGACGGCGCGAAGACCGTGGCTGACCAGATTCTCGCTGACGGCGGCAAGGCGATCGCGGTACGCGTCGACGTCTCCGACCTGGAATCGGCGCAGGCCATGGCGGATGCGGCCGTGGCCGAGTTCGGCGGAATCGACTACCTGGTCAACAACGCCGCGATCTTCGGCGGGATGAAGCTCGACGGCCTGCTGACCGTGCCGTGGGACTACTACGAGAACTTCATGCGGGTGAATCTGGACGGTGCACTGATCTGCACGCGGGCCGTCTACGAGCACATGGCCAAGCGGGGCGGCGGCGCGATCGTCAACCAGTCCTCCACCGCGGCATGGGTGTACTCGAACTTCTACGGTCTGGCCAAGGTCGGGGTCAACGGCCTGACCCAACAGCTCTCCCGTGAACTGGGCTGGCGCAACATCCGGATCAACGCGATCGCACCCGGCCCGATCGATACCGAGGCCAACCGGGTCACCACCCCGCAGGCCATCGTCAAGCAGATGGTGCAGCAGCTGCCGCTGGCCCGGATGGGCACGCCGGAGGACCTCGTCCCGATGTGCCTGTTCCTGCTGTCGGACCAGGCGTCGTGGATCACCGGCCAGATCTTCAACGTCGACGGCGGACAGATCATCCGCTCATGAGCAGCCCCGAAGAACAACCCCGCCTCGGTTACATCGGCCTCGGCAATATGGGTGCGCCGATGGCCAAGCGTTTGGTCGAGTGGCCCGCTGGGGTAACGATTTTCGACCTGCGGACCGAGGCAATGACGCCACTGGCCGAGGCCGGAGCCAGTGTCGCCGGCAGCGTTGCCGAGGTCGGCGCGAACGCCGACATCATCAGCATCACCGTGCTCGACGACGCCCAGGTCCGCCAGGTGGTCGCCGAACTGGTGCCCGCGGCGAAGCCAGGCACCGTGTTTGCGATCCATTCGACGATCGCCGACACCACGGCCGCCGAACTGGCCGAGGAACTGAAGCCGCACGGCATTCACGTCGTCGACGCACCGGTCAGCGGTGGTGCGGGTGCGGCGGAGAAGGGCCAACTGGCCACCATGGTCGGTGCCGATCGCGCGGTCTACGAGCAGATCAAGCCGGCATTCAAGCAGTGGGCATCGTTGGTGATCCACGCCGGGGAACCCGGCGCCGGAACTCGAATGAAGCTGGCGCGCAACATGTTGACGTTCACCGCCTACGCAGCGGCCGGCGAAGCCATGAAATTGGCCGAGGCGGCCGGACTCGATCTGCAGGCGCTGGGCCGGGTGGTGCGCCACACCGATGCGCTCACCGGCGGCCCCGGCGCGATCATGCTGCTGGACTCGACCGCACCGCTGCCGGCAGACCACTTCCTGTACAACGCCTTCACCCACACCCGGGGACTCGGCGAGAAAGACCTCAGCCTCGCACTGGGATTGGGAGAGGCCACCGGGGTCGACCTTCCGCTCGCCCAGGTGGCGCTCGCCGAACTCGCCGCCGGACTGGGCGTGCCGCACTCCAAAGACTAGGAGAGATCTGATGGACGAACTGCGCCGTACCGGGCTGGCCAAGATGAACGAGGTCTACGCCTGGGACATGCCCGACATGCCGGGCGAGTACTTCGCGCTCACCGCCGATCACCTGTTCGGCCGGATCTGGAGCCGCCCCGGACTTTCCATGCGCGACAAGCGGCTGATGACGCTGACGGTGGTGACCGCGGTGGGGGAGAAAGACCTGGCCGAGATCCAGGTCAACGCCGCGCTGCACAACGGCGAGCTGACCGAGGACGAGCTGCGCGAGATGGCCATCTTCATCACCCACTACGTCGGCTTCCCGCGCGGATCCGGGCTGAACGCCGTGGTGGAGAAGGTGATTGCCAAGCGCAACAAGGCCGCCGCCGAGGGCAAGGGCGAGGACAAGAAGGCCAACGTCGCTGCCGTGCTGGATAAGCAGAAGGGCGAGTGACCGACACCCTGCTCGCCGGGCGGGCAGCCGTCGTGGTCGGCGGCAGCCGCGGCATCGGGCGAGCGGTGGCGCAACTGCTGGCGGCGTGCGGTGCCGGCGTGGTGGTCAACGGCCGGGACCCCGAGGCGGTGGACGACACCACCGAAGCGATCACGGCATCGGGTGGTCGGGCCGTCGGCCTGGCCGGTGCGGCCCATGTCGAGGCGACCGCGGTGGCGCTGGTCCAGGCCTGTCGGGAGGAATACGGCAGCGTCGACGTGCTGATCAACTGCGCCGGCGTCGCCGAACCCCCCGGCTCGTCGATCCTGTCGGTTTCCACCGAGCAATTCCACGACTTGCTCGACGCACACTTGGGCACGGCGTTTCAGACCTGCCGGGCGGCCGCGCCGATCATGGTCGAGCAGGGCCGCGGCTCGATCGTCAACAGCGGGTCGGTGGCTTTTCTGGGCGATTACGGCGGCACCGGATATCCCGCCGGCAAGGGCGCGATCAACGGCCTGACCGTGGCGGTGGCCGCGGAACTCGCGCCCCACGGGGTGCGGGCGAACGTCGTCTGTCCCGGCGCGAAGACCCGGTTGTCCACCGGAGATGACTATGAGAAACACATCCGAGACCTGAACGCCAGGGGTCTGTTGGATGAGATCAGCATGCGGGCTTCGCTGGACCCGGCCCCCGCCGACTACGTCGCCCCGCTGTACGCCTACCTGGCCAGTGACCTGTCTGGCGAGGTGAGCGGATCGGTGTTCCTGGCCTCGGGAGGCTTCCTGGGCCGCTTCGAGCGGCCGATCCCTTCGGTGCTCGGATACCGCGATCACCAGCGCTTTTCGCCCTGGACCGTCGACGAACTGCACGCCATGGTGGCGAGCCGCTGACACGCCGGGGGCGTCGCTTCTAAACGCTGGTGCCACGGATGTTCAGCCGCTTACGTCGGTCGTCACACCCGGGGTGACCGTTCGGTGCTTCTGACGCGTGGTTGTCTGGTCCGCTGCGAAGCGCGACCCGTCGGGATCTGAAAGTCAGGTGTGGCTGGCGCACAGGCGTCTAGTCGGGTGACGTTGGCGGGCCTCATCCTCGCTTCTTGGCCGGAACACCGGACGAATCCGCTGGTGGCGAAGATGGCGAACAAGTGGACGAAAGTCGCCGTCGGGTCACCCGCGGCGCCCCGGGCACGGCCCGAATTTGCCGGCCCACGAAGGATCGGGGCCACTTTCCTTGGGCTAAATTGACGTTTCCGTTAGTAAGCCTATGTAGTAAGCCTATGAGTGATTTCACTTTTTTAGTCCATAGTGATGGACTTCATTTCCGATGTGAACGTGACCAGGCGTTTTGAGGCTGTTTAGGTCGCGAGTTTTCCACGACAAGACACTTCTCTCCGTTTTCGAGTGGCGGGTCCCGCTACTCGTCGGTAGCTTCCGTCTTCGCGGAATCTGTCCGCTTCCTCAGGTTGAGGACACGCCGTTCCGGGAGCAGGTAAGACGTGACTCGTCAGCACAACAGCAAGGCCCTTGGCCGTTCGATGGGCCAGCAGGTGTGCGGCGACGTTCTTCGTTCGTCCGGTCGGGGTGCGTCGGGTCGGCGTGTGGTGGGTGCGTCGAGTGTTGTGGCGGCGTTTCTGGGGTTCGGGGTGGGGTCGGTGCCGGTGGCGTCGGCGGACATCGAGGATCTGTTCGACCCGGTGTTCTGGGCGGGATTGTCGGATGGGAATACCGCTGCCGATGTGTGGGCGGGGTGGGCGGATCCGGGTGCGGCGGATGCGGGCAACTTCTTGTTTGAGGCGTTTGAGCAGTTCGATGTGGCGGTGGCGTCGTTTTATCACGATGACGTGTATCTGCCGCTGTACAACCTGACGCAGGATTTCATTGCTGGTAATCAGCAGTTTTTGGACTTGGTGAACCAGCCGTTTGTGGACTTGTTCGGTCGGGAGTTGATCGGCAACGGTGTCGATGGGTTCACCGGGTCCAATGACACGATCTTCGGTTCCACCGGATGGTTTGGAAACCTCGGTGATGGCGGCTTCTTGTTCGGTGATGGTGGTGCTGGTGCTGCGGGGGTGGCCGGGATCGCTGGGGGTGTCGGTGGTGCCGGTGGTGCTGCGGGCATGTTCGGCAACGGCGGCACCGGCGGTGTGGGTGCTGACGGCGCCGATGGCGGCGCCGGTGGCGCCGGCGGTTGGTTGTTCGGAGACGGCGGCACCGGTGGCGCCGGCGGGGCCTCCATTGACGCGTTGATTGCTGGCGGTAATGGTGGTGCCGGCGGTGATGTGATCAGCCTGTTCGGTTTCGGTGGCAATGGTGGTGCTGGTGGGGCCGGCGCGGCCGGCGCGGCGGGCGATGCGGGTCTCGATGGTGTCTTGGGGGCGCTGAACGGCACTGCCGGAGGCGACGGTCTCGTCGGCGGTCTGGGCGGGAACGGTGGTGCCGGGGGTGCGGCCGGGTTCGTCCTCGGTCTGGGCGGCGTGGGTGGGGCCGGTGGCGCCGGGGGCACCGGTGGCACCGGCGGTGCCGGTGGCGCCGGCGCGATCAGCCTCGATGATGTGGGCGGCAATGGCGGTGCCGGTGGGCTGGGTGGCGATGGTGGCGCCGGTGGCCGTGGCGGTGTCGGTGGTGTGGGTGGGCACTTCGGTGCCGCCGGTGATGGCGGCGTCGGTGGCAATGCGGGCTTAGCCGGTGATGGCGGCGCTGGTGGTCTCGGTGGTGACGGTCTGCTCGGCGGCGGTAATGGGGGCGACGGTGGCGCCGGCGGCCAGATCGGCACGATCGCCGGTGCTGGTGGGGCTGCCGGGGAGAAGTTCATGGCGTGGATGTGGGGCAACGCGGGCCGCCCAGGCGCGGACGGCCTGGTGCCGACCGGGATCAGTGGCAATGGTGGGGTCGGCGGTAACGGCGGTCACGGCACCGGGGTCTTGGCCACTGGTGAGGGCGCTTCGGGTGGCAATGGTGGTGCCGGTGGTGATGGTGGTGCGCACGGCAACGGCGCCACCGGTGGCCTCGGCGGTAATGGTTTCGTCGGCCTGACCGGGGCTGATGCCACCACGGCGGGTGGTTCGGGGATCTCCGGCGGCACTGGCGGTCATGGTGGCAATGGTGGTGCCGGCGGCTCCGGTGGTGCGATCGCCGGCAACGCCGGCAACGGTGGCGCTGGCGGTAAGGGCGCGGCCGGGGGCGCCGGGGGCTCCGGCGCCGATGGCACGACAGGCAGCTTTGCTGATGGTGGTGATGGCACCGGCGGTGCCGGCGGGGACGCCGGCAGTGGAGGCGCCGGTGGCCATGGTGGTGCTGGGGGTGCGGCGGGAACCAGCAGCCATGGCACCGCGGGTGCTGCGGGTGCGGGTGGTGCAGGCGGTGATGGTGGCAACGCCGGGACCGCGGGTGCGGGCGGGCAGGGTGCGGCCGGCACGGCGGAGCATCCCGATGCCGGTGATGGCGGTGCCGGCGGCAAGGGTGGGGACTTCGGTGCTGGTGGTGTCGGCGGTGACAACGGTGACGGCACCGGCACGGGTGCTGACGGCGTCGACGGGTTGGGCAGCACTGGCGGCAATGGTGGGGCCGGCGGTAACGGTTTCCTAGGCACCAACGGTGTGGCCGAGGCCATCAACGGCACCGCGGGTGGTCATGGTGGCAATGGTGGCGACGGCGGTACCGGGGGCCTCAATGCTGGTGGGTCTCATGCCGCTCAGGGTGTGGGTGGTGCCGGTGGTGATGGTGGTGCCGGCGGTAACGGTTTCAACGGCTACAGCGGTGCCGTCCCGGGTGGGGACGGCACCCATGCTGGTGATGGTGGTGCCGGCGGTAACGGCGGCCAGGGTGGTCACGGCTCGATCGACGGCGCTCACGGTGTGGGTGGATTGGGTGGCAACGGCGGTAACGGTGGTAACGGCGCTGATGGTGGGGACGGCGCTGATGGTGATAGCGAGCATGCCGGCGGGTTCGCCGGCCAACACGGCGGCGCCGGTGGCAACGCCGGCAAGGGTGGTGCCGGCGGCGACAGCGGCAACGGCACCACCGCCGCTAACGGCAGTGATGGCATGGCCGGTGTTGGTGGTAACGGTGGTGCCGGCGGCCGGGGTGCTGATGGCGTTGACGGTGTTGTGGGTGCTGTGGATGGCACTGCTGGTGGCAATGGTGGTGCTGGTGGCAATGGCGGTCAGGGTGGCCTGCAAGCTGACGGTGTTACCCGGGCTGCTGATGGTGATGGCGGTAATGGTGGCGTTGGTGGTGCCGGTGGTCATGGCGCTAGTGGTGGTGACGGCGCCAGTGGTGGGGTTGGTTCGAACGGTGCTGCGGGCACGACCGACTCGATCCATGGTGGAGCCGGCGGCGGCGGTACTGATGGTTCGGCTGGCACGCGTGGTGGCAATGGTGGTGCCGGTGGTGCTGGTGGTGTTGCCGGTACTGGTGCCCGTGATGGTGTTGCCGGTGTTGGTGGCGTGGGTGGTAATGCGGGCAGTGGTGGCAACGGTGGTGATGGTGGTGCCGGTGGTCGTGGTGGGGATGGTTTTGAGCAGTCCGGTGCGGGTCTTGCTGGCGGCAATGGTGGCGCCGGTGGTGCTGGTGGAGATGGTGGTGCCGGGGGTGTGGCCGGTACTGCGGGCGCTGGTGGTGTCGGGGGTGATGGCACGCGGGCGGCTGATGGTGCGGCGGGCGCTGATGGTTTGGCGGGTCTTGGTGGTGTTGGTGGCGATGCCGGCAGTGGTGCCGATGGCACCGATGGGGCGGCGGGCCGTGATGGTCTAAGCGAGGGCAATACCTCGGTTGATGGTGAGGCCGGTGGCGCTGGCGGCGCTGGTGGTAACGCCGGTGTGGGTGGCGTGGGTGGCTCGGGTCGTGACGGCCAGGCCGCAAATGGCAGTGATGGCACGGCCGGTATTGGCGGCAACGGCGGCGTCGGCGGCCGGGGCGCCGACGGCACCAACGGCACCAACGGCGCGATCGATGGCACCGCTGGAGGTGCCGGCGGCGCCGGTGGCAACGGCGGCCAAGGCGGCCTGCAGACGGACGGTGTTAGCCGCGCCGCTGATGGTGATGGCGGCAATGGTGGTGCGGGTGGTGCCGGCGGTCATGGCGCCAATGGTGGGGTCGGAACCAGTGGTGGTGCTGGCGCTGATGGTGGTGACGGGACCGCGGGTTCGCTCGATGGTGGTGCTGGTGAGCGTGGTGCCGATGGTTCGGCTGGCACGCGTGGTGGCAATGGTGGTGCCGGTGGTGCTGGTGGTGTTGCCGGTACTGGTGCCCGTGATGGTGTTGCCGGTGTTGGTGGCGTGGGTGGTAATGCGGGCAGTGGTGGCAACGGTGGTGATGGTGGTGCCGGTGGTCGTGGTGGGGATGGTTTTGAGCAGTCCGGTGCGGGTCTTGCTGGCGGCAATGGTGGCGCCGGTGGTGCTGGTGGAGATGGTGGTGCCGGGGGTGTGGCCGGTACTGCGGGCGCTGGTGGTGTCGGGGGTGATGGCACGCGGGCGGCTGATGGTGCGGCGGGCGCTGATGGTTTGGCGGGTCTTGGTGGTGTTGGTGGCGATGCCGGCAGTGGTGCCGATGGCACCGATGGGGCGGCGGGCCGTGATGGTCTAAGCGAGGGCAATACCTCGGTTGATGGTGAGGCCGGTGGCGCTGGCGGCGCTGGTGGTAACGCCGGTGTGGGTGGCGTGGGTGGCTCGGGTCGTGACGGCCAGGCCGCTAACGGCAGTGATGGCACGGCCGGTATTGGCGGCAACGGCGGTGCCGGCGGCCGGGGCGCCGACGGCGTTGACGGCACCCAGGCGACCGAGCCGGGTGGCGATGGCGGCGCCGGGACCAACGGCGGCAACGGCGGCAACGGTGGCGCGGCCGGTTCCGGCGGCCGGAACGCCGATGGCAGTGCCAGCGGGTTCGACGGCACGCAGGGCAACGGCGGTAACGGTGGTGACGGCGGTGATGGCGGCGCCGGCTATCAGGGCCTCAATGGAGTCAACCTCGGCGACAACGGTCAGGAAGGCGGCAGGGGCGGCGCAGCGGGGTCCGGTGGCAACGGGGGGACCGGTGCAGTCGGCGGCGCCGGCGGTAACGGCGGCAACGGTGGCAACGGTGGCAACGGCGGCGAAGGCCGCGACGGCTACGACGCAGCCCGCGACGCGAACGCCGAGGCGGGCGCCCACGGTGGCAACGCCGGCGACGGCGGCAACGGCGGTGCCGGCGGTGCCGGTGGTACGGGCGGCAACGGCGGAGCTTCCACCGCAGCCGGCGGCGCGGCAGGCGCCAACGGGAGCGGCGGCAATGGTGGTCACGGCGGCGCCGCCGGCACGCCCGGCGATGGCGGCGATGGCAAGAGCGGTGACGCCGCTCACGTAGCCGGCGGTAACGGCGGCAATGGCGGCAACGCCGGTACGGCCGGCGCGGGTGGCGAACGCGGCGCGGCCGGCACCGGCGGCAGCGCCGGTACTGGCAATGCGGGCCAAGAGGGGCTGGCCGGTAGCGGTGTGACCGGTGTCGTCGGCAACGGAGGCAACGGTGGAAACGGCTACGACGCCGGCAGCGACGACCACGCTGCAGCGAGCACCAACGGCGGTAACGGTGGTGCTGGCGGCAACGGCGGTGACCGCGGCAATGGCGGTAACGGTGGCCACGGTGGCGACGGGACCGCTGGTGCTCAGGGCGCCGACGGCCAGAATCCAGGGGCGTCAGGAAACGCCGGCGGCACCGGCGGATCCGGCGGTCAGGGTGGCGCCGGCGGAGCGAGCGGCACCCAGGCCGGCAATGCGGGTTCCGGAGGAAACGGCGGTCACGGAGCTAGCGGTGGCGCCGGCGGCAAGGGCAACGACGGAGCTACCGGCAGCTTCGCCAACGGCGGGACCGGCAACGGCGGCAACGGCGGCAACGGCGGATCCGGCGGTCAGGGCGGCAACGGCGGCGACGGTGGTGCGGCCGGCGCACTGAACAACGGCAGCGGCAGCGCCGGAGCGCAAGGCGCGGGTGGCAATGCCGGCAGCGGGGGCAATGGCGCCAACCCCGGCGACGGCGGCAACGGTGCATCCGGGATCGCCACCCACACCACCGGCGGCAACGGCGGTAACGGCGGCAACGTCGGGCAGGCTGGCGCCGCAGGCACGGCGGGAGTCGGCTCGAACGGCAGTGGCCAAGCCGGTACCTCCGGCAATGCCCCCGCCGGCGTCATTGTCGGAAACGGCGGCGATGGCGGCGCTGGCTACACCCCGGCTCCTCCCGCCACCCCCGGCCAGACCGCGGCCAACGGGGGCGCCGGCGGCAACGGTGGCAACGGCGGCGACCACGGTAACGGCGGTAACGGCGGCACGGGCGGCAACGGAGCCGACGGCGCGGACGCCACCACCATGCAGTCCGGCGGCGGCCGCGGCGGCAACGGTGGAAACGGTGGCACCGGCGGGAAGGGCGGCCTAGGCGGTTCGGTCATGGGTTCGGACGGCGAGGTCGGGGATGGCGGCAACGGCGGTGCCGGCGGCGCGGGCGCCACCGGTGAGTTCGGGGTCAACAACGGTTACGGCGGCACCGGTGGCACCGGTGGCAATGGCGGCAACGCTGGAGGAGCCGCCGGTCAGGTCGGCAACGGCGGCACCGGTGGTACCGGTGGCGATGGTGCTGACGGTGTGCGCGGCTACAACGGTGGCACCGGAGCTCAGGGCGGCAACGGCGGAACCGGCGGATTGGCCGGGACTGTCGGCCACGGCGGTGTGGCCGGCAACGGTGGCGCCGGTGGTGCGGGCGGAACCGGCGCGGCCGGCACCGTGACGTACGACAACGGCCAAGGCGGCAGGGGCGGAGCCGGTGGTCTCGGCGGCAACGCCGGCAACGGCACCGGTACGGCCGGTAACGGCGGTGTCGGCGGCGATGGTGGCGCCGGTGCCCACGGCCAAGTCGGCTACAACAACGGCTACGGCGGCAACGGCGGAAGCGGCGGGACCGGGGGGCTGTCCGGCACGGTGGGCTCTGCCGGCCAGGTGGGCAACGGCGGTACCGGTGGCGCCGGGGGCGACGGTGCGGACGGCCAAGTCGGCTACAACAACGGCTACGGCGGTAACGGCGGTAACGGCGGCGCCGGAGGAAGCGCCGCGAACAGCACTGGCCAGGCCGGCGCCGGCGGTAACGGCGGCAACGGTGGTCATGGCGACGACGGTCAGCTGGGCTACAACAACGGCTACGGCGGTAACGGCGGCAACGGTGGCAACGGCGGGCAGAACGGGTCGGTCGGAACCGCCGGACCGATCGTCAGCAGTGGCGGCAACGCCGGTGACGGAGGCAACGGTGCTGACGGCACCTTGACCGCCAACAACAGCTACGGCGGAAACGGTGGCAGCGGAGGTAACGGTGGCAATGCCGGCGCCGCTACTGGCCAGGCCGGTTCCGGAGGGAACGGCGGTACCGGTGGAAACGGTGGGGCCGGCCGGATCGACGCCAACAACGGCTACGGCGGCAACGGCGGGCGCGGCGGTAACGGCGGAAACGCCGGAAGCATCGGCACCGGTGGAATCGGCGGCAACGGCGCCTACGGCGGCGACGGCGGAGCGGGTGCAAACGGCGACATCTATCGCAACAACGGCACCGGCGGCATCGGCGGCGCCGGTGGGGCCGGTGGTGACGCGGGCACCAGCAGCCCGGACGCTTCAGACGGCCGGGGTGTGACTACGCAGGGCAGCCAAAACGGCGACGGCGGCAACGGAGGGGTCGGCGGTAACGGTGCCAACGGAGTCTCCGGAGTCAACGGCGGCAGCCCGGGAGTGGGCGGCGCGGGCGGTACGGCCGGCGCCGCTGGGACCGGTGGTTCTGGCGGCCAGGCCGGTTCTGGCGGCCAGGCTGGCGTATCGGGCGCCCCGGCCTGACCCGCTTGCCGGCCGGGCAGTACGCGGCCAGAGGTATGCAGCGCCATCCGCAGGGATTGACGCTATATATCCTTTGTCTCGCGCCTCGCCGATGACGAAGCGAGGCGAACTCAGAGAGGAGTAGCGCCCATGCGCGTCCTGGTGATCGGTTCCGGCGCCCGGGAACATGCGTTACTCCTAGCCCTTCGCAATGACCCCAAGGTCGAGCACCTGGTGATCGCCCCCGGCAACGCCGGTACTGCGGCGGTAGCCGAGCAACGAGACATCGACATCACCTCAGCGTCGGCGGTCACCGCGTTGGCCCGCGACGTCGAGGCCGACCTTGTGGTGATCGGGCCAGAGGTGCCGCTGGTCTTGGGGGTGGCAGATGCGGTGCGTGCCGCCGGGATCGCCTGCTTCGGACCGTCGCAAGATGCCGCCCGCATCGAAGGCTCCAAGGCGTTCGCCAAGGACGTGATGGCCGCCGCCGGTGTGCGCACCGCCCGCTCGGAGATCGTCGACAGCCCCGCCGACCTGGACGCCGCCCTGACCCGGTTTGGTCCGGATGCCGGAGAGGCGGCCTGGGTGGTCAAGGACGACGGGCTGGCGGCCGGCAAGGGCGTCGTCGTCACTACAGACCGGGCTGCCGCCCGGGCACACGCCGCCGGCCTGCTCGACAGCGGGCATCCGGTGCTGCTGGAATCCTTCCTGGACGGCCCCGAGCTGTCCCTGTTCTGCATCGTCGACGGCGCCACCGTGGTGCCGCTGCTGCCGGCGCAGGACTTCAAGCGGGTCGGCGACGGCGACAGCGGGCCCAACACCGGCGGCATGGGTGCCTACGCACCGTTGCCGTGGTTGTCCCGCGAGGCTGCGGCCGGCATCGTCACCGACGTCGTCGAACCCGTCGCGGCCGAACTTCTCCGGCGCGGCAGCCGCTTCACCGGATTGCTGTACGCCGGTCTCGCGATGACGTCGACCGGGCCGGCCGTGGTCGAATTCAATTGCCGCTTCGGCGATCCGGAGACCCAGGCGGTACTGGCACTGCTGGAGTCACCGCTCGGGCAGTTGCTACATGCCGCCGCCACCGGCGGGCTGAGCGAGTTCGGGGCGTTGCGCTGGCGGGATGCGGCCGCGGTGACCGTGGTGCTGGCCGCGGAGAACTATCCCGGCCGCCCGCGCGTCGGAGACGTGATTGTGGGCGCCGAGGCTGACGGGGTGCTGCACGCCGGTACCGCACGCCGTGACGATGGGGCGGTGGTGTCCTCCGGCGGGCGGGTGTTGTCGGTGGTGGGCGTCGGAGACGACCTGAATGCCGCGCGTGCCGACGCCTACCGGATCCTCGACTCAATTCGCTTGCCGGGAAGCCACTTCCGCAGCGACATCGGCGCCGCGGCCGCCGAGGGGAAGATCCAGATCTGACCGCAGGGGCCTACCGCTATCCTTGGTGCCATGGCTGACCAAAATGAACCGGAGTCCACTGGATCCGAAGAACAGGATGCCCCGGCGAAAAGTTCCGGCACGGCGAAACGGCGGCCAGCTCCCACCCCGGCCCCGGCGCAGTCGAGCACCGGCCCCCTGTTGATCGCCGCGGCCGTCGGACTGGTTGCCGGGCTCATCGGCGGTGCCGCCGTGTCCGCTTTGTGGCCGTCCGGTGGCTCGTCCTCGGGTGGTTCTGCCAAGTTCAGCAGCGAGCAGGTCAACGACGCCAAGAAGGACGTGTGCGGCGCGGTCGTGCTTGCTCGCCAAGCGGTGGCCAACAACATGCACATGAAGAACCCGGACCCGGAGAACCCCGTCGCCCAGCTCGCAGTGGCCGCCAACGCGCGGTTGTCGCTGACCGCGGGTGCGGCCTATCTGCGTGGCCGGCTCGAGGCGGACCCCGCGACGCCGCAAGACATCGTGGACTCCACCCAGAAGATGGCCGGTGCGCTGGAGCGTCTGAACCTCAGCTACCTTGTCGGGCAACCGAATACGGAGCGCGAGCAGCTGGGACATGACCTCGATTCGCACATCACCACGCTGGGCAAGCTCTGCCAGTAACCCCGCTGGGGTTACCGATCAGAGCCCGAACAGGGCCAGTGGGTCCGTTGCGAACATCGCGCCGACGTCGTCGAGACCGGTGAAGGCGTCGCCCGGGTCGAGTGGGTTGGCGGCGTTGAAGATGCCGAACAGCGAACTCAGATCGATGTTGCCGAACGGCGTTACCAGAGTGTCGGTGATGGTGCCGTCGTCGCCCGGTGTGGCGATGTAGATGTTCTGCCAACCGCCGCCGAAGTTCAGGACGTCGTAGACCGTTCCCGCCGCGGGCAGCAGCGCGGCGTCCACCCCGTCGGCAGCGGCGACGCTGGCCACGGTGAACTCGGTGTTGGCCATCCCCAGCAGGTTTGACACATTCACACCGGTGGTGATGCTCCCGAGGTCGGTGGGGCTCGACCCGGAGTCGTCGTAGACAGTGAAGACCTGCGGGGCGAAGTCGATCGGTGTACCGCCACCAATGCCTACCGAGGCGCCGCCGAGGCTCAACAGCGGCCCGACGCCGAGCAGCGACGGCACGATGTTGAAACCCTCGTCCGAGCCGGTCAAGCCCAGGGTCGGGTCGAAGATGTAGCCGCCGAGGCTGAAGGCGTCGTCGCCGAGGCTGGGGTCGCCGACCTGCAGGCCGGTGAACGCGTCACCCGGGTCGAGCGGGTTGGCGGCATTGATGCCGCCGAACAGCGAGTCCAGGTTCATGTTGCCGAACGGCGTGACCAAGGTGTCGTGGACAGTGCCGGGGGTGACGACGCCGTCGACGGTGACGTCCGGCGTCGCGGTGTAGACATTCACCCAGCCGCCGCCGAGGTTGAAGGCGTCGTAGACCGATCCCAGTACCGGCAGCTGCGAGGCGTACACGCCATCAACAGGGGTGACAGCTTGGATGATCAACTGCGTGTTGGTCATGCCCAACAGATTCGCCACATCCACCGCGGTCTGGACGCTGCCGAGCTCGCTGCCGCTGCTCCCGTAGACGTCGAAGTCCTGCGGGGCGAAGGCTTGCGGCTGGGTTTCGGGATACCCCAGGCTGAACACCAGCTGGCCGCCGCCGAGATTCAACAACGGCGGCAAGCTGGCGAGGGAATCGACCGGTGTGAAGCCCTCGGTCACCGTGCCGTTCTCCCCGGTGCTGAACGGGTTGAACGTGAAGCCGCCGATGGTGAAGGCGTCGGCGCCGATACTGCTGTCGCCGACCTGCAGCGGGGTGAACGCGTCACCCGGCTGCAGCGGGTTGGCGGCGTTCATGTCGGCGAACAGGGCACTCAGGTCGGTGTTGCCGAACGGCGTCACCAGGGTGTCGGTGACGGTGCCGTTAGCGCCGGGGGTGGCGACGTAGACGTTGTAGAAGCCATTGCCCAGGTTGAGTACGTCGTAGACCGTTCCCTTCTCGGGCAGCGCCGACGCCTGGACCCCGTCGGCTGGCGTGATGTCGAGGACGGTGAACGCGGTGTTGGACATGCCCAGCAGGTTGGCGACGGTTTCGTTGGTGCTGATGCTGCCGAGCGATTCGGTGCCGTTGTACAAATCGAAGATCTGCGGCGCGAGGTCCAAGCTGGTGGGCCCAAAGCTCACTGACCCGCCACCGAGGCCCAGCAGCGGCGGAGCCAGGCTGAGTGGACCGACCGGGTCGAAGCCTTTGGTGCCGGATGAGGTGATCGGGTCGAAGACGGTGCCGTCGATGGTGAAGGCGTTGTCGCCCGGGGCAGCAGCGCCCAGCGCGGCTTGCACGAGTGCTGCGGTGATCAGCCCACCGCCGGCGGTGGCAGCAACGGTGGCCGTCTGGATTCGTCGATTTGTCATCACAGGCCTTCCAATTCGTTCGGTTGGACTGGCATTTAATGGCACTCAGAATCAGTTGAGTTACCGGTGAGTACTTTTCGACGCTACCTCGCGTGTTCTTCGTCACACAAGGTTTTGCCTGGCTCAGATACCGGACAATTTCGACGATTCAGGAGACAATGCGGCCGAATTTCGGAACAACTACCCAGATTCGCGGTACAGCCGAGTGCTGAGTCGTTGCCAGCTATTCGGGTCAGCGGTGTTCGGAGACTGAAAGCCGCTTAGGCGGTCAACAGTGGGGCGATCCAGGTCAACTCGGCCGGCAGCTGAGAGCTCCAATACGAGCCGTCGTGCCCGCCCGGGGAGAACCCGCCCGCTGGCGGATTGGGCAGCTGGGCGATGAACGCCTGGGTCGCCGAATAGAACGGATCACCGTTTCCACAGTCCACCCGGATCGGGATCGAAGCCAATGCCGGCATCCCGAACACCGAGTTGGCCGCGAAGTCCGACGCGCCATCGAATGCTCCCGGCGCTGTCGCTCCGGGCGTCAGCCACAGCGCGGGGCTGACCGCGCAGATCGCCGCGGTTCGGCGCGGGCCGAGCCTGCCCCCCAGCAGCAGGGCGCCGTAGCCGCCCATCGACCAGCCGATGAATCCCACCCGCGAGGTGTCCAGGCCCTGCTCGGCCAGCAGTGGCAACAACTCGTCGGTCACCATGGCCCCCGAGTCCTCCCCGGAGCTGCGGCGATGCCAGTAGCTGCCGCCGCCGTCAACGGCGACCACCGCGAACGGGGGCAGTCCGGCGTCGACAGCTTCGGCCAGGCCCTGCTCGACGCCACCGGCCATCACCGTCGCGGCGTCACTTCCCTTGCCGTGCAGCGCAATCAGCGGACGCAACGCCCCAGTCTGGCCGGGCGGCCGGGCGATCGCCCAGTTGGTGGTGATACCTCCGCGCGCCGCCGAGGCGAACGAGCCCGTCGTCATCGTGGGTGCGGCTTGCAGCGGGGCGGCCTGGGTGGGGCGCGCACTCAGCAGTGAACTCGCCCCCAGTGCGCCCGCGGCGCCCAGCACGGCCCCGGCGCGCAGTACCGCTCGTCGGCTCAACTCCGGCATGGCGGCCATCATGCCAGCGGGTTGCTGTTTGTCCGAAAAGACGGAAACGCATGATGCCGCACTACCCGGGCTGGCAGCATCTCTAGTCGTGATGACAGCAGTGACGCCAAAGGGCGAACGGCGGCGGTATGCGCTGATCAGCGCCGCCGCCGAACTGCTGCGTGAGGGTGGGTTCGATGCGGTGCGCCACCGCGCCGTGGCGCAGCGGGCCGGTCTGCCGCTGGCGTCGACGACCTATTACTTCTCGTCACTGGAAGACCTCATCGCCCACGCGGTGGAACACATCGGGATGTTGGAGGTCGCGCAACTGCGGGCTCGCATCACCGAGCTGTCCCGGCGCCGGCGCAGTGCCGAGACCACGGCGGACATCCTGGTGGAGCTGTTGGTGGGGTCGCAAGAGAACCCGGAGAGCGGTCCGCAAGTAACCGAGCAGCTCATCTCCCGCTATGAGCGCTACATCGTGTGTTCTCGCCACCCGGCGCTGCGTGACATCCAGCGCCGTATCCTGCACCAACGCTCCGAAGCGGTCGCCGAGGCAGTCGAACGTTCCGGACGGATCACGCGAGTCGAGATGGCCTATTCCCTGGTCTGCATGGTCGACGGTGCGGTGATGGCGGCGCTCGTCGATGACCTGCAGGGCCCGCGGGCGGCCGCCCGGGCCGCGGTCGTCGACGTCATCGATATGCTCGCTCCACTGGATCAGCGCGCAGTGTCGGCCTGAGAAGCCCACACGGTATGCTGCCTCGATCCCTTTGTCGCTCCTTAGCTACTGGCGGGTAACGAAGGGTTCGGAGGCGCTTGGAAAAGCGCCGTAAGCGCCGGAAGACGGCGAAGAGATGCGAATGTGGAGAGCTACGTCATGAATATCGGTGTCCTATCCGAGGCGCAGCCCGGTGAGACGCGTGTGTCGGCGACGCCGACGACGGTTGCTGCACTGACCAAGCTCGGTTACGACGTCGTAGTGGATTCCGGTGCCGGAGAAGCATCGTCCTTCTCCGACGCGGCGTACACCGAGGCCGGCGCCACCATCGGCGATGCCCGCGCCGCCGACATCGTCTTCGGTGTCAACGCCCCCTCGACCGAGCAGCTGGACGGGATGAAGCCGGGCGCTACGCTGGTCAGCCTATTGGCCCCGGCCCTGAACCCGGATCGGGTGGAGGATCTGGCCCGCCGGCCCATCACGGCGCTGTCGATGGACGCGGTTCCCCGGATCTCGCGTGCGCAGTCGCTGGACGTACTGAGCTCGATGGCCAACATCGCCGGCTACCGCGCCGTGATCGAGGCGGCCCACGTCTTCGGCCGGTTTTTCACCGGCCAGGTGACCGCCGCAGGCAAGGTGCCGCCGGCCAAGGTACTGGTGGTGGGTGCCGGGGTGGCGGGCTTGGCCGCGATCGGCGCCGCCGGCAGCCTTGGAGCCATCGTGCGGGCCACCGACCCCCGTCCCGAGGTGGCCGACCAGGTCCGTTCGCTGGGCGGGGAATACCTGTCGATCGAATCGACCGAGACCGAGGTGTCGGCCACCGGCTACGCCAAGGAGATGAGCGACGACTACAAGGCCCGGGAGGCGCAGCTCTACGCCGACCAGTGCGCCGATGTCGACATCATCGTCACCACCGCGCTCATCCCGGGTAAGCCCGCGCCGCGGATCATCACCGCCGACATGGTGGCGTCGATGAAACCCGGCAGCGTGATCGTCGACATGGCCGCGGCCAACGGCGGCAACGTCGAGGGCACCGTCAAGGACCAGGCCGTCGTCACCGACAACGGGGTGACGATCATCGGTTACACCGACCTGGCCGGCCGGCTGCCCGCGCAGGCCTCGCAGCTCTACGGCACCAACCTGGTCAACCTGATGAAGCTGATGACGCCCGGCAAGGACGGCCAGCTGGTGCTGGACTTCGACGACGTGGTGCAGCGGTCGATGACCGTGGTGCGCGACGGCGAGTCGACGTGGCCCCCGCCGCCGGTGCAGGTCTCGGCCGCCCCGGCCAAGGTCGCCGAAGCCCCGGTGGTCGCGCAGGCGAACAAGGAACCGATGTCGGCCGGACGCCGGCTGGGCGTGGTGGTCTCGGCCGCGGCCGTGCTGTTCGCGCTGGTTGCGCTCGCGCCGGCGGCGCTGCAGGTGCACCTGACCGTCTTCGCGTTGGCGATCGTGATCGGTTACTACGTGATCGGCCACGTGCACCACGCGCTGCACACCCCGCTGATGTCGGTGACCAATGCGATCTCGGGAATCATCGTGGTGGGTGCGCTGCTGCAGATCGGCCACGGCGACCCGGCCATCACGAGTTTGGCCGCCGCGGCGATCCTGCTGGCCAGCATCAACATCTTCGGTGGTTTTGCGGTGACCCGCCGCATGCTCGCCATGTTCTCTCGCAGCTAGGCGCTGCGCACCCCGACTTGGAGTAGACCCCGCTTATGTTTTCAGTTGAGACCGCCGCCTCGGCGGCATACATCGTCGCGGCGCTGCTGTTCATCCTGGCCCTGGCCGGGCTGAGCAAGCACGAGACGTCCAAGGCCGGCAACAGCTTCGGCATCCTCGGGATGGCGGTAGCGCTGGCCGCGACGATCACCTTGGCGGTGCATCACGACATCAATCCGGTCGGCTTGGCGTTGCTGATCGGGGCCACCGTGGTGGGTGCGGCGATCGGGTTGTGGCGCGCCAAGGTCGTCGAGATGACCGGCATGCCCGAGTTGATCGCGCTGCTGCACTCGTTCGTCGGTCTGGCTGCGGTGCTGGTCGGCTGGAACGGCTACCTGCACGTCGAGAACAGCCCGTGCAGTGCGGACGCCCGTGAACTGGCGGCCTCGGGCCTGTTCGGCATCCACTCGGCCGAGGTGTTCATCGGCGTGTTCATCGGCGCGGTCACCTTCACCGGATCGATCGTGGCCAACCTCAAACTGTCGGCGCGGATGAAGTCCAACCCGCTGATGCTGCCCGGCAAGAACCTCCTCAACATCGGCGCCCTGGTCGCGTTTGTCGCGCTGACCGTGTGGTTCGTGCACGAGCCGCAGCTGTGGCTGCTGATCGCCGTCACCGTGCTGGCGCTGGCGCTGGGCTGGCACCTGGTGGCCTCGATCGGCGGGGGCGACATGCCGGTGGTCGTCTCGATGCTCAACAGCTACTCCGGCTGGGCGGCGGCCGCCTCGGGCTTCCTGCTCTCCAACGACCTGCTGATCATCACCGGTGCGCTGGTCGGCTCCTCGGGTGCCTACCTGTCCTACATCATGTGCAAGGCGATGAACCGGTCGTTCATCTCGGTGATCGCCGGTGGCTTCGGGATCGAAGCCGGCCCCGCCGAGGACAAGGACTACGGCGAGCACCGTGAGATCACCGCCGAAGGGGTTGCCGAGCTGCTGGGCGGCGCCGACTCGGTGATCATCACCCCGGGCTACGGCATGGCCGTCGCGCAGGCCCAGTACGGCGTCGCCGAACTGACCCGCAAGCTGCGCGACCGCGGCGTCAACGTGCGCTTCGGCATCCACCCGGTCGCCGGCCGACTGCCCGGCCACATGAACGTGCTGCTGGCCGAGGCCAAGGTGCCCTACGACATCGTGCTGGAGATGGACGAGATCAACGACGACTTCGGTGACACGTCGGTGGTCCTGGTGATCGGCGCCAACGACACCGTCAACCCGGCCGCCGCCGAAGACCCGTCCAGCCCGATCGCGGGGATGCCGGTGCTTACCGTGTGGGACGCCGACAACGTGATCGTCTTCAAGCGCTCCATGGCTTCTGGCTACGCGGGCGTGCAGAACCCGCTGTTCTTCCGGCAGAACTCCGCCATGTTGTTCGGTGACGCCAAGGACCGGGTCGAAGACATCCTGCACGCGCTGTAAGGGCTCGTCACCGGCTTGGCCACTGCCGCGGCGCCCGCACTCAGGGCGTCTGCGGCCGGGCGAAACCCAAGCGTTTGGCGTGGCCCGACGGCTGCGACGGCTCGCGATGCAGGCCGTTCAACAACGCGAACAGCACCGGCTCGATCTCGTTGACAGCCTGTGCGGGATCGGCGGCGGCGGCGATGATGGGGCCGGTCTTGCTGAGCAGGGCGTAGAGCAATTCGGCGGTGACGCCGACCGGTACGGCCACGATCTGGCCGGTCTCGATCAGCTCGCCGAGCACGCCGCGCAGCAACGGAAGCGCCAGTTCCTCGTCGACCGTCTGCTTGCGGTCCCAACCCAGTGCGCTGGCCGATTCCCGCAGCAACACCCGTGCGTCGTGATTGTGGACGTAGCAACGCAGCACCGCACTGATCGCCAACAGCGCCTGTTCCCACGGGCTGGTGTCGTCGGGCATGGACTCCAGGGCGCCCGGTAATACGGCCTGCATGACGTCGGCTTGGCTGAGCCTGAACACCTCGGCGAAGATCGCCTGTTTGTCGCGAAAGTGGTGGTAGACGGCGCCCTTGCTGGAGTGCGATGCCTGCGCGATCTCATCGACCGAGGTCGCTTCGAAGCCCTTGGCAACGAAAAGGGTCCGGGCGGCGTCGAGCACCGCGGTCCGCGTGAGCTCGGCGTGCATGTCCCGCCGGGTAGGCCTCCCGTTACTCATCGGCCAAAGCGTACTCACCGACCGCCAGTCTGTGTCAGACTACGGCCCTGTCCGTTTTTATTGACATGTGGGGTCGCCATGTTGACCGTTGGCCGCGCCAACGAGGGTAATGCCGCGTTCGCGCACGGTGGTTGGCCGCCAGCAGCTCAAATAGCGGTCGATGTTTTCCTGGAGCTCATGCGCAACAAGCGGGTGCGCCCCTACGACATCGCCACTCGGTGCCGTACCCGATCCCTCACCCGACACGTCCCCGTCGGCCCGCGGCGAGAGATCGTGCGGTCCTTCGACCTCGCGTCGCCCTTCTGGCCGCTCACCATCGACCCCTATGACGGCCTGCCGGCCGGCTACGGCATCGACCGAAACGGCGCGTGCATTCGCTACACCCAGAATCCCTACCCGCTGATCAGCCGGGCCGACGACGTGACAGTGCAGCGCGTGCAGTTCTCGCAGGGATGTCAGAACGTGATGCGCCGTGCCACCCGAACCAACCCCGCCTTCATCTGCGAACCGCTGCCCCCGTGGCGTGCCGTCCAGGTCGTCGGCGAGTACCTCATCGATGCCGCGGTATCACTGTCCGAGGGGCGAGGCCCGATCATGGTGGAAGCCGTGCCGGCTGCCCAGGCCAGTCAGACTCCACCGGAGCGCACGACCGTAAGCTAGCTGCTCGTGAGCATTCCCAATGTGCTGGCCACCCGTTACGCCAGTACCGCCATGACAGACATCTGGTCGCCGCAGGCCAAGATCGTTGCCGAGCGTCGGCTGTGGCTGGCGGTACTGCGCGCCCAGTCCGAGCTCGGTGTGCCGGTGCCCGCGCAGGCGATCGCCGACTACGAGGATGTCCTGGGCGACGTGGACCTGGCGTCGATCGCAGCCCGTGAGCGGGTGACCCGCCACGACGTCAAGGCCCGTATCGAGGAGTTCAACGCCCTCGCCGGCCACGAGCACATCCACAAGGGCATGACCAGCCGTGACCTGACCGAGAACGTCGAGCAGCTGCAGATTCGCCAGTCCCTGCAACTGGTCCACGACCACGGGGTCGCGGTCGCGGCGCGCCTGGTCAGTCACGCAGCGGCCTACCGCGACCTGGTGATGGCCGGGCGCAGCCACAACGTCGCCGCGCAGGCCACCACGTTGGGTAAGCGATTCGCCTCGGCGGCCGAGGAGACCCTGCTCGCGCTGCGGCGGGTACGTGAGTTGATCGACCGCTACCCGCTGCGCGGCATCAAGGGGCCGATGGGCACCGCGCAGGACATGCTGGATCTGTTCGACGGTGACACCGCCAAGCTGGCCGAGTTGGAACGCCGCGTCGCGGGGTTCCTCGGCTTTTCCAAGGTGCTGACCAGCGTCGGGCAGGTCTACCCCCGCTCGCTGGATCACGACGTGGTCTCCGCGCTGGTGCAACTGGGCGCCGGCCCGTCCTCGCTGGCGCAGACGATCCGCCTGATGGCCGGCCACGAACTGGTCACCGAAGGATTCGCGCCCGGCCAGGTCGGCTCGTCGGCGATGCCGCACAAGATGAACACCCGCAGCTGCGAGCGGGTCAACGGGCTGCAGGTGGTGTTGCGGGGCTACGCCTCGATGGCTGCTGAACTGGCCGGCGCGCAGTGGAACGAGGGCGACGTCTTCTGCTCGGTGGTGCGTCGCGTCGCGTTGCCCGACGCCTTCTTCGCCGTCGACGGGCAGACCGAGACCTTCTTGACCGTGCTCGACGAATTCGGGGCCTACCCGGCGGTGATCACCCGAGAATTGGACCGCTACCTGCCGTTCTTGGCCACCACCAAGGTATTGATCGCCGCGGTGCGTGCCGGGGTGGGACGCGAAGCCGCTCACGAGGTGATCAAGGAACACGCGGTGGCCGTCGCGCTGGCGATGCGCGAGCGGGGCGCCGAACCCGACCTGCTGGACCGGTTGGCCGCCGACGACCGGTTGCCACTGGACCGGGCCGCGCTGGAGGCCGCCATCGCCGACCGGCAGGCATTCACCGGCGCGGCCGCCGACCAGGTCGACCGGGTGGCGGCCGAGGTGGCCGAACTCGTCGAGCGGTATCCGGCCGGGGCTGCCTACAGCCCGGGCGCGATCCTGTAGCCGCCATGGAAGTCCAGGAGCTCGCGAGCATCGACTTCACCGATCTGGACAACTTTGCCGACGGTTTCCCGCACGAGCTGTTCGCGCTGCACCGCCGCGTCGCCCCGGTGTACTGGCACGAACCCACCGTCCACACTCCCGACGGCGATGGCTTCTGGTCGGTGGCCACGCACGCCGAAACGCTTGAAGTGTTGCGCGACGCGCAGACCTATTCGTCGGTCACCGGCGGGGACCGGCCGTTCGGCGGCACCGTGCTGCAGGACCTGCCGATCGCCGGGCAGCTGCTGAACATGATGGACGACCCGCGCCCGATGCCGCAGGTCGGTCTCGACACGGCGGATCATCCGCGGAGTCAGTCCGGAGCTGACCAGCCGTCGG
>LZME01000097.1 GCA_001673575.1 Mycolicibacter heraklionensis | reverse complement strand
GCGGCGCAGCGCAGCGGCACTGTGACGGATCGACTTGCCACGATGCTTGCCGAGGCCGATCGGTTGAGCCACGACCACCCCTATCTGGCTGCCTTCGAACGCGCCGCCGGCGAGGTCTCGCCGTTGCGCGACGTCATCGGTGAGGTCGTCGGCGAAGCGCGCCGCGTCGGGTCGCTGGCTACCGGCATCGACACCGATGGCGCCGCGGACGCGATCTACGCGCTGACGCGGGGGTTGACCGAGCAGGCAGCGCAGCTGCCACCGGAGGCCTACCGCGCCACCCTGCGCTGCGCCGAAGATCTCCTGCGCGGCACGCTGTTTTAGGCGCTGGCCCGCGTGGCAGCGTTCTAAGCGCTTGCCGCGGCGGCGATCCCGATGTCAATCCATTCGGCGAGCTGATCCCGAGAACTGACGTGCTCGCCATCGACATGGACCCAGCCGCGCATGGTCCGTCCGCCCATCTGCATGGGTTGGGCGGCGGTGGTCCGCGACAGCTGCTCAACGCGCGCCGGACCGACACGGACCAATAACCCTCCGTCGGAGCTGGCGGCGACTGCGATCTTGCCGGCGACCAGGAACGCCAGTCCGCCGAACATCGCCTTTTCCAGCACCGGTGGCCCCTCGGCAAATATCGCCCGCACCCGGGCCGCCAGCTGCGCGTCGTAGGCCATTAGGACCCCGGGTGCCAGTCGCGGATCGCTGCCGCGAATTGTTCGGGGGCGTCGGAAGGGACGAAGTGACCGGCCCCTCTGACGATGACGGTCTGATGATTGGTCAGCGCCTGCTCCCACTGCCGCAGTTCGGTGTCACCGAAGGCGAAGTCGCCGTCGCCCCAGATGATCAGTGCTGGGAGCGCCGCAACGGCAGGTATCCCGGATTCGACGTCGGCGAGAAAGGCTCGGCTGGCGGTGATCTCACGGGGAAAGACTGCCGCCGCCTCTCGCCGCGCGGGGCTGTAGAGCGCCTTTTGATAGTGGGCCATCTCCGTGCCGGTGGGCTTGGTGAGGCGATGCCCGATGGGGATCATGACGTTGACGAAGAGGTTGAACTGTCTGATCAGCAGGCGACCGATGGGGCCGCCCATCACATGCGACATGACCTGGATAAGCGGAGCGCCGACCGGCCATGCCCACGTGTTGGACAGCACCAACCGGTCGAAGATCTCGGGACGGTGTTGCATGACGGCCAACCCGATCGGTCCGCCCCAGTCGTGTACCACCAAGGTGACTCCACTCAGGGCGAGCGTGTCCACGAACGCGCCGATCACCCGGGTGTGTTCGGCAGGCAGGTACCGATATCCCGGCGCGGGCGACGACAGGCCGAATCCGGGATAGTCCACCGCGATGCAACGAAAGTCCGGGCGCAGCGCTTCGATGACCTTGCGATAGTCGAACGACCAGGTCGGGTTGCCGTGCAGGAACAGCAGCACCGGCCCTGACCCCTCGTCCACATAGTGGACGCGGTTCCCGTCGATGTCGAGGAACCGGCTCTCGAAGGGGAACAACGTGTCGTCGACCCACGCGGGCCGTTCCGCGACTGCCATGTCCATCTCCTCGCCAACTTGATATAGTCAAGTGCACTTTAAATTAGCAAGTAGATGGTGATGAGTCGAGACTACGGTCAGTACTGCGGACTTGCCCGGGCCCTGGATGTGGTGGGCGACCGGTGGAATCTGTTGATCGTCCGCCAGCTCCTGATGGGCCCGGCCCGCTACCGCGACCTGCGCGACGGGCTGTCTGGGATCGCGACGAACCTGCTGACGGACCGGCTCCGCGATCTCGAGACCGCAGGGGTCATCGAGCGGCAGGTTTCCGGCGACGGCAAGGCGCTCTCCTACGCCCTGACCCCCTGGGGCACGCAGCTGCGCGAGCCCATCTACGCGCTGGTCCGCTGGTCGACACCGTTGATGGTCCGCGGCCCCCAGGGCGACGAGTTCCGCGCCGAGTGGCTGCGGCTGGCACTGCCCGCCCTGTTCGCCGATCGAGTGCCCGCGGGCCCGTCGGTGGCGGTGGGAATCGCCGTAGACGGCGGCACGGTGCAACTGCAGGCCACCGAGGCCGGCATCGAGGTCGGCGAACCCGACGGACGCCCGCTGGTAGCCGTGCTGCACACCGAGGCGCCCCTCGTTCTCGGCCTCGCGGCGGGCGTGTTGTCGTTCGACGACGTGGCCGCGCTGGTCGAGATCGACGGTGACGAGGCGGCGCTACGCAGGTTCTTCGGCGCCACTACAGCGCCGCCAGATACCGCCCGCGGTGCGCGATAACCCGGTGGGACACCGCAGCATCGGGCACCAGCAGGTCGAACGCGTGCGGACAGCCGGGGTATACATGCAGCTCAACCGGGACACCCGCGGCGATCAGCCGGTGGGCGAAGTCGACGTCCTCCGGCGCGAAGATGTCCAGCCCGCCGACATCGATGTACGTCGGCGGCAGGCCGGCCAGGTCGTCGGCTCGGGCCGGCGCGGCGTAGCCGTCGGCGCCACCGTCGCCCAGCAGCGCTGACCAGCCGGTGGCGTTGTCGTCGTAGCTCCAGGTGAGCAGCGTGGCGCCCGCGGCGCCTGCCTCGCGGGTGCGGTCGTCGAGCATGGGGTAGATCAACAGCTGAGCTGCGATTGCCGGTCCGCCGCGGTCACGGGCCAGCAGGCCTATGCCCGCGGCCAATCCCCCGCCGGCGCTGTCGCCCATCACGGCCAGCCGGGACGCATCGACGCCCAGCTCGCCGGCATGATCGCTGAGCCAGCACAATGCCGCGTAGCAGTCCTGAAGCGGAGTCGGATGCGGGAATTCCGGGGCGACCCGGTAGTCCACCACCAGCATCGGCACCCCGGAGGCGGCGACATAGGCGCGCACCGCCGCGTCGTAGAGCGGCCCCACGTGGCTCCAATCCAGGATCATTCCGCCGCCGTGCAGATACAGCACGGCGCTGCCGGGCTGAACGCCGCCGGTTCGCCGATACCAGCGCAATGGACGGGTGCCGCCGTCGTAAGTCAGCGAGAACTCTTGTGTCTCGACGCCGGTGACCGGTGGCAGCGACGCCAGCACCTGATTGAAGGTATGACCGACGTTGCGCCGACGGGTGGCGACATCGCCGACCCGCGGCGGCGGCGCTGGGTCGGCACCGTCGCGCATCGCCAGTAACGCCGCCAGCACCTGCGAGTCGGGAGGCCCGGCCATCAGTGTTGCGCCCCAGGTACCGCGGTGGCCACCGCTTTGGTCTCGAGGTATTCCTCGAAGCCCGCCAGTCCCATCTCCCGGCCGACTCCCGACTGCTTGTAGCCCCCGAACGGCACGTCGGCGGAGTACCACATGCCGCCGTTGACGTTGATGGTCCCGGCGCGCAGTCGCGACGCGATCCGGGCGGCGCGCTCGACAGATCCGAACACGGTGGCGGACAACCCATACGGCGAGTCATTGGCGATGCGCAGTGCGTCGGCGTCCCCGTCGTGGGCCAGCACCACCAACACCGGGCCGAAGATCTCTTCGCGGGCCACCCGCGCCTGGTTGGTCAGCCCGCCGATCACCGTCGGCTCGATGTAGAAGCCCCAATCCAGGCCGGCAGGTCGGCCGCCGCCGCAGTGAAACGTCCCGCCTTCGGCGATCGCCAGATCTAGATAGGACTGCACCCGGTCTCGCTGCTTCGCCGAGATCAGCGGTCCGCACAGCGTTTTCGGATCGTTGGGGTCACCCACCGCGACGCGCGACATCGCGGCAGCCACCGCGTCGAGCGCCTCGCCATAGCGTTGACGCGGCACCAGCAGCCGGGTGGTCAGTGCACAGCCCTGCCCGGCGTGCATCGCCACCGTCGACGCCGCGGCCGCGCAGACCATCAAGAAGGTCTTTCTGGAACTCGGCGGCAAGTCGGCGTTCGTGGTCCTCGATGACGCCGACCTGTCCACCGCCTGCGCGGCCGCGGTCATCACCGAGCGACCGGTCGCCGTCGAGCCGGTGAAGGAGACCACGTCGACTCGAGGGTCCTCGGCGAGCTGGGCGCCGATGCGATGGTCAGAAGCGGTGACGATATTGACAACTCCGGGCGGAAAGTCGGTCTTCTCGGCGATGATCCGACCGACTTCGGCTGCGCACCAGGGGGTGTCGGGTGCCGGCTTGAGGACGATGGTGTTGCCCGCCGCCAGTGCCGGCCCGATCTTGGCGAACGTGACCTGGTGCGGGAAGTTCCACGGCGTGATCGCGCCGACCACGCCGAACGGCTCCCGCACGACGGTGCGGGCGGTGGTGATACCCATCGGGGCAGCCACCCCGAGGTCCACCCGCCACGGGTAGCTCTCCGCGGTGGCGGCCGGGAAAGCCAGGTCATCGACGGGAGTCTGCAGCTGGCCTCGGTAGGTCAGCGACCGAGGTGCCCCGACCTCGGCGATGGTGATCTCACGCAGGGTCTCGATCTCGTCGTTGAGCGCGTCGCGTAGCTGGCGCAGGCAGTGCACCCGCAATGCGGTGTCGCGGCCCCAATCCGAGGAGTCGAACGCGGTGCGGGCGGCGGCCACGGCGCGGTCGAGATCGGCAGCGTCGCCGTCGGCGGCCTTACCGAGGGGTTCTTCGGTGGCCGGGTTGATGGTGGGAAATGCGCCCGCGCCACCCGCAACCAGCGCGCCGTCGATCAGGAGCTGGGTCTGCGGACCGGTCACGGTCCTTAGGCTAATGGCGGGACGCCGACATAATCAATCGATTGATCATTTCGTACGTTACGGTGGCGCCCCAGGAGGTGACCGGTCAATCCCATGCCACTACTAAGCGCCTTGCGCCTGAACATGACGAACGCCCCCGGTGCCGGAAATGCCGAGCGCTACCGGGCCGCGTTGGAGATGGCATCCTTTGCCGACGCCAACGGCGTCACCGCGATCGGTTGCGAAGAGCACCATCTTGCGGCCACCGGCTGGCTGCCCGCGCCGCTGTTGATGGCCGCCGCCGTCGCCGGATGCACCACCAACATCCGCATCAGCATCAACGCACTGCTGATACCGCTCTACGACCCGGTGCGCCTCGCCGAGGACATCGCGGTACTCGATCAGCTGTCCGCCGGACGGGTCAGCTTCGTCGCTGGAATCGGCTACCGCCCAGAGGAATACCACGCCGTGGGCAAGGATTTCCGGCGCCGGGGCCTCCTGATGGACGAATGCCTCGAGGTGTTGCTCAAATCCTGGGGCGACGAGCCCTTCGAGTACCACGGACGGCTGATCGATGTGACACCCAAGCCGTACACCAAGCCGCATCCGGTGTTCTTCATCGGCGGGATGAGCACCGCAGCCGCTCGCCGAGCGGCCCGGTTCGGTTTGCCGTTCTCGCCGCCGATGCCCATGCCCGAGATCGAAGCGGTGTATCGAGACGAACTGGCACGCAACGGAAATCAGGGTTTTGTATTCAGTCCCGAGAACGGCAATACCGTAACCCATCTCACCACCGACCCCGAGGCGGCGTGGGCCCGATGTGGTGAGCATTTCCTGCACGAGGCAACCGAATACAGCTCGTGGGCGGTGGCGGAGGTGCCTCGCCCCAACGAGACCCCGACCGACACGATCGAGGAGCTGCGCGGGTCCGCCAAGATCGAGGTGCTGACCCCTGATGAGCTCGTCGCACAGTGTCGCGCAGGCCGCACGGGGGTGACCCTGCACCCGCTGATCGGCGGGCTGCCGCTCGACGAGGGCTGGGAGAGCCTGCGACTGCTGGTCGAACGGGTGCTGCCGGCGTTGAAACCCTAGCGGGGACAGCGCGGCCCAACGGTCTTCTCCGATACCATGGGCGCGATGGACCGTCCAGCCGAATCCAAAGTCGACGCCCGTGCGCTGAATGGAGTTTCGGAGACCGCCCTGATGACGCTCAACGGGCGGGCATATCAGGCCGCGCACTCTCAAGCCATCATCGACGACCCGGAGGCGATTCGACTCGTCGAGTCCATCGCGTTCGACTTCGACAAATTCGGGCGTCGAGGCCAGGAGATGGCGCTACGGTCGCTGGCCGTTGATCGATGCGCGACGGCCTATCTGCAGGAGCACCCCGCGGCGACTGTCGTCGCGCTTGCCGAAGGCTTCCAAACCAGCTTCTGGCGCCTCAACAGCGCTGTCCCTGATCCGCAATTCACTTGGGTATCAGTGGATTTGGAGCCGGTGATGCGGCTTCGCGAACGGTTGCTGCCGGCATCACCCCGCATCACCCACCTGGCGCAGTCGGCGTTGGACTACAGCTGGATGACGCAGGTTGATTCCAGCGCCGGCGTCTTCATCACGGCCGAAGGTCTGCTGATGTACCTGCAGCCGCGCCAGGCGATGGACCTCATCGCGGCATGCGCCGAACGTTTCCCCGGCGGCCAGATGTTCTTCGATGTCCCACCGACCTTGGTTAAGAAAATAGCTCCCCGCGGGATGCGTTCATCGCGGCACTACCGGGTGCCCCCGATGCCGTTCAGCCTGTCGGCGCGTCAGCTCGCCTTGCTGCCTCAGGCGGTGCCGGGTATCAGCGCCGTGCACGATGTGCCGATACCCAAAGGGCGCGGCCTGTTCTTCGGAACCCTGTTTCCAGCCTTCTGGCAGTGGGGTCCCATGAAGAACTTTCGGGGCGCCTACACGCTGCTTGAGTTCGCCTGAGAACTCGAAGCGGGTCCGGCGGCGCGGATCTCCAGGCCGACGTGCACCTTGTCTATTCCACCGCGCACGAGCGAGTGCGGGACGAACCACCAGGCGTGCCACCAGTACCGCTTCACGACGGCGTCGTAGACCCGCCGAGTCTCCGACTTGGGCAGGACCCGGGCCTCCGCCGCAACGGGATCGCCTTTAGGTTTTCCCAGGACGCCGCACCTTTGGATGGTGACGCGCGGGGTGTTGTTGATCCGCTTGGTTTTCCACGACCCGTCATCGGTGATGACCAAGAGCCGGTCCCCGACGGGCGCACCCCACACCGGGGTCGGCTTGGGCTTGCCGTCCTTGGTGAACGTCGTCAGCAGTAGGTACTTCGCCCGGTACACATCGGAGAATGCCGGTGTCGTCATCAGTCGATTCTGGCAGTTTTCAGCGGATCGTTGGGGCGCACGCCGCGATAGATGCCCCGCCGGACGATCCAGGGATACAGCACCCGGTCGATCGTCCAGGCCGGGAACCGGAACGCGCGCCCGGACGGCGCGAATACCTCCAGACCCTCGGGCCCCGGCCCCAGCACTGAACCCCATCGCCTGGCGGGTGGCCGGTAGTGCCGCAGCGGCCTGCCGGTGAGCGCGGCTCGCACGTTGTGGGCCAGCAGGCCGTCCGCCCGGTTGCGGGCCGAGCTGCGCAACGGGTCGGTGGCCGCGACGTCGCCGATCGCGAAGACGGTCGGATGTCCGGGCACCCGCAAGTCGGTCGAGACTCGGACGAAGCCGGCATCGTCGAGCAGCTCGGTCGGCAACCAGTCGGTGTTGGGTCGCACCTTCCCGATCGCCCACAGCACGGCATCGGCCGAGGCCGGGTCCTGACCGGTGCTCCAACGAACCGGATCATCGGTGATGCGGTCGCAGCCGAACCCCTCGGGCACCAGGGCGCGGTGGTCGGGATGCAGCCCCACGCGCGCGTCGACCAATCTGCGCTCGACGGTGCGCCAGACCCGCGGATGGTGCTCACGCAGTGGGCGCTGGCCCGGGAAGTACAGGTCGACCCGTTTGGCCGGCCAGGTGCGGGCGATATTGGCGGCGCTGCTGACCGCCGCGGCACCGCCGCCCACCACGATGATCGCCCCTGCGGTGGCCAGCCGGGCGTGCGCGGCGGTCAGCTCCGCGGCGACGTCACCGGCGGACTGCGTCGTGGGCCGGCGCCAGAGGCCGTTGCTGACTCCGGTAGCGATGACCAGGACGTCATAGGGCTCATCGCGGGTGACGCCGTCGGCACACGCGACGGCGAGGGTTCTGGCGTCCAGATCGACGCCGGTCACCGCGCCGTGCACGGTGCGCGCCGCATCCAGCCGTGGGAACCGGTCGAACGGCAGCCAGTAGTCGCGCGCCCACTGCTGCGGGCGGGACAGCCTCAGGCCCAGCTCCTGGCCGCTCACCAGGGCGGGTTTCACCGAAACACCGACAACGTCGGCGTGCTTGGCCAGCCGGATCGCGGTCAGGACACCGCTGTCGCCCAGCCCCGCTATGACTACCCGCGGTCGCGTCACGACACGGCTCAGCCCTGGGCAGCCTTCTTGCGTTCGATGTCGGCCAGCGCGGCGGCCAGCTCAGCCCGCTCGGCGGCCGAGGTCTCCCAGGCAAGTTTGCGGTTCTTGACCACCTTGGCGGGCGCCCCGACCGCGATCGAGTAGTCGGGAATGACGCCCTTGACCACCGCGTGAGCGCCTAGGACGCATCCGCGACCGACGCTGGTGTCACGCAGGATGGTGACCTTCGCGGCTATCCAGGTGTCCGGACCGATCCGCACCGGGCTCTTGATGATGCCCTGGTCCTTGATCGGCACGTTGATGTCGTCCATCTTGTGGTCGAAGTCGCAGACGTAGCACCAGTCGGCCATCAGCACGGAATCACCGAGCTCGATGTCGAGATAGGTGTTGATGACGTTGTCGCGTCCCAGCACCACTTTGTCGCCGAATCGCAGTGATCCCTCGTGGGCCCGGATGGTGTTCTTGTCGCCGATGTGCACCCAGCGGCCGATCTCCATGTACGACATCTCCGGGGTGGCCTGGATTTCCACGCCCTTGCCCAGGAAAACCATGCCGCGGGTGATGATGTGCGGGTTGGCCAGCTTGAACTTCAGCAGCCGCCAGTAGCGCACCAGGTACCACGGCGTGTAGGCCCGATTGGCCAGCACCCAGCGCAGCGAGGCCAGCGTGAGGAACTTGGCCTGGCGCGGGTCACGCAGGCGCGAACCCCGCCAGCGCTTGTGGATCGGAGCACCCCACATCGTCGTCATGGCCGGAAAGCCTACGCGAGCGCGTTCCTGCCACGCGCTACCCTCACCTGGACTCGTTCACCGACCGGCCGAGGATTGGGGATTGCCACTGTGTTGCGGCGACGTGGTGTCCTGGCCGGAATCGCAATGGTGGCGTCGGCAGTGCTTCTGGGCGGCTGCGCCAACACCGATTCCTGGGTGGATGCCGCGCCCGCTCCGGGCTGGCCCGCCCAGTATGCCGATGCCGCCAACAGCAGTCATACCGCCACTGCGGGAGCCACCGACCTGCAGCTGGACTGGATCCGCTCGGTCAAAGGTGAGCTGGGGGCCCAGCCCGCCGTGGGTGTCCACGGCTGGATGATGCTCAACGGTCAGACCGAGGCGGGTTGCTCGCTGATGCAGTGGGAGAACGCCGACCGCGGCCGGCAGCGCTGGTGCACTCGGCTGCATCAGGGCGGCGGGTTCTTCGGCGCGCTCATTGACGGGTTCGACAACGTCTATGTCGGCCAGCCGGGCGCCATGCTGTCGTTTCCGCCCACCCAGTGGATCCGCTGGCGTGCACCGGTGATCGGCATGCCCTCCACGCCCCGGATCCTCGGTGACGGCCTGCTGCTGGTCGTGACCCATTTGGGGCAGGTGCTGATCTTCGACACGCACCGCGGCGCGGTCGTCGGCACGCCGCTGGACCTGGTGGACGGTGTCGACCCGACCGACTTTCGGCGCGGACTGTCCGACTGCGCCGGCGCCCGGCCGGACTGCCCGGTCGCCGCCGCACCTGCCTTCTCACCGGAGAGCAACATCGCGGTGGTGAGCCTGTGGCAGCCGGGCGCCAAGGAGTCCGGCCTGGTCGGTCTCAAATACCACCCGGGAGGCGTCCCGTTGCTCACCCAGGAGTGGAGCAGCGATGCCGTCGCCGCCGGGGTGTTGGCCAGCCCCGTGCTGTCCGCCGACGGTTCCACGGTCTATGTCAACGGACGCGACCAGCGCCTGTGGGCGATCAACGCCGCCGACGGCAAAGCGAAATGGTCTGTGCCGCTGAAGTTCTTGGCTCAAACACCACCGGCGGTGATGCCCGGCGGACTGATCGTCTCGGGCGGGGGCCCCGACACCGACCTGGTCGCCTTCACCGACCGCGGTGACTACGCCGAACAGGTGTGGCGCCGCGAGGACACCGTGCCACTGTCCTCGTCGAGTCTGGCCGGCAAGGTCGGCTACACCGTGGTCGCCGGCACCAGTCTCGGACCGGCGGGCTTGTCGCTGCTGGTGTTCGACCCGGCCGACGGCCACACCATCAACAGCTATCCGCTGCCCGAAGCTCGCGGGTTTCCGGTCGGGGTGTCGGTCGGCAATGACCGGCGGGTCGCGGTGGCCACCAGCGCGGGTCAGGTGTTCAGCTTCGCCCCCGCGTAACGGAGTCAGATAGCCAGTGGCGGGAGCGCCGTGCGCGGCACCTTCACCGAGGTGGCACCGGAGCTCATCGGCAGCAGCTCGCCAGGCGCGAAGTAGAAGATCACCTCGTCGTTGGTGATGGCGAAATTCTGGTAGTGCGCCGGGTCCATCCCAGAACCCGACGAGATCAGGATCGCCGGCACGCCAGTCTGGCGTTCGAGGTCACGCTGCACGACCGGAAAGATCGCGTCCAACGGCTTGCTGCCCTGCGCGAACAGGGTCTCGAAGGTGATCGGCTTGCGCGACGCCAAGTCGTAGTTGAAGGCCTGGTACCAGGTAGACGGCTGCGGGCCGCCGAGGTCTTGGAAGATCTTCAGCACGACGCTCTGGGTGCCTTTGGGGGCCTGACCCGAACGGTGCTGCTCGGAGGTGGCGTCCATCTCGTAGGGCAGGTCGCGCGACCCGGGCGATTTGGCCACGGTCAAGAACCCGTCGCGGTTCTGCACCAGGTAGTCGGTCAGGGTCTGCTGGTCGGGATAGTCGACCGGAAACCGCATGTCCAGGGTGTAGTTGGCGTTGGACGAGTGGACGTGGCATTGCCCGGACTCGAGCGTGCCGCCCAGTTCGGCACAGGGCGAAACCGCGCCCGCCGAGGGCATACCCGTCATGCCCAGCCAGCTGCCCACTGCACCGCCCGCCAACAGGGCGGCCACCAGAATGCGCATTGTCGGTTTGTCTCGCTTTGTCTCGCCTTGCCGCAGCAAGCAGGAATGGCCCCGAAGACGACAGCCTACCGGGCGCCTCACCGCGACGGACGGCAGACGAACGCAATAGCCCGCGCCGCCGGCCCCGTCCCGACCCGGGTGATCACGACCGACAGGGCCTGTGACCCGCGCAGCCGCAACCGGCGGCGCAGACCGTCGGGATCGGCCTGCACGTCGCGTACGCCCCGCACCAGGATTTCCAGGGCACCGCAGTCGCGGGCCGCCAGCGCCTGACCAAGGCGTTTTTCGTTGTAGGCCAGCGTTTCGAGTACCTCGAATCCGCGCACCCCGTCCGGCAGCTGGTCACCGGACAGGTAGGCGATATCGGGGTCGAGCTGCCACAGCCCGTGCCGGGCGCCGTACTGGCGGACCAGGCCGGCCCGCACCACCGCCCCGTCGGGGTCGATGAGCCAGCGCCCCGCCGGCCGCACGTCGCAGTCGGCCGGTTCGGCGTCGGTGATCTGCTCGTCGCGGTCCAGGATCGTTGCCCGCCGGCGCACCCCGGTTTCGGCCAGGCCGGGCGACCACAGGCAGGCTTCTCGCACCGACGTGCGCCACGAGGTGATTTCGATCTCGCCTTGAAACCCCAGCAGCCCAACCTTGTCGAAATCGATTCCGGGAGCGACCTTTACCACGACGTCACGGTCGCGGTAGACGTCGAGCAACCGGTCCAAGGCGGGCTGGTAGTCGGTCGGGTCGAAACGACGCCGTCCGCCGCCGCGCCGGCCGGGGTCGGCCAGCACCACCGTGTCGCGGCTGACCGGCGCCAGCGCATCCGCGCGAACAACGGCGGCCCCGCTCACGTTGTGGCGCGCCATCGCCAGCCGCACGGGGTCCAGGTCGCTGCCCAGAACCCGATCCGACACTTCCGACAGCGCCGCCAGCTCGGTACCGACCGAACAGGTCACGTCATGCACGACGGCACCCGGTGCCGCGGCTGCGATCCGGCGGGCCCGATGCCGTGCCACCGGTGCGGCACTGGCCTGCTGCAGCGCCTCGTCGGTGAACAGCCAACCCGACGTCTCGGCCAGCTCGGCCAGCTTGGCCGCGGCACGCCGGCGCAACAGGACGGTCTCGACCAGCGCGGGTGTCCGCTCGCCGAAGCGGCTGCGCAGCGCGGCGATGTCGGCCAGCCGGGTGGCGTCGGTCAGCGCGAAGCCCGCGACCTCGGCCAGGGCGGCAACACCGACCGGCGAGCTCAGGTAGCCGACGTCGTCGACTTCGAATCTGAAGCCGGCATTCAGGACGGCTTAACCCCGGTGACCATCACGTTGTAGAACCAGCCCTTGGGCACCACGCGGCTCAGCACGTTGGCGTCCACCCAGCTCAAGGCCGTCCAGCTGCGGAAGGCGAACCGCGCCCAGCCCCATCCGAGCTTGCCCGGTGGGACCGTCGACTCGAAGGTCCGCACCGGCCAGCCCAGCATGGCGGCGGTGAACTCTTCGCTGGCGGTGCGCACATCGACCGCGCCGGCGTTGGTCGCCATCCGCTCCAGATCGCTCGGCTCGAAGGTGTGCAGGTCGACGATCCATTCCAGGGCGGCCGCCCGCGAGTTCTCGTCCAGCTCCTCCTGCGGCCGACGCCAGGAGCCCATCCCGGGCAGCTTCATCGCGGCGACCGTGGTCTTCCAGGTCAGGTCGGCCAGCCGGCGGGCGTAGAAGTTGCCGACCGTGGTGGGCTCGCCGGCGAAGACAAACCGGCCGCCGGGCTTAAGCACCCGGACCACCTCGCGTAGCGACAGTTCGACGTCGGGAATGTGGTGCAGCACCGCGTGGCCGACCACCAGGTCGAAGGTGTTGTCCTCATACGGGATGCCCTCGGCGTCGGCGACCCGCCCGTCGACGTCCAGTCCGAGGGCCTGGCCGTTGCGGGTGGCGACCTTGACCATGCCGGGCGAAAGGTCGGTGACCGAGCCGCGCCGTGCCACCCCGGCCTGCATCAGGTTGAGCAGGAAGAACCCCGTGCCGCAGCCGAGTTCCAGCGCCCGGTCATACGGAAGCTTGTCTCGGTCGGCAGCAGGCACGATCACGTCGAAGCGGCCCCGGGCGTAGTCGATGCAGCGCTCGTCGTAGGAGATCGACCACTTCTCGTCGTACTGCTCGGCCTCCCAGTCGTGGTAGAGCACCTGGGCGAGCTTGCTGTCGTGCCGAGCCGCCTCCACCTGTTCGGCGGTGGCGTGCGGGTTCGGCGTCGGGTCCGTACTGGTCATGGTAGGTCAGCCTAGCGGGGACTGCGAGCACGACGAAGTCGGGCGCTGCAGGTCACCGCCATCGGCACAGCGGTGGTCTCTGCAGCGCGAAGCCGGGCGCAGCGAGGGGAAACGCCGCGCCCGGCTTGGCTGCTGCTGCTGTGACTCAGGCCGCCAAGGACGCCAGCGCGTCGCCCAGCGCATCGCCTGCGCCGCTACCCGCGACATCGCCCAGGGCACCGGTGATGGTGTCGAACACCGCCTGCGGGAACTCCACCAGCGCCGAGAACACGTCGCTGAAGCCGGTCTGCAGCGCAGCCAAGATGTCGGAGGGGTCGCCACCGAGGATGGCCTCCCAGACGTGCCAGCCGGCCATTTGCGGGGCGACGATCAAATCACGCCAGTCGACGAACAGCCCGGTGAGCAGGCCGGGGTTCTCTGCGACCTCAGTACCGTTCCAGCTGACCAGAGTCCAGCCGTCGGTCGGGTTGCCCTCGACCACGACCTGGCCGGTGTTGGGAAGCCCGCGGTCGCCGGACAGCGTCTCCAAGAACAGCCCCCAGTCCGGGTTGTCGACGTTCATCATCGTCCAGGCCATGATCGCCGCGCCGTGCGAGAACGCCACATCGGTCCCGGTGCTGTCGCCGTCTGCCGTGCTGGCGTCGTAGATCGCTTGGATGGCACCACCGTAGTTGTCCTGGAACGCCATTCCGTTGGGGTTGATGTCCGAGCCGAGCATCGGCACCCAGTAATTCCCGGTCATCCACGCGATGGTGGGCAGGAGGTAGAGGAGTCCGGGCAGCGTGCCGCTCTGCCCTTCCAGCCACCCGGCGTTGATCTCGCCGAGCCCGGACAGGATCTGATCGGGCGCAAGCAGCGGTGTCGGCCCGTCCGGGAAGTTGGCCGGATCGACAGGCTGTCCGGTCAGCAACTGGATCAGCGGCCACGCAGTCTGCTGGGCGCGCAGGAACTCCGAGGCGTACACCCCACCGATGTTGTTGTCGCCTCCGTTGTAGAGGCTGTTCCCGACGTCGATGGCCTGTTGCTGCCCCAGGTCGGTGAGCGGTGCACCCGGGGGCGTCGTCCCGACGTAGTCCGACACGTTTTCTGTCGACTGCCCGTGCCGGACCAGATCCAGCACGATATCCGCAGCGGCCAGTTGGATGTTGGCCACATTGACAGCGGGCAGCGACCCGGCTATCGGAGCCACCGGGCCGACAGCCACGAGGCCGGCGCCGACGAGCGCGACTCCGGCGGTGATCCACGGGCGGGTTTGGTACATGGCCTTCTCCTTCAGCGAGTCCGTAGCTTCCGTTACGCTCCGACGCGTAGCGCAATACTTCGCTGAAGGTATCCCGATGATTTACCTATGTCAATGCTGAATTTGCTAGATTTCTGCGCTGAGCGCTAGCCGCCCAGCGCGCCGGTGAGGGTGTCGAGCACGGCCTGCGGGAACGCGGCGATGGCCCCGAGGACCTGGTCGAACCCGGTCTGCACGGCGGCGGCGATCTCGGCCTGGTCCCCGCCCTGCAACGCCTCCAGGATGTGCCAGGTCGCGATCTGCGGCGCGACGTTCAGGTCCCGCCAGTCGACGAACAGGCCGGTCAACAGATCCGGCGTCGCCGACACCTCGTGACCGGCCCAGCTGACCAGCGTCCAGCCGTCGGTGGGGTTGCCCTCGATGACGACCTGTCCGGTGTTGCCCAGTGGGGTGTGGGTGTCGAGTAATTCGGACAGGACCAGCCCGAAGTCGGGGTTCTTGACGTTCATCAACGTCCAGATCGCGATCGTTCCGGCGTGCGCGAACGCCACGTCGTTGAGCGAGCTTTCCGGGTCGGAGACGGTGTTGCTGTAGATGGCCGCGATAGCGTCGGTGACGCGATCGTTGAAGGCCACCCCGTTGGGGTCAATGGTGGATCCCAGCATCGGCACCCAGTACTGGCCCAAGGCCCACATGAATGTCGGTAGGGCGTAGGCGATCTCGGTGAGGATGTTGAGATCCTGCCCTTCGAACCAGCCGGCATTGATCTCGTTGAGCCCGGCCAGGATCGTCAGCGGTGTGTCCGGCGCACCTGCGGCGCTCAGCCACCCGCCGGCCGTTTCCTGCGAGCGGAGGAACTCGGAGGCGTAAATGCCGCTGTAGAAGTCGGGGGCGGCAAGGTGCAGCGGGTTGCTGGGGTCGGCAAGGTAGGCGGCCTGCTGCTCCCCGAGCGCGGTGAGCGCAGCACCCGGCGGAAGGGTGCCCAAGATGTCGTTGGCGTTGTCCGCCGACTGGCCGTGGCGCACCAAGTCGATCGTGATGTCCTGGGCGGCCAACAGAATGTCAACCGCGACCGCGTCGGCCTGCGGCATCACGACCGGGCCAGCCGCGACGGCGCCCGCGCCCAGCAGTGCGACGGTCGCGGTGCTCCAGAAGCGGATGGCAGGTGACTGCATGGTGGTTTCCTAACGCCGGGATCGTGGCGGCCCTCGCCGCTGACTGGACGTTAGCTGATAAAAACTTGAAAAGGAACCGTCACTGCCCCAAGTCGTTCTGGCGCGGCGCCTAAGAGCCTTCCCCCGCGGGGCCGATGCCGGCGGCGAACAGCGCACCGTAGCGGCGCTGGTCGGCGGCGGCCCGGTCTGCCGGAGGCTCGGTCTCGATGGAGTCGATGGAGGCCTTGGCAGCAGCCAGCGCCTGCGCCGGGGCATCAATGAAACGGCGAGCCCAGCCGAGTGCGGCCTCGTAGACGCCGTCGGGTGCGACCATGTCGTCGACCAGCCCCAGGGCCAGCGCCTCTTCGGCATCGAAGAACCGGCCGCTGTAGGCCAATTCCTTGGTGCGGCTGGCTCCGATGGTTCGAGCCAGACGAGCCAGTCCGCCACCATCGGGAGCCAGGCCGGCCAGAATCTCGGTCGCTCCGAACTTGACGTTGTCGCCGCTGATTCGCCAGTCCGCCGCCAGCGCCAGCGCCAGACCACTGCCCAGCGCGTAGCCGGTGAGCGCCGCCACCGTCGGCTTTCCGATTGCCGCCACCGCCTGCACGGCATCGTGGCGCACGCGGGCGAAGACCTGCGCCTCGGCCGCGATCAGCGTGCGCAGTTCGGGCACATCGTCGCCGGCGCAAAAGATCTCGTGTCCCCCGTACAACACCACAGCGGCAACGTCGTCGCGTGCCGACACCTCGGCCGCAGCCCCGACGATCTCCCGGTAGACCTGCCGGGTCATGGCGTTGGTCGGCGCCCGGGAGATCACCAGGGTGGCGACCCCGGGCTCCTCGGCTGAGGTGTGCACCGATACGAATTCGCTCATCCGGGCCATCGCTTCCCGCGCGCTGCGTTGTAACGGTCGGAGTTGAAGAATTCGATCTCCCAGTTGTCGCCGCGGCGCGCCAGGTCCGGCTGCACCACCACGATCTGCCGCTCCACCGCCATCACGGCCTCGATGCTGCGGCCGATGAGCGAATCCAGCTGCGTCCAGGTCGGCGGCAGCAAGAAGCTGTTCCCGGCCGCGAAGTCTTCTATCGCGGCTTCGGGCGTGAGCCAGCCGGCGCGGTCGGATTCGGTGTTCTCGCCGTCCGCGCGCTGCCCGACCGGCAGTGCGCCGACAAAGAAGTAGGTGTCGTAGCGGCGGGTGCGCTCGGCCTCCGGAGTCACCCAGTTCGCCCAGGGTCGCAGCAGCTCGGCATGCAGCACCAGATGCTCGGTGCGCAGAAAGTCGGCGAACGACAGCTCACCGGCGTTCAGCGCTCGCCGAGACTCGGCATACACCGAGGCATCGGAGACAAGCCGGTCCGGATCATCGGCGGGGCCGGCGAACAGCACGCCGGATTCCTCGAAAGTCTCGCGCGCGGCCGCACATACCAGGGCCGCGGCCAGATCGACATCAACGCCGAAACGCTGCGCCCACCACGTCGGCTCCGGGCCGTGCCAGGCAATCTCGGCGCTGCGGTCACGGTCATCGACTCCACCGCCGGGAAACACCATCACGCCGGCGGCGAACTCCATCGCGGCGTGGCGGCGCATGAGGAACACGTCGAGGCCCTGCCCTCCGGCGGCGCCCTCGCGTACCAGCATCACCGTCGCGGCGGGTCGCGTCGGCAAAGGTGCCTGAGGTTCGTTCATGCGCGCCTCCGGTGGGCTGCTCGACTACGGGTCCGGCGCGCGAAGTAGCGCCCGTCGATGACATCCAGGGAGATCGACTGGCCGAACGTGGCCGACAGGTTCTCGGCCGTGAGCACGTCCTCGAGCAGGCCGGCAGCCACCGCACGGCCCTCGGCCAGCAGCAGGCAGTGACTGAATCCGACCGGGATCTCCTCGACGTGGTGGGTGACCAGCACGATCGCCGGCGCGTCCGGGTCGGCGGCCAGATCCCCCAACCGCGCCACCAGCTCCTCGCGCCCGCCCAGGTCCAAGCCGGCCGCCGGCTCGTCGAGCAGCAGCAGTTCCGGGTCGGTCATCAGGGCGCGGGCGATCAGCACCCGTTTGCGCTCGCCTTCGCTCAGAGTTCCGTAGGTGCGATCGGCCAGGTGCTCGGCACCCAGGCTCTCCAACAGGTCGACCGCCCGCTCGTGGTCGACGGCGTCGTAGCGTTCCCGCCACCGTCCCAGGACCGCGTAGCCCGCCGAGATGACCAGGTCGCTGACCGTTTCCCCGCCTGGGATCCGCTGCGCAAGCGAGGAGGAACTCAGGCCCACCCGGGCCCGCAGCTCAGTGGTGTCGACCCGGCCCAGTTGTTCGCCCAACACGTACGCCACACCCGAGGAAGGGTGCTCGGTGGCGGCGGCGATCCGCAACAACGATGTCTTGCCCGCCCCGTTGGGCCCGATGATCACCCAGCGTTCGTCGAGTTCGACCGACCAGTCCAGCGGCCCCACCAGAGAGCGCCCGTCACGGCACAGCGAAATGCCCTCGAAGTGGATCAACAGATCCTGATCGGCCCCGGTTGCGGGAGCGGAACGTCCGGTATCGGGCACGGCCCTATCGTGCCGTATCCCGGCTGCGCGACGACCGACCGGGGTACGACAGCCAGGGCACATTCCCGTCGATGTTCTCACCGGTAACCCCGGGTCCCCCCTGTTGTAATGTGTTGCACGGTTCACGCTCATCTTTGCTTAGGGTTTATTTCAGGGAGCTTCGATGGTCCGTATTTGCAGTGCTGTCGCGGTCGGGCTGGTCGGTGCCGCTCTCATCGTCTGCCCCGCCCCTGCGGGCGCCGCGGTGCCGGCGGTCCAGGCGGTCCAGCTCACCGGTGCCGGCTTGCCGCTGGGCGGCGGAACGGCGCTGATAATGGGTGGCAGCGGCATGCCGACGCCCGGCCCCGGCTACGCGGACCTGGTCAACGAGCTCTACCTGGCGCCCCTCGGCTTCACCGGCACCACCCAGATCCTCACCACCCCCGAAACGCTGTACCCGTTCCTGGGCGCGTTCACCGGGACTTTCGACAGTTCGGTGGATGAAGGCAGCCGGATCCTGGAGGCCGCGATCCTCGAACAGATCGCCGGCGGTCAGGTCGACGCCGACAACCCCGTCGTGGTGTTCGGATGGTCGCAAAGCGCGGTGATCTCGTCGCTACTCATGCAACAACTCGCCGACCAGGGCGTGCCCAGCGACTACGTGCACTTCGTGCTGATCGGCAACGAGAGCCTTCCTAACGGCGGCATGCTGTCCCGCTTCGACCTTCCGACAGGCACGTATCCGGAACTGCCCAGCGTCGGAATGACATTCAGTGGCGCAGCGCCCGCCGACCTTTTCCCCACCACCGTCTACACCACCGAGTACGACGGTTTCGCCAATTTTCCGCAGTACCCGCTCAACTTCTTGTCCACGGTCAACGCCGTGATGGGCATCATCTTCGCGCACACGACCTATCTGGGGCTCAGTCCCGATGAGATCGCAAACGCGGTACCCCTTCCGACGTCGAGCCCCGATCTCTTGACCGACTACTACATGATCCCCTCCAGTACGTTGCCGCTGCTGGCTCCGCTGCAGCTGCTGCCCTACATCGGCAACCCGCTGGTCGATCTGCTTGACCCGGCACTGCGAGTGCTGGTGAATCTGGGGTACGGCAACATCGAGCACGGCTGGAGCCCGGACTTCGCCGACACCCCCACCGGCATCGGGGTTCTGCCCGACTTCAGTGTCCTGCAGCAGGTTCCGCAAGCCCTTCTCGACGGCGTGCAGAAGGGCATCACGGATTCCTTCAACACCTTGATGGATCCGGCCAACTACGTCTACGCACTGCCGGAGTGGGCCGAACAGTTGACGGGCATGGCCAGCATCATGGACGGCGGAGAGACCTCTGTCGGAGTCACGGTGCCCACCACGTGGGACGACCTCTTCGGAACGTTCCCGCCGCATACGGGCTACCCGCCGCTGGACATGCTCAGCGCCTTGGTGTTCACGCTGCCCGAGTACAGCTACAACGTCTTCATGTCCGAGATCGCCGACGGCGACTTCCTGGACGCCATCGGGATACCGCTCGCCGCCACCGCCGGGCTCCTGCCATTGGCGTTGATCGGGGCGTTGCTGTAACGCGCTAGGCCGATGGCTGCGACCCGCAGCGCCCGGCTCCGCCGCGCTTGCGATCGCCGCTAAGCCGATGGCGGCGACCCGCAGCGCCCGGCTCCGCCGCGCTTGCGATCGCCGCTGATATGGGAGACATGTTGTCAAGTGGGCAGGGGGAAGCGGTGGC
>LZME01000096.1 GCA_001673575.1 Mycolicibacter heraklionensis | reverse complement strand
CCCACCGGGGACCTGCCGACACCCAAACCACGCGTCGATGACCGCTGTGGTGATCGGACCGCGATGATGCCCCGCCGACGGCGCACCCGCGCCCAACACCGCGCGGCCCGTATCGCCACCGAACGCAACCAGAACCGCAAAGCCCGCGAAGCCCGACACGCCGCGTTCGACGCCGTCTGGTTCCCCAAAGCCACCGCCGCCGCAGACGACGACCCACCACCCTTCTAGCGGGACCCGTTGATTCGGGTTGCGAGCGTGGGAACTTTCACCACCGACAGTTGCTGGTCGTGGGATCGCCTCGCCTGCACCGGTGCCGCTTCCCCAGGCAGAACGCTCCGCCGTCGCCACATGGATTCGGCGACTCGCCGTCCCAATCATCGGTAACCGCGATGAAGCGAATCGGCAAAGTCTTCGGCGAGTACACCTCCGACCGCTCGGCGATGATCCCGAATTGAAAGGGAGCCAGAGGCGGACGTCCCAATGATGCTGAGGGCGCCCGCCTCCGTCGCTCACCTGACGAACACTCCGTTCGTCAGCTCATCCCACCCGCAAACATTTCGACGAGGCTGACCAACGACGCGATAAGACCAACGCCCTCACCCGGGGCCGAGTACGGCATTCCCATCCCTACCATCTGCAGGTCGAGACCGAGCGAGTTGTAGATCGAACCACCGATGCTGCCGGAATCTGTTACTCCGGGTGTGAAAAGACCGCCGAAATCGAAGCTGGCCCCGAGGACCGCATTGCCTTCCGGTACCTGCAGAGCGTCGTTCAACATCGGAACCAACGCATCAAGGTTCAGGGTGGCCCCGTTGAAGAACGCGCCGACCATGTTCGCGGGCGTGGCCAGCAGTTCTTGCAGCGCCGCCTCAAAATCACTGTCACCAACACTGTCGATGATCGACCCGACACTGTTGATCAGCTCCACTCCGGGACTGAGCAGCGGGCCGACCAGTCCCATCAGCACACCGCTCAACGGCGACGACAAGAGCGTCAGAATTGTGGCCGCGGGCTCGGCGGCTTCTACCGGCACGACCCCCATGCCCATGTCCATTCCGGCCAGATACTGCAAACCCCAAAGATGGCTCCAGTCCAGAGTTTGTGCCGCCAGTTCCGAGCCCTCGGGGGTGGCGATGTCGACACCGAGGAAGGTCACCGCGGCAAAAGCCTCTTGCAGAGAACTTGGGAACCCGAAGTCAGCATCTTTGATTGCGTCGAAGATCTGGGTGGCGTTGGCGAGCGTGGTGTTGAAAACGTCAACCCATGGCCCGAACAGGTCGAGCGAAGCGGTCAGTTGCACGGACGGCGGCGCTGAGACGGGAAGCGCTGGCATCACTGGGTTTACCGCGATCAATCCGGAAACGGCCAGGGCAGTTCCTCCGGCCATGAGGCCACGGAAGTCGATGCGGGGTACAAGGTAGTGAGAGTCACGAGACGGTGTCATGCCTAGTTTGTCGCGCGGCAGATGAGGTTGGTTCCTGCTTCAGAAGAGATTCTGAAGTGACGTACATCTAATTTTCAGGGCCGGCCGAACTCGACGAGAGTGGTCGGCGCACGAAACCTCGCCAGACCACGCGTACGGTAGATCAGCGGAACCGCCGCGCCAAGGACCCTGCCCCGTCCGCGCGGCATGCCGAGCTCGGAGACGGCCCTGACCCCGGGCACCGCACGCAGTTGGTCGTAGTCATTTGCAGTGAACCAGAACGGCATTGGCGGCGCTGTGTAGTTGTCGCTGAGCCTGAAGCCACGGCGCGAGCGTGAGTAGGAACTCAACAATCTCGGGACACTGTCGAAGATCATCCGCCCGCCGGGAAACCTCCGGGCGCAGGCGGCGAACAGCTCGAACACCGCGTCGCGGTCCAGGTACTGCAGCAGCCCTTCGGCCGTGATCAACACCTCGGCGGAATCGCCAACCTCGTCCATCCAGGAGTAGTCGAGCGCCGACTGGGCACAGTGCCGCAGCCGGCTCGATTCTGGTAACAGCTGCTGTCGCAGCCGAACCACGGGCTGCAAATCCACCGAAAGCCAACGTAACTGACCGTTGTCGACCCGCCAGAAGCTGGTCTGCAAACCCTCGGCAAGGGCGACTACGGTGGCGCGCGGATGCACCGCCAAGTATTCCCGCGTGGCCTGGTCGAACACCAACGCCCGCATCGCGGTGGCCTGGTGAATTCTGCCGAAATCGGCGTAGTCGTACTCAAGGCTGTTGAGTAACTCGATCGCCATCGGGTCAACGATCAGCCCGTCAGGCCGCTTCGCCTCGGTTGCCCGCTGATACAACGTGAGCAGCGCGGTCTCCGATATCCCATCAAGATGACGGGCGTCAATGACTGGCACGCCTTCAGACCGTACCCGCCGGACCCCTGCGAGTCGCTGCGAGAAATCTAACCGCAATCGACCGGAACTTTTTGATTACCGTCTCCGACCACCTCGTTGGCGGGAACTGGCCCGCGCCTTGCGTTCCGCGTAATCCACGACATCAGAGGAGGTGCCATCCTGCCCGCCCCGATCTGGATGGCAATGTCTCCCGAGACGCACTCCGCCATGCTCGCAACTGGTCCAGGGCCAGGACCTCTGTTGGCAGCCGCCGCACAATGGCAGCAGCTCAGCGCCATCTACGACGACACCGCTGCCGAACTGACCCAGGTACTGGCCGGGGTGCAGACCGGCCAGTGGCAGGGCCCCAGCGCATCGGCCTATCTGTCCGCGCACACGCCGTATCTGACCTGGCTGGAACAAACGGCCGCCGACAGTGCCACAACTGCCGCACAACACCAGACGGCTGCCTCCGCGTACAGCGCCGCCGTGGCCGCAATGCCCAGTCTCGAAGAACTGGCCGCCAACCACGCGGTTCACGCGGTGCTGGTCGCCACAAACTTCTTCGGCGTGAACACGGTCCCGATTGCCGCCAACGAGGCCGACTACACACGGATGTGGGTGCAGGCAGCCGAGACCATGTCCGTATATCAGGGCACCGCCACCGCGGCCGTGGCAGCGACCCCGCAGATCCGCCCCGCTCCCCCCATCGTCTCCAATCCCGCACCGGCCACCTCCCCCGAAGGCGTTGCAGACGGCAATTGGCTGCAGGAACTCTCGCACCTCATCGCTGAACTTCTCAACAACGCCGGCAATGTCGAAGAACTGCTGCGCATCTTCGAGGACTTCTTCCAGAATCTCGGTTTCAACCCGGCGATCGCTACCTTCCTGGCGGCGGTCGCGTTGGTGGCCTACGACGTGTTGTGGTACCCGTACTACGCGTCATACGGCCTGTTGCTCTTGCCGTTCCTCGCTCCCGCACTCAGCGCGCTCAGCGCCCTGAAGTTGCTACCGCTGCTGAACGGCCAACAGATCCCCGCTGATCATGGACCGGACATCCTCGCACCACGCGCCGGTGGCGGAAGCGTAGACATTCCCGTTGCGGCAATTGTGGCACCGCCCGCTGCGGCCGGCTCCACCGCTGGCCTGGCCGGCACCGCCGGCGCACCGGGACCGAACGCACCCATCGTCGCCCCGAGCGTCGACGGCGTTGCCGCGCTGATCCACTACGTCGTCTCCGGTTGGGGACCACCCGGCGTCGAGACCGGACCCAAAGACGATATGGCAGCCTCCAACAGCGCTGCGGCTTCGAGCCTTGCGACCTTTCCGCGCGCTATCTCCACCGATGCCCGCAGCCGACGCAGCCGACGTAGCACCGGCCGGATTCGTATGCACGGCAATCGTTACGAGTTTCTCCAGGCCGGTGATGGCCCGCTCATGGCTGCGGACTCCGCTGCCGGCCCCACCGAACGACTCGAGGCCATCGCAGCAGTGGTGGCCTCCACCCGCGCCGCTGGGCTCGCGGGGCGCGCTGACGAAATCCGGCGAGTTCCCATGTTGCCCACCAGCTGGTGCGCCTCCGACCAGGTAGAGCGACTGACACAACCGATGAAGGACGGAAAAGACGAATGAACAAGGAAAGCCAGATCGGATGACGCTGACCGTCACAGGCACCGGTCTTGGAGCGCAGATCACCGGGGTTGACCCTAATGAGCTGAGCACCATCACCCGCGACGAGATTCGCGAGATCGTCTACGCCAACAAGCTTGTCATCCTCAAAGGCGTTCACCCCTCGCCGGAGCAGTACCTCCAGCTCGGCAGAATCATCGGCGACATCGTGCCCTATTACGAATCCATGTACCACCATCACGAGTTTCCGGAGATCTTCGTATCCTCCACCGAAGAACACCAAGGCGTTCCACGAACCGGCGCGTTCTGGCACATCGACTACATGTTCATGCCGGAGCCGTTCGCGTTCTCGATGGTGTTACCCCTGACGGTTCCCGGACCTGACCGGGGTACCTATTTCATCGACCTCAACCAAGCCTGGGCGTCGGTACCAGCCGCCCTACAGGACGCTGCCCGCGGAACATGGAGCACCCATGATCCACGGCGGCACATCAAAATCCGTCCCGACGACGTTTACCGACCGATCGGGGAAGTGTGGGACGAAATTACCCGGACCACACCGCCTATCAAATGGCCGACCGTGATCCGGCATCCGAAGACCGGTGAAGAGATTCTCTACATCTGCGCGTCGGGGACCACAAAAATTGAGGACCAGGAATCCCGAGCGCTCGACCCGTCGGTGCTCCAAGAGCTGATGGCCGCCACCGGGCAACTTGATCCCGAGTTCACCCACCCCTTCATTCATACCCAACACTACGAGGTAGGAGACATCATCTTGTGGGACAACCGAGTTCTGATGCATCGAGCCAAACACGGCAGTTCCGCAGGTACCTTGACGACCTATCGGCTGACAATGCTCGACGGTCTCAAGACCCCGGGATACCCGGCATGAGCGCCACCGGCTCGATGCCCCCGGCCTTGACCGACGCGACCCCGATCGCCGAGAACCTCTTGTCCAAGATCCTGGAACCCTACGCCTACAAGGGGTGCCGGTATCTGATCGAAGCCGAAGCCCAAGCTGACACCGATTCGGTGTTGGCTCAAGGAAGTTTCTCGATCGCCGAATCCGCCTACATCCGCAGCACCGGCCATTTCAACGCGGTTGAATTGGTGCTGTGCTTCAATCAGCTCGCCTACAGCGCTTTCGCGCCCGCCATCGCCGACGGCGTGATTCCCGCGTTCCGCGGTTGGACATTCGACGACTACTGCAAGCACCAACTCTCCAGCATGTACATCAGGACGTCGTCGTCACGGTTCAGAAGACCGATTGATGCCACCAAGTTCCAGGCGCGGTTGCACTGCCACAACCTGGAGATCGTCGAACGCACGGTGCGGTATCTGCGCGTGCCATGCGCCATTGAGTTCTGGGATGAACACGGCGGCTCGGCGTATGGCGAGTTTGAACTCGCTGCCCTGAACATCCCCGGATGCCAGCCAGAACAAGCCCGCTGACATGGCGATGAAAGCCCCCTCCAGCATGCTGGAGCGCATTCTCGAACACGTTCACCAACGGCCCGACGCGATCGCCTTGCGCCGTTGCGATGGAACCGGATTGGTGAGCTACCGCGAACTGGCCACGGAGTGGGAGAGACTGGCCGGCGCACTGCACCAGCAAGGGGTAGCGCAGGGATCGCGTGTGCTAGTCATCTCCGACAACGGGCCGCAGACCTACCTCGCGGTCCTTGCGTGCGCCCGGCTCGGCGCCATTGCCGTTCTCGTCGACGGCGACCTGCCGGTGGCCACCATCGATCGGTTCGCCCAACTGACCGATCCCTCCGCAATGCTGCGCACGGTCGGTACCAGGGTGCCCACCACGGGCCTACCGGACCGCCTGGCAGCGATCCCGACACTGTCGGTTGCCGACGGTCAAGCTTTGCGCAACCCGCCGGGGAGCCTGGGTCATCCGAGGGGAGCTGCCGATGATCCAGTAGCGATGATCTTCACCAGCGGAACGACCGGTGAACCCAAGGCTGTGTTGTTGGCCAACCGAACTTTCTACGCCGTCGCCGACATTCTGCGAGCAGAGGGTTTGACGTGGATCGACTGGGTGGCCGGCGAGACAGCGTATTCGCCGTTGCCGGCAACGCATATCGGCGGACTGTGGTGGATCCTGAATTGCCTGATGCAGGGAGTGTCATGTGTCACCGGCGGCGAGACAGGTGCGTCGTTGCTGGAGATCCTCGCGGTCAACGACATCGCCACGGTTTGTTTGGTCCCCACGCTGCTGTCACGCCTGGTGGCCGAATTGAAGGCGACCGGAGCACCGGTGCCTGCCTCGCTGCGCTTTCTGGGCTACGGCGGATCCAGGGCTATCGCATCGGACGTACATTTCGTCGAGGCCGCCGGGGTCCGAACCGCACAGGTCTATGGCCTGAGCGAAACCGGTTGCACCGCACTGTGTCTTCCCACCGGGACCGGCTCGATCGATGCCATCGAGGCGGGTGCTGTCGGCAGGCCGTACCCGGGTGTAGAGGTCCATCTCGACGGCGACGGCAGTGGGCCCACGGGGCCTTCGGCTGCGTCGGGCACCCTGTGGATCAGATCGCCGGCAAACATGCTCGGATACTGGAACAACCCCGATCGCACCGCCGAAACGCTGCGCGACGGGTGGGTCAACACGGGCGACCTGCTCGACGCGGGCAGCGACGGTCTGTTCTATATCCGGGGGCGAGCGTCGGAGATGATCATCTGCGGCGGCGTCAACGTGGCTCCCGATGAGGTCGACCGGGTCGCGGAATCGGTCACCGGTGTCCGCGACGCCGCTTGCTACGAGATTCCCGATCCGGAGTTCGGTGCGCTGGTAGGGCTGGCGGTGGTCGCCGCGGAGAATCTGGACGAGGCAGGCGCCCGCGCCCTTAAGCAGTCGATCGCGGCCCGATACCGCAGCGAGGTGGAGGCTGCTGCGCGTCCGTCGACGATCGTCTTGGTCACCAGCATTCCCAGAACCCAATCAGGCAAGGTCATGCGCACGTCGCTGGCTGCGGCGATCGATGCACGCGAACGTGAGTGATCCTGTACGGCAGCGGATTCTGGCCGCCGTCTGCGACGTGCTCTACCTCGACGAGAGCGACTTCCTCGACGGTGACGCCACCGACCTACGCGACCTCGGATTGGATTCGGTGCGCTTCGTTCTGCTGATGAAACGACTCGGGGTGGACCGCGAGTCCGAACTTCCGGCCCGGTTGGCGCGCGATCTTTCGATCGCCGCCTGGGTTACCGAATTGGGAGATTCCGGTGAGTACACCTGACTCGGCGCGTGCGCGGCGCATTCCACTGTCCGTCTCCCAGCAGAACATCTATCGGGGGGTGCTGCAGGATGGGGATCCCACGCTGTATCTGATCGGTCGCAGCTACCGGTTGCGTCCAGCGCCGCTTCCAGAATTTCTGTCCGCGTTGCAGGCCTGCGTCCGCAACAACCCGGTGCAGTTGTGCGTGCTGGAGGAGACCGAGTCGGAGTACCCGGACCTGGTGCCGCGGCTCGCAGTGGACGAGCTGGTGCGGATTGCCGGTCCCGACGTGGATCCGTTGTTCCACGAGTGGGATTCGGGCATCCTCGATCGGCCGCTGGTGCGCCACACTGTGCATACCGGCGCGAGCGGAGAAGTCGTCGGGCTGGATGTGCACGCCCATCACATTCTGCTCGACGGCGGCGCAACCGGACTGATCGAAGCCGATCTGGGCCGGTTCTTGTCGAATCGATCCGGCGAGATGCCCGACGTCGCAGCCGGACTGGACCGGCTCGCCGAGGCACATCGCCGGGAAGCCGAGAAGGTCCGCGCAGCACACCATCGACTGACCGAATCGGTCCAGCGGGAACTCGCCGCCGACGTCAACATCGGCGGCCAACCGCAGTCGCCGTCCGCCTCAGGCAGCGCGCAGCGAGGACGGCTGCGTGAGTCGGTACAGATCACCGGAGCCGACTACGACGCGATAGTGACGCTGGCCGAACAACAGCAGATCCCGCTGCACATACTGGTGACGGCGGCAGCTGTTGCAGTAGATGCGAGCCGTCGACACAGCGCCGACGCCACGGTGGTGCACGCAGTTGACAATCGGTTCGGGGAACCCGACCTTGATGTGGCTACCTGCCTGGTCAATTCGGTTGCCCAGTCGGTGCGATTTCCGGCGTTCGCCTCGGTGCGAGACCTCGTCAGCGCCTTGGACCGCGGCTATGTGAAGGGAGTACGTCGGCGCTGGTTTCGCGAAGAGCTTTATCGCCGTATATATCTGACGACCAGCCGGGCACCGCAGATGGAGGCGGTAGCGCTCAACTACCTACAACAGCCCTGCGCGCCCGAACTGCGTCCATTCCTGGACGGCCCGCCGTTGACAACCGACATCGGGCCGATCGAGTGCCCCACCGTAGCGGTAGTGCACGACGACCTGGGCCGAACACTGGGCCTGTCGATCTGGGATGGCGCCCCCCCGCAAGCCGGTGCCGAATCCACGGGAACCGCAGAGCTGATCGCCGAGGCACTGCGCAGGTTCCCGACCGGATGGGATCGACCGGTCGCGATGAGCGTCGGCGCCTGGCTCGAGGTCTGTTCCGACGGCAGCTGCCTGCCTTCCGAGAGCACAGCCGGGCCTAATGCCGAGACCCCATCGGCTTGGTTTCTGGACACGGCCGCCGACGTCGGCAGTTGGCGCCGACGCCGTCGTTACGTCGACGCATGGATCAGCTGGTTGGTCACCAGCGAAGTCGAGCCGGGTGAGGTGCTGGTTCTCGCCGACGACCACACCGACAAGACCCTGGATCTCCTGTTCGCCTGTCACTTGGCCGGCTGTGGCTACAGCGTCTGCGACATCGCGGACGATCTCACCGAGCGCGCCAACGCGATCGCAGCGCAAGGCGAAGTCGCGTCCCGGGTCATCGACGTAGCCACGGCCGCGCCGGTGGCAGATCCGGCGATAGTCGGCGACCGCCTCCGTCGGGTCCGCAACGACCCCATGTTGGCGAACAGGATCGCCTACGTCATGCCTACCTCGGGGTCCACTGGAGTTCCCAAGTTGGTCCCGATATCCCATGGGGCGCTTGCGCTCTTCTGCCAAGGACATCGCGGCGCCTACGGATGGCAGTCGCACGATACCGTCTTGCAGTGCGCGCCCTTGACGTCGGACATCAGCGTTGAGGAGATCTTCGGTGCCGCCCAGTGCGGCGCGAATCTGATTCGGTCGTCAGCGGTACGAACCGGCAATCTGCTGCAACTGGGCGACGACTTAGATCGGCACCGGCCGACCATCCTCGACCTGCCCACCGCGGTCTGGCATCTGTGCTGCGAGGAACCGGAGTTGCTCAAGATTCTGACAGCATCCGGGTTGCGCCAGATTGTGATCGGTGGCGAAGCTGTTCGCCGACGGGCGCTCGAAAAGTGGCGTGCAGCCGTTGGTGTTTCGCATATCGCGTTGATTTCCAGCTACGGCCCGACCGAGTCCACTGTGGTGGTGACGTACCTGCCGCTGAGTGGGCCGGGACCCGTCATCGAATCGGACATCTGGCCGCGGGTTGGTCGCCCGATAGTTCCGAAAACGGTATTCGTCGCATTCGGCGAGATCATCGTTGTCGGAGATATGGTTTCGACCGGCTATCTGGGCAGGTCCGGCGCCTTCGGCACCGTGGTCGACGCCGACGGGACCCGACGCCGCGCGTTCGCCACCGCCGACCGCGTCACCTGGGACCGTCGGGGATTTCTTGTTTTTGCCGGCCGTAAGGATGCCGTCGTGAAGCTCGCCGGACGGCGCGTGGACACCGCCGAGATCACCCGACTCATCGCCGAGGACCCCGCGGTCTGCGATGTCGCCGTCGAGCCCGAGGAGACCCGTCTCGGAGTGTGGTTTCAGACTTTGCTCACCCGCGACGGAGCACAGGATATTCAAGCCCACGAACGGATTCGAGGCATCCTGCTGGCTGCCCGAGTACCCGGATTCGTGGTGTCGGGGGTCGCCGAGATTCCACGCAAGCCCGGCGGCAAAGTCGACTTCGACCGACTGCCCAAGACCCGAATCGAAAGCACCGAGAAGGCAGGAGAGCAAGCGGCGGGCCTGGCCGTACTTTGGAGTCGGTGCCTCGACCGCGAATTGCAGCCTCATTCTTCGTTACTGGCCGAAGGCATCGGTTCCCTGGATTTGATCCGCATCCTGCCTGCCACCCGCCGCTACCTCGGCCGGCACCTGTCGCTGCTGGACGTGATCAGCGCCGACAATGCGAGCCGTCTGCTCGAGTACACCGACGGTATCGGGTTGGACGAGGCCACTGCCGCCGAGATCGACGACGATCTGACCCGCCTGACCGCGCCGGCGCCGGCCCTTATTCCCGGCCCCCTCCCCCGCGAGACCGGTGCCGTTCTGGTGCTGGGTGCCTCCGGAATTCTCGGTACCGGATTCGCTAGCGCCATAGGCGAATTGCGCGCCAAGGGATTCACCTCCGAGCTGATCCTGGCAACCACATCGAACCTGCCGGACGCCGCCCCTTGGCGCTCACTGGCCGGCGTCGAGGGCATTCGCATCGAACGCATCGCCCCACACGGAATTTCCGACCTGATAGGCACCACTGCGGCTGCGACCGTGGTGAATGCCATCGGTAACACCAACGTGGTGGTGCCATACCGGGAGTTGCGGCCTGCCAATGTGGTGGCGGTAGCGGACATCGTCGCGGCCTGCGCGGCTTACGGCGCCGGGCTGGTGCAGCTGTCGACGTCGGTGGTGAACGCGCAGGTAACTGCGCCACAAGTCGTCGATCCGCGTGCCGCGCCCTATCCCTACGCGGCGTCCAAGGCGCTGGCCGAGCTGATCGTCGCGCGCAGTGTGCCGAATCTGGGCTTCGCCCTGGTGCGGCTGCCGCGGGTGCTGGGAGAACCGCATCAACTGCGTGCGTCCGCGGACATTCTGGTCGCCCTGGCGGATGCATGTGCGGCGCTCGGCGCTCACCCGGCCGTGTCGTTGACCGAGGAAGTCACCACTGGCCGGTCGGCAGCGGCTGCCATCCTGGGCACGCTCTCGGCTCCTTTGGGGCGCACCATCACCGTGTTGCGGGGCGCGCCCGTGGAGTATTCGGAATTCCTCTCTCGGTTCGGCGACCGTCAATGCGACATCGACGGGTGGAAGAAACAGCTGGATGACAGTGACTGGGCACGGCACAACCCGCGTCGCTGGGCTGTCATCGACGCCTGGCTCACTCTCGGAGTGCGGCTGGGCGAGCAGTCCTACCCGCAGTACCTGGCGCGCTACCCGACGGTCGGCCTAGAGGTCGACAGTGTCACCGCGTTGACTGCCACTGCTTCGTCGCTGCCCGAATTGGTGCGACACGGATGTTCGCCGGAACCGGACGGCCCTGCCCCACGACCACTCACAGAGGACCTGACGAAGGAGAAGCCTTGTCCGACATTCGACGGATCGAAATCGACGTAACCGGAATGACCTGCCGCATGTGCTCGGCGCATATCGAGCTGAAACTGAACTCGATCGACGGAGTGCGGGCCTCGGTGGACTTCCCGACCGCGACCGCCACCATCGACGCCGATACCACCGTGGCTGTCGCAGAACTCTGCGGGGCCATAACGGATGCCGGTTACCACGGCGAGCTGCGATCGGAGCGAGCCCGCACGGCGGAGGATGTGCAGATCGCCGGCGGCGCCATCGGGCGTGTCGCGAGCCTGACTCGATTCCTGTCGCGGGGCCGGCGCAAACCGGCGCTGCACCAGATCTGAAGATCCGTTGCCGTCCCGCTAGCGGGACTCAGCCCTGATAGACCCGCGGGTCCAGGGTGCCGATGTAGGGCAGGTCGCGGTAGCGCTCGGCGTAGTCGAGGCCGTAGCCGACCACGAAGTCGTTCGGGATGTCGAAGCCCACGTAGGCGATGTCGACGCCGGCTCCCAGCGCGTCGGGTTTGCGCAACAGGGTGCACACCCGCAAGGACCTAGGCCGGCGAGTGGCCAGATTGCGCAGCAGCCACGACAGGGTCAGGCCAGAGTCCACGACGTCCTCCACGATCAACACGTCGCGGTCGCTGATGTCGCGGTCGAGGTCCTTGAGGATGCGCACCACCCCCGACGACGACGTCGAGGAACCGTAGGAGCTGACCGCCATGAACTCGAACTGGGTGGGCAGTGGAATCGCCCGGGCGAGATCGGTGACGAACAGCACCGCGCCCTTGAGCACGGTGATCAGCAGCAGGTCGCCGCTCTCGGCGCTGCCCTCGGCGTAGTCGGCGGCGATCTGCGCGGCGAGTTCGGCAGTGCGGGTCCGGATCTGCTCCTCGGTCAGCAACACCGATTTGATGTCACCCGCGTACAACTCGGGTTTGTCCCCCGGCAAGATCGCAGCCACCAGCACAGCGTGCCATGGCAGGAGTTCGACAACCAACTGCAGCGGAGGAAATTCCCACCCCCGCGGCTCAGACCGGCTCGCGGCGCAGCCGTAGCAGCCCGTCGCCGCGAACCGCGAACAGCCGCTGTCCCCGCAGGTCCGATCCGATCGCCACCCCGCCCTGGCCGCGCCAGGCGGTCACCAGCCGGTCCACCGCGCGGATTTGCAGGTCGGTCAGGCCACGTCCTCCTCCGTCGATCAGCCAGCGCCGGATCACCGCCAGCCGCACCGGGCCCGCCAAGGTCGCCAGCGCAGCAGCGTCCAACGCGGCGCCCGCGGTGGCGCCGGGCAGCGCCTGCTCGGCCAAGCCATCGACGAGCTCGGTGTTCTCCCGCAGCGCGATCGCGGTCCGGGCCAGGGCTTCGGCCACCCCGCCGCCCAGCACGTCCTCCAGCAGCGGCAGCACTTCGGCACGCAGCCGGACCCGGGTGAAGCGGCCGTCGCTGTTGTGCGGGTCGAGCCACGGCGTAAGCCCCAGTTCGGCGCAGGCCTGTGCAGTCTGGGTCCGCCGCACCCCCAACAGCGGCCGGCACCACGGCGGGGCGTAGGGCCGCATCCCGGCCATCGACCGGGCTCCCGAACCGCGGCCCAGCCCGAGCAGCACCGTCTCGGCCTGGTCGTCGAGGGTGTGTCCCAGCAGTACGGGATCCCGGCCGCGGGCATCGGCCAGCGCGGCGTAACGGGCCGTGCGCGCCGCGGCCTCCGGACCGCCCGTGACTCCCACGGTCACCGGAATTACCTGCGCGTCAACGCAGCCCAGTTCGAGGGCCTGACGGTACGCGGTCTGCGCCACCTGGGCCGAACCGGCTTGCAGGCGATGGTCGACGATCAGTGCGGTGGTGGGCCGCATCCGGACGGCGACGGCGGTCAGCGCCAGTGAATCCGGGCCACCGGACAACGCGACCGCCCAGCCTCCCCCCTGCGGCAGAAACTGCTCGGCGAACGCACCCAGCGCGGCGCGCAGCGCGGCTACAGCACCCGGTCGATCCACCGCTGGGGATCTTCGATCTCGGCGGGCAGCGGCAGGGTCTGCGGACCCGACCACACCGCGTTGAACCGGTCCATGCCGACGCGGCCGACCACGGCGTCGACGAACGCCTTGCCGCGGGTGTACTGGCTCATCTTGGCGTCGAGGCCGAGCAACGCCCGCAACAGCCGTTGCAGCGGCGGCTGGCTGCGCTGACGGCGTTCCTCGAAGCGATTCCGAATGGTCGCTACCGACGGCACCGCCAGCGGCCCGACCGCGTCCATCACGTGGTCGGCGTGGCCTTCGAGCAGGGTGCCCAGCATCAGCAACTGGTCCAGCGCGGTGCGCTGCTCCTCGGACTGCACCGCCCGCACCAGGCCCAGGATCCCTGACGGGCCAGGCGATTCGGCGTCGTTCTGGCGGCCCCGCAGGTAGTCGGCCAGCCGGCCCACCACCTGGGTGAGGTCCGGGGCGCTGTCGCCGGTCAGTACCGCCAGGGCATCCGACATGTAGCCGGCCAGCCACGGGTTGACGCTGAACTGCACGCGGTGGGTCACCTCGTGCAGGCAGACCCACAACCGGAAGTCGGCCGGTGTCACCTGCAACTGACGCTCGACGGCGACCACGTTGGGATAGACCAGCAGTAGCGCGCCACCGCCCGCGCAGAACGGGTCGTATTGCCCGAGGATGCCCGAGGACACGAAGGCCAACACCGCACCGGTCTGCGCCCCGGTCAGCCGGCTGGTGAGGAAGCCGGCGGGCCGCTCCGAGGCGCCCATCATCACCCGCATCGATTCGGCGGCCGCGGCGATCCACTGCCGCCGGTCGACTACCCGGGCATCGGGGACCGGGCCGTCCTCGCCGAGACCGGTGACCTCCCGAACCAGCGGTTCGGCCGCGCGGGCACTGGCGTGCAGTTCCTCGATGACCTGGCGGCGCGTGTAGTCGGTCATCGGCGGTGCGGGCCGTGCCAGCCAGCCACCGACCGTCGCGGCGAACTCGAAGTCCACCGCGCTGCCGACGTCGGATTCGCTCATCCGCATCCGCAGGTTCGCAGCACCGCGGCCAGCGCGTCGATGGCCGTGCGCCCGGTGGGGCCGGCGTCGTTGGAGATGAACGCAAACGTCAGCACCCGCTGGTCGCGGTCGGTGACGATGCCGGCCAGCGCATTGGTGCGGGTCAGCGAGCCGGTTTTGGCCCGCAGCCAGCCGGCCGCGCCGCGCCCGGTCTTGGGGTTGAGGAACCGCTCGGACAGCGTGCCGCTGCCGCCGGCGACCGGCAGCATGTCCAGCAGCGGGCGCAGCTCGGGCAGGTCCGGCCCGGCGGCGGCCTGCACCACCGCATCGAGGGTCCGGGCCGACAGCCGGTCGTCGACCGACAACCCGCTGGAGTCCTGCAAGTTGGCTCCGCTGACCGCGATGTGGGCGGTGGCCAGCCGGTTGGTCACGGCGTCGACCGCTCCGGCAAACGAGCGGGGCCGGCCCATCGCCGCGGCCACCTCGCGGGCGATGGATTCGGCCATCACGTTGTCCGAGGCGTTCATCATCTCGCCGAGGCGGACCACCAGCGGTGCCGATCGGACCGCGCCCAGCTCGCGTCCGGTCACCGACGAGGATGCGATGCTCACGTTGTCGGGGTCGACGCCCAACTCCGCGGCCAGTGCCTTTCCGGCGTCCAGCGCGGGTGTCGTCGACCGCCGGGATTCGACGGTGGTCGGCTGGACGCGGCCGCCGTCGACCATCACCGCCTCGATAGGGGCGATGTCACCGCCCTCGATGTCCTCGGCGTCCCAGCCCTGGGCCATGGTCGGGCCGGTGAACGCCGACGTGTCGACCTGCACCTCGGTGACGCTCACCCCGCTGCGGCGCACCTGCTCGGCCAGATCGCTGATGCGCGCGGCTTCGCGATACCAGGTGTCCTGGCCGACCTCGGCCGTCGACAACGTGGGGTCGCCGCCACCCACCAGCACCACCACTCCGGGCTGATCGCTCGCCGTCACCCGGGTGGTGACCCGGGTGTCCTGATCGAGCGCCAGCAGGGCGGCCGCCGCGGTGAGCACCTTATTCGTGGACGCCGGCTGCATCGGCAGGTCTTCCTGCTGGGTCCACAGCGCCTTGCCGGTGAGTGCATCGGTGATGCGGCCGGTGAGCCGGCCCAGATTCGGGTCTGCCAGCGCCTGCGCCATGGCTGCGGCCAGTGCGCTGCCGACCGGCACCGGGGCGTCGTCGGAGACCGGAACCACCCCGGGTTTGGCGGTCGCCACCGGTGCCGGCGACACGACGCGCGCACCTGCGCCGGATTCGTCCGGAAGCACAACGACCGCCACGACCACCACGGCGGCGGCCAGCGCCAGCACCGCGGCCGCGATACCCAGATGGGCGCTGCTGTGTCGCCACCGAGTGGGTTGCATGTCTCTCCTGCCTGTCAGGCGCAATTGTGCCGGACGGGCGGAGTCCGGGCGTGAATCCGGGCCGCTCTAGACTGACCCGGTGCAATTCGACGTGACCATCGAAATCCCCAAGGGCCAGCGCAACAAGTACGAGGTCGACCACGCCACCGGGCGGGTCAAGCTCGACCGCTACCTGTACACGCCGATGGGTTACCCCACCGACTACGGCTTCATCGAGGACACCCTCGGTGAGGACGGCGACCCGCTGGACGCGATGGTGCTGCTGCCGCAGTCGGTGTTCCCCGGTGTGCTGGTCGAGGCACGTCCGGTCGGGATGTTCCAGATGACCGACGAAGCCGGCGGCGACGCCAAGGTGCTGTGCGTGCCGGCCGGTGACCACCGGTGGGACCACATCCAGGACATCAGCGACGTGCCCGCCTACGAGCTGGATGCGATCAAGCACTTCTTCGTGCACTACAAGGACCTGGAGCCGGGCAAGTTCGTCAAGGCCGCCGACTGGGTTGACCGTGCCGAGGCCGAGGCCGAGATCACCCGGTCGATCGAGCGGTTCAAGGCCGAGGGGCACTGACCCCCAATACGTCCAGCAGCAGCGTGAGCTGGACGTCGAACACCGCCCGCGGTGCCGACAGGGTGTCCTCGCCATACCCGCCGAACACTTCCAGGCTGACCGCGCCCACCAGGGCGGCCCACAGCAGGAAGCATTTGGCGATGACAGCGTCGTCGCCGGGGAAGCCGAACTCGTCGCGGAGTCGTTCGAAGTCTGCCGACAGCGGTTGCGCTGCACCGCCTTTCCCGGATGCGATATCGCCGGCCGCGATGCCCGCCGCGATCGCTTCGAAGAGCGCCCCGACAACCCGGGTGCCTGGGGTCACGGTCCGCTCAGCCGGCGCGTGATAGCCGGGAACCGGGCTGCCGTACAGCAGCGCCCACCGGGCCGGGTGGGCTAGCGCCCAGTCCCGCACCGCGTGGGCGATCGTCACGATGTCCTCGCGCCACGGGGCCGATGCGCGGGCCCGGCCTACGGCATCGGCCAGATCGTTGTAGGCGTCGACCAGCAGCAGGGTGATCAACTCGTCGCGGCTGCCCACGTACCGGTAGACCGCCGAGGACACCATGCCCACATCGCGGGCGACCGCGCGCAACGACAACCCGGCCGCCCCGTGGGTGCGCAGATGACGCCGCCCGACCTCGAGGATCTGCGCCTCGATGCGCTCCCGCGACTCCTGGCGTTTTCCCACGGCACCAGTCTGACAGATACGAGAGCACTGCTCTTGTTTTAGCGGCTACGTCGTGTCACCATGCAAACGAGAGCACCGCTCTGTTATGCCCTGAGGAGGCTACGGCCATGGCGCATTACCAGCCGCCGAGCACGGTGGAAAGATTCGGCAACGCCCTGATCCGCAAGCTGGCCGAGGCGGGCGTCAGCATTGCCGGCACCCGCGCGATCTCCGTGCGCGGCCGCAAGAGCGGCAAGCGACGCGGTGTCGTGATCAATCTGCTGACCGTCGACGGGGTGGACTACCTGGTCTCGCCGCGCGGCAACACCGAGTGGGTTCGCAATGTGCGCGCCGCCGGCGAGATCGAGGTCGGGCCGCGGTGGCGGCCGCGCCCGGCTCAGGTCATCGAGGTGCCCGACGACGACAAACCGGAGGTGCTGCGCCGCTATCTACAACGCTGGTACTGGCAGGTCAAGGGATACGTGGCGGGGTTGACACCGGATTCCAGCGACGACGAACTGCGGGTCGCGGCGGCGTCGTTCCCGGTCTTCTCACTGCGCTGAAGTCGCCCCGCGGGTCCGATAGAGGCTGGCCACCGTCGTCAACGCCAACACTCCCACCACGACCCCCAGGCTGACCGCGGTGGGGATCTCAGGGACATTGAGCGGCCGGCCCGAGTTGATGAACCACACCTCGTTGGTGCGCAGCGCATGCAACACCATCCGCACACCGATGAACCCCAGGATCACCGACAGGCCCTGGGACAGATACACGAACCGACCCAGCAGCTTGCCCAGAATGAAGTAGAGCTGGCGCAGCCCCATTAGGGCGAACACATTGGCGGTGAACACCAGGTAGGGCTGACGCGTCAGTCCATAGATGGCCGGAATCGAGTCCATCGCGAACACCACGTCGGTGGTGCCCAGCGCCAGGCCCACCAGGAACATCGGCGTGACGGCCCAAGCCCCTGAACTGTCCCGGACGAAGAACCGCACACCGGACCAGCGATCGGTGGCGTTGAAGTGGGTGCGCGCAAACCGCACGATGAAGTTGTTGCCGCCCTCGCCCTCCCCGTCGCCGGTGGGGTCGTCGTGGCGGAGCAGTTTGATCGCGGTGTAGGCCATGAACGCACCGAACACGTAGAACGTCCAGGACAGCCGCTGCACCGCGACCCCGCCGAGCGCGATGAACACCGCCCGGAACGACAGCGCCATGACGATGCCGACGAACAGCGCCTCCTGCCGGTACTTCTTGGGCACGTTGAAGCTGTTCATGATGATCACGAACACGAACAGGTTGTCGACCGAGAGGCTGTACTCGGTCAGCCAGCCGGCATAGAACTGCATGCCGTACTTGGCGCCGTGAAAATGCCATACCCAGACGCCGAACGCCATCGCCAGGCTGAGGTAGAACGTCAGCCATCCCGCGATCTCGCGGATTGACGGTTCGTGCACGCGCCGGCCGATGATCAGCAGGTCGAATCCGAGCACCGCGCCCAGCCCCGCGAATGTCAGCAGCCATTCCAGCAGCGACGGGTCCAAGAGCGGGCCTCCGGTCAGCGAGTCAGTACTGAGGTTGTTTCAGGGCTGGCCGACGGTACCCCGCGGCCCGCTTAGTATTTTCGCCGTGGTGACCGACGTCGGTGGTACCGGATCCCCCGGGTTCCCCCGTGGGCTGGCCACCGGTCCTGTCGCCCGCGCCAGTATGGCCCGGGTCGGCACCGCAACCCTGCTCAGCGCGCTCTGCGGCTACGCGGTGCTGTATCTGGCCGCGCGTGACCTCGACCCGGCAGGTTTCTCGGTGTTCGGCGTGTTCTGGGGCGCGTTTGGGCTGGTCAACGGCGCCGCCAACGGCCTGCTGCAGGAAACCACCCGGGAAGTCCGGTTCGCCGGAGACTCGGCGCGCCAGCGCCCCGCCACGCCACACACCCGCCCGCTGCGGGTGGCCGGACTGAGCGGGCTGGTGGCGGCCGCGGTGCTCGCCGCCAGTTCGCCGCTGTGGAGCGGCCACGTGTTCGTCGAGGCGCGCTGGCTGTCGGTCGGGCTGCTGTGCTTTGGTCTGGCCAACTTCGCGGTGCACGCCACACTGCTCGGCATGTTGGCCGGCGCCAACCGCTGGACGCAGTACGGCGCGCTGATGGTGACCGATGCGGGTGTCCGGGTGGCCGTGGCCACCGCGACGTTCGTCGTCGGCTGGGGCCTGGTCGGGTTCTTGTGGGCCACCGTGGCGGGCGCGCTGGCCTGGCTGCTGCTGCTGGCCGCCTCACCCGCGGCCCGTTCCGCAGCGCGCCTGCTGACGCCGGTGAGCACGGCGGGATTCCTGCGCGGTGCGGCGCATTCGATCACCGCGGCCGGGGCCAGCGCGATCCTGGTGATGGGTTTTCCGGTGCTGCTGCAGGCCACCTACGGCGAATTGGGCGCCGCCGGCGGCGTGGTGATCCTGGCGGTCACGGTGACCCGGGCACCGCTGCTGGTGCCGCTGACCGCCATGCAGGGCAACCTGATCGCGCACTTCGTCGACCAGCGGGGCCGCCGACTGCGGGCGCTGCGCACCCCGGCGGCGGCCGTCGCCGCACTGGGCGCGCTGGGCGCCGTGGCGGCGGGTCTGCTCGGCCCCTGGCTGCTGCGCACGGTGTTCGGCGCGGATTACCGTGCCGACGGGCTGCTGCTGGCCGGGCTGACGACGGCAGCCACCGCGATCGCGCTGCTGACGCTGACCGGGGCGGCGACGGTGGCCGCGGCACTGCACCGCGCCTACGCGCTGGGCTGGGTGGGAGCCACGGTGGCCTCGACCTTGCTCCTGCTGCTGCCGTTGGAGCTATCGACCAGAACCGTGGTGGCCCTGCTGTGCGGTCCCGTGGTGGGAATCGCCGTGCATCTGGCCGCGTTGCGCACCGATTCCTAACCCGGGCAGGCGTGTATTTTCTAAACCATCGATACCCGCTACCCCGATGTCTGGATCATCGTCCCGGCGTTCAACGAGGCGACCGTCATCGGTGACGTGATCGCCGGGATCCGTTCGGTTTTCGACTACGTGGTCTGCGTGGACGACGGAAGCGCGGACGACACCGCCGCCACGGCGCGGCGCGCGGGCGCCTACGTGGTGCGCCACCCGGTCAACCTCGGTCAGGGCGCGGCCATCCAGACCGGGGTCGAGTTCGCCCGCCGCCAGCCCGGCGCCCGACTGTTCGCCACCTTCGACGCCGACGGCCAGCACCGGGTGGCCGACCTGATGCGCATGATCGACCATCTCGACACCGCCGACCTCGACATCGTGATCGGCACCCGCTTCGCCGCACCCGAAGCTGCCGCGACGGTGCCGCCGCTCAAACGAGCGGTACTGCGGACCGCGGTCTGGCTCAACCCGCGAATTCGCCGACTTGGGCTCTCCGACGCCCACAACGGCCTGCGGGTGTTCAACCGGCGAGTGGCCGATGGCCTCGACCTCACCATGACCGGGATGAGCCATGCCGGGGAGTTCATCGCCCTGATTGCCGAGAACCGCTGGCGGGTGGGCGAAGAGCCGGTCGAGGTGCTCTATACCGAATACTCGAAGTCGAAGGGGCAGCCGCTGCTCAACGGCGTCAACATCCTGTTCGACGGGCTGCTACGCAAGAGGATGTCGCGATGAACTGGATCAAGGTTCTGCTCATCGCAGCGGTACTGTTGCTGCTGATCTACCTGTTGTTGTCGCGTCGGTCCGCCCAGTCGCGAGCGTGGGTGAAGGTCGGCTACCTGGTGTTCGTGGTGGCCGGTATCTATGCGGTGTTGCGCCCCGACGACACCACCGTGTTGGCCAATTGGCTCGGGGTGCGCCGCGGCACCGATCTGATGCTGTACGTGCTGATCATGGTCTTCGCGTTCACCACGCTGAGCACCTATATGCGATTCCGCGATCTGGAGCTGCGCTATGCCCGGCTGGCGCGGGCGATCGCGCTTACCCAAGCCCAACCGCCGGAGCCGCCTGGAACCGCCTAAAACCGGCGGTTTAGCGAGGTTCGACGCAGGAGAGCCGAAGCTGGAACCGCCTAAAACACAGTAATTCGGCAACAGTTGTCCCAGCGGTAACAGCGGGTTTGCCGATCGTCCGATTCCAGCCCTCACCGTTGCAGGTATGCGGACTACCGAAGTCCTGGCAGAACCTCTGGCCGACGCGACAGCGGCACTGCTGACGGTGCCGATGGTCGAGCTGTACGCAGTGCTCTGGCGCGCCGGCCTGCTGGAGGTGCGACTTCGCGCATCCAAGCGATCACTGCCGCAGGTGACGGTGCTTCAGCCGGCGTAACCGGACAGGCTCAGCGCACCAGCTCCAGCTTCGCGGACGACTTCTTGGCGGCGGCTTTCTTGGCCGGCGCCTTCTTGGCCGGCACGGCTTTCTCGGCCGGGGCTTTCTTGGCAGCCGGAGCCTTTTTGACCGGCGCCTTCTTGACCGGAGCCTTCTTGGCGGCGGCCTTCTTCACCGGTGCCTTCTTGGCCGGTGCCTTCTTCACCGGGGCCTTCTTTACCGGGGCCTTCTTGGCGGCCGGAGCCTTCTTCTCCGGAAGGGCCGGAACCACCGACAGCGCCTTGGTGGGGGCCTCGATCTGCTTGACGGGAGCGGCGATCTCCTTGGCCTCCTTGGCGGAGGTCGAGAATCGGCTCGCCACGGCCACCGCGGCGGTGGCCGCCGCGGCCGTGCCGAGGCCCTGCGCCCAGCCGATCGGGCCGACCGGCGTGCACCCCAACAGCTGGCTGACCCCTGGAGTGGAGACTATCGCCGCGAACAGCGCGAACGATCCGGCCGCCGTCGCCAGCACCATCGGCGCCCGCGAATCGACCACGGTCTGACCGAGTTCGGTGGTCACCAGCGAGATCAGCGCCACCGTTGCGGCCCGCTGCGGCAGGCCCGTTGCGGAGGCCATCGCCCAGGCCGCGGTGCCCGCCGCGGCGGTGACTCCGCCGCGGAACGCCACCGCGCGCCACAGTTTGCGCTCGTCGAGTCCGGGCACCGCGTCACCGATCGGGCCGGCCGGCGTGCTCACCGCCACCGCGGTGGCCGGCAGTGCGTCGGTCAGGGTGTTCATCAACAGCAGCTGCCGGGTGTTCAGCGGTGAATTCCCCGTGATCGCAGTGCCGATGACGGAGAACATCACTTCGCCGGCGTTGCCGCCCAGCAATCCGGAGATGGCCAGTTGCACACCGCGCCACAGTCGCCGGCCCTCGTCGATCGCGTCGACCAAGGCACCGATCTTGCCGTCGGTCAGCACCACGTCGGCGGTGGCATGTGCCGAGTCGCTGCCGTGCGCAACAACACCCAGCCCCACCGTGGCGGCCCGGATCGCCGCGGCGTCGTTGGCGCCGTCGCCGACCATCGCCGACACCCGGCCGGCGCGCTCCAGGGTCTGGACGATCTGCACCTTGTTCTCTGGAGACATCCGGGCGAAGATCACCCGCTCGCAGACCACCCGCTCTTGTTCCTTGCGGTTCAAGGCATTCCACTCCGAGCCGGTGATGACCTGCTCGGGGGCGACGGTCACGCCCATCTCGGCGGCGATCGCGGTGGCCGTGATCGGGTGGTCACCGGTGATCATTCGGATGTCGACGCCGCGGGCGGCCAGGTCGGCGAGCAGCTGTGGAGCGTCGGCCCGCGGAGTGTCGGCTAGGCCGAGGAACCCGAGCAGCGTCAGCCCGGAGGCACTGACCTCCACGAGACGTTCGGAATCGTCCTGGACGGCCCGCACCTGGGCGGCGGTCAGCGTGCCCTGGGCGACCGCGATCACCCGCAGGCCCTGGGCGGCCATCGCGGCCACCTGCTGCTCGATCTTGGCGTCGGCGTTGGTGCAGGCCCCCAACACCACTTCCGGTGCGCCCTTGACCAACAGCTCCGATCCCAGCACCGACGCCGAGAAGGCCCGGCCGGAGCGGAACGGCAGGTGAGCGTCGGGCTCGATCCACGGCCGGGCGCCGGCGGCGGCCGCCGCGCCCTCGACGATGGCCTGGTCGGTGGCGTGCGCATGCGCCGCACCGTCGGGAGCCGGCGCCGCCTGCGCGGCCGTACCGAGCACGTCGTCGTCGGAATATCCCGCAAGCGGGCGCACCGTGGCGACCCGCAGCCGGTTCTCGGACAGCGTTCCGGTCTTGTCGAAACAGACCACGTCGACCCGGCCGAGTGCCTCCACCGACCGCGGAATCCGCACCAGTGCACCGGTTTTGGTCAACCGCTGCGACGACGCGTGCTGGGCCAAGGTGGCCATCAGCGGCATGCCTTCGGGGACGGCGGCGATCGCGACCGCGATCGCGTTGCCCAGCGCGACCCGCAACCCGCCCTGGCGCAGCAGGCCGAGCGCGCCGACCGCCACACCGCCGGCGGCGCTGTAGGGGAAGGTCCGGTACATCAGCTGGGACAGGTGGTGCTGCAGGCCGACCTCGGGCAGCTCGCCGGCGGCCAGTTCGGAGGCCCGGCGGGCCTGCGTGTCGGCTCCCACGGCGGTCACCATCGCCAGCGCCTTGCCTGCGATCACCGTGGTACCCGCGTACAGCATGGAGCTGCGCTCTGCCAGTTCGGCGCCGGGAGTCGGGTCCAGTTGTTTGCCGACCGACAGCGATTCGCCGGTCAGCGCGGACTCGTCGACCTCGACGTCGGACACCTCGATCGTCCGGGCGTCGGCGGGCACCACCTCGTTGCTGCGCACCTCGATCAGGTCACCGGGCAGCAGTTGTTCGGCGGGGATCTCGTGGTAGGACGGGGTGCCGTCAGCACCCAACAGCACCACCCGGGCCGGCGGAGCCTGCTGGGCCAGCAGGGTGTTCAGCCGGCTCTCGGCCCGCAACCGCTGATAGGCGGCCAGCATGGCGTTGCCGGTGAGCACCGTGCCGACCATCACGGCGTCGATCGGCGAACCCAGCATGGCGGTCGCCGCCGAGCACAGCGCCAAGATCGGCGTCATCGGGTCGGACAACTCTTCACGCACGGCGTGGAAGTACGGCCAGAACATGCCTTGCGTTTCCGCGTCGACCGGCGCGCGTTCGGTCAGCGGCGTCACCGCGTCCGGCGTCAGCAGTTCGCGCGCCTGCTCGACCGTCATGGCGTGCCACTCGTAGGCCGGTGCCGGCTTCGGTGCGTGCGCCCGCAGCACCCGGCGCGCCAGCAGATACCCCGAGAGCATTCCGGCGCCCGCACCGACGGTCACCGGACCCGGGCCGCGGCTCGGTCCGGCCCCGACACCGGGGATGGTCGCCCGAACGCCGCGGACCAAAAGCAGCCCGGCGATGGAGGACGCCCCGATCGAGATCGCGACCCCGCGCTCGGTGGCCGTCCGGGCAGCCGGCAGTGCGCGCAGCACCTGCCATGCTCCGGCCAGGTCGGCCAGCAGCAGGTCGGCATAAAAAGGCGGCGGGCTGTCGGGGTGCTCGCTCGTCGGCATGACACCCAGCGCCAGATCCGCCGAAGCCAGCGCCTGCGCTGCCGAGGTGGACAACACCGCAACCGTGCGGCCGGCCTGCTGCAGGTCGGCCACGGCTGCGGCTAGCGCGGCATCGAGATCCTCACCGGAGACCGGCCGGATGTCGTCGAAACCGGGACGCAGCTCGCCGAGGATCTCGGTGTCCACCGTGACCAGCTCCGCGCCGGAGGCACGTGCTTCCAGGACCACCGCCGAAGCCAGCGCATGGTGCGCGGGCAGGATCAGCGCGTCCACCGGCTCCGTGCGGGCCGAGCCGCGGACCGTCATCCCGGGAACCCGGTGCCAGCCCGGGCGCAGTCCGGGCTTGTCAAGCAGGCTCTGCGCGCTGTGCCACGCCTTCGGCAGCTCATGCTCGCTCGCGCCGCGAATCTGCACCACCCGGCGTTGTTCACCGGTCAGCGCCCGCGGGTCGATGACCACGGTGTCGATCTTGTCGAGGCGGCGCAGGCTGTCCGGCCGCAGCGGCAGCACTCCATGCGCGTCTGCCAGACCCTGTCCCAGGGTCGCGGCGAACGATTCGCAACTGGTGCGCACCGCTTTCGGCGAGGTGGCCAGGATCGCGCTCGAGGTCATGTCCAGGTTGCGGGTCAGCGCGCCCACCGCCCCGGCCGCGACCACCTGCGCCACCGCAGTGCGCTTCAGGTAGCGCTCGGCCAGACCGTCCGGCCGCGGGACAGGCCGCGCGGCGGAGTGCGCGTCCGGGTGCTCGGCGTACCGGGCCAGCTCCGGCTCGTAGCGATTCCAGGCCAGCGCCCCGGCGCGGGTCTCGGAGGCTTTGAGGCCCTCCACCATCAGATCCACCGCCAGGATCGCCGGGGACATGGTGATGACGTGCGACCCGAGCGAGACCAGGGAAAGCACCCGGTCGGTCTTGGCCGGGCCGATCCGGCTCGCCAACGCGTTACGGACCAGCGGCTGATAGCGGGCCACCGACGCCGCGGCGTCGAAGATCTTGGGCGCGGCCGGCCAGCGCATCGCGCTGCCCACGGTGGCGATCGCCAGCCCTACCGCGTTGGCGCCCACCATGGCGCCCTTGGTGGCCAGCAGCAGTCCGTCGCCCGGCAGTGCCGCGGTTTCGGTCGCGGTCAGTTCTGTGCTCTTTTCGACCGCTTCCACTTTGGCGCACAGGTCGGCCAGCGAAACGTGGTCACCGATCTCGACGACCACCCGGGACAGCGGCCGGTTCAGCCGCACCGAGGTGACGCCGGGCTCCGCCCGCAGGGCTTCCAGCACGTCGGCACCGATGTCTGCGCCGTCGGGGTCGTCGAGCCCGTGCACCTCGATCCAGGCCCGCCCGGCACCGCGCCAGCTGCGCCGGCTGGTCAGATCGGAGCGCTCACCGGCCAGGATCTTGGCGCCTTCGCGCAGCGGGATGGCGGCGAGATCCAGGCTGGCAGATGCGACGGCGCCGACGGCGTCCAGTCCGAAACGGCCGATTGCGAAAACATCCATGGATGGCCTCCAGCGTCATAGCAGCGCTGGAGGTCTCTTCCGCCGGCTGCCCGGCTCACAGCCCCGGTCACCCGATGACGGGCGACGTGATGACGACACTGCGAATTGGGGAATACTCCCCTCCGACCGGCCAGTATGCCACAAAGTTCAGACGGTCTTCACCTGCCGGAAGTACTCCACGGTGCGTGTCACCCCGTCGGCCAGCGCGACCTGCGGACGCCAGCCCAGCACGTCCGCGCCGCGGGAGATGTCCAAGCAGGACCGCTTCAGATCACCGAGGCGCAGCGGGTGGAACTCCGGGTCATCGGGTGCGCCGACGGCGGCGGCCACGGCCGTATGCAGCTGCCGGTCGGAGGTTTCCACCCCGGTGCCGACGTTGAACCGTTGCCCGTTGCCCTGCTCACCCGACGCCCGCACGAAGGCGTCCACCACGTCATCGACGAACACGTAGTCACGGGTGTTCGATCCGTCGCCGAACACCTTGGTGGGCCTGCCCTCCAGCAGCGCCTGCGCGAAGATCGCCACCACCCCGGCCTCGCCGTGCGGGTCCTGGCGAGGTCCGTAGACGTTGGCCGGCGCGATGTGGGAGCACTGCAGGCCGTAGAGGTGGCCGAAGGTGTTGAGGTAGATCTCACCGGCCACCTTCCCGGCGGCATAGGGCGATGCGGGATCGGCCGGGACGTCTTCGCCGGTCGGGTAGTGCGCCGGGGTGCCATAAATCGACCCGCCCGATGAGGTGTGCACGATCTTGCGCACCCCCGCCATCCGCGCGGCATCGGCCAGCCGGATCGTCCCGACGACATTGACCGAGGCGTCGAAGACCGGGTCGGCCACCGAGTGACGTACGTCGATCTGGGCGGCCAGATGAAAGACCACCTCGGGCTGGTGCTGCGCCAGGATTGCCTGCAGGTCTGCGGAGACGATGTCGGCCTCGACGAAGGTGAAGCCGGCGTCGCCGGCCAGATGCTCGATGTTGACGGCTCGGCCGGTGGCGAAATTGTCCAGCCCGACTACCTGGTGCCCATCCTCCCGCAGGCGGTCGACCAACGTCGATCCGATGAAACCGGCTGCTCCGGTGACCAGTGCTCGCACCGGCCCACCATACCGACAGGTAAGAAAGACCCATGCGCACCCGGACTGCCGCCCTGCCGTGGGTCTGCTGGGCGGCGCTGGCGCTGATCGCCGCCCAGCTGGTGGTGCGGGCGGTGGTGGCATTCGGGGGCTACTTCTACTGGGACGACCTGATCCTGATCGGCCGCGCCGGCACCCATTCGTTGTTGTCGCCGATGTACCTGTTCGACGATCACGACGGTCATGTGATGCCGGGCGCCTATTTGGTGGCCGGGGCGCTCGCCAAGCTGTGGCCGCTGCAGTGGGCCGCGCCGGCGGTCAGCCTGGTGGTGCTGCAGCTGCTGTCGTCGTGCGCGTTGCTGCGCGTGCTGTGGGTGATTCTGGGCTGGCGGCCGGTGCTACTGGTACCCCTGACCTTCGCGTTGTGGACCCCGCTGGGCCTGCCGGCCTTCGCATGGTGGGCGGCGGCACTGAACTCGCTACCGCTGTGCGCCGCGATGTCCTGGGTGTGCGCCGACGCGATCCTGTTGGCGCGCACCGGGAATCGGCGCTACGCATACACCGCCACCCTGGCCTACCTGGGCGGCCTGTTGTTCTTCGAGAAGTCCGCGGTGATTCCGTTCGTCGCGTTCGCGGTGACGGCACTGCTGGGCTATGTGTCCGGTAAGCCGCTGACCGGCACGATCGTTGGGGCGTGGCGGGCCGGGGCCCGAATGTGGACGGCGATGCTGGCAGTGACCGCGGGGTGGATCGGGGTCTACCTGGCGGTGGTGAACCAGAAGCGGTGGAGTTTCGACCTCGACATGACCCGCGAGCTGCTGCAGCGCTCGATCACCCACGGCGTCGTCCCGAGCCTGGCCGGTGGCCCGTGGACCTGGGCACGCTGGGCGCCGGCCTCGCCGTGGGCGCTGCCGGGGCCGGTGGTGATGGCGCTGGGGTGGCTGGTGCTGGCCGGGCTGTTGGCGGTGTCGCTGGCGCGCAAACACCGGCTGGTGCCGGTATGGCTTGCTGCAGCCGGGTACGCGGCGGCCTGCCAGGTGCCGATCTATCTGATGCGTTCCTCGGCGTTCACCGCGCTGGAGTTGGCTCAAACCCTGCGCTACCTGGCCGATCTCGTCGTGGTGCTGGCGATCCTGGGCGCGGTCGGGTTGTGCGCTCCGAACCGGGACTCGTCGCGGTGGCTGAACGCCTCACCGCTGCGCGCCATTGCGGTGACCGGACTGGCGGCGGCGTTCACCGCGAGCAGCCTGTATTCGACGGGCACGTTCTTGACCTGCTGGCGTGACGATCCGGCCCGCGCGTACCTGCAGAACGCCCGCCACGGTCTGGCCGCCGCCCACGCCGCCTCCGATGCGCCCATGCTCGATCAGGAGGTCGACCCGCTGGTGCTGCAACGGGTCGTCTACCCGGAGAACCTGGCCAGCCACATGTTCGCCTTGCTTGCCGACCGGCCCGAGTTCGCCTCTGCGACGACGCAGTTGCGGATGCTGACCAACGCGGGGACGGTGGCCGACGCCCAGGTGACGTGGGTCCGCTCCCTGGTTCCCGGACCGGTTCCCCACTGCGGCTATCTGATCCAGCCGGACCGGCCCGCGACCCTGGCACTAGACGGCCCGCTGCTGCCCGCGGACTGGACCGCCGAGATCAACTACCTCGCCAACGTCGACGGTGCGATGACACTGTCGCTGTCGGACGGTCCCGACGTACGGGTGCGGGTCCGTCCAGGCCTCAACCGTGTGTTCGTGCGGCTGCCCGGCGCCGGATACAACGTGTCCGCGCGCGCCGACACCGCGGCGCTGTCGGTGTGCATCGCGGTCGGCCCGCTCGGTTACCTCGCGCCAAAGTAGGGACGGCAGGTTGGATGATGGACGAGCTTCGCCGGCAGCTGGGTGTGTTCGACGCGGTGACGATCGGGCTGGGTTCGATGCTCGGTGCCGGCATTTTCGTGGCGTTGGCGCCGGCGGCCGCAGCCGCCGGTGCGGCGATGCTGATCGGGCTGGTCGTGGCCGCGGTGATCGCCTACTGCAACGCGACTTCCTCGGCGCGGCTTGCGGCACGGTATCCGGCCTCCGGCGGTACCTACGTATACGGACGCGAGCGGCTGAGCCCGTTCTTCGGCTATCTGGCCGGGTGGGGATTCATCGTCGGCAAGACCGCATCGTGCGCGGCCATGGCACTGACCGTGGGTTTCTATGCGTGGCCCGCGCACGCCCACGCGATCGCGGTGGCGGCGGTGCTGGGGCTGACCGCCGTCAACGTGCTGGGCGTGCAGAAATCGGCGTGGCTGACCCGGGCGATCGTGGCGGTGGTGCTGGCGGTGCTGGCAGCGGTTGTGGTGACCGCACTGGGCGCCCGCGGTGTTGCGGCCGTTGGATTCGACCACTCGCCTGTGTCGGTGCCGGGGGTGCTGCAGGCAGCGGGCCTGCTGTTCTTCGCGTTCGCCGGCTACGCCCGCATCGCCACCCTGGGCGAGGAGGTACGGGATCCGGCCCGCACCATTCCGCGCGCGATCCCGATCGCGTTGGCCATCACTTTCGTGGTGTACGCGCTGGTGGCCATGGCGGCACTGAATGTTCTTGGCCCAGAAGGTCTTGCCAGCGCATCGGCGCCCCTGGTGCAGGTGGCGACGGCCGCCGGGGCGGCCAAGCTGACCGTGGTAGTCCAGATCGCAGCGGTAGTCGCCGCGACCGGATCCTTGCTGGCCCTGATCCTGGGGGTGTCGCGTACCACCCTGGCCATGGCCCGTGACCGGTATCTGCCCGGGTTCTTGACCGCGGCGCATCCCCGGTTCGGGGTGCCGCACCGCGCCGAGATCGCGGTCGGACTGGTGGTTGCCGGGCTGGCCGCCACCACCGATATCCGTGGCGCCATCGGGTTCTCCTCGTTCGCGGTCCTGGTGTATTACGCCGTGGCCAACGCCGCGGCCTGGACCTTGTCTGCCGCCGAGGGCCGTCCCCCGCGCCTGATCCCGATCACCGGCCTGGTGGGCTGCATCGTTGTCGCGTTCGCCTTGCCCGTCACCTCGGTCCTGGCCGGACTGGTGATGTTTGGCGTGGGTATTGCCGCTTACGGCGTGCACCGTCGGTTGGCTCGGCTGGGGCGTCGATAGTCCGCACCCGGGAACAACGCGCCGAGCTGACGATGACGCGCTGCACTCCCCGACCGTGCTGGGTACGTTCTACAGTCGTGCCTTCACTGCAAGTCCCCGCGCAATATCTGCGCGGCTCCTCGGCGCCGCAGCCCCGCACCCTGATCGACATTCTGCAGGACACCGCTGCGCGCTACCCCGATGCTCCGGCCATCGACGACGGCAATGTGGTGTTGACCTACGGGGAGCTGATCGAGGACATCGCCGACAGTGTCGCGTGGCTGGCCGCCCGCGGTCTGGGCCGCGGCGATCGCATCGGCATTCGGATGCCGTCGGGCAATTACGCGCTGTACGTGGCGATCCTGTCCGCACTGGCCACCGGTGCGGCCTACGTGCCGGTGGACGCCGACGATCCGCCCGAGCGCGCCGAGCTGGTGTTCAACGAAGCTCAAGTGGCGGCGGTGATCACCGAACAGGGATTGATCCGCGGCCCGGGCGCGTCACGCGGCTGGCGGGCCACGGCGCCGCAGACCAGCGACGACGCCTGGATCATCTTCACCTCGGGGTCCACCGGCACCCCCAAGGGCGTGGCTATCACGCACCGCAACGCGGCGGCCTTCGTCGACGCCGAAGCCCAGCTGTTCTTGCAGGACAACCCGATCGGGCCCGGGGACCGGGTGCTGGCCGGGCTGTCGGTGGCGTTCGACGCGTCCTGCGAGGAGATGTGGCTGGCGTGGCGCTACGGCGCCTGTCTGGTGCCGGCGCCGCGGTCGCTGGTACGCAGCGGCATGGACCTGGGTCCATGGCTGGTGTCGCGCGACGTGACCGTGGTGTCCACCGTGCCCACCCTGGCGGCGCTGTGGCCGGCCGAGGCGCTGGAGGCGGTGCGGCTGCTGATCTTCGGCGGCGAGGCCTGCCCGCCGGAGCTGGTGGCCCGGTTGGCGGTGGATGGCCGCGAGGTGTGGAACACCTACGGCCCCACCGAGACCACCGTGGTGGCCTGCGCCGCGCAACTCGACGGCACCGGCCCGGTTCAGATCGGATTGCCGCTGCTGGGCTGGGATCTGGCCGTGCTCGGTTCCGATGGCGCGCCGGTGGCACCCGGCGAGGTCGGCGAGCTGGTGATCGGCGGTGTCGGGCTGGGCCGCTACCTGGACCCCGACCGCGATGCCGAGAAGTACGCGCCGCTACCGGAGCTGGGTTGGGCGCGGGCCTACCGCAGCGGCGATCTGGTGCGGCTGGACGCCGACGGGCTGGTGTTCTGCGGCCGGGCCGATGACCAGGTCAAGGTCGGCGGCCGGCGCATCGAATTAGGTGAGGTGGACAGCGCTCTGGTGGCCCTGCCCGGCGTCAGCGGCGGTGCGGCGGCGGTGCGGACCAGCGCCGCCGGGACCCCACTGTTGGTCGGTTACCTGGTCAGCACCGACCCCGACTTCGATCTGGGGGCCGCACGCGCCGAGCTGGGCCGGCAACTGCCGGCCGCGCTGGTACCGCGGCTGGTGCTGGTCGACGAACTCCCCACCCGCACGTCGGGCAAGGTGGACCGCGATGCGCTGCCGTGGCCGGTCGGGCCGGAGCCCGGCGGCGCGGGCCTGGCCGGCGGCAGCGTTCTCGGGGACCCGGACAGCACCCTGGGCTGGCTGGCCGGGTTGTGGCGCGACGTGCTGGGCGCCGCGGTCGACGACGAGCAGGCCGACTTCTTCGCCCTCGGCGGCGGATCGCTGCAAGCCGCGCAGCTGGTGGCCGCGGTACGGCAGCGTTACCCGCAGACCACCGTCGCCCAGCTCTACGACCGTCCGCGGCTCGGCTCGCTGGCCGGGTTTCTCGACGATATGGGCCGCAGTGATCCCGGAGCGCAGGCCGCGTCCCGCGCGGTCGAGCCCACGCCGTGGCAGACCCAGGCCGCACAGGTGTTGCTGTCGGTGCCGCTGGCCACGCTGACCGGGCTGCAGTGGGTGACGTGGCTGGCGCTGATCAACAACGTGGTGTCGGCGGTGCACCCACTGCCCTGGCTGGTGCGGCTCGATTGGTGGTGGGTGATCGCCGCCTTCGTGCTGTTCGTGACCCCGCTGGGCCGGATGGGTATCGCCGCGCTGGGGGCGCGCGCATTGCTTTCCAGCCTGCAGCCGGGCACCTATCGGCGCGGCGGTCCCGAGCACCTGCGGGTCTGGATCGCCGAACGGCTCGCCACCGCCAGCGGCGCCGAGAACCTTTCCGGCGCACCATGGCTGGTGTATTACGCGCGGGCACTGGGTAACAAGATCGGCGAGGGCGTGGATCTGCACTCCGCCCCGCCGGTGACCGGGATGTTGACGCTGGGCCACCGGTGTTCCATCGAGCCGGAGGTGGATCTGGCCGGGCACTGGATCGAGGGCGACGCGTTTCACGTCGGTCCTGTGACGGTCGGCAACGACGCCACCATCGGTGCCCGCACCACCCTGCTGCCCGGCGCTGCCGTCGGCAAGGACGCCGACGTCGCCCCCGGGTCCGGGGTAGTCGGCGAGGTGAAGAAGGGCCAGTACTGGACCGGTTCGCCGGCGATGAAATCCGGTAAGGCGCACCATCCCTGGCCGGATCACCGGCCGCCGCCGCGCCCGGTCTGGGCTGCGGTGTACGGGCTGACGTCGCTGTTGCTCGCCGGCCTGCCGCTCCTGGCGCTGGGCGCCGGGCTGGCGGTGCTGGGCTGGGCCGTTCGGGACTGCGCCACGCTGACCGAGGCGATTCGGCCGGCGGCGCTGGCCACCCCGCTGGCCGCGCTGGTCGCGATGTTCAGCTACGCCGCCTTGACCGTGATCGGGGTGCGGCTGCTGTCGATCGGGCTGCGCGACGGCTACCACCCGGTGCGCAGCCGGGTGGGTTGGCAGCTGTGGGCCACCGAACGTCTGATGGACGACGCGCGCGACTATCTTTTTCCGGTGTACGCCAGCCTGATCACGCCCTGGTGGCTGCGATTGTTGGGCGCCAAGGTGGGCTCTGGAACCGAGATCTCCACCGCGCTGGTCATCCCGAAGTTCACCACGATCGCCGACGGCGCGTTTCTCGCCGACGACACCATGGTGGCCTCCTACGAATTGGGTGGCGGCTGGATCCACGTCGCACCGGCCACCATCGGCAAGCGCGCCTTCCTGGGCAATTCCGGGATCACCCAGCCGGGCAGGCGGGTCCCCGACAACTCCTTGGTGGCAGTGCTGTCAACGGCACCGCACAAGGCCAAGACCGGCTCGTCGTGGCTGGGCAGCCCGCCGGTGCGACTGCGCCGTAAAACCGCCGACCTCGACGCCGAGCGAACGTTCGAACCGCCGCTGCGGCTGAAGGTGATGCGCGCCGTCATGGAGACATTCCGGCTGATCCCGGTCATCGTCACGTTTGCGATCGGAGCCGCGGTTTTGGGCGCGTTGCAGTGGGGGGCAACAACGTTCGGCTACGGCTGGACCGCGCTGGGCAGCGGCGTGACGCTACTGGCCGCGGGTGCGGTGGCCGGCGGCAGCGCGGTGGTGGCGAAATGGTTGACCGTGGGTCGGATCCGGGCGTCACAGCGCCCGCTGTGGTCATCGTTCGTGTGGCGCAACGAGGTCTCCGACGCTTTCGTCGAAACCGTTGCCGCCCCGTGGTTCGCCCGCGCCGCCACCGGCACCCCGGTGATGAACCTGTGGTTGCGGGCGTTGGGCGCCACCATCGGCCGCGGCGTGTGGTGCGAGACGTACTGGCTGCCCGAAGCCGACCTGGTGACGCTGGACGCCGGCGCGACAGTGAACCGCGGCTGCGTGGTGCAGACCCATCTGTTCCACGACCGGATCATGCAGATGGACACGGTCACGTTGGATGCCGGCGCCACGCTGGGGCCCAACTGTGTGGCGTTGCCCGCGGCCCGACTCGGCGCCGGCGCCACCGTCGGGCCGGCCTCGCTGGTGATGCGCGGCGACGAAGTACCGGCGGCGACGCGCTGGCAGGGCAATCCGATTGCGCCGTGGCAGGTGTCGGGCAAGAAGCGCGGGTCTTCGGCTGCCGCGCGTCAGGAGCCCGCGGCATGAGCAAACCCGCGAAGATTCCCGCCAAGGCGGCCAAGGCCCCGGCACCTGTTCTTGACCCCTATCTGCCCGACAGCGGCAACAGTGGTTACCGGGTCTCGCGCTACGAACTCGACCTGGAGTACAAGGTCAGCAGTAACCGGCTCTCGGGCACCGCGACTATCACCGCGGTCGCGCTGGCGGCACTGCGCGAGGTCACCCTCGACCTCGCCAACACAATGTCGGTGGCGAAGGTCTGGGTCAACGGTCGCCCACCAGCGCGGTTCGCCACCTCCGCGGCCAAGCTGCGGATCGCCTTAGCCGCCACAGTGCCGCCCGGTGCCGCACTGGTGATCGTCGTCCGGTACTCGGGATCACCGCGCCCCAGCGAAACACTTTGGGGCGAAGTAGGTTTCGAGGAGTTGACCGACGGAGCGCTGGTCTCCGGCCAGCCCAACGGCGCACCGTCGTGGTTCCCCTGTGACGATCACCCCTACACCAAGGCCAGCTACCGAATCCAGATCAGCACCGACAGCCCGTACTACGCGGTGGCCAACGGCGAACTGATCTCGCGGCGCGCCCGGGCCACCCGCACTACCTGGACGTACGAGCAGCCCGAGCCGACCCCGACCTATCTGGTCACCCTGCAGATCGGCCGGTACGTGGCCCGCCGACTGCCGGGCTCGACGGTGGCAATCCGCGCGGTGCTGCCGGCCCGCCTGCAGACCGAGTTCGAGCAGGATTTCGCAGCGCAGGCGCAGATGATGGAGCTGTTCGTGCGCCTGTTCGGACCCTACCCGCTGGCGGCCGGCTACACCGTGCTGGTGACCGACGACAGCCTGGAGATACCCCTTGAAGCACAGGGAATTTCGATCTTCGGCGCCAACCACTGCGACGGCAGCGGGGGATCTAACCGACTGATCGCCCACGAATTGGCACACCAGTGGTTCGGCAACAGCGTCACCCTGCGGCGCTGGAGCGATATCTGGCTGCATGAGGGGTTCGCCTGTTACGCCGAATGGCTCTGGTCGGAGCATTCCGGCGGGCCGAGCGCCGACCAGCTGGCGCGGCGTTACCACCGCCAACTGGAGGGCCTGCCGCAAGATCTGCTGTTGGCCGATCCCGGGCCGGCCGACATGTTCGACGACCGGGTGTACAAGCGCGGGGCGATCACCCTGCATCTGCTGCGCGGCCGGCTGGGCGACGACGCCTTCTTCGCCCTGCTGCGCGACTGGACGTCGCGCTACCGCCACGGCAACGCCGGCACCGAAGACTTCACCGCACTGGCCGCCGGATACGCGGGCGAACCGCTGCAATCGTTGTGGCAGGCCTGGCTGTATTCCACTGCAGTCCCCCCGCTGGCAGCGCCCCGTTAACCAAAGCGGCCCGGCAGATATGTGTTTCGTATGAGTCATCGCTACCGAGTTGCCCGGTCGTAGCGGCCGAAAATAGCGTCAAATATCGGCGATCGAGGAGTGGCCGATGAATTTCGCAGCGCTGCCACCGGAAGTCAACTCTGCACTGATGTACACCGGAGCAGGCTCAGGCCCCATCCGCGCCGCCGCCACCGCCTGGAAGACCATGGCCGCCGAACTCGAAACAGCAGCCAACAACTACCGAACCATCATCGCCGAACTCACCGACCAAACCTGGCAAGGCCCCTCCGCAACAGCCATGGCCGCCGCCGCCACCCCCTACGCCACCTGGATGAGCACCACCGCCACCAAAGCCAGCCACGCCGGCACCCAAGCAGCAGCCGCCGCCACCGCCTACGAAACCGCCTACGCCATGACCGTGCCCCCAGCCGTCATCGCCGCCAACCGCGCCCAACTGGCCACCCTGATCGCCACCAACTTCCTCGGCACCAACACCGCCGCCATCGCCGCCACCGAAGCCCACTACAGCGAAATGTGGGCCCAAGACGCCACCGCCATGTACGCCTACGCCACCAACGCCGCAGCAGCCACCCAACTGCCCACCTTCACCGCACCCGCTCCCAGTACCGCCGCCGATACCGGCACCGGCACGGTGTCGACCGGCCTGCTGTTCGATATCGTCAGCGCGGTTTTCGAGGTGGGCAGCGTCGGGCCTTTTGGGGCGATCGGCCTGGGCGGCGCGTTCGGCGGCCTGGCGATGACGCTGGGAGAACTCGCCCTTCCCGAAGGAGCCGAACTCGGGGCGCTGGGCCTGATCGGTGAAACCGCACCTGCCCTAAGCGGTTTGGTCCCGACAGCCAGCCTGGCGGGTACCGGCACGGCGTGGGCCAGCGCCGGCAAGGCGATACCGATGGGCGGCCTGTCGGTACCGCGGGCCTGGGCGGCGGCCGTTCCCTCCGCACTGCGCGACGTCACACTGATAGCAGCTCCATCCGGTAGCGCATCAGCGGCAGCGGGGCCGATGGCGACCGCGGCCAAGCTCCCCTACTCCCAGATGGCGCTGGCCGGCGCGGCCGGGGGCGCCTTGGCCAACCCGGCGGGCAACGAACGCCGTTCCCCGCTGGACACCCAACGCAATCTCACTGCACCGCCCGATCGGGCCGCGGAGCCCGAACATCCGGACACCTCGGTCAAGGTCGACAAAGCCGACAAGTCGAAAGCCATTGGCGTCGTCGCCGAACTACGCGCGCTGGTCGAATTGCGGGACTCGGGCATTCTGACGCCGGAGAAATTCGCCCAGCGGAAGCAACGTCTGCTCGGCGAATGACCCCGACTCGGTGGAAAATGGCGACCGATGGCGGGTAACACGGACGGTCACGCTCCGCGCAAGGCGATCCTCGGGCAGCTCCCGCGGATCTATCGGCCGGACGGCTCACCGATCCGGGTCCTGCTGGTTGATGACGAGCCGGCGCTGACCAACCTGGTGACCATGGCCCTGCACTACGAGGGGTGGGTGGTCGACGTCGCCCATAACGGACGCGACGCTGTGACCAAGTTCCACGGCGGGACACCGGATCTGCTGGTGCTCGACATCATGCTGCCCGATATCGACGGGCTGCGGATTCTGCAGCGGGTCCGCGAGTCCGATCCCTACACGCCGACACTGTTTCTCACCGCCCGCGACTCGGTGACCGACCGGGTGACCGGACTGACCTCGGGCGCCGACGACTACATGACCAAGCCGTTCAGTCTGGAGGAGTTGGTGGCCCGGCTGCGGGGGCTGCTGCGCCGGTCGAGCCAGCTGGCACCGCCGATGAACGAGGTGCTCACCGTGGGCGACCTGACGTTGGACGGCGCCAGCCGCCAGGTCACCCGCGGCGGCACCACGGTCGCGCTGACCACGACCGAGTTCGAACTGCTGCGCTTCTTGATGCGCAACCAAGGCCGGGCGTTGGGCCGCGCGGAGATATTGGATCGGGTCTGGAATTACGACTTCGCCGGCCGCACCAGCATCGTCGACCTCTACATCTCGTACCTGCGGAAGAAGGTCGACGCCGACCGGGCGCCGATGATCCACACCGTGCGCGGAGTGGGATACATGTGCAAGCCACCCGAATGACCGCCGCCCCCAAGCCCCCTCGGTGGCGTCCCCGTGGTCTGCGCCGGCAGTTGGTGCTGGGGGTGTCGGCCGTCGTCACCGTGGTGTTCGTCGCGGTGGGCGCGGTGTCGGTGCTGAGCCTGCGCACCTACGTCACCGCCACCAGCGACGCCGACCTCTACGAGTCGCTCAACGCCTTCAGCCACTACTTCGCCGACTATCGCCACGTCGACAACGTGGTGGGTCCCGACGGAAAGTCGAACATCGGCACGGCCATGCTCGGTTTCAGTGATCAGACCCCGGGCAATGTGCTGGCGGTGCTGCGCGACGGCGTGGTGATCGGGGCCGTGGTGTTCACCAAGCGGGATCCCTATCCCGCGCCCGCCGACGTGGTGGCCACCATCGCCGGGGGACGTTGGACCAGTGGTCAGCCGCAGACAGTGGAGTTGGGCAGCCTGGGCTCCTATCGGGTGGCTACCCGCGCGGTCGATGACGATGACCTGTTGTTCATCGGCGGCTCGATGCACCTGGCGAACCGCACCGTCGATCGCCGAATGGCCGCTGCGTCAGCGCTTTACACCTTGGCGTTGCTGGTCACTGCGGGGTTGACCATCACCGTGGTCAGCTATGCGCTGCGGCCGCTGCGCCGGGTCGCGGCGACCGCCGCCTCGGTGGCGGCGATGCCGCTGGCCGAGGGTGACGAGCGCATCACCATCCGGGTGGCCGAGGACGACGTCGACCCGGGCAACGAGGTGGGAATCGTCGCCGGTGCATTGAATCGATTGTTGGACAACGTCGACAGTGCACTTGCCTATCGCAGTGACGCCGACCGGCGGATGCGACAGTTCATCACCGACGCCAGCCACGAGCTACGCACACCGCTGGCGGCCATTCAGGGGTATGCCGAACTGACGCGGCAGGACAGCGCGGCCCTGCCGCCGACCACCGAGTACGCGCTGGCCCGCATCGAGTCCGAGGCCCAGCGGATGGCCTCGCTGGTGGAGGAGCTGTTGTTGCTGTCGCGACTCGGCGAAGGCCAGGACCTGCAGCTCGAAGATGTCGACCTGGCTGACCTGGTGCTCGATGCGGTCAACGACGCGGCCGCCGCCGCACCGACCCACCACTGGATCAAAGACCTGCCGGATGCCCCGGTGTGGGTTCGCGGCGATCGCGCGCGGCTGCACCAGGTCGTCACCAACCTGTTGAAGAACGCCTGGGTGCACACCCCGCCCGGGGTGACGGTGACGACGGCCATCACCGCGGACCACGGCGGGGTCGGAGGGCCGGCCGCGGAGCTGACGGTGGCCAACGACGGCCCCGGTATCGACGCCGAGCTGGTACCGCATCTTTTCGAGCGGTTCGTCCGGGCGGATAAGGCCCGCTCCGGTGAATTGGGCAGCACCGGACTGGGGTTGGCGATCGTCTCCTCTATCGTCGGCGCCCACCGTGGCTCGGTGAGTGTGGAGTCGACCGAGGGCTGGACGGTGTTTCGGGTGCGGCTACCGGTGGTGGATTCGGCGCTAGGCGGATCGGGCCCCTGACCGCGGTCGCCGGGACCGGTGCGGCAATGCCCGCCGCTGCGACCAAGAGAGGTCGAAGTCGACGACCAGCGCGGCCGCAACCGCCAGCGCCACCGGGGTGAACGTCCGCGAGTCCTGTTCTGCGGCAATGCCGGTGAGGACCCGGCCGCCGTAGCCGTCTTCGGTACCGGGCACCGTGACGCGCACCCGGGCCGACACCGCGCCCGGGTGCGGACGCAGGTAGAAGACGCTGCCCGGCTGCACCGGGTGAGTCAGCTCGTTTCCGTCGGCGTCCAGCAGCTCCGCGCCCTCGACGCTCAGCGCGGCGGAGTCTGCGACGGACAGGCGCAGCGGCCCCACCAGACCGTCGGCCATGGTGGCGGCCGAGACGTTCAGTCCGGGTGCGGTGGTGCGCGCCCGGGCCGCGCCGGCCAGCAGGTAGCGGTAGAGGGCCACGATGCGGTCGGCATTGCGATAGGTGCTGGCGCCGTTGAGCCAGAAGTCGACGTCGCCGAGGGTGGCCGCCGTCCCCGGGCCGGCCACCGACAGGCGGTAGAACCGGTGGCCGCCGACGGTGGCACCCACGCCGAGCGCCTTGCGATGGGCGCCGGCGGCCTCGACGGCCAGCCGCGACGAGGGCACCTCCCGCCAGCTACGGCCGTCGTCGGACTTGTGCAGGGTCACCGTCACGGGCTCCGAGGCGACCAGTTCCAGGGTGTAGCCGCCCAACTCAAGTGCCTCTTCGAACTCGACGGTCACCCCGTCGGCGTCGCGCAGCACCCGGACCGGCTCGGTGCGGGCGCGGGTGTCCAGCTCCAAACCGTTGGTCAACCGCCAGATCGCGGCCTGGGTGGCGGCGATCGCCTCGTGCTCGGTGATGTTGCCGCGTCCCAGCCGGTGGCCGGCCTCCCGCAGCCGACGGCTCAACTCGACGGTGGACAGCCGCGGGACCGAGTTGCGCAGGATCCAGTCGACCTGAACTTCGCGGGGGTCACGGGCGCCCTGAACAGCCCGGCGCAGGTTCGGAACCGCCGACCAGGTGTCGATCCGGTATGCCGATGGCCGGGTGGGCGCGATGCCGTGAAAATCCAGCGAATAGGCCGCGATGCCGGGGTTCAGGCGAATCAGATCGGTGCGTGCGCTGGTGCCGTCGGTGAAAACGATCCGGTCGACGGTGTGCGAATACGTGCCGCCGTGATAGCGGGTCATTCGGTCGATGTCGACGGCGGGGCGGGATTGCACCCGGCGGCGAACGGTCACCATCGGTTCGGTATCGAGAAAAGGAAGAACGGAGGTTGAAACGGTCATGCCGAGTCGACTTTCTGGTCTGAAGCGCGCACGGCAGCATCTCGCCGAGAAAAGGGGGCGGGCTGCGACGCTAAGGAATCAGGGCGTCAGAGAATCAACAACAACAACACGCGGCAAGGCGGCACAAAGTGTGCGGCTGTGGCAGCGTGATGTTCGACATACACATACCCTACGACATGTACCGCAGCGGCGCGAACTGCGAGGGATTCAATTCGCCCTGAGCGCAACTGGTGGGCAAACCCGGACCATGGTCCATGATTGGCGCCGTCACTCATCAGGAGGAAAGCAATGACGTCCGCTCAGAACGAATCTCAGGCGCTCGGGGACCTCGCCGCACGGCAACTCGCGAATGCGACCAAGACGGTCCCGCAACTGGCCACCATCACGCCGCGCTGGTTGCTGCACCTGTTGAACTGGGTCCCGGTCGAAGCCGGTATCTACCGGGTCAACCGGGTGGTCAACCCCGGCCAGGTCGCCATCCATGCCGAGCAGGGCGCCGGTTCGGAGGAACCACTGCCGCAGACGTTCGTGGACTACGAGACCAGCCCGCGGGAGTACACCCTGCGTTCGATCTCCACCCTGCTTGATGTGCACACCCGGGTCTCCGACCTGTACTCCAGCCCGCACGACCAGGTCGCACAGCAGCTGCGGCTCACCATCGAGACCATCAAGGAACGCCAGGAGTACGAGCTGGTCAACAATCCGGAATACGGCCTGTTGGCGCAGGTCACGCCCGAGCAGACCATCTCCACCCTGACCGGCCCGCCCACCCCCGACGACCTGGATTCATTGATCACCAAGGTGTGGAAGACCCCGGGGTTCTTCCTGACCCACCCGCTGGGTGTGGCCGCCTTCGGCCGTGAGGCCACCCGCCGCGGTGTGCCGCCGGTGGTGGTGAACCTGTTCGGCGCCCAATTCATCACCTGGCGCGGCATCCCGATCGTGCCCAGCGACAAGGTGCCGGTGGAGGACTCCAAGACCAAGTTCCTGCTGGTGCGCACCGGCGAGGAGCGCCAGGGTGTGGTCGGACTGTTCCAGCCCGGCCTGGTCGGCGAGCAGGCGCCGGGCCTATCGGTGCGGTTCACCGGCATCAACCGGTCGGCGATCGCGTCCTACCTGGTCACGCTGTACAACTCGCTGGCCGTGCTCACCGACGATGCGCTCGCCGTGCTCGACGACGTCTCGGTGGACCGTTTCCATGAGTACAAGTGACCCCAGGCCGGTAAACCCACCGGTCAGCGCCGCTGAGCTGGAGGTACTGGCCAACCAGCTGTATGCCGCCCGGCCCGGTCCGGACTCGCCGCCGCAGACCACCGCGGTGGCACCCCGGGGCGGCGCACCCGACCCGTCCGGGTTGCTGCCGCCCGGGCTGGCCGACCTGTCGGCGTTCGCGGTGCCGAGCGGCATCGTGCCGACCGTGCCCGGGGTGCTGGCCGGTTCCCCGGCCAGTGCGGTCCCGGTCGCGCCACGTGGATCGGCGCCCGGCTGGCCCGGGGGCACGCCGGCGGTTCCGCAGCTGGATTGGCACGGCTCCCGCACGCCGGCCGTCGGTGGCGACGAAGCGAACTACGCGTTCTTGTCGCATCGGGTGCCGTCCGCCGAACCGGCTCCGACGGTGCCGGACTCGCACGAGATCTTCGACGTCAACGCGGTGCGCGCCGACTTTCCGATCCTGCGCGAGACCGTCAACGGCAAGCCGTTGATCTGGTTCGACAACGCCGCCACCACACAGAAGCCGCAGGCCGTCATCGACAGGCTGGCGCACTTCTACGCCCACGAGAACTCCAACATTCACCGGGCCGCACACGAACTCGCGGCCCGCGCCACCGATGCCTACGAGGACGCCCGCGACACCGTGCGGCGATTCCTGGGCGCACCGCGCAGTGAGGACATCGTCTTCGTGCGTGGCACCACGGAGGCGATCAACCTGGTGGCATACGCCTGGGGCGGCAAGAACCTGCGCCCCGGCGATGAGATCGTCATCACCCACCTGGAGCACCACGCGAATATCGTTCCGTGGCAATTGATCTCGAAGAAGACCGGGGCGATTTTGAAGGTGGCCCCGGTAGACGAGGCGGGCAACCTGCTGCTGGGCGAATTCGAGGACCTGCTGGGCCCGCGAACCAAACTGGTTGCCGCCACACATGTCTCCAACGCGCTGGGCACCGTCACCCCGGTGCACGACATCGTCGAGCTCGCCCACCGCTACGGCGCTCGGGTTCTGATCGACGGGGCACAGTCGATCCCCCACATCCCGATCGACGTGCAATCGCTGGGCGCGGACTTCTTCGCGTTCTCCGGGCACAAGATCTTCGGTCCCACCGGGATCGGAGTGCTCTACGGCACCGCCGAGGCGCTGGCCGAGACGCCGCCGTGGCAGGGTGGAGGCAACATGATTGCCGACGTCACCCTGGAGCGCTCGCTCTACCAGGAACCGCCCAACAAGTTTGAGGCGGGCACTGGCAACATCGCCGATGCGGTCGGCCTGGGCGAAGCCCTGCGCTATGTGGAACGAGTGGGCATCGAACGCATCGCCGCCTACGAGCACGCCCTACTCGAATACGCCACGCCGCGCCTGGCCGATATCCCCGGGGTGCGGCTCGTCGGCACCGCCGACGAGAAGGCCAGTGTGTTGTCGTTCGTGCTGGCCGGCCACGAGCCGTTGGAAGTGGGCAAGGCACTGAACTCCGAGGGCATCGCGGTGCGCGCCGGTCACCACTGCGCGCAGCCGATCCTGCGCCGCTATGGCCTGGAGGCCACCGTGCGGCCGTCGTTCGCGTTCTACAACACTTTCGAAGAGATCGACGTCTTCATCAAGGCCGTACGGCGCATTGCCGAAGGGAGCGCGTAGCACCTATGGCGGCCTTGGTAGGAAAGGGCATTTGATGGGCAGGATCTACAACAACGTCACCGAGCTGATCGGCCATACGCCGCTGGTGCGGCTCAACCGGCTGACCGAGGGACTGGACGCTCAAGTGGCGGCCAAACTCGAGTTCTACAACCCCGCCAACAGCGTCAAGGACCGCATCGGCGTCGCGATCATCGACGCCGCTGAGCAGTCCGGCCAGCTGCGTCCCGGGGGCACCATCGTCGAGGCCACCAGCGGCAACACCGGCATCGCCCTGGCGATGGTCGGCGCGGCCCGGGGTTACAAGGTGATCCTGACCATGCCGGACACCATGTCCACCGAGCGCCGGGTGATGCTGCGCGCCTACGGCGCCGAGATCGTGCTGACGCCCGGCTCCGAGGGCATGGCCGGCGCCGTGGCCAAGGCCAAGCAGATCGTCGCCGACACCCACAACGCCCTGTCCGCAGACCAGTTCGCCAACCCGGCGAACCCGTCGATCCACGAGCGGACGACCGGCGAAGAGATCTGGAAGGACACCGACGGCGCCGTCGACATCTTCGTCGCCGGCATCGGCACCGGCGGCACGCTGACCGGTGTGTCGCACACCCTCAAGGCCCACAAGCCCGATGTTCAGATCGTCGGCGTGGAGCCCAAGGACTCGGCGATCCTGCACGGCGCCGACCCCGGCCCACACAAGATCCAGGGGCTGGGCGCCAACTTCGTCCCCGAGGTGCTCGACCGCGACTGTTACGACGAGATCATCGACGCGCAGTTCGACGACGCCATCCGGGTGGCTCGCGCGCTGGGCACCGAGGAGGGGATCCTCGGCGGAATCTCGGCCGGTGCCAACGTGTGGGCCGCCCTCGAATTGGCCAAGCGCCCGGAGAACGCCGGAAAGCTGATCGTGGTGGTGGTTCCCGACTTCGGCGAGCGCTACATCTCGACGCCGCTGTTCGAACATATTCGCCAGTGAGCGCACTCATGAGCGTGTGGGCGGCGTTGCGCGAGGACCTGCGCAACGCGCGCGAGCATGACCCGGCCGCGCGCGGGGATTTCGAGAACGCCCTGGTCTATTCGGGCTTGCACGCGATCTGGTCGCATCGGCTCGCGCACCGGCTGTGGGCCAAGCCGGCGCTGCGCGGGGTGGCCCGCGTGCTGGCTCAAGCCACCCGATTCGCCACCGGTATCGAGATCCACCCCGGCGCGACGATCGGGCGGCGCTTCTTCATCGACCACGGCCTGGGCGTGGTGATCGGCGAGACCACCGAGATCGGCGATGACGTCATGGTCTATCACGGTGTCACCCTCGGCGGGCGCTCGCTGAGTCACGGCAAGCGCCACCCGACCATCGGCAACGGCGTCACGGTGGGCGCCGGCGCGAAGGTGCTCGGTCCGATCACCATCGGAGACGGCAGCGCGATCGGCGCGAACGCCGTTGTCACCCAGGATGTTCCGGCGGATTGCATCGCCACCGGAATCCCGGCTGCGGTGCGCCACCGCACCGAGAAGCAGCGCGAGCCGCTGGTGGACCCGACCAGCTACATCGACCCGGCGATGTACATCTAAACCACGTTCAGCGCGCGGGCTCCGCGGCGATCACGTAGTCGTGACCGTGCCGCAGACCGCCGTCACGGGCGAGGACGAGCAGCGCTCGAAGCCGTAGTTCTTCGACATACTGGAGCATCCCGCCGCCGAGTGCCGCGGACCCGAAACGTTGAAGTCGCCTGCGGCACATATCAAGCTGGCGGTTGACATGACCGGGCCCGTAGCGAATCGGGAAGCGTCGGCTCTCCACGATCACAAACCCGGCCCGTTCGAGCTGGCGCAGCATCCAGTCGAGCGGATATTCACGGTAGGGCCGCTCCCCGGCCAGCAGCAGACACGCGTCGCGGGCCCGCCCGATTTCCCAGATGATTCGGCCGCTGTCGGTCTCGGGCTGGTACTGAACGTAGGGTTCCAGCCCAGTGATATAGAGCCGGCCGTTGTCGGCGACCAGCGGACGCAATCGTGCAAACACCCGGTCCTGCCAGTACGGAGCAAAGCCCTCGATCGCGCCGACGAGATAGTCGACGAGCACGGTGTCGAAGGTTTCGCCGGCGAGCAGGCTGTCATCGATCCAGTTGCCGACCAGCAACCGGTCTTGTGGCCGGATTCCATCGCCCAGTGCCGCACGAGCCGCCTCGGCCATGCCGGGCGCCGCGGTGATCGCCGTCCAGCGGTCGGTCGGCAGCGCCTGGATCCATTGCAGGGACTTCACCCCGGCACCGGAATCCAGCATGGCGCCCCACGCTCGATCGCCGTGCAGGGTTTCTATGTAGCGAAAGAGCGATGACACTTCAGGTTTGGCGCTGGTGGACAACGGGATTGCTCGCTTCGTCGGCGCGGTCTGGTGCACACCGGCAGCGACCGTTGCGGTCTCGGCGGCGCGCGGCCCTCAGGCTAGCGCGCACGGCGGTTATTGACAATGATTGTCAATAACGTCTGCCGGCATAGCCCTCGGCGAACGTGCGCAGAATGCCGGCAGGGGCGGTGTGTCGGCGTGCAGACATGCACGCTCACGGGAACATGAACTGGGTCGAGCTTGTGGAGCCACCTAGGAGAATCGAACTCCTGACCTATTCATTACGAGTGAATTGCTCTACCGACTGAGCTAAGGTGGCGGGCTCGACCGAGGCCGGGCCGGATCAGTCTACAGGTCGTCTCGCAGGGCCTGCCCGACGGTGGCCACCATGGCCCCGACGGCGAAGCGGGGCTTGACGTTGGCCGCCAGTGCGTCGCGGCATTCGAGCACCGCCTCGATGCAGCGCAACAGCCGATCCGGCGACGCGTGGGCGGCGATGGCCGCCACCGCATCGGTCATGTCCGGGTGGTTGGGCCGGGCGACACCGGCCGAGGCCGTGGCCACCAGCAGGGCGTCGCGAAAGTAGGTGGCCAGGTCGATCAGGGCCCGATCCAGCGCGTCACGCGAGGCCCGAGTCTGCCGGGACTTCTGCCGGCGCTCCAGGTCCTTGATCACCCCGGCGGTGCCGCGCAGTGTTCCGGCGGTGCCCTTGCCGGTGCCGCCGGCCCCCAGCGCGGTGCGCAGTTCCTCGGTCTCGATCTCGGCGCGCTCGGAGGTCAGATCCCGCGCCTCGGACTCCGCTGCGGCCACCAACTCGTCGACTGCGGTGAAGGCCCGCGACGGGGTCGCCGCGTCGCGCGCCAGCGACAGTGCCCGCTGGCGGCGCTGCCGGGCCTCGGAATCGGTGGCCAGCCGCCGGGCCCGGCCCACGTGGCCGCCGCTGACGGCGGCCGCCCAGTCCGCCGTCTCGCGGTCGAGCCCGTCGGCGTCGATCAGCACCTGGGCAATGGCCGCCGGCGGCGGCGTCACCAGCGCCACGTGGCGGCAGCGGGACCGCAGCGTGATCGCGATGTCCTCGGGATCGACCGACGGGGCACACAACAGGAACACCGTCGAGGGCGGCGGCTCCTCGACCACCTTCAGCAGGGCATTGCCCGCGCCCTCGGTGAGCCGGTCGGCGTCCTCGACCACCACGATCTGCCAGCGGCCGGTCCCGGGGCGCCGGGAGGCGGCCTGCACGATGGCCCGCATCTCATCGACGCCGATGGACAGTCCCTCCGGCACCACCCGCCGCACGTCGGCGTGGGTGCCGGCCATCGTCGTGGTGCAGGCGCGGCAGTGACCGCAGCCCGGCCCGCCGTCGGACTCGTCGGCGGTGCACTGCAGCGCCGCGGCGAAACACACCGCCGCGATCGACCGGCCCGATCCCGGCGGGCCGGTGATCAACCAGGCGTGTGACATACCGCCGGCGGTCATGCCACTGTGTGCTACATCACGCCGAGCTGCCCGGGCCGCGGCCAACAACTCGGCTTCGACCGACTGCTGGCCCACCAAACGCGCGAAAACCCCGGACATCATCGGTCACAGTAGTGGCTTGACCGGACATGCCCCGGACATGACAAGCCATCGGCCTCGGTCATTCCCCCTCTCGCCCGATACGGTGTGCTGGTGAGCACCACGACCCTGGTCGGGCGGATCAACCGATTCGTCCGCTGGGTCGTGCGCACTCCCTGGCCGGTTTTCACGCTGAGCATGCTGCAAGCCGACATCATCGGGTCGCTGTTCGTCTTCGGTTTCCTGCGGTTCGGCCTGCCCGAGGAAGACCGCATCAATCTGCAGGACTTGCCGCGCCTGAACCTGGCGTTGTTCGCCGTGGTGCTGCTATGCCTGTTCGCCCTCGGCTTTTCGATCAGCACCGCATTGCTGATGCCGGTGTTCCGCTGGCAGCGCCGGGAGGCGCTGCTCGCCGATCTCGAGACCAACGGCGACTCCGATCCGGCCGATACCGAGCTGGCCCGGTCCCGGGCGCTGCGGATGCCGTTCTACCGCTCTCTGATCAGCATCTGCTACTGGACGGTCGGCGGGGTGGTGTTCGTCATCATCAGCTGGCAGGTGGTGCACGAGGTGGTGCCGATCGTGGTCACCGCCACCGCCCTGGGCGCCGCCGCCACCGCGATCATCGGTTATCTGCAGTCCGAGCGGGTGCTGCGTCCGGTCGCGGTCGCGGCCCTGCGGGACGGGACCCCGGAGAAACTGCGGGCGCCGGGAGTGATCCTTCGGCAGCTGCTGACCTGGCTGCTGTCGACCGGGGTGCCGGTGCTGGCGATCGTGCTGTCGGTGTTGGCCGGCAAGGCATCGTTGCTCAACGCCTCACCGGACAAGCTGTTCACCCCGATCCTGCTGATGGCGCTGGCCGCCCTGGTGATCGGGCTGGCCGGCACCGTGCTGGTGTCGATGTCGATCGCCGATCCGCTGCGCCAGTTGCGCTGGGCGCTGGGCGAGGTGCAGCGCGGCAACTACAACGCACACATGCAGATCTACGACGCCAGTGAGCTCGGGCTGCTGCAGGCCGGGTTCAACGACATGGTGCGTGACCTGGCCGAGCGGCAGCGGTTGCGTGACCTGTTCGGCCGTTACGTCGGCGAAGACGTGGCCCGGCGGGCCCTGGAGCGTGGCACCGAGCTGGGCGGCCAGGAACGCGACGTGGCGGTGCTCTTCATCGACTTGGTGGGTTCCACCCAGCTGGCCGCGACTCGGCCGCCCAGCGAGGTCGTCAACCTGCTCAATGAGTTCTTCCGGGTCGTGGTCGAGGCCGTCGGACGCCACGGCGGTTTCGTCAACAAATTCCAGGGTGACGCGGCGCTGGCCATCTTCGGTGCGCCCATCGAGCACCCGGACGCCTCCAGCGCAGCCTTGGCGGCGGCCCGCGAACTGCACGACGGCCTGCTGCCGGTGCTCGGTTCCGAAGAGTTCGGCATCGGGGTGTCGGCCGGGCGGGCGATCGCCGGCCACATCGGCGCCCGGGCCCGTTTCGAGTACACCGTGATCGGCGACCCGGTCAACGAGGCTGCCCGGCTGACCGAGCTGGCCAAGTTGGAGGACGGCCACGTGCTGGCTTCGGCGGTGGCGGTCAGCGGCGCGGTCGACGCTGAGGCGCTGTGCTGGGAGGTCGGCGAGATCGTCGAGTTACGCGGGCGCGCCGTTCCCACTCAGCTGGCGCGGCCGCTGAACCTCGCAGCGCTGGAAGCGATCCCGGCCGAAGTCGCCGATGACGCGGAGCCCGCGGCCGCAGCCGACTGACTCAGCTCTTTGTAGCCTTCTTCGCAGCGGCCTTCTTCGCCGGCGCCTTTTTCGCGGGTGCCTTGCGGGCGGTCTTCTTGGCGGCCTTCTTGGCCGGTCCCCGTGCCCGCCGGTCGGCGAGCAGTTCGGAGGCACGCTCATCGGTGATGGTGGCCACCTCATCGCCCTTGCGCAGGCTGGCGTTGGTCTCACCGTCGGTCACGTACGGACCGAATCGGCCGTCCTTGATCACCATCGGCTTGCCGCTCGTCGGATCGACGCCCAGCTCCCGCAGCGCGGCAGTCGCCGCCGCTTGGCGGCCACGGCGCTTCGGCTCGGCGTAGATCTTCAGCGCCTCTTCAAGGGTGATCTCGAAGATCTGCTCCTCGGTGGCCAGCGACCGAGAATCGGTGCCGCGCTTCAGGTACGGCCCGTAGCGACCGTTCTGCGCGGTGATCTCATCGCCGGACTCGGGGTCGACGCCGACCACCCGCGGCAACGACAACAGCTTCAGCGCGTCGTCGAGCGTCACGGTTTCCAGGCTCATGCTGCGCAGCAGCGAACCCGTGCGCGGCTTCGGGCCGGTCGGCTTCTTGCCCTTCTTGGCGGTCGCCCCGGACTCGTCGTCCGGCGGGGGCGGCAGAACTTCGGTGACGTACGGGCCGTAGCGGCCGTCCTTGGCGACGACCTCGTGCCCGGTGGCCGGGTCCACACCGAGCGACCGACCCTCCTGCGGGGTGGCGAAGCGTTCCTCGGCCAGCGCCAGGGTCAGCTCGTCCGGCGGCAGCGAGTCATCCAGGTTGGCCCGCTGCGGGGTCGGTTCCCCGTCGTCCCCGGCGACCATGCGCTCCAGGTAGGGGCCGTTCTTGCCAACCCGCACATAGACCGGCCTGCCCTCGGCGTCGTCGAAGAGCTTGATCGAGTTGATCTCGCGGGCGTCGATGCCCTCCAAGTTGACCCCGACCAGCTTCTTCAAGCCACCGGCACGAGAGATGGAACCTTCCACCCCGTAGTCGCCACCGAAGTAGAAGTTGTGCAGCCAGTCGACGCGGCGCTGGCGCCCAGCGGCGATCCCGTCGAGCTCGTCCTCCATGGCGGCGGTGAAGTCGTAGTCGACCAGCCGGCCGAAGTGCTGCTCGAGCAGCCCGATCACCGCGAACGCCACCCAGGTGGGGACCAGCGCGCTACACCGAGGCCTCGCTGGTCAAGGCGCTCGAAGAGCTGGGCATCGGCCGGCCGTCGACGTACTCCTCGATCATCAAGACCATCCAGGACCGCGGCTACGTCTACAAAAAGGGCAGCGCGCTGGTCCCCACCTGGGTGGCGTTCGCGGTGATCGGGCTGCTCGAGCAGCACTTCGGCCGGCTGGTCGACTA